>CAZQZB010000005.1:0-81404 GCA_964597695.1 uncultured Thalassospiraceae bacterium | reverse complement strand
CGCCCTGCCGTCCACCGCCTCGCCGGACCAAGGCGTCCGCGGGAACGGACGGGTTTCGGCCGGGAAATCCCGGCACCGCTACCGCCACTGGAATTCCTTCCAGCCCTCGTCCGAGCGCCTGGCCAGCAACAATACGTGCGAAAGGTTCCGGTGCGCCTCAGCGAATTAGGGGTTGATCTTGACGACGCGGCGGAAGGCGGCCTCGAACGGATCGGTCGGGCAGTTGTCCGAGGAACTTGTTTCAGTAAATCTTGAGCCTGATTGATGATCTACGACGAAGACCCGTTCCGGCGTAGGCCGAGGAACTTCACTGCAAGGTGGAAACGGCGAGAGGGGTGTGTCTTGGTGGCGGAAAATGTGGACAAATGGCCTTCCGGGCACGGTCAAACCACCAAAATAAGGCCGTCGGGTTCCAGCGGATGAAGAACATTCAAATGGCGGTGCAATTTGGGTATGCTCGGAGCGGATTTGAAGGTTATCTGGAAAATGCCAGTTAAAACAACTGGCTCATATGATTCAAAAACTTTTTGGACGGACACTAAGGCCTTCCATTGGAATGTTGACGCACCATCCCGCAGTAATGATCATGGAACCCTCGAAAGTCGCCTCAAAGTCGCCTCTCTGTTCCCGGGTATGATGGAGTCCCTGTTGTCCTCATTGGTCCGACCCTCATGAGCCGCCAGCCAATGAACGTTTCCGAGACGCTCGCGTTAGGGCTCGCCCATCATCAGGCAGGACGTCTGGAAGACGCGGAAGAGGTTTACTGCCGGGTCCTCGACACGGACTCCGAAAACCCTGAAGCGCTTGATCTTCTGGGAACTGTCGCCTTGCAGACCGGGCGACCGGACTTGGCTCTGAAACTGTTCGAAAAGGCGATTTTGAGAAACCCCGGTGAGCCGGGCTATCACAACAACCTCGGCGGGGCGCACCGGGCGTTTGGCGACAACGTCGCGGCCATCGCGTGTTATCGCCGGGCACTGGAGATCGCACCTGACTTTTCGGATTCGCTCTCGAACCTCGGCGACGTCCTCACGGAAGAAGGAGATTTCGAAGAAGCCGAGGCCTGTTACCGGCATGCAATTGACACCGACGCTAGCTCCTGCGAGGCCTTGGCTGGCCTAGGCACCCTCCTTAGTAAGGCCGGAAAATTCTACGATGCTGAAAGGTGCTACCGCCAAGCCCTGGTGATAGCGCCCGGGAATCCAGATTACCTGAACAACCTAGGTCTCGTGCTCAGGGAACTCGGTCAGCCCGAGGAGGCCTGCGACTGCTTCCACCAAGTTCTGAAGGTAGCGCCTGATCACACCGCGGCCCACAACAACCTGGGCAATACCTTGGCATCCCTGGGCAAGTCGATCGACGCCCACGCGTGCTTTAGCCGGGCCATCGCCCTCGATCCTAATTCCCCCGAGGCCCAGTATAACCTGGGCAAGCTGTTCATGACCGAGGGGCAGCTTGACAACTCGATGGCGTGTTACCACCGGGTACTCGAAATCTATCCGGACCATGCGCGGGCGCGCCAAGGCATCGGGTACATTCATTTTTTGCGCGGCCAGTGGCGGGACGCCTGGGAGGGGTATGAATGGCGTTGGAAAGATTCGGACCGGCGTCGCCAGCCCTACACGCAGGCCCCCTGGCAGGGGGAGCCTATCAAGGATAAGACTATCTTGGTCTGGGGCGAGCAGGGGGTCGGGGACGAAATACAATTCGCGTCCATGGTCCCGGAGGTGATGGCCACTGGCGCCCACGTCGTGCTGGAAATCGACCCGCGGCTGGTGCCACTTTTTCAGCGCTCCTTTCCCGGCGTCGAATGCGTTGCCCGGACCAATCCACCGGCCGCCCGGGTGGTCAGCGATGGCATCGATTTTCAAATCCCCATCGGCAGTCTCGGCCGGCGGTTCCGGTCGTCGCCCGGCGATTTTCCGAACCGCCGGTCGTATCTCTCTGCTGACGCCGAAAGAACTAGTGCTTTCGGGGCGCGATACCGCCAAGGCAGGGATGAATTGCTGATCGGCATCTCGTGGCTGAGTAAGAATGTCGAGTTCGGTGGCGACAAGTCGATGACACTCTGGGAATTGCTGCCCGTGATTCGGATCCCAAAGGTGCGTTTCATCGACCTTCAGTACGGCGACACAGCGTGCGAACGCCGGGACTTCGCCAACGGGACGGGCAAAATGCTGGTCCATGACGAAGAAGTCGATTCGCTTACCGACCTAGATGCCTTCGCAGCCCAAGTGGCGGCCCTCGATCTCATCATTTCCATTTCCAATACCACCGTGCACTTGGCCGGCGCCCTTGGCGTGCCGGTCTGGGTGTTGTTGTCCACCGTTCTGGTGCCACCGGGGCGATGGATGGTGGAACGCGAGGACAGCCCTTGGTATCCGAGCCTCAGGTTGTTCCGCCAATCGCAACGGGGAAAATGGGGAGATGTGATCGATCAAGTGGTCCGGGAACTGAAACAGTTCGTAGACGCCCGGCTTTAGGGCGTTTTCCGGCACAAGAGGAGGTGTATATCGGTCAACCCGCCTCAAATACGTCACAGTTGTCTAGGTTCTTCAACGCCGAATCGTCCGGGGTCTGTTCCCTGTAAGTGTCATCGATGCCGACGTCCGCTGCAGATTTTGATATTGGTAATAAATGGGGGTGTTAATTATAATTCATGTTCCTAGATGTTGTCGTTGGCAGGAACCATCCCGTGAAGTTTAGTCGCTCTAATCCCAGCCCGCAGTTTACAGAACTCGCACAGTATTACCGGGACCTGCATCAACATGGTGACCAGTTGAAGCAAATCCCCGCAGATAAAACGTTCAGTGGCGAAAGCCTTCGGCCCCATATTTTACAGGTGAAACAAGCGGTCGAAGAATTTCAGCTAAAGACCTTATTGGATTATGGATGCGGCAAAGCGACATTTTACGATCGGGCAGAATTAGAAACGCCAGACGGAAAGACATTGAGAGGGTTAAAAAAAATTTGGGGAATTGACAAAATAACGCTTTATGACCCTGGATATGAACCCTACAGCCAACTACCGTCTGGCACTTTTGATGGAGTCATATGCACCGATGTCATGGAACATCTTTCGGAGGAAGACATCGATTGGATTATCGACGAACTATTCGCGTTCTCCAATCGATACCTTATTTGCACCATCGCCTGTTATCCTTCAAAAAAGCTCCTACCAAACGGCGAGAACGCGCACATCACTTTGAAGAAGCCCGGATGGTGGATCGATAAATTTCAGGATGCCGCATCGAAGAGGGCGCCGTTTGATTATTATTTGTGGCTTGGGATTGTTCCCAACCGGGATTCGATAATGGTTCGGGGTGAGCTGCTTAGTCCGTGATTTTCAATTAATGACTGCTTGAAGCACGTCGATTATGTGTCCCATTATTTGTCCCATGGCGCTGACGTCAGACACATGGCGATGCCATCGGGGGCGAGATGACGGTTGAGGTTGCCGGCCATACAGGTTAGCGGCTAGGCTGGTCCTTCTAAATCGGCGCCGTGGCACACCGCACAGTTGTCCCCGTATACCCCCTAAACCGAGAGCCACCCGGTCCCAGGCTTCGGGGTCGGCGCCGGTGACGGTTCCGCACCATTAACTTTCCGGCCGAACTCCGCGAGCCTATTTTCAACTTGGCCCCCTACCAGGACAATGAGACCCCGTGGTCGCTAATGGCGCATTAGAGCAAACTCACCCGATCGATGGATCGCCCGAGGATCGACCGAGGATTTCCCCGGGCGGTTCCATTCAATCTGGTTTTGCTCTGGGGACGGGGACGGAAGAGGTTAACAGCCGGGGCCGGGGCGATTATACTCCGGCGCCTGTTTGCAAGCCTCCGCCGGCAATCCGGCAACACCAGCCAAGCCCCGGAACGGACGCTGCAACATTTTGAAACCAAATAAGAACAGCGCCCGGTGGGCGCGATACCAGGGAGGACGCCATGCAACTCACCGATTCCAGCCTCCTCCGCCAACAGTGCTACGTTGACGGTGCCTGGATCGATTCGGAGGGCGGCGGCACCATCGAGGTCACCAACCCGGCCACGGGCGATGTCCTGGCCACCGTTCCCAAACTCGGCGCCGCTGAGACGAGGCGTGCCATCGAGGCCGCCGACGCCGCCTGGGGGCCGTGGCGCGCCAAAACGGCGAAGGAGCGCACCAATATTCTCAGGACCTGGTTCAACCTGATGATCGATAATACAGACGACCTGGGAGTCCTGATGACCGCCGAGCAGGGCAAGCCATTAGCCGAATCGAAAGGCGAGATCGTCTATGCGGCGTCCTTCATCGAATGGTTTGCCGAAGAAGCCAAGCGCGTCTACGGCGACACCATCCCCCCGCACGGCGCCAACAAGCGCATCGTCGTCATCAAGGAGCCCATCGGCGTCGTCGCCGCCATTACGCCCTGGAACTTCCCGGCCGCCATGATTACGCGGAAGTGCGCGCCGGCGTTGGCGGCGGGATGCCCTGTCGTCATCAAGCCGGCGACGGCGACGCCCTTGAGCGCGCTCGCTTTGGCGGAACTGGCTGAGCGGGCAGGCATACCGAAGGGCGTCATGAACGTCGTTACGGGGAGCGCCGGAGACATCGGCGGCGAGTTGACGTCCAACCCCACCGTCCGCAAGCTTTCGTTTACCGGCTCCACCGAGGTCGGCAAGATGCTGATGGCCCAATGCGCGCTGACGGTGAAGAAGACCTCCATGGAGCTCGGCGGTAACGCGCCATTCATCGTTTTCGACGATGCCGACCTGGACGCCGCCATTGTCGGCGCCATGGCGTCGAAATACCGCAACACCGGCCAGACCTGTGTGTGCGCCAACCGGCTCTACATCCAGGACAGCATCTACGACGATTTCACCAGCCGCCTGGCGCAGGCGGTTTCGGGGCTCAAGGTCGGGGACGGACTGAAGGGCGAGACCCACCAGGGGCCGCTGATCGACATGAAGGCGGTGGAAAAGGTCGAAGACCATGTCAAGGACGCCGTCGACAAGGGCGCGCGAATCGTCGCCGGCGGCCAACGCCACGAGTTCGGCGGCACCTTCTATGAACCCACCATCCTCGCCGACGTCACCCAGGACATGAAGGTCGCCCGCGAAGAGACCTTCGGGCCGGTGGCGCCGCTGTTCCGCTTCAAGGACGACGAGGAAGTCATAAGTCTGGCCAACGACACCGAGTTCGGCTTGGCGGCGTATTTCTACAGCCGCGACATCGGCCGCGTCTGGAAGACGGCGGAGGCGCTAGAATACGGCATCATCGGCATCAACGAGGGAATCATTTCGACCGAGGTTGCGCCGTTCGGCGGCATGAAGGAATCGGGCATCGGCCGCGAGGGATCCAAATACGGAATCGACGAGTTCGTCGAGATTAAGTATCTCTGCATGGGCGGCATCTAGGCTCCCCCATGGCCCCATACGACTTCGACCTGATCACCGTCGGCGCCGGGTCCGGCGGCGTCCGGGCATCGCGCCGCGCCGCGGCCAAAGGCAACCGTGTCGCCATCGTCGAGAACCTGCGCACCGGCGGCACCTGCGTCATGCGCGGCTGTGTGCCGAAGAAGCTTCTGGTCTACGCAAGCCACTTTGCCGAAGACTTCGAGGACGCGGTGGGATACGGCTGGGCCCCGGTGGACGCAAGTTTTGACTGGCCGAAGCTGATCGCCACCAAGAACGCCGAACTGGATCGGCTGGAAGCGGTCTATCATCGGATCCTGGGTGAAGCCGGCGTCAAAGAGGTCTTCGGCACCGCCAAAATCGCCGATCCGCATACGGTGGAGGTGGACGGCCCAGGCGGGACCAAGGCCCTGACCGCGGAAAACATCCTGGTGGCCACCGGCGGCTGGCCGAAAATGCCCCCAATCCCCGGCATCGAGCACGTCATTACGTCCAACGAGGCGCTCGATCTTCCGGAGCTGCCGAAGCGCATCGCCATCATCGGCGGCGGCTATATCGCCGTCGAGTTCGCGGGCATCTTCAATGCTTTCGGCGCCCGCGTCACCGAGATCATCCGTGCCGACAATATCCTCAGGGGCTTCGACGAGGACGTGCGCGGCACCTTGGCCCGGGAAATGGCAAAAAAGGGCGTCGACATCCGGCCATATACGGTGGTCGAGGCGATAGAAAAAAAAGCCGGCGCTTTCTCGCTGGCGCTCAAAGGCGGAGACAAGATCGAAACCGATCTTGTCATGTACGCCACCGGCCGGGCGCCCAACACCGCCGGCATGGGCCTGGAGGAAGCCGGCGTCGGACTCGACGGCAAAGGCGCCGTCAAGGTCGATGAATATTCCCAGACGTCGATCGCTAACATCTATGCCATCGGCGACGTCACAGAGCGCATGAACCTGACGCCCGTCGCCATCGCCGAGGCCGAGGCCGTGGTCAAGACCGTCTTCGGCGATGGACCGGTGGCGGTGGATTACGCCAACGTGACTTCCGCCGTCTTCAGCCAACCCCCCATCGGCACGGTGGGGTTGAGCGAGGATACAGCCCGGGAAAACGCCGAGATCGATATCTACGTGTCGAGTTTCACGCCCATGAAGCACACCCTTTCCGGCCGCGACGAGAAGACGATGATGAAGGTCATCGTGGACCACGAAACCGACCGGGTGCTGGGTTGCCACGTGGTCGGCCTAGACGCGCCGGAGATCATCCAAGGCTTTGCCTTAGGGCTAAAATGCGGCGCCACCAAGGCCCAGTTCGACGCCACCATCGGCATCCACCCGACGGCGGGCGAGGAGTTCTTCACCATGCGCGACAAGCGGGGGGAGGAGGTGGAGTGAAGGGTGAGGGCGCGCCGGTTACCGAACGCCGACCCCATGACTACCGAATGACCACTGGATGCCGACCGGCCATTTTCAGTCCACGCCGTCTGCCAGGCCGCCGTCTTTTGCGGGAAATCCTGGAAAAACTGCCCCGTCCGTCGTATATGGGCGGTCAACTGGCCCAGGAAACTGAACAAACTGGGCAAACACGACAAACACGGCAGTAAAGAGTATTTGAAATGGCCAGGATGAAATGGGCGCCCGATAGCTGGCGCTCCAAGCCGATCCGCCAGGTGCCGGAGTACCCGGATCCCGGCGCCATCGAGGCGGTGGAGGAAAGGCTCCGCGGCATGCCGCCGCTCGTCTTCGCCGGCGAGGCCCGCAACTTGAAAAAGGTCTTGGGCCGGGTCGCCGAGGGCAAGGCTTTCGTGTTGCAGGGCGGCGACTGCGCCGAAAGCTTCGCCGAATTCCATCCCGACAACATCCGCGACACGTTTAGGGTTCTTTTGCAGATGGCCGTGGTGCTGACCTTCGGGGCGGCCCTGCCGGTGGTCAAGGTCGGGCGCATGGCCGGCCAGTTTGTCAAGCCCCGGTCCGAGCCGATGGAGACCATCGACGGCGAGACCCTGCCGATCTACCGGGGCGACATGGTCAACTCCATGGCGTTCACCGCCGAAGCCCGGACCCCGAACCCGGAACGCCTGATGCAGGGCTACAACCAGTCGGCATCGACCCTTAACCTGCTGCGCGCCTTCGCTCAGGGCGGCTACGCGGACCTGCAAAAGGTGCACCAGTGGAACCTGGGCTTCGTCGCCGACAGCCCGCTGGGCGAGCGCTACAGGGACTTGGCCGACCGGCTCGATGAAACGCTGGCGTTCATAGCCGCCTGCGGGCTGACGTCGGAGACGACGCCGCAAATTCGAGAGACCGATTTCTTCACCTCCCACGAAGGCCTGCTGCTGAACTATGAACAGGCCATGACACGCGTCGATTCGACCTCGGGCGACTGGTACGATACGTCGGCGCACCTGCTCTGGATCGGCGACCGCACCCGGCAGTTGGACGGGGCGCACGTGGAATTCATGCGCGGCATCGCCAACCCGGTTGCCTTCAAGGCCGGCCCGTCTACCGACGCCGACGAGATGCTTAAATTGATCGACATCCTCAACCCCGAGAACGAGGCCGGGCGGCTGACCATCGTTGCGCGCATGGGCGCCGACAAGGTGGAAACCCTGCTGGTGCCGCTGATCCGGGCCGTCGAGCGCGAGGGCAAGGCGGTGGTCTGGGTCTGCGACCCCATGCACGCCAACACCGTGAAAAGCGCCAACGGCTACAAGACCCGGGCGGTCGAGCGCATCCTCCAGGAGGTCCAGGGCTTCTTTGCCGTCCATCGTGCGGAAGGCACTCATGCGGGCGGCGTCCATTTCGAGATGACCGGCCAGGACGTGACTGAGTGCACCGGCGGCGCAGTGGCGATCACCGAAGCCAACCTGTCCGACCGCTACCACACCCATTGCGATCCCAGGCTGAACGCCCGCCAGGCCTTGGAGCTGGCGTTCCTGCTTGCGGAAATCCTCAAAGACGGCCGCGCCAACGTTTCAGACCGCGCCGCCCAAGCCACTTAGTCAATCAGGGCGCGCCGACGTGGCCGAGCCGGTAAAATCAAAACGAAAAAAAGCCGTCGAAGCCTCATCCGATACCGGCGAAGCCAGGACTGACACCAGCGAAGAACACATCCGGCGTTGGACCGACCGTTATTTCCTGAAGACCAAGAAAACCGTCGAGCGCTTCGGCGATAAGCAAGCGACTTATGCGGTGTTCATGCGCCGCCCGGTGATTTTCGCACCCAGGCTGATGGTGGCGTGGCTTGAAGACGTCGCCACCAGACGCAAGTTCGAGATCGAGATCGAACTCAACTACAAAGAAGGCCAATGGGTCGGCGCCGGCGAGCCGTTGGTCTACCTGACCGGGCCTCTCTATCACCTGGTGGAATTGGAGACCCTTTACCTGCAGAAACTCGGACCCGCCTGCGTCGCCGCCAACAACGCCTTCACCATGTGCGTCGAGCTGCCCGGCGTCCGATTCCTGGCTATGGACGTGCGGCATTGCGCCGGAACCGAAATGGCGGAAATGATGGCCTATGCGGCGTCGGTTGGCTCGGCGGCGGCCATCAAGCAGGTCGGCGCCAAGGGCTTTATCGGCAACGCCACCGAAGCCACGGCCCATTATTTCGGCCAGGCCGGCGGCCTCGGCACTATGCCCCATTCCCTGATTGGCTATGCCGGGTCGACGTTGAAGGCGGCCGAGATGTTCGTCGATACCTTCCCCGGCGAACCCCTGACCGTGCTGGTGGATTTCTATGGCCGCGAGGTGACCGACGCGCTGATGGTCTGCCGCCGGTACCCGGAAATGGCCTCGAAGGGCCAGTTGAGTTTCCGGCTCGACACCCATGGCGGGCGCTTCGTCGAGGGCCTCGGCCCCCAGGAATCCTACGCGGTGCTGGAACGGCACGCCCCGGTAGCGGTACGCCGGTACCGCTCGGAAAGGGAGCTGCGCACCCTTACCGGCACCGGGGTTTCGGCGGCGGCCATCTTTTATTTCCGCGAACAGTTGGACCACGCCGGCTTCGGTAAGGTCGAGATCGTCGCCTCTTCGGGGTTCGACGTCGCCAAGTGCCGGGTCATGGCGGATGTCGGCGCCCCCGTCGACGTCATCGGCACCGGCTCGTTCCTGCCCGAATCCTGGGCCGAAACCTTTGCTACCGCCGACGTCGTGGCTTACGACGGCAAGGCCCAAGTCAAGACCGGCCGCGAATTCCTGTTTAAGCGGTCCTGATGCCAAGGATCAATGAGGGGTCGGGCGGCAAAACGGCGCCGGGGCCTGTGCCGGGGAAGCCGCCTGGGGGGGGCCGGAGTTAGCGGCAAAGGCGGGGGAGGCATGCCGACACCGGGACCGCCGCCCTGGGTGCTGTTCTATCCACCCTTTTTCGGAGCAAAAACTCAGCCTCTCCGCCCTCTTCGCCTGCCTGTTGAGGAGCCGGAGCCGGTCCCGGGGGTTGCGGGAGATTGATCATGGCATGGCTAGACTATGAATTGCCGGCCGCGATTTCCAACCGCTTCGGAAAAAAACCCGGACCACCCCCAGGTGCTCTCCGGGTCTTCCGGCCGGACAAGGGCAACGTTGACAGTTTTCTGGCCGCCGCCCATGATCCCCCTGAATGACCCCCCGAATGATCCCTCAGCAATGCCCGATTGCGCTCCGGTTGCACCCAGTCTTTTCGTGACATCCCAATGACCGAATTCCTCGTCATAGCCCTAGCGCAGATCAACCCGATCGTCGGCGATATCGAGGGCAATCTCGACCGCATTCTTTCCAGGCGCACCGAAGCCGCCAAGGACGGTGCTGATTTAGTGATTGCGGGCGAGCTCGTGGTTTCCGGCTACCCGCCGGAAGACCTGGTCCTTAAGCACGCCTTTCAGGATATCGTGGAGTCGGGCGTCGCCAAGCTGGCGGGCAAAACCAAGGACGGTGGTCCGGGGCTCCTCGTCGGCGCCCCTTGGCGCCTGGACGGCCGGCTCTATAACGCGGCGTTGCTGCTGGACGGCGGGGAAATCCAGGCGGTGCGCCTGAAACACGACCTGCCCAACTACGGCGTCTTCGACGAGAAGCGCCTTTTCGTCCCCGGACCGCTGCCGGGGCCGGCGGCGTTCCGGGACGTGCGGCTGGGCGTCATGATCTGCGAGGACATGTGGTTTCCGGAAGTCGCCGAATGCCTTCAGGAATCCGGTGCCCAGATTCTGGTCGTCATCAACGGCTCACCCTTCGAAACCGATAAGCCGGACCAGCGGTTGAACCCCGCCGTGGCGCGCATCACCGAAACCGGGTTGCCGCTGATCTATGTCAATCTCGTCGGCGGCCAAGACGGGTTAGTGTTCGACGGCGCCTCTTTCGTGCTTGGCGCCGACAACCGTCTGCTGGCCAGAGCACGGGCATGGACCGAAGACCTTCTGATCACCAAGTGGACCCAGGATGGTGACGGCTGGGCCTGTGCCGAAGGTGGCATCGCCACCGAACCGAAGGGCGACGAGGCGATCTACCGGGCCCTGGTTCTGGGGCTTCGTGACTACGTCGGCAAGAACGCCTTCCCAGGGGTGTTGATCGGGCTTTCAGGCGGCATCGACAGCGCCCTTACCGCGATTATCGCCACCGACGCGCTGGGCCCCGGCAAGGTCCATTGCATCGTCATGCCGTCACCCTTTACCTCAGCCGAAAGCGTGGAAGACGCCGCCGAGGTGGCCGGGCTTTTGGGCGTACAGCTGGACACCATCGACATCGGCCCGGCGATGAAGGCGTTTGACGAAATGCTGAAGGTTAAATTCGCCGGCCTCGACGCCGACACGGCGGAGGAGAATATCCAGGCCCGCGCCCGTGGCGTGACGCTGATGGCGCTATCGAATAAGTTCGGCCATATGGTGCTCAGCACCGGCAACAAGTCCGAGATGTCGGTTGGTTACGCGACCCTTTACGGTGACATGTGCGGCGGGTTTTCGGTGCTCAAGGACGTTTACAAGACCACCGTCTTTGATCTCGCGCGCTGGCGCAACGCCTACCGGCCGGACGACGCCAAAGGTCCCGACGGCCCGGTGATCCCCGAGCGCATTATCACCAAGCCGCCGACCGCAGAATTGAAGCCCAATCAAACGGACCAGGACACCTTGCCGCCCTACGACCAACTGGATTCCATTCTCCGCTGCCTGATCGAGGATGAAATGACCCTGGACGACATTGCCGCCAAGGGCCACGATTTGGGCATCGCCGAAGAGGTCTGGCACATGCTGGACCGCGCCGAATACAAACGCCGCCAGGCACCTCCGGGGGTCAAGATCACGGAGCGCGCCTTTGGCCGCGACCGCCGCTATCCCCTGACCAACCGTTTCACCGGCAAGGTATGATCGGGGCCATGGTGCTCAAGATCCACGATACGCTTCAAGGCAAGAAGGTCGCGTTCGAGCCCCGCGACCCGAACCACGTGCGCATGTACGTCTGCGGGCCGACGGTCTACGCCTTTGCCCACATCGGCAACGCCCGGCCAGTGGTCGTTTTCGACGTTTTTTACAGGCTTTTGAAGCGTCTTTATCACCCCCCCGACTCAAAGGTCACCTACGTCCGCAACATCACCGACGTGGACGACAAGATCAACGCCGCGGCCAAGAATACCGGCGAGTCGATCGGCGACATTACGGCGCGGACGACGAAAATCTTCCACGACGACATGGCGGCGCTGGAGAACCTCGATCCCGACTTTGAACCCCGGGCCACCGAACACATCGAAGGCATGATCCAACTGACCGAGAAGCTGCTCGATAGCGGCAACGCCTATGAGGCGGAAGGCCACGTGCTGTTCTCGGTGTCCTCCATGCCGAACTATGGGAAGTTGTCGAAGCTCAACCGCGACGAACTGGTGGCCGGCGCCCGGGTCGAAGTCGCGCCCTACAAGCAGGACCCCGCTGACTTCGTTTTGTGGAAGCAGTCGGACGACAACCTTCCCGGCTGGGACAGCCCCTGGGGCCGGGGACGACCAGGCTGGCACCTGGAATGCTCGGTGATGAGCGAGAAGTTCCTCGGCCCCGAGTTCGATATCCACGGCGGCGGCCAGGACCTGATCTTCCCCCACCACGAGAACGAGATCGCCCAATCCACCTGCACCGGCGTTAGCGGCTTCGCCAAATACTGGATGCACAATGGCTACCTGATGTCCGAAGGCGAGAAGATGTCGAAAAGCCTCGGCAATTATTACACCGTGCACGAGCTCCTAGACGAATTTCCCGGCGAGGCCATTAGGTTGGCGCTACTTAAGACCCACTACCGTAAGCCGCTGGATTTCACCAATGACGGAATTCTGGAGGCCAAGCGGGAGCTGGATGGGTATTACGGGGCGCTTCAGCGAGTTAGTAAAATCAAACCCATAACCCCTGGTACCGAAGACTCACGAACGGCCTGGGCGCTACAAGACGATCTAAACACTCCCAGTGCGCTTAGCTACCTTCGATCCCGAAGCAAACTCCTAAATAAACTTTCAATAGAGGATATTGAAGCGCTTGCCGAAGAGAAGGGTCAGCTTTTAGACGCCGCAAACCTCCTGGGCCTTCTCCAGCAAGACCCCCAGGACTGGTTCAAGTGGCAGCCGCCGGGAACCGAGTCCTTCGACGATGCCGCCATCGACACCCTGATTGCCGAGCGCAACGGCGCCCGCGCCGACAAGGACTTTGCCCGCGCCGACAAAATCCGTGACGACTTAGCTTCCCAAGGTGTTTTGTTGGAAGACGGCGCCCAAGGCACCACCTGGAAGCGGGGCTAGACCCACCCTACCTGACGCGCTTTCCGCTGGATTGCCTGAAGGTGGACCGCGCCTTCGTTACCAACCTGCCCGATGAACGGGACGCTGTCGCCATCGTCCGCGTTATTGTCTCCATGGCCAAGAACCTGGGCCTCAACATCACCTCCGAGGGAGTGGAGACAGAAAACCAGGTCGGTTTCCTAAACGCCCTGGGCTACCATGTCGGCCAGGGGCACTTGTTCTCGAAGTCCATCCCAGCGAAACATTTAAAGAACTACTGACCGGCAACTGGCCCATATTCATTGCCGTCGAAAGGGCCTAATCCCCGAGGAGCGCATCCACTTCCGATTGGTCCATGAGCTTGGCGCTGCCGTGGACGATCGCCGATGCCACGTCCACGAACCGCTTGATGAGCCTGAAAAGATTTGGGCGTTGGCTTTCATGACTTCGGTCTGGCCGTCATCGATGTTTTTCTCCAGCCGTTCGATGCTCGATGCGATCATGGTGTTGATCTGCTGGACGGTCTGCTCGAAAGGCTCCCAATAAACTGCCGGTACGTGGTTGTAGGTTTCTATGGCCAAATCCTTATCGGCAATGGTGCTGCCAAGAAAATGATCCTTATAGGATTTCGGTTGCTATGCCTTTGTGTGGGCGCAAGTACCGGTGGTCCTTTCCCCTAATCCATAGAGGCCCGCGGGCAGGCCACTCCAATTCCCGACGTTTGCATACAAAAATAACCCAACGACAATCATGCCTGCTCGCGCCGGCCCGAGACGCGACCATGGGAAAGAGCCCATAAATCCTTGAGCCAAGACCAGAAATTCGGCATTCTCCCGCCTTCTACCTACGTAACCAGATTGGCCCGGCGATGAGCAACAAGCGTGTTTACTTGTTCGATACCACGCTCCGCGACGGGGCGCAGACCCAAGGCGTCGATTTCAACCCCGCCGACAAAGAGTTGATCGCCCAGGGGCTCGACAGCATCGGTATCGACTATATCGAGGGCGGCTGGCCGGGGGCCAACCCCACAGACGACTCTTTTTTCGAAAATCCGCCGGCGCTTAGCCGCGCCCGGATGTGCGCTTTTGGCATGACGCGGCGCGCCGGGCGCAGCGCTGACAATGACCCCGGTCTCCAGGCCCTTCTGAGCGCTGGCACCAAGGCCGTGTGCATGGTCGGCAAGACCTGGGATTTTCACGTCCGGGTGGCGCTCAATATCACGCCGGAAGAAAACATCGCCATGATCGCCGACAGCGTGCGGTTGGCTGCCGAGCACACGAAAGAGGTGATCTTCGACGCCGAGCACTTCTTCGATGGCTACAAAGCTAATGCCGCGTTCGCCATCGGTTGCCTGAAAGCCGCCTACGAGGCCGGTGCCAGGTGGATCGTACTCTGCGACACCAACGGCGGCACGCTCTCCCACGAGGTGGAAGACATCGTCGGAAAGGTAATCGAGCATATCCCCGGCAGCCATCTCGGCATCCACGCCCACGACGACACCGGCAACGCCGTCGCCATATCGCTGGCCGCCGTCAAAGCCGGTGTGCGCCACGTGCAAGGGTCGCTGAACGGATTGGGCGAGCGCTGCGGTAACGCCAACCTGATTACCATCATCCCATCTTTGGTCCTGAAGATGGGCTATGAGACTGGTATCACCAATGACGACATGGGCAAGCTCACACACGTATCCAGGCTTGTGGACGAACGGCTGAACCGGGCTCCCGACCGTAGCGCGCCTTATGTCGGCGAATCGGCCTTTGCCCACAAAGGGGGCTTGCACGCTTCGGCGGTGGAAAAGGATTCCTCAACCTACGAGCATATCGATCCCGAAATAGTCGGCAACCGCCGCCACGTGGTGGTGTCCGACCAGTCGGGGCGCTCCAACATCCTAGCCCGGTTCCGTGAAATCGGGATCGAAGTCGATCCCAAGGACACCAAGGTGGCCCGGTTGCTGGAGACGCTCAAGGAACGCGAGTTCGACGGTTACGCCTACGACGGCGCCGAAGCCAGTTTCGAATTGCTGGCCCGGCGCGCCCTCGGCACCGTGCCGAATTACTTTCACTGCACCAGCTTCCGGGTCCTGGATGAAAGGCGCTGGAATGCCAAGGGCGAACTGATCACCTTCTCCGAGGCGACCGTCAAGCTCGATGTCGCGAGCGAATCGTTCATGACCGTTGCCGAGGGCAATGGGCCGGTGAACGCGCTCGACGCGGCGATCAGAAAGGTGCTGATACCCATATACCCACAGCTCGAAGACCTGCGCCTAGTCGATTACAAGGTCCGCATCCTGACCCCCAGCGACGGCACCCGCGCGGTCACACGGGTGATGATCCAATCGGTGGATAAGGCCGGGGAATACTGGTCTACGGTGGGGGTGTCGGGCAACATCATCGACGCGTCCTACAACGCGCTCCGCGATTCCATCATTTTCAAGCTCTTTCGGGATGGTGTCGTGGACAGTCACAGTTGATGGCCGGCGCGAATTCGACCCAGGTGCAAGCACGTGGCCTGGACCCTGGCCCTGGCCCCGTCATCGTCCTGGTCGAGCCGCAACTGGGCGAGAACATCGGCATGGCGGCGCGCGCCATGCTCAACTGCGGACTCACCGAATTACGCCTGGTCAAGCCCCGGGACGGCTGGCCTAGCGACGAGGCCAAGGCCGCCTCGGCTGGCGCCGATGCAATCCTGGCCGAAGCCAAGCTGTTCGAGACCACGCCGGACGCCGTCACCGACCTGGAACGGGTGTTCGCCACCACCGCGCGCACCCGCGACATGACCAAACGCATCCTCACCCCTCGGCAAGCGACGGGGGAAATCCGGGCTTTTGCTGCAACCGGCGGCCCAGGAGGCAGACGGGCGGGCGTGCTTTTCGGGCCTGAGGCCAAAGGCCTCACCAACGATGATTTGGCGCTAGCCGATGCCGTCGTCATGGCCGAAATGAACCCCGCCTTCAGTTCGCTCAATCTGGCCCAGGCCGTGTTCTGCGTCGGGTACGAGTGGCTTATGGCGGCCGCCAAAGACCATGAGAGCGGGCCCGAAATCGCGTTAGCCATGCCCAAGGAAACACGGCCCGCCAACAAGGCTGAACTGGAAGGCTTGTTCGAACACCTGGAGGGAGAACTCGACGGTTCAGGTTTCCTCCGCGTCGCCGAAAAACGCCCGGTCATGGTCCGCAACATCCGCAACATTTTCCAACGCGCCGGCCTGACCGAACAGGAGGTACGCACGCTGCGTGGCGTGATTTCTAGCCTCGTTACCAAGCGCGGTAAGTGACAAGGTCGGGGTGTGAAGGCCGCTGGCCTTTTCAGCCTTTAAACCCGAGTCGACAGCCAGATGGCGAGGCGCGAGCCGGCCTTGATGAGCCCCGTCAACGCCTCGTAACCGGGAGCATCCCGGGCGCCGTGGTCGAGGCTGGTTTGCTTGTGCTTGACCTCTTCAAGGCGGAATTTCTCGAATGTATCGCGGAGCTTTTTCTCGGTCCCTTCGGCGTCTAGTCTTTTCACCTGCCTGCTGTAGTGTTCATCGATAACTTCCTCGACGGCGACGGTGCACGCCAACGCCGCTTTTTCCCCCAACAGGGCGGTGCTGGCTCCCAAGGCAAACCCGGCGACATGCCATAAAGGCAGCAGCGCCGTCGGCCTGACCCGGCGCTCGGGGATCAGCTTGTTGAAGGCATCCAAGTGCCGGCGTTCCTGTTCGGCCATGTGCGCGATCACCGGCCCGCTCGCGCTTTCGCCCAGAACGCTTAACTGACCTTCGTAAATTCGGACAGCGCCGTATTCGCCGGCCTGATCGACCCGGATCATGCGCTCGATCATCTGGGCCTGGGTCGGATCGCCGGGAAGCCGCGCTGGGCTTTTGCTCTTTTGGGCCTTTTTGGATTTCCTGGATTTCGGCTTCTTGTTCACGTGGTCCTCCGCATCCGCTGAGCGCCCCAGAATGCACCATAGGCCAGGGCCAGCGACGCCGCCACGTTGTAGGTCGCCATGGACAATCCGAACAGGGTCCAGTCGATTTCATCGCAGGCTTTGGGCGGCTTGGCCAGCAGCAACGTCCGAAGGTCTTCGACGGTCTTTGGCTCCGACCCGCCCCCGCCACTGCCGCATGACGCCACAGACATCCACCAGTGCTGCTCGACGCCGAGGTGATAGAACGCTATCCCGGCGCCGGTGACAAACGCGGCCCCGCAACTGGCGACCACCCAGACGCGATACCGGCCCCTCGGCAGCAACAGCGCCAACAATCCCAAAACCCCGGCAACGGCATAGGGGATTCGTTGATAGAGACAAAGGATGCAGGGTTCCAAACCGAACGCCAATTCGACCGTGTAGGCCGTCGCCAGGGCCCCGACCGAGGCGGCAAGTATAGCCATCGGGATCCATCGGGGCCAGTCGGTGCGGCGGTCTTCGAAAATCATAAAAACCATATAATAAAAACCATATAGGGGGCATATAGGGTATGGGGCCTCCCGCCGCCAGCGCCCCGACTCGGCGACTAGGCTAAAAAATTGCCGAGGCGACGACGAACCCGCCCAGGAGCAGGATGAAGAACAGCGTCGCCAAATTACCGAGGTGAGTTTCGATGAAGACGCGGATGGGCTCACCGAAATACCATAGCAGCCCCGTCTCGAGGAAGAACCGCACGCCCCTGGATACCGCTGAGGCGGCGGTGAAAATGAACGGATCAAGGGCCGCGAAGCCGCTCATGATGGTGATGATCTTGTACGGGAACGGCGTGAAGCCGCCGCCGATGACGATCCACCAGCCCCATTTGGCGAAATCAGCCTTAAACCCGCGGAAGGCGCCTTGGTAGCCGTAGAACTCGACGATGGCGCGGCCAATGGCCTCGTAGAGGAAAAACCCGATCCCGTAACCAAAAAGCCCGCCCAGCACCGAGGCGATGGTGCAGACCGTTGCGATCAGAAAGGCGCGCTCCCTGACCGCCAGCACCATCGGGATCAACAGGATATCCGGCGGCACTGGGAACAGAGAGCTTTCAATGAACGAAATACAGCCCAGCGCCAACAACGCGTGACGGTGGGCCGCTAGGTTCATGGTCCAGTCGTAAAGCCTTCTCAGCATCGGCGCTGTTTAACAGGCAGGGGCTGGGAGGGCAATCAAGGGGGCAAACGCTTCGGTTACTTCTGATTACGGCAAGGTGTTAAGATGCCCGCCGCAGTGGACGCCATCCGGGGATGAGGGAGTGAAGCGATTGGCGGAAGACCGAATATTGATCACCGGCGCCGCCGGTTACATCGGCAGCCACACCGTCCGCGTATTCGCAAATGCCGGTTTTAAGGTTGTCGCCGCTGACGATCTTTCGACGGGTTCCAGGGCGCTGGTCCCTGATGAGGTTACTTTTGCCGAAGCCGATGTCGCCGACATTGGCGCCATGGGACGGTTGCTAACGGAAAACGCCGTCACCGCTGTCATCCATCTTGCCGCCTCCATCGTCGTTCCCGAATCCGTGGACCAGCCGCTCCTGTATTACGACAATAACACGTCCGCCAGCTGCAACCTGCTGCAAGCCTGTGTCGATACCGGGGTCAAGGCTTTTATCTTCTCGTCCACGGCCGCCGTCTACGGCGCCCCCGCCGAACAGCCGATTGCGGAAACGGCACCCGTCGGTCCTCTCAACCCATACGGCCGTTCAAAATTGATGACGGAATGGATGCTGGAGGACGTTGCCCGGTCGACCGGGCTGCGTTACGTCATTCTTCGTTACTTCAATGTCGCCGGCGCCGACCCCGGCGGCGAAACGGGCCAGGTATGCCGAGAGGCAACGCATTTGATAAAAATCGCCGCCGAGACGGTGGTCGGGTTCCGATCCGTTATGCAGATCTTCGGCACCGACTATGAGACCCCGGACGGGACATGCGTTCGTGACTATATTCATGTCACTGACTTGGCCGAGGCCCATTTGGCGGCCCTGGATTACCTCCTGAAAGGCAACCCCAGCCTCACCGCCAATTGCGGCTACGGGCACGGCATTTCGGTGCGCCAAGTACTGGATGCCATCGAGAGGGTTGCCGGTAAACCACTCACCCTCGAAGACGCCCCCAGACGCCCCGGCGACGCCCCGATGCTTGTCGCCGCTACCGAGCGCATTCTGGACGCGCTGTCGTGGTCGCCCCAACATGACGACCTTGATTTCATCGTCCGGACGGCCCTCAACTGGGAGCGCCGGCTCCTGGAACAGGCTCCCAAATCAGCGGCGGATTAAGAGGCCCGTTTTTTCATGGTACGCATCAACAAGAACGCCATCTTCAAAGCCCTCGCCGGCGCCCTCGGTTTCGAGGTCCGCAAGAAGCACAAACACCCCAGGGATATCGATCAACAGGCGATCGATATCTTCCGCCGCGTCGAGCCTTTTACCATGATCGGGTTCGAGCGCCTGTTTTCGCTGATTACGGCGGTGCGCTACGTTGAACGGAATGCTATAATCGGCGCCTTCGTCGAATGCGGCGTCTGGCAGGGCGGGGCCTCTGCGGCCTCGGCCATGACCTTGGAGTCCCTCGGTGCGGGGCCGCGTGAAATTTACCTGTTCGATACCTTCGAGGGCATGAGCAAACCGACGGATGAGGACAAGACATTCGCCGACGGCGGGGCGATGGACGAATTCCAAAAGACCCGGACCGGCGAGGAAAGCTCCGATTGGTGCTATGCGAGCCAGGACGAGGTCGAAGATAATTTGCGCCGTTTGGGCCTCGACCCTGCGGCCTTCCATTTCGTCAAGGGAAGGGTCGAGGACACCCTCCCCGAACGGGCGCCCCCCGGCGACGTCGCCCTCCTCCGCCTCGATACGGATTGGTATAAATCCACCCAGCACGAGTTGATCCACCTTTTCCCCAAGCTGGCAACGGGCGGGGTGATGATCGTCGATGATTATGGGGACTGGCAGGGCGCCCGTCAGGCGGTGGACGAGTACCTAGCCGACCACGGCCACCGGATGCTGCTGACCCGTGTCAATGGTAGCGTCATCGGCGTCAAAGGCTAGGCACGGGCCAATCCTGTTTGTTGGAGACCAATTGGTGATGATTGGGTAGACGGCTGAAGCCCGCCTGATAGGCGCCGGCCGGCGCCGAGTGGGCGTGTTGACGGCTTATCGCCCCGGAGTATGATGGCCGCCCGACGCCTTTAGCCCCTGTGGCGGAATTGGTAGACGCGCTGGATTCAAAATCCAGTTCTCGTAAGGGAGTGGGAGTTCGAGTCTCCCTGGGGGCACCATTTTCTAACCGCTGCCTTCGATGCGCCTCACTCTTGTTATGCCTTGGCCGTGTCGTTCCTGCATGCGCTCCAGCACGTCTCCGAGTCGATGGGTGACGACCATCATGTCGAAGCTGGATGCGTGGAGGAATTTTCCCCCACCTAAATAAATCCCCACGTGGCCGGGAAAGAACAGGATATCGCCCGCCTGCAAGTCCGACATGTCATCGGGGACTCCTAAGTCGTGGCCTATGGCGTCGGCCTGCTGGTCGGAATCCCGGGGCACGGAAATCCCGGCTGCGGCCAGGGGAACCTGGATGAGGCCCGAGCAATCGATTCCGAGGCCGCCCCGCCCGCCCCACAGGTAGGGTACGCCGGACAGTATGGTGGCCGTGGCGGTAAAGTCGGGCCTGGTGTCGCCGATGGCTGCCAGATGCTTGGCGAACATCCAGCCATCGGTAGCCAATCGGGCGTAGTTACCCTCTTCCCCTTCCACGGCGACCCGGGCCATGAAGCCCAGGCCCAGGGCCGCCGGGTATTCCCCTTTTGGATCGGGATAGACCAGCGATCGGGCTGCCGTCACCCAGTGGGTCGGCTCGGTGTGGTCATGGGAAAGGTCGTCGGTGGGCAAGTAGCCGACGGAGCCGTCGTGTCCGCATTGCCCCCACGACCAGCCCGAGGCGTCCTCATAGACGGTGAAGGCCTCGCCGAACAGAAGCTCGCTCGCCTGCAGCGTGCCGACGTCGGGTTTGGTCATCACCGGCGTCGAAGCGGTGCCGACCCGGTGCTCTTGTCCGGCGACGAAGACCTTGGCCTCGACCCGGCCTTCCAGGAAATCGGCAGCGATGTCGTCGCGGTAGGGATAAACCCTGGGATCGAGGGCATCATCCGAACTCATGGTGCGGTCCCCATTTTTCCCGCTGGCGGGATACTTGGACGGTGGCGTTGACGGAGGCGTTCTATCCGAGGTTGAGCATTTCCCGCCAATCCATTAAAAAACGCTTCTGGCGCTCCGGTGCGGAAAAATACCGGAACCCAAGTGTTTTGAGGAGAACGACCTTTGCAAAAGCTCGAATTCACGGTCCACGAGTTCATGGCCATCATGGGCCACCTAGATGAAAAGATCGCCGGCAAAAAGGCACCCGAAGGTTCGGTTTACAACGAATGGCACCAGCAATGGAAGACGCTCGACGAAAGACTCGAGGAGCTTGACCCCATGCCGAGGGCCGACATGTTGTTCGACGGCAAGGTTACCATCAACGCCATCACCGAACCGCAACTCCAGGAAGTGGTCGGCGTCGTGGAAAGCCAGATCGCCATGCACGAAAAGCTGATCGCCGCCGCCGACGAAGACGCCGACCCCGAAGACCTGGAAGTCTGGCAAGCCCAATTGAAGGACTTGAACGAGTTGTTGAACGATACCGACTGGCGCGAGGCGGAGGTCTGACACGACCAGCCGAAGGGGTATGACGGCGCTGGGAAACGGTGCCGTTTTGGCAACGGTCCCTAATCTTCTTTAGTTCCCTTATCTTCCTTATCCAGGTTCCGCAACAGCATCCACGGGAACACCCCGATCAGGAAGAACCCGGCGAGAAGCCCAAGGATGACAAAAACCACGGACATTACAGATTTGATAAAAGACCCACTATTCCCAACAAGAATACAACAAGTGCGATTACCCCTGCGACTTTGAATACGCTTCCAAGTTCAAACTCTTCTTCCACCATAACCGGCTCCCCTTTATTTTCGTTTCCGCTTCCAGTATAAACGAAATTCCTCCGGGCCAGACACCCCAAACCAAGCGCCAAAAAAACCAACTAGAAAAACCAACCTAAAAGCGCCGACTGGGCGCCGGTTCAGGTCGGGATTTTGCCGGCTTTCAAATACTTCTGAAGGCCGCCTCAATGGCTTCGGCATCGAGGCCGTAGGCGCTGTAAAGGTCGCTGACCGTCCCGCACTGGCCGAATCGGTCGACGCCCAAGGGTTTGACCTTGTGCCCAGCGACCGACCCGATCCAACTCAGTGCCGCCGGGTGGCCATCCAGCACCGTCACCAGCCGGGCGTCGGGGTCGAGCCCGGCAAGCAACGCCGCCAAGTGCGATTTTTCCCCCCGACAGCGCCAATCCTCGTAAAGCCGGTCGGCCGACGTCACCGCCAGCAGACCGTTGCCCTCACCGCCGCCAGAAAGGCGACGGTGCGCAGCCTCAACCTCTCCGGCTATGGCTCCGGCGTAAACGATAGCGCCGGCGGCGCCGGAAACCGGGGGTGTGCGCCAATAGGCGCCCGCCAGAATGTGGCGGCGAATTTGGCCTGTGATTTTGCGCTCGGGCTGGGCCAGCGGCAGCGTCGATAAGCGCAGGTAAACAGAGCCGCCCGCCGGGTTCTGCATGTGCTCGAACCCCCAGCGCATGATCTCGGAAAGCTCGTCGGCAAAGGCGGGCTCAAAACTGGCGAGGCCCGGCTGACCGATGCCGATCAATGGCGTGGTGGTGGACTGGTGCGCGCCCCCTTCCGGCGCCAGCGACAGGCCCGACGGGGTCGCCACCAGCATGAACCGCGCGTCCTGGTAACATGCGTAGTTGAGCGCATCGAGTCCGCGTTCGATGAAGGGATCGTAAAGGGTGCCGATGGGAAACAGCCGTTCGCCGAATAGTTCGTGGGCAAGGCCGAACGCGCCCACCAATAAAAACAGGTTGTTCTCAGCGATGCCCAGCTCGACGTGCTGGCCGCCATCGTTGGCCTCCCATTTCTGCGCCGAGGCGACTTTCTGGTCGTGGAAAGTGTCCGGCACCCGGTCGCGGGCAAAGATACCACGGCGGTTGACCCACCCGCCAAGGCCCGTGGACTGTGTGACGTCCGGCGATGTGGTAACGATACGGTCGGCCAGTGCGCCGCCTTCGCCGGCGATGCCAAACAGGATGCGCCCGAAAGCCTCTTGGGTGCTGGTCCTGGAGGCGTCAGGACATGGCAGACTTTTCGGTACCGGAACCGCCGCCGCCGACTTCCGGCGGCCGCCCGTTTTCCCATTGGCATTCAGCGCCTTAAAGGGCGCCCGGCCGAGGAAGGCTTTCAGAACGGCGGGCGGCAGGCCGAGGCCCGAGAAGGGCTCCCATTCGTCGCCTTCGTCGATGCTCATTTGGCGGCGGAAGCTATCCATCTGTTCGGCATTCATGATGCCGGCGTGGTTGTCCTTGTGGCCGGCCAGCGGTAGGCCGTGGCCCTTGATGGTATAGGCGATGAAGCACGCCGGCGTGTCATCGGTTATGGAGGCAAAGGCTTCCAGGATGGTTTCCAGGCAGTGACCGCCCAAATTCGTCATCAGGCCCTGGAGCGCGCCATCGTCGTATGATCCCATAAGCTCCGCCACGCCTTCTTTGGCGCCGATATCGTCCATCAACTGCCGACGCCATTGCTTGCCGCCCTGGAAGGTCAGCGCCGAATAGAGGTCGTTGGGGCAATCGTTGATCCAGCGCTTCAGGGCCTTGCCGCCGGGGAGCTGGAAGGCCTCCATCATGCGCTTGCCGTACTTCAGCGTTACCACCGTCCAGCCGGTGCCTCGGAAGGTGCGGTCGATCCAGCGGAACAGCCGGTCGGAAATGACGCCGTCGAGGCTTTGGCGGTTGTAGTCAATGATCCACCAGCAGTTTCTGAGATCGTGCTTCCAGCCTTCCAACAGCGCCTCATAGACGTTTCCTTCGTCCATTTCGGCGTCGCCGACGATGGCGATCATGCGGCCCGGATCCTGGGCGGCGACGGAGGTTGAATGGCGCCGCAGGTAATCCTGGACCAGTGACACAAACACCGTCATCGCCGGACCCAAACCCACCGAACCGGTGGAGATATCGACATCGTCGGCATCCTTGACACGGGAAGGGTAACTCTGGGCGCCGCCGAAGGCGCGGAAGTTTTCGATGTTTTCCCGGCTTTGATTGCCGAACAGGTGCTGGATGGCATGGAAGACGGGGCTGGCGTGGGGCTTAACTGCGACGCGGTCCTGGGGCCTGAGGACCTGGAAATAAAGCGCCGTCATCAATGCCACCACCGACGCAGACGACGCCTGATGGCCGCCGACCTTCAACCGGCCCGGGTTTTCGCGCAGCGCGTTGGCGTGGTGGATCATCCAGGTGCTGAGCCACAAAACCTTCTTTTCCAGTTCGTGGAGAATCGGCAAGGCTTTGGATATGGCGTCTTTCCCTGGGGCTGATTCGGCTTGTTCGTCGAGGGTCGCCATGGGCAAGATAATAACCCCCGAAGGCAGTGCCTATCATTGCGAAAGACGCCTAAAAATGGCATAGTTTAGCAATCAATAGCAATTTTCATCGGTTAAATATAATATTATGCCAAAATATACCCTAGATGCGATAGATCGCCGGATTTTGGAGAATCTCCAGGACGACGCCCGCATGACCAACGTCACCCTCGCCGGCAAGGTCGGCCTGTCGCCGAGCCCGTGCCTGCGCCGAGTCGGCAACCTGAAAGAAACGGGCGTCATCCGCAGTTATGCGACCCTGGTCGATGCCGAGGCGGTGGGGCTGCCGGTCAGCATCTTCGTCAACGTGACGTTGGAAAAACAGATCGAATCGGTGCTCGAAACTTTTGAAGAGCATATCCGGGCCCGGCGCGAAGTCATGGAATGCTATCTGATGACCGGCGACGCCGATTACCTGCTCAGAGTGGTGGCGTCGGACCTAGCCGATTATGAGCGCTTCCTGTTGCAGCACCTGACGCGAATTCCGGGCGTCGCATCTATCAAGTCGTCATTCGCGCTCAAACAGGTCACCTACCGCACGGCGCTTCCGATCGCGCTCGAGGCGACAGAATGTTGATCCTCGAAATGCCAAGGCGGGGGTTTTTGGCCGGTCTTCGATACAGACCGTTTCGCCGGCCTCCTTGAGCCGCCTGATAAAGTCGTAGTCCTCCATCAAGGCGATCAGGCAGATGCCACCAAAGGGCTTCTTCGTATGCCGCCGCAAGTAGGGGTTTGATAGGTGACAGGCCGCCGATCCCTTCCAGGCAAGCCAGATGGACCTCGGGGTGGCGTTTCCCGTCGGCGAGCTGAAGCTCTTAATACACTGCCGAACCAGAAGGTCCGCGATGTCCTCCAAAAGGTGTTGGCAAATGCGGCTCATCGCCCATTCACCGTAATAGATCTGGCTCAGAATCGCGGCGTAGAATTTGTGCGGCAGCAGCGTCGGAAGGGCAATGTCATCTGTCCAGTTCACGGCGTCAGCCGCCGACCATTAGGCTTAGGGCCCTTTGCCGCTAAGTTCCGGAGTGCCCTCCTTTGTGGGAAAGGGACGCCATTCATGGGTACGATTTGGAAGAATTTCTGGGCGTCGCCACTGCTCGGCCCTCCCCTCTCAGATCCGGGCGGAGCCTACAATCACCCCGTCCCGGGGCCAAACACGTTCCCGTTAGAGAAGGGCTGACGGTTCAGATATCAACGGTAACGTTGGTTTTGGGCCGCGACGAGCAGATCAGCACCTGGTCCTCTTCGTCGGGAATAAGGACATCGTCGTTGATGTATTCGACCTTGCCCTCGACAAGGCGGCACACGCAGGTGTGGCAGACCCCCGACCGACAGTTGAAGGCCGGATCGAGGCCGTTGGCTTCGGCAAGTTCTAGGATGCTTTCCTTGGCCGGATCCCATTTGATGGTGACGCCCGACCCCTGGAAGGTCACCTGCAATTCGCCGGTGGCGGCGTCGGCTCCGGGCTTGGGAGCGGCGGACGGTTGCGACCTGTCCTTGCTTTCGTCCTTCAATACCGTCGCCGGGCCGAAGAACTCGTAGAAAATCCGCTCCTCGGCCACCCCCCAGCCTAAAAGCCCATTGAAAAGCGACTTCATAAAGGGCGGCGGGCCGCAAAGATAGAAATCGCCCTTGGGCTCCGGCAGCAAACCTTGCAAAAGCTCCATGGTGATAAACCCGGACCCGTCGTAATCCCGGCCTTTCTCGTCGTTCGGCCCCGGTTCCATGTAGACGATGTGGGTGTCGACGTTGTCGTGGGATCGGGCCAAGCCGCGAACATGCGGGCCAAAGGCGTGTTCGGCGCCGTTTAGGACCCCGTGGACGAACCATACCGGCCGTTGGGAGCCGGTTTCCACCAGATGATTTAGCATGCTGATCATCGGCGTCATGCCGACGCCGCCCGACAGCAGGACCACCGGCCCTGAATTGTTCTCTTGCAGGAAAAAGTCGCCGCTGGGCGCCCGGACCTGCAGTTCGCTGCCGACATTGAGGTGGTCGTGGAAATGGTTGGATGTCACCCCGGGCATCATTTCCGGGTGGTCCTTGGGCGGGGGTTCGCGTTTGATCGACAGGCGGTAGTGGGTTCCCTCGTTGGGGCTGTCGGAGATGGTGTAGTTGCGCAACACCGGTTTCTCCAGGCCGGATACGTCGAGCTTGAAACCTAGGAACTGGCCCGGCTTGTAGGAGGGAATCGGCTTTCCATCTTTGGGCACCAGGAAGAACGAGGTCACGGTTTCGCTTTCCGGTTCCTTGGCCTCGATAATAAAGGTCCGGAAACCGTCCCAACCAACCGATTTATCCTCGGCATTTGTCATCTCCAGGTTCCTCGTTCCGCACCTGCGCGGGCGCCTAACTTGCCGGTATCGGGGGCCCAAGGCAACCCCTCATGGCCTGGAGGAATACCCCACCCCGGCGATTGACGGCGGTGGTGGAGCTGTTAGGCTGACAGCGGAGAAAGGAACAGCGGGCGGTGACGAGAAGCGGCGACGAAAAGGCCTGGAAAGAGTTCGTATCATGGTGCCGGGCCCGCGGCCTAAGGGCGATGCCAGCCAATCCGTGGACCCTCGCCGCCTACGCCCGCTGGTGCGAAGTCCGCTACCGTTTACCGGCTATCGCCAAGACCTTCAAGGCCATCGCCCGGGTCCACGGCTCAAAGTCGCGACGACACCCGGAACGCCACCCGACGGTGACGTGCACGCTCAACCTCATCAAAACCCGTGCCAACGCCAAGACCAGGGCCAAGGCCCAGGGCAAGGGCAGGGCCAAATACGCCGACCTGTTCCGGGAGGACGATTTCCTCGAGGCCGGCCTGCCGAAGAAACCCAAAAAGGCTTCCCCGGCCAGGAACAAGGCCAAAACAAAAGGCAAACGCCGTCTGGAATTCAGTTCGAGCCCAAAGCTAGTTTCCCGACGGCGATTGAATAATTGACCGGCGGGGACGGTAGGGGGGCGGGCGGCGGGCCGGCGGTTTACCGGGGTACAACCTCCCGAACAGCTGAAAACCGTCGCTTGGCGACCGCTTTGACTTTACGCACGAGCGGGATTTGGCCGCGGTAGGTCCCTGGCGGCCACAGGCCTTGTTTCTTTTCTTGCCGACGAAGGTGAAACGGCAGGCATGGGTTATTTATCTTGAAGCCGCGCTTGCCAAAAAACCTCCAACCCTTATATTGCGATGCAATAATTAATTTTGCGGTGCAAAAGCAAAAACTACGGTGGCAGAGAATTCGGTGGCAAAGGAACGGATAATGGAGATGGAGAAAGCCTCGGAAGCCAAAGGGGTTAAGGAAGCCAACGAAAAATTCCACGGATATTACTTCGAGGATCTGGAAGAAGGCATGGAAGACGCCTATGCCAAGATCATCACCGACGCCGACGTCATCACCTTCGCCGGTATTTCCGGCGACACCAACCCCATCCACTTGAACTATGAATTCGCTAGCGAAATCATGTTTGAGGGCCAGGTCGCCCACGGCATGTTGACGGCCAGCTTCATTTCCACCGTCATCGGCACCAAGCTGCCCGGCCCGGGTTGCATTTACGTATCGCAAAATCTTCGTTTCACGGCGCCGGTCAAGATCGGCGATACGGTCACGGCGACCTGCACGGTATCCCGACTGATTCCCGAAAAGCTCATGATCGAGATGGAAACCATTTGCTCCGTCGGTGGCAAACCTGTCATTGACGGCCGGGCTACCATACTGGTGCCGTCCCGGGCAAATAAGATTTAGCCTAGCCGCCACCGTTCGCCCCGGTTTTCGGCCCCTATTCCCACCGCTGTTTCCCCTTGACCAGTCCTTGAGGCGCTGACACTTTCCCGCCATGCGTATTTTTCGTCATTTCAATGCCTTGCCCGGCGACGCCAGGGGCGCCGCGGTTGCCATCGGAAATTTCGACGGTGTTCATCCTGGGCACCGGGCGGTCATCAAAGAAGCCGGGCTTATTGCCCATGACGCCGGGCGTCCGTGGGCGGTTTTGACGTTCGAGCCCCATCCCCGCGAGCTGTTTCAGCCGAATCAGGCCCCTTTCAGGCTGACGCCATTGCGTTCCAAGGCCCGCGAGATAGCGGCCTTAGGCGTCGACATGCTGATCGTGCAGCGGTTCGACGAGGCATTTTCATGCCTTGAGGCCCAAGACTTCGTCAAAAGCGCCCTCGTCCGGGGGATCGAGGCCAGCCATGTGGTCTCGGGATATGACTTCGTATTCGGCCACGGCCGAGGCGGTACCTGTGAAATGCTGCTTTCCATGGGCCCCAAGGAGGGATTCGGGTTTACCGCCGTCAAGGCCATAGAGGACCTCACCGGTGAGGTCTATTCGTCGACCCGGATCCGCGAACGGCTCACCGACGGTGACCCCCGGGGGGCGGCGGAAGTCCTGGGCCGTCCCTTCGAACTCGAAGGCCGGGTCGTCGAAGGCGATCGGCGTGGCCACGTCCTCGGTTTTCCCACCGCCAATATCGGCCTCGGCACTTTCCTCAGGCCCACCAATGGCATCTATGCCGTCAGGGCGGCCATCAATGCCGGACCCGGCGGCGGCCCCGATACCGACCCGGGCACCGAACCCTCATGGCGGGACGGCGTCGCCAACATTGGGGTGCGGCCGACCTTCGGCGCCGGCGAGGTTTTGTTGGAAGTATATCTGTTCGATTTTGACCAAGACCTTTACGGCCGACGGCTGCGCGTTCGCCTGGTCGATTTTCTGCGTGAGGAAAAGAAATTTGACGACGTCGATGAATTAAAGGCACAAATTGCCTCGGACAGCGTCCAGGCACGTCAGATTTTGGCGACGGCGTAGTGGCCTAAGAGGCGGGGACGGACCTCGGGGGAGCGGGGGTGTCCTCCGAAACCCCCAGGGCCGGACAGGGTAAATCGAGAATGGCGACCGATTATAAATCGACCATATGCCTCCCCCAAACGGACTTCCCCATGAAAGCCGGGTTGCCGAAGCGGGAGCCGGAAATCCTCCGCCGCTGGGAAAAGATGGACATCCAGGCCAGGCACCGCGAGGCTGGGAAAGGGCGCAATAAATTCATCCTTCACGACGGCCCGCCCTATGCCAACGGGCACCTGCATATCGGCCACGCCTTGAACAAGATTCTCAAGGATATCATTACCCGGTCCCAACAAATGCTGGGTCGTGATTCCAACTATGTTCCCGGCTGGGACTGCCACGGGCTGCCCATCGAGTGGAAGATTGAGGAAAAATACCGCAAGGAAAAGAAAGACAAGGACGAGGTGCCGATCATCCAGTTCCGCCAGGAATGCCGCGAGTTCGCCGAGCACTGGATCGACATCCAGCGCGAAGAATTCAAGCGCTTAGGGATCAACGGCGATTGGGACAACCCCTACACGACCATGAGCTTCGCCGCCGAGGCGCAGATCGTCCGCGAGCTGGGCAAGTTCCTAATGGACGGATCGCTCTACCGCGGCGCCAAGCCGGTGATGTGGTCGCCGGTGGAGAAAACGGCGCTGGCCGAGGCCGAAATCGAATACCACGACCATACGTCCATCACCATCTATGTGCGGTTTCCGGTGGAAAAATCCTCCATCCCCGAATTGAAGGGCGCCAGTATCGTCATCTGGACGACGACGCCGTGGACCATACCCGGCAACCGGGCGGTGGCCTTCGGACCCGATATCGATTACGCGGTCATCGAGGTAAAGGAGGCCGTTGAAGGCGGGCTTGCGGTTCCCGGCGAAAAACTGGTGATCGCGGAACGCCGGCTGGAAACCGCGCTCTTGGAATGCGGGATCACGACACCCAAGGTTCTGGCCACCTTCAACGGCGCTAATCTTGTGGGCACCGTCTGCCGTCATCCGCTAAACGGCCAGGGCTATGATTTCGAGGTGCCGGCGCTGGCCGCCGACTTCGCCACCACCGGGGAAGGCACCGGCATCGTCCACATCGCGCCGGGCCACGGCGCCGATGACTGGGAACTGGGCCAGACCAACGGCATCGAGGTGCCCCAGACCGTCGGCGAGGACGGTTGTTTCTTCGACCACGTGCCGTTGTTTGCCGGCATGCACGTGTATAAGGTCAACGCCGAGGTCGCCGATGCCATTCAAGCCGCGGGCGGGCTGTTGACCCGGGGCCAGTTGGTGCACCGTTATCCCCATTCCTGGCGGTCGAAAGCGCCGTTGATTTTCCGCAACACCACCCAATGGTTCATCTCCATGGAGACGACGGGGCTCCGCGAAAAGGCGCTGAAAGCCATCGGCGAGACCCGGTTCGTTCCGGAATCGGGCAAGAACCGCCTCAAGGGTATGATTGAGACGCGTCCTGACTGGTGCGTGTCGAGACAGCGCGCCTGGGGCGTGCCGATCACCGTCTTCGTCGAAAAGGAAACCGGGGGCCCACTGCGCGATCAGGCGGTGCTGGATCGTATTATCGAGGCCGTCGAGGCCGAGGGCGCCGACGCCTGGTTCACCTCAGACCCGTCTCGTTTTCTCGGCAATGATTACAAGGCGGAAAATTTTGAGCCGGTCATGGATATCCTAGATGTCTGGTTCGATTCTGGGGCCACCCACACGTTCGTGCTGGAAACCCGCGACGATTTGAAATGGCCGGCGTCCTTGTACCTGGAAGGTACTGACCAGCACCGCGGCTGGTTTCATTCGTCTTTGCTTGAGTCCTGCGGCACCAGGGGGCGCGCGCCCTATGAGGCGGTGCTGACCCATGGCTTCGTCATGGGCGAGGATGGTCAGAAAATGTCCAAGTCGCTGGGCAACATTGTCTCGCCCCAGGACGTGGTTGACCAGCACGGCGCCGATGTCTTGAGGCTATGGGTGGTCGGATCTGATTATTCCGAAGACCTTCGCATCGGCACGGAAATCCTGAAAAGACAAGCCGACATATACCGCCGCCTCCGTAATACGCTGCGCTTCCTCCTGGGCAACCTTTCCGGCTTCGATGAAAGCGAGCGCCTTGATATCAAAGACATGCCCGAACTAGAGCGCTGGGTGCTGCATCGGCTCTGGGAACTAGACGGCTTGCTTAGGAAAGCCTGCGACGATTTTCAGTTCCAGCCTTTCTTTGGCGAACTGCACAATTTTTGCGCCGTCGATCTGTCGGCTTTTTATTTTGACGTGCGCAAGGATTCTCTTTATTGCGACCGCGCCGACGACATCAAGCGCCGCGCGGTAAGGACGGTTCTGGACAAAATCTTCAACTGCCTGACGGCGTGGCTGGCGCCGTTTATCTGCTTTACCGCCGAGGAGGCGTGGCTGGCCCGGGGGAACGGGCGTGGGGGAGACGAAACGGACAGCGTGCACCTTCGCACTTTCCCCGATATCCCGGAAAGCTGGCGCAACGCCGCGCTGGTGGAAAAATGGGTCAAAATCAGGGACCTGAGGCGTGTCGTCACCGGAGCTATCGAGCTTGAACGCAAGGAAAATCGCATCGGTTCATCTCTGCAGGCGCACCCGGTGATTTACGCCAATTCCGGTGACCTGGACCTATTTTACGGGCACGACGCGGCGGAGCTGTTCATCACCTCGGGCGCAAACTTTAGTCAAGACGAGCCCCCCGAGGGCACTTTCTCGCTCGATGATGTGTCCGGCGTTCGGGTCAAACCGAATCTCGCCCGTGGCGAAAAATGCGAACGTTGCTGGAAGGTGCTTGCGGATGTCGGCAGCGACCCCGAACACCCCACCATTTGCCCCCGGTGCGCTGATGCGGTCCGACACTGGACGGGCGCAGGCGGCTAATCGGACGTTCCGGCAGTGGACTCTATGGAAAATGGTTCCAATTCGGGCCTGACGTTTTCTCCTTTGTTTAGGAAAGGTCTGGCTAGGGCGGCGGCGGTCCTTGCCGCCGACCAGATCACCAAATGGTGGATTCTGAGCGCCGTCATGCAGCCGCCCCGGGTTATCCCGGTGACCCCGTTTTTTAACTTGGTTCTGGGGTGGAACCGGGGCGTCAGCTTCGGAATTTTAAATTTCGAATCCCAATTAAGCGCCTGGTTGCTCCCCATTGCTGTAATCGCCATTATCGTGGCCTTGGGGGTTTGGCTCTATCGTGCGGACCGGCTCAGGGTTGCCGCAGCCCTCGGCCTCATCATCGGCGGTGCCATCGGCAATTTTGTCGACCGGTTGCGTTTCGGCGCCGTCACCGATTTTCTGGATATTCACGCCTGGGGTTACCATTGGCCGGCTTTCAACTTAGCGGACAGCGGGATTACCGTCGGCGCCATCGTGCTTATCCTAGATTCCTTGTTTGTCAGGGAAGAAAAGTCTTAAAATAAGGGGTTGGAATGAAATTCGGCGGGTTCGGTCGCATTGGTTCGATGAAATCGATAAAAAAAACGGAATTCCTCATAAGCCTTATGACAGCCGGGGTATTACTTGCCGGCTGTGAGTCCGCACGCAAGATGATTGGCATCGACGGCGAAAGGACAGGACCCGATGAATTCGCCGTCTATTCCAGGCCCCCCCTCAGCCTGCCCCCAGATTACCGCCTCCGTCCGCCGTTGCCGGGCACTGGCCGTCCACAGGAGCAAGACACCCAGAACATAGCCAAACGGGCGATAATGGGAAAAACCCTCAAGGAGCCTGCGAACCGGAAACCGGTGAAAGGAAGTCTTGGAATCCAGGAATTGCTGAGGGACACCGGCGGCCTCGATGCGTTACCGAACATTCGTACCGTCCTCAACGAAGAAACCTCGATTCTCAGCGTTCAGGATCAGGCGTTCGTCGATAAACTGATCTTCTGGGTCGATGAAAAACCCTTTGAAGGCACCGTCGTCGACGCGGAGAAAGAGCAACAGCGCATTCGTGAAAACCAATCGCTAGGCAAACCGATCACCGAAGGCAAAACCCCCCAGATCAAACGCAAGCGTAGCCGCAAGGGTCTTCTGGATTTTTAGGCTTTTCAGGAAGGGAACGGCTGACGGGGGCCCGTAGGTTATTTTTGCCTTGGGATCGCCATTATTCCCGGTGATGGTCCCAGACCAACACCACATACCAAAATGACGCGTTTGTACTATATTCCGATGAGACCTTCCTTTTCCCGAGCCCTCAAAATAATAACTATGATAAAGATATCCGCCGATGAAGGTTAAGTTTCCGGCGCTTGCCAAGCTTGCGTTTTTCCTGGCCGTGCTTTCACTCGCCCCCGGCATCCCGGCCGACGCCCAGGCCGGAGTCTTCAATCCCGAAACCTTTACGCTTTCCAACGGCATGCGGGTTGTTGTTGTTCAAAATCACCGGGTGCCGGTGGTCACCCACATGGTCTGGTACGGCGTTGGTTCCGCCGACGAGGGGCCGGGCGAATCGGGGATCGCGCATTTCCTCGAACACCTGATGTTCAAGGGAACGGAAAAAAGGGCGCCGGGGGAATTTTCCAAGATCCTGGCCCGCAACGGCGGGCATGAAAACGCCTTCACGTCCACCGATTACACGGCCTATTTCCAGACTGTTGCGGTGGACCGGCTGGAACAGTTCATGGAAATGGAAGCCGACCGGATGACTAACCTAGTGCTGACGGAAAAGGGCGTAGCGACGGAAAAGATGGTGGTGCTTCAGGAGCGCCGGGGCAGAACCGATGCCAATCCGAGGGCAATCTTGCAGGAACAAGTCAACGCGGCGTTGTTCGTGAACTACCCCTACCGCCGGCCGGTCATCGGCTGGGCGCACGAAATCAGCGCCCTGACCCTGAAAAACGTAATGGCCTTTTACAAGCGTTGGTACGCGCCCAATAATGCCATTCTGGTGGTCGCCGGCGACATCACGGCGGCAAAGCTCAAACCGCTGGCGGAAAAGTATTTCGGGAGCATCCCGCCCGCAGCACCGATCCAACGCAAGCGGCCTACGGAACCGCCGCAAACCGCTAAAAAACGCGTCGTCCTGGAAGACAAACGTGTCCGCCAGCCTTCGTGGAGCCGGACCTACCTCGCTCCCAGCTACCGGAACGGCGAGACCGAGCAGGCCTATGCACTGGAGGTTCTGGCCGATATCTTCGGCGGCGGCCCCACCAGCCGCCTTTATCGGTCGCTGCTCATCGAGGGCAAGTTGGCCGTATCGGCGGGTAGCTATTATACCCCCCACGCCAGGGGTCCGGGGCGCTTCGGCCTTTACGCCAGCCCCCTGCCTCACGTCAGCATGGAAGCCCTGGAGCGAAACATAGAGGCCGAGGTAGCCAAGATTCTTGCCGAGGGCAGTGCGACCCAAGAAGTCGAACGGGCCAAGAAACGCCTCAGGGCCGAGTCCATCTATGCCCGCGATTCGTTGCAGGCAGGAGCCCGCGCTTTAGGCGCCGCGCTGGCCATCGGCATGGCAGTGGACGACGTGGAACAGTGGCCAGACCGCATCGGCGCCGTCACCGTCGAGGCTGTGAACGAAGCCGCCCGGACGGTGTTGAAGGAAGCCGGCTCGGTGACGGCGCTGTTACTGCAAAAGAAGTCGGCAGAAGAAGTCTCGAAGCCATGAGCGGCATTTTCAAGACCCATTCGGCGGCCAAATTCTCCCTCATCGCCGCTGTCCTGATGGGGGCCGTTTACGCCGCCCCCGCCTGTGCCGCTATGGCCATAGAGAAAGTCGTGTCTCCCGGCGGCATCGAGGCCTGGCTGGTACGTGATCACACCAACCCGATCATCGCCATGCGCTTTGCCTTTCGCGGCGGCGCGGCGCTCGACCCTGAGGGCCGCGAGGGTTTGGCCAACATGACCTCGGCCGTAATCGACGAAGGCGCCGGCCCGCTGGACAGCCAAGCATTTCAAGGGCGCCTCGAGGACCTGGCGATCACGCTCAGGTTCGATGCCGGGCGCGACAATTTTGGTGGCCGCCTCAAGACCTTGGTCGAGAATGCCGACACCGCGTTTCGCCTCCTGAAGTTGGCGTTGACCCAGCCCCGTTTCGACCCCGAACCGGTAGAGCGGATCAGGAGCCAACTCCTGATCGAGATCAAGCGGGACGCGGAAGAGCCCAACGCCGTCGCCGGGCGGACGCTGATGAAGACGCTTTTCCCCGGCCACCCCTACGGCCGGCCCGTGAACGGCTACGAGGAAAGCGTTGCCGTCATCACCCAAGACGACCTCAAAGCGTTCGTGGCCGGGCGGCTGGCGAAGGATAATCTAGTTATCGGAGTCGTCGGCGACATTAAGGCCCCGGCTCTGGCGACATTCCTCGTTTCCACCTTCGGCGGCCTGCCGGAAAAGGCGAAACCCTGGGCGGTTCCGGAGATCGAGCCCCAGGGCGCCGGATGGACCGTCGTCGTCGAAAAACCGGGGCCACAAAGCACCATCGTGTTCGCCGAAAAGGGACCGAAGCGGAACGATGACGATTATTACGCGGCCTATGTGATGAACCACGTGCTCGGCAGCGGCGGGTTCACGTCTCGGCTCTACAAAACCATCCGCGAGGAGCGGGGCCTCGCCTATTCCGTTTATTCCACCCTTCACCCGCTCGATCATGCTGGCCTCATCCTCGGCGGCGCCGATACCGCCAACGAACGGGCGGCGGAAACCCTTGGCGTCCTGCGCCAGGAATGGGCGGGCATGGCGTCCGGCGGCGTCACTGCCGCCGAGATCGCCGACGCCAAGACCTACTTGACGGGCTCTTTCCCACTCCGTTTTACCTCTAACGGCCGCATCGCAAGGATGCTGGTCGGCATCCAGATCGAAGGCCTCGGCATCGATTACCTGGACCGCCGCAACAATCTGATCGAAGCGGTGACCCTGGCCGATGTAAACAGCATGGCGAAGAAAATCCTCCGGGAGGATAAATTGACCATTGTCGTCGTCGGCGAGCCGAAAGGAGTGAAGAGCGCTCCTTGAGTTCTTCGCCATCCGCCGGGACAGTCACTGGCTGGCCCGGGCGTTCTTTGATACTGTCTTCTTTACCCTGGGCTTGAGAGAACTGGTAATTCACCATGGCGTCTTTAAAAAGCTCCGCCGCCTGGAAGGCGCTTCAAGCTCACCAAAAGAAAACCTCCGGACTGCATATGCGGGAGCTTTTCGCCGACGACTCGGGGCGCTTCGAGGCGTTTTCCCTGGGCCTGGGCGACCTCTTCCTCGATTATTCGAAAAACCGCATCACTGCCGAAACGATTATGCTTCTGCTGGCCCTGGCCCAAGAATGCGACGTCGAAGGCTGGCGCCGGCGGCTGTTTTCGGGGGATGAGGTCAACACCACCGAGGGCCGCCGGGCCCTACACGTGGCTCTCCGCAACCCCGGCAACGGCGCGCTTTTAACCGGCGGCGAGGATGTGATGGCCGCCGTCAAGGCGGCGCGGGACAGCATCCGCAAGGTCGCCGACGACATCAACTCCGGAGCCTGGACCGGCACCAAGGGCGAGCCTTTCAAGGCCGTCGTCATTATTGGCATCGGCGGCTCGCATCTGGGACCGGCCATGGTCATCGAGGCGCTGGCGGCCTACCGCCGGCCTGGGCCCGAGTTGCACTTCGTCTCCAACATCGACGGGGTCCGGATCACCAGAACGCTCGAGTGCCTTGACCCCAAGACGACGCTTTTCATCGTCGCCTCGAAGACGTTCACCACCGAGGAGACGCTGACCAACGCCCGGACCGCCAGGGCATGGCTGACCAAAGCCCTGGGTGAGGCGGCGGTGGCTAGTCACTTCTTTGCCGTTACCGCCAATTCGGACGCGGCGGCCGAGTTCGGCATCGCCGCCAACAACACACTCGAGCTATGGGATTGGGTCGGCGGGCGTTTTTCGCTGTGGTCGGCGGTCGGGTTGCCGATCGCCATCGCCTTCGGCATGGACCGCTTCGAGGATCTTCTCGCCGGTGCCCACGACATGGACCGCCATTTCGCCGATGCCCCGCCGGAGGCCAATATGCCGGTGATCTTGGCTTTGATCGGCCTATGGAATATCGACTTTCTGGGCGCCCGGGCGCTCGCCGTTCTACCCTATGACGACGGGCTCCGGCAGCTGCCTGCCTACCTCCAGCAACTGGAAATGGAAAGCAACGGGAAGTCCGTCACCTTGGACGGCGGCCCGGTGGAAGCTGGAACGGCGCCGGTAATTTTTGGTGCGGCGGGGACCACGGGCCAGCACGCTTTTTACCAAGCCCTTCACCAAGGCACGGGATTGATCGCGTGCGACTTCATCGCGCCGATGCAAAGCCACCATCCTACCGGTGACCATCACCAGAGACTCTTGGCCAACTTCCTGGCCCAGTCGGAAGCACTGATGAGGGGCAGGACGGAAGACGGGGCCAAAAGGACGATGAAGGTTCAAGGGGTCACCGGCGGCGAGGTGAAAAGCCAGCTTCCCCACCGGGTATTTGAGGGCAACAGGCCGTCGAACGCCATCCTCCTGGGCCAAGTCGATCCGTTTACGCTTGGCCAGTTGATCGCCCTTTACGAACACAAGGTCTTCGTTCAAGGCGTCATCTGGGGCATCAACCCCTTCGACCAGTGGGGCGTCGAACTGGGCAAGGAACTGGCCGCCGGCATCCTGGGAGAACTGGAAATGGGCGCCCCCGTCAAAGATCACGATTCGTCCACCCGGGGCCTGATCGGCCGCATTAAGGCCAAGGGGGCCAAGACAAAGGCCAAGACGTCATGACCCTCCGCCGCCTGCCGGAAACCGTCATCAACCGCATCGCCGCCGGCGAGGTGGTGGAGCGCCCGGCCTCGGTGGTCAAGGAACTAGTGGAAAACGGCATCGACGCCGGTGCCGGACGTATCGACGTGGTGATCCGGGACGGCGGCCAGACGCTCATTTCCGTTGCCGACAACGGCCAGGGCATGAGCTCGGACGAACTGGCGCTGGCTGTCGAACGCCATGCCACCTCCAAGCTGCTATCGGACGATCTGCTGTGTATCGAAACCTTGGGCTTTCGCGGCGAGGCACTGCCTTCCATCGGCGCCGTCGGGCGGCTCACCATTACCAGCCGGACCCGGGACGGAGACGAAGCCTGGACCATCGCCGTCGAGGGAGGCAAGACGAGCGCGCCAGAGCCGGCGGCGCACCCCGCCGGCACACGGGTCGAGGTCAGGGATTTGTTTTTTGCCACCCCAGCGAGACTCAAGTTCCTGAAGACCCCCAAGACGGAACAAAACCACGTCGTGGACGCCGTCAAGCGGCTAGCTATGGCTTACCCCAGAATCAGGTTCTCCTTGAACGACGCCACCCGCGAGTTGATCAGGCTACCGGCGGCGGGCGGCGCGTCCGCCGCGACCGAAGAGGCGCTGTTGACGCGCCTGGCCCACATCATAGGCAAGGACTTCGCCGATAATTCGCTGGCTATCGAGGCCGAGCGGGAAGGAATAAAGCTCACCGGATTCGCCGGCCTGCCGACGCTCAACCGGGGCAACGCCCAGATGCAGTTCTTGTTCGTCAACGGCCGGCCGGTCAAGGACAGGCTTCTGTTCGGCGCGCTTAAGGGAGCTTACCGGGGGTTCCTGGCCTCGGGCCGCTATCCCCTGGTGGTGCTTTTCCTGGTCCTACCGACGGACGCCGTCGATGTCAACGTCCATCCGGCCAAGACAGAGGTCCGCTTTCGCGACCATGGTCTGGTCCGGGGTCTCATCGTCGGCGCCCTGAAACACGCGCTCGCCGAGGCCGGCCACCGGGCGACCACAACCACGGCCGAAGCGGTGCTCAGCGCCGCCGGAAGTTCATCTCATGGAAGAATACATGCCCGCCAGACCCTTTTGCCGGGCCTTAAGGAACGCGCCGACGCCTTCCACACCTCCCTGCCCGACCTCGGCGTCGAGCCCTCGGCGCCCGCGGACATCCATGATTCCGAAGACCCCGGCGATGTCCCCGATTACCCATTGGGAGTCGCCCGCGCCCAATTGCACGAGACCTATGTGGTGGCGCAGACGGTTGACGGCATCGTTATCGTCGATCAGCACGCGGCCCACGAACGCCTGGTCCAGGAACGCATCAAGAAAGCGCTGGAAACCGGCGACGTCCAACGCCAGGGCATGTTGATCCCCGAGGTGGTAGAACTCGACGAGGCTGCCCGGGACCGGGTCTTGGTGCGGGCCGATGAACTGGCCGAACTGGGCCTGGTTATCGAGGCCTTCGGGAGTGGCGCCGTGGTTGTCAGGGAGGTGCCAGCGCTCCTTGGCGAAACGGACATCAAGGGCCTGGTCCTGGATCTCGCCGACGACCTGGCGGAACTTGACGAGGGCCTAGCCCTGAAACAGCGCCTGGACGAAGTATGCGCAACTATGGCGTGCCACGGCAGCGTCCGCGCTGGGCGGCGACTTAACGTGGCCGAGATGAACGCGCTCCTGCGCGAGATGGAGGCGACCCCCCATTCGGGCCAGTGCAGCCACGGACGGCCGACTTACGTGGAACTCAAACTGTCCAACATCGAAAAACTGTTCGGACGTCGTTAGGCGGCCTGGCAACCCCCATGCTGACCAAATGGTTCAAGCATTTAAGGATGCGCTATCCGCCGCATCTCAAGGCCATGGTGTATGTTAAGGAACTGATCGCCGTCGGGGCCCGGCACCACCGTCGCAGAATATTCGCTGTCTCCTCCGACGGAACACATCACTTTTTTAAAAGAGGAAAACCCCTTAATTTATGTACTTCTAGCTGAACCACGTATTCCAACGAACTTCCATTTAGGGCCGTAAGGGGACCGTTAATTCATGAGCGCATGCGCTATCCGTAACGCAAAAAGACCATCCGGGCGGCGCCATATGTGCGCTCGTTGACGATCTCGAAGTCCCGGGGCGGTTCCAACGCCTCCTTGGCTGCCAGTTCTGCGACGGCGACGGCGCCGGGGGCGATCCAGCCCTTGGCCGCTAGGCCCGAAAGCGCGACCGGGGAGAGGCCGCTGTCATAAGGCGGATCGAGGAACACCAAGCCGCAAGGCGCCTTGGCCGCCAGCGGCGGCGGCGAAAGGCGCTGCGCGTCGATCTTCAGCAGCGTCACCCGCCGCGCCAGGCCGAGAGGGCCTGCGTTCTTGCGCACGCATGCCAGCGCCGCCGAGTTATTGTCTATGAAAATGGCGTGGCCGGCGCCCCGGGAAAGGGCTTCCAGGCCGAGCGCCCCGGTGCCGGCGAAGACGTCGGCGACGGTCGCTCCCTCTATGACCCACCCCTCGATGCCGTGAGCAAGAACGTTGAAAATCGATTCCCGCGCCCGGTCGGCGGTCGGGCGCAGGTCCCCTTCCGAGCCCCGGCTGAGTGCCCCCCGGCGGGGCGCCTTCAGCGGCCGGCCCTTCAAGCGACCGCCTATGATGCGCATGGATCGGTTACCGGTTGTTTACGGGCCGTCATTTGGCCGCTTCCCCCAACTGCTCGCAGAGCACCTTGCCGGTGACTTCTTCCACCTTTCCGCAGGCCAGCTTACCCAACTGAAACGGGCCGAAGGCGACGCGGATCAGGCGGTTTACCTCCAGCCCCAAATTCTCCATGACTTTTCGGATCTCACGGTTGCGGCCTTCCTCCAGCGACACCGTCACCCAGGCGTTGGCGCTTTTTTGTTTGTCCAGCACCGCCTTGATCGGTCCATATTTCACGCCGGACACGGTGACGCCGTTGGCCAGCGCCGCCAGCCTCTTCTCATCGACGATGCCGTGGACGCGCGCCCGGTAGCGGCGGGTCCAGCCAGTGGCCGGAAGTTCAAGCCGCCGGGCCAGGCCGCCGTCGTTGGTCAACAACAACAAGCCTTCCGACGTCAGGTCCAGCCGCCCGACGGAGACCACCCGGGGCAGGGTCTCGGGCAGGCGCTCGAATACGGTGGGCCGCCCCTCCGGGTCCTGGTGGCTGGTGATCAACCCCGCCGGCTTATGATAGCGCCAGAGCCTTTGAAGCGATGCCGCCGGTAGCGGCTTCCCATCGACCGTGACCCGGTTCTCCGCCGACACATTGACCGCCGGCGAAACGAGGGTGACGCCGTCCACGTCCACCCGGCCGGCCTTGATCCAGCGTTCTGCTTCCCGCCTGGAACAAAGTCCGGCCCGGGCCAGCACCTTGGCGATGCGGTGGCTTTTATTTGCCAGTGAGGGTTTTTCCCCGACCGCACCCTTCCGGCTTTTGGCTTTCCTGACGCTCATGGCGGCGACTCTATATTGGGGCTGTCCTAGATAATCAACGTTATCTAGGACAGCCCCAATATTTTTCTGGGCCGCGCCACGCCCTCTTGACGTCCGCCCCCCGCCTTGGCACCGTCGGGCCATGAACGCGTCCGACCCCATGCCGATGGAGCTTGCACTTCTCGAGGCCGAGGCGGCGGCGGCCCGGGGCGAGGTCCCCGTCGGCGCGGTGCTGGTTGACCCCACCACCAGTGACGTGATCGCCCGTGCCGGCAACCGCACCGAGGAACTCTCCGACCCCACCGCCCACGCCGAAATGCTGGTCATCCGCGAGGCGTCGAAAGTCCGGGGCGCCCCCTGGCTCGACGGCTTGGATTTTTTCGTGACGCTGGAACCCTGCGCCATGTGCGCCCAGGCCGTTTCCCTGGCCCGGATCAGGCGGCTTTATTTCGGCGCCTTCGACGCCAAGATGGGCGGCGTCGATCACGGAGCCCGGGTCTTCGACCACCCGACCTGCCACCACCGCCCCGAGGTCATCGGCGGCGTAGGCGAAGCGAAAGCGGCGGCGCTGTTGAAGGCATTCTTCAAAGGCAAGCGGTGATCCGCGGGCCTTCGAGTTCCCCCCTTGAGAGCTTCCTTTCATAGGCATATGTTTTTTTTGTTCTATCTAGCCTTTGGCGCTTGGTAGGTCGAACGCCTTCGGCGCTTTGACGTATTGCTCTTGGACATTGTGAATAGGGAGAACCAGTGGCGGCGGCATTTTGCTGCGCCTGCGTTCAAAATGCAGAAATTTGAGGACAAATGTGTACATTCCTAACGGATTTTCCATAATCCGGGGCGACCGGCCGCCCCTTGCAAGGGTTCACGATTTTCGTGCCAGCGGCAGGTTGACCAGCAGGTTCTGCGGTTTCAGGCGCACTTTTTTATCCTCCGTCATGCAAAGGCCAAGGTAGACGGGGCTGCCGGCGATGTCGGAGCGCATCAGGCTGACGTCCTCGAATTCTAGCCGGAACAGGCTCAACAGCCGTTCCATGCGGTCGTCGGAAACGTCCTTGGCCTCGTAAAGGTCGTTGAGGAGCACCGACGATTCCTTATCGAGACCGACGTGCCAGACCCAGTGATCGTCCGCAATCTCCCGCACCGGCTGGATACGGATCTGGGCCTCAAGGAAATGGGAGACCCAGGCCTCGAGTACCCGGCAAAGGGCATCCAGTCCGGGGCGCGCGAACGAGACGTCGAGCACCGTATCGAAGTGTTCGTTGCGGGCCCAGTAGATGTCGGCTGTGTCCGCCTGCAGGACGTCCATGTTCACCTGCTTGGCCTCGATGCCGCTTTCCACCACCAGCTTGCCGAGGCTGCCCATTCCCCGGGTGGTGGCCAGCATCTCGATGGTTTCGGAATCCCCCAACAGGATGGCGCCGTCTTCGATGGTGGCGTTCTGCTGGCGGAACAGAATCTCCGCCGCCCGAGCCCGGAAGGGATCGGTAACCCCGTCCAGGATATTGCAGACGATGACGTGCACCATCTGATCGACGAACAGCCCTGGGAACGCCACCTCACCCTCGCTAAAGAGCGATAGATAGCAGGCCTCGACGGTGCCGGCGTCGAACAACTTGTCGCGAAAGCCGAGCAGCACGCCATAATTCTCGCGCGCGTCCTTGTCCGCCAGCGCCGCCAATTCTTCCGGTGTCACGTCGCGGCCAGGGTTTTCAATCAAGCGGGCATGGAGGGCGCGCTCGGCGTCACACGACTCATCGACCGGCGCTAGTTCGGGACGATCGAGATAGGCACCGATAAAGTCGTCGGTAACCGTGAGGCAACCGTCTGAGTCCCGATCCAGGAGCCTGAACCCGGAGCTGGGCCAAAGCTCGGGAATGTCCTCGATCATGGGAGGGGTGCTCGAGGGTGCGATAACGCCATGGCAGGCCTATTTGCCGTGGCCGCTGATATCGGCATGGAGGGGTTTGGTTTCCTCGTAAAGCCGTTTCTGTTCTTCCGAGGCCTTGGTCTGGTGTTGGTCCTTCCAATCTCCGTAGGGCATGCCGTAGACGATTTCGCGAGCCTCGTCGTAGGTCATCCCCAAGCCTTTATCCTCGGCCGCCACCAAGTACCATTTACTGAGGCAGTTCCGGCAAAACCCGGCCAAGTTCATGACGTCGATGTTCTGAACGTCGGTACGCTTCCTGAAGTGCGCCACCAGGCCGCGAAAGGCCGCCGCTTCCAGTTCGGTGCGTGTGTCTTCGTTCATCTTGTCATTCATAGGGGGCTCCTCCCTCGATCACGGGTTTAGGTTGAGGATTATATAAGCGGCCCCGGCGGCAAAAAAAAGGTGACGCGGGAAAGCGTGGGGTCTGGGTGGAAAATGCTCTAACGACCGATGGCCCGCCAGCCGATGTCGGTACGGCAGAAGCCTTCGGGCCAGTCGATGAGATCGACGGCCTTATAGGCGCGCTTCTGGGCCGATTTGACGGTCGGGCCGAGGGCCGTCACGTTTAGCACCCGGCCGCCGTTGGCCATGATGCGCCCTTCCTCTTCTCGTGTTCCGGCGTGAAAGATAACCACGTCCTTGAGCTTTCCGGCCTTGTCCAGGCCCTTGATCTCGGAGTCCTTGTCATAAGCCCCCGGGTAGCCTTCCGTGGCCATGACCACGGTCAGCGCCGCCTTTTCGTGCCAGTCAAGGGTCATCTTGTCGAGTTGGCCCTCGGCACAGGCGACAAGGACTTCCAGCAGGTCGGACTTGAGGCGCATCATCATCGGCTGGCACTCCGGATCGCCGAAGCGGACGTTGTATTCGATCAGCTCGGGCCCTTTTTTGGTGATCATCAGGCCGGCATAGAGAACCCCCTTGTAGGGCCGGCCCTCTTCCGCCACGCCCCGGATGGTGGGGGTAATGATCTCGTCCATGATGCGGGCCGCCATAGCATCGGTGATGACCGGCGCGGGCGTATAGGCACCCATGCCTCCCGTGTTGGGGCCTTCATCGCCGTCGAACACGGCCTTGTGGTCCTGGACGGCGACCAGCGGCAGTGCGTGTTCGCCATCGACGAGGGCAAAAAAGCTGGCTTCCTCGCCTTCGAGCATTTCCTCGATCACTACCTTTGCCCCGGCGGCGCCGAAGGCTCCTTCGGTCATGATGTGGTCGATGGCGGCATAGGCTTCGTTTTCGTTGCGGCACAGGATCACCCCTTTGCCCGCTGCCAGGCCGTCGGCCTTGACGACGATAGGCGCGCCATGAATGCGGATGTACTCCTTGGCTGCGTCCGGCTCGTCGAAGCGGGCGTAATCGGCTGTCGGGATCGCGCACTTGGCGCATAGGTCCTTGGTAAAGCCCTTGGACCCCTCCAACTCCGCGGCCTTGGCCGTTGGCCCGAAGGCCAAGACCCCGGCGTCATCCAGCCGGTCCACCAGTCCCGCCACCAGGGGTCCTTCCGGTCCGACGACGACAAAATCGACGGCGTTATCGGAAACGAAAGCCATCAGGCCGTCGATATTCTCAACGGGAATGGGGACGGTGACGGCGACCTTGTCGATGCCGGCGTTTCCCGGTGCGCAGTAAAGCTCGTCACACTTTGGAGATTTGGCGATAGCCCAGCAAAGGGAGTGTTCGCGTCCACCCGACCCAATCACCAGAACCTTCATGCCGCCGGTCTCCTGCCCCTACGTTTTGGGTGCCCAGTTCCCGAATTCACTTCTATCATACATACTGTAGCCATGAACGAGCGTCCACCCAGCATTGCCGAAGACTTAGGCTCAGGCCTTGACGGCGATCAAGGTCCACCGATCCTGACGGTGTCGGAAATCTCAGGCCTGTTGAAGCGGACGGTCGAAGAAACTTTTTCGGCGGTACGGGTCAGAGGCGAAATTTCAGGCTTTAAGCGGGCTCAATCGGGGCATCTTTATTTTGTCCTCAAGGATTCAGACGCCGTGCTCGACGGGGTGTGCTGGCGGGGCACGGCGGGACGCCTCGGCCTTGAAATCGAAGACGGCATGGAGGTGCTCGCAACAGGCCGGATCACAACCTATGCCGCCCGCTCGCGTTATCAGATCGTCGTCGAATCCATGGAATTGGCGGGAGAAGGGGCGTTGTTGAGACTGATCGAGGAGCGGCGCAAAAGGCTCGACCAAGAGGGACTGTTCGATCCCGAGGTCAAAAAGCCCCTCCCCTTCCTCCCCGATGTCATTGGGGTCGTCACCTCGCCGACGGGGGCGGTGATCCGGGACATCCTGCACCGCCTCGATGACCGTTTCCCCCGACGGGTACTGTTGTGGCCCGTTAGGGTCCAAGGGGAAGGCGCGGCGGCCGAAATCGCTGCCGTCATCGATGGCTTCAACCGGCTGTCTTCAAAAGGCAAAATACCTCGGCCGGATGTATTGATCGTCGCCCGCGGCGGCGGCGGCCTGGAGGACCTCATGGCCTTCAACGAGGAAATTGTCGTCCGCGCCGTGGCCACCAGCCGTATCCCGCTGATCTCAGCCATCGGGCACGAAACCGACTGGACCCTCATCGATTTCGCCGCCGACGAAAGGGCACCGACGCCGACGGCGGCTGCCGAGTTAGTGGTGCCGGTGCGGGCCGAGCTTTTGGCCCAGGTGATGGATGACGGAGGACGGCTAACCACCGCCGCCAGCCGGCTCTTGGACGATGCCCGTATCCGTCTCGAAGGCTTGGCGCGGGGCCTGCCGAATTTGGGGCGAGTGACCGATGGGCTTGTGCAGCGGCTCGACGAATGGAGTGAGAGGCTCGGTAATGTCGCCGGTGTCGCCATCAACGGCCGGAGGGCTGAACTGGCCCGGCTCGCCGCCGCTCTTCTCCGACCCGACCGGCTGATCGACCACGCCAAAAGCCAACTGAAAAGCGAGGGCCGGGCGCTCGAGACCGCCTTTAAGACCCTTATCCGCGAGCGGCGGCGGGCCCTCAAGCAGGCGGCTGATCTATTAAAGAGCTATTCCTACGAGCGGGTGCTGGAAAGGGGGTTCGTCCTGGTCACCGACACCCAGGGCCTTGCTGTAGATTCCGTAGACATGCTCAACCCCGGCATGGACGTGAGGCTCGGCTTCCACGACGGCAAGGCCGGGGCCACCGTCAACGAGGTCAAGGGCCCCAGAGGCGGCTCGGGAGAAAAGAAACGGCGGACCCGGAAATCCAAACCCGGTTCGGCTGACAGCCGCCAGGGGAAACTGCTTTGAGGGTCGGCGCCGTCGTCGGGGGCGTCGTTTTGTTGGCCGCCTCGGTGTTTTCGGACCCGGCCTCGGGCGGCGCCCTTTCTCTGGAAGGGCGGCTGGTCCAAGGCGGGCTGGTGGTCGGGCATACGGAGCCTGGCGGCCAAGTCACCGTCGATGGCCGGCCGGTCAGGGTTTCGGCCGGCGGCGCCTTTCTGATGGGATTTGGCCGAGATGCCAAGGCGAAGGTCGCTCTTCGAATCATCCACGCCGACGGTACCCGGACCGAAAAAACCCTGAAGGTCGCCACCCGGGATTACCCGGTTCAACGGATCGATGGGCTGCCGTCCCGCCAAGTGACGCCCTTGCCCGAGGATCTGGAGCGGATTCTCGAGGACAACGCGAAAATCGCCGACGTCCGCGCCCACGACACTGACCGGCCTTATTTCTTATCCGGTTTTACGTGGCCAGCCCGTGGCCCAGTGTCAGGCCCCTTCGGCAGCCAGCGGATCCTCAACGGCAAGCCCCGAAGGCCCCATAACGGCGTCGACGTGGCGGCGCCCAGAGGGACAAGTGTGGTTGCGGGCGCCAACGGCGTGGTGGTGCTGGTGCACCCGGACATGTTCTTTACCGGCAAGACGGTTATGATCGACCATGGCCACGGGCTTTCATCGGTTTACGTTCACATGGATGACATCCGGGTCACCCAGGGTCAACGAGTCACCAAGGGAACACGTATCGGCACCGTCGGCATGACCGGCCGCGTCACCGGGCCACATCTCCATTGGGGGGTCAGCCTGTTCGGCATCCACCTGGACCCGGCCTTTCTGGCGGGGCCGATGGAAACCCCCGCCAAGGCGGAAGAGGGCGGTTGATCCAAAAGCGGTTTGAAGCGAGGCGGAAATGTCTTAATAGTCGGCAGACGCTCTTCCATGGTCAATCGGGGGACACCTTTATGGGCACGTTCAAGTTTTATGCCTTTGTGGCGGCCCTTTTGGTTTTCGGTTTCGCCGGACCGGCAAGCGCTGAGGGAGATTGCCTTGGCGGCTACGAGCTGTAATCCGGGGTCGAAATTTCGACGGATTACGGCATTGCCAAGGACGCCACGAACCAGAGCATAAAACCTGGTGACGGAGGTTAAGCCGATTCCCGATACTGTACGTTGATGATTACAACAACACTCATTTTGGCGGCCGATTTATCCGGCCGTTTCTTTTGGATCAGTCGGGCCAACGATTGTGCAACCACAACCATTGTTCGGGTGTATCTCTGATCCACTGTTCGACAAGCGCGTTGATCTTGGCCATGTTGGCGGCGACGTCGGCATGGCGGTCGCCGGTTCGGATCAGATCCAGGGGCGCCAGGATCATCAGCCGAAACCGCGCCCCTTTGAGACGTTCAACCCGTATCGGCACCACCGGACAGTCATAACGAAGCGCCAATTCGGCCAGCGCCGGCGCCGTCATCACGTCGCGGCCGAAAAACGGCACCGGAATGCCGTCATTCATTTTCTGGTCCACCATCATGCCAAGATGCTTGCCATCCTTCAGCGATTTTAACAACACCCGCGCCCCGGCAGGACCCTTAGGGATGAGGGCGCCCTCGACGGAAACGCGGCCCAATTTGTAGAGCCATTCGGTCAGCCGGTTATTGGCTTCCCGGTAGATCCGGTCCAACGGCAGCCCCCGCTGGGAAACGCTGATGGAGGCGAGTTCCCAATTGGCGATGTGGGCGGAAAAGAATATGCCCGCGTGGCCGTCCTCGCGCAGTAGGTCGACGGTTTCGCCGCCGCTGGCCTCGACCCGCCCTTGGGCGTCATAAACGTTGATTTCCCCCAGGTGCGGGTACTCCGCCACCACCCGGCAGAGATTATCCCACATGCCGCGCACGATGGTCCCAATCTCGGCCGGGGTCTTTTCAGGGAAGGCGGCGGACAGGTTCCTGACCGCCCGTTCCGAAATCGGCATCCGGGGTCCGATGGTCCGGCCCAGCCATCCGCCCAGCGCCGAAGCCAGGTCGATGGGCAGAATCTTAAACAGGCCGTAGATCAGAAGCGCGACCGCTGCCTCAATGGGGTGGAAGATGTAACGGTCAACGGCGGTCGGAACCCGGAGCATGGTCAAAGCCGGTCAAAAAGGGGACGCAAGGCCGCATCAAGGGATGTTTCGTCAGCCCATTGGAGGGAAATTGTCAAGACCTCGATGTCATCCCGGGCCGCCGGTGGAAGTCTTACGGCGTCTTTCTCAGTGGTCACCAACTGGGCCTCGTTCTCAACCGCTTGGGATTTCAACTGGCCGATTTCGTCCTCCGTGAACCGGTGATGGTCGGAAAAGACAGTGGTTCCCTTGATTTCGCAGCCGATCCCCTTGAGAGTGGAGAAGAATTTCTCAGGATTACCGATACCGGCAAAAGCGAACACCGGCTTGCCCCCGAGGGCCTCCGCTTCGGGACCCGGTTTGACAGAGGCTTTGAGGACCGGAAGTCCCATTCCGGATACGGCGGGATTTTTTTCGATACCGGCTTCGTCGTCGCCAATCACTACTAGGGCGTGGGCGCGCCCAAGGCCGCCCTGGACCGTTTCACGGAGCGGACCCGCCGGGATCAAATGACCGTTGCCGAAGCCGTACCGACCGTCCACAACTAACAGCGAAAAATCTTTGACCACCGACGGGTTTTGAAACCCGTCATCCATGACGATCAGATCCGCGCCTTCGGCGGCGGCGCGGGCGCCGGCAACTCGGTCGCGGGAAATCCACGTCGGCTGGGCGCGGGCCAACAACAGGGCCTCGTCGCCAACGGCGTCTACGTCGGATTCCGGATCGACCCGATGCGGCCCCGCTGCCGTGCCAGCGTAGCCGCGGCTGAGAAAATGAACTTTATGGCCGCGGTGGCCGAGATATGTCCCAAGGCTCAAAGCGACAGGCGTCTTGCCGGCACCGCCGGCAACCAAATTACCAACGCAGAGGACGGGAACCGGTGGACTCCAGGGCCGAATCCAGGCCAACCGAATGCGGGTTGCCAAGCCGTAGCACCAACCCAACGGCGACAGCGCCTCCCCAAAGGCGCCACCATCCCTGCGCCAGAATTCAGGCGCTCGCACGAGGCAATTCCTCTTTGAACAAGGGCTTGAGAAACCATTCAAGCTCGCCCAAGACCGCATCGAGCACTCCGGCTTCGGCAGCGGCAAAGGCTTCCGCGGCGCCGGCCATTTTGTTCCGCTGGTTCCCATCGTCAAGAAGACGGGCAACGGCGGCTTCCAACTCTTTTTCGTCAGCAACCTCGGCGGCGGCATCCGATGCATTTAAACGCCGGGTGATGTCTTCAAAATTCATCATGTGAGGTCCGTGGATGATGGCGCAATCGAGACGCGCTGCCTCCAAGGGGTTCTGGCCGCCGAGGGGCATCAGGGATTTGCCTATGAAGGCAATACCTACCAAGCGATAAAAAAGGCCCAGTTCACCCATGGTGTCTGCCAGATAGACATCCGTTTCAGGCCCAATGGCGTCGCCAGCCGAGCGTTGGCCGACCACCAAGCCTTGCGCCCGAAACTGGGCAGCAATTTTAGGACCCCGATCAGGATGGCGGGGCGCGATCATGCTCAACAGTCCCGGATGCTTGGCCTTGAGTTGCCGGTGCACCGTGGCGGCGATTTCTTCTTCGCCTGAATGGGTGTTTGACGCCAGCCACACTGGGCGGTCACCGAGGGCCTCTTTAAAGCTCGCCAGTTCTTCTTCGTCAACAGGCAACGGCAGGCCCGCGAACTTAAGGTCGCCAACGCATCTGACGGTCGGGGCGCCGAGTCGACGGAGCCGCTCGGCATCGGCCTCGGTCTGACCCAGGCACAGCCGGAACCCCCCAAGAAGCCCTTTGATCAGGCTGGAAAATTGCCGCCACCCCGCAAACGACCGCGGCGATATCCTTCCGTTGATGAGGATCATGGGGGTGTTTCGGGTCACCGTTTCGGTGATCAAATTGGGCCAGAATTCCGATTCCGCCCACAGCACCAAGTCCGGGCTCCAGTGTTCGAGAAAACGCCTTACGTAAGGGAGGCGGTCGACAGGAACGTATTGGTGAAAGCTGCCTTCAGGCAATCGCTCGGCCATTAGGCGTGCCGAGGTGACCGTACCCGTCGTGACTAAGACCTCAAGACTCGGCCTGTCCGATACCAAACGCCCGATCAATGGCAGCAGGGAAAGGGCTTCGCCGACGCTCGCACCATGAGCCCAGACCAACGGACCAACGGGCCGTTTACGGCTGGCGCGGCCGAGACGTTCTTCGAACCGCGTTGCGTCCTCCTTTCCATTCGCCTTCCGGACCCGAAGATAGAAACTGATGAGTGGTGCGCCCAATTCGGTAGCGAGGCGGTAAAGAGACAACATCACGACGGCCCGTTTTCACTGCTCATTGCAGTTTCTTTGATGGGCGCCGGGTCGATCGGCGACCGGCCCGAAAGGCGGTCGGCTTCGGCGGTGACCGCGTTGAGTCCCTCCTCGATCTGAAGGCGAGCCATTTCCTCGGTATCGGGACCGGTGTCGCGGTCCACATGGATGGGGTTCCCCCAGACGATGACCCCCCGGCCAAGGGGCCAAGCAACGAGAAACCTGTCCCACGTCGAAAGGAACCGCCCCCGAGTGGTTCCATAGGCCACGGGAATTATGGGAACGCCAGCCAGACGGGCAACGCTAACAATACCTTCACTGGCCCGCATCCTGGGTCCACGTGGTCCGTCCGGAGTGATGCCGACCCAGTCCCCCTGGTTCAGAACCTTAACCATGGTGCGAAGCGCCTGGGCGCCGCCGCGGGTCGATGATCCGGCTGCCGTCTTGATCCCGAAATGGCCGATGGTACGGGCAATGAATTGGCCGTCTCGGTGCTGAGAGATGAGCATGTGGACGGGTTTACGGGGATTCCAACAGTAAGGCAGCAGCAGCATCCGGCCATGCCAAAAACAGACGATGAACGGTTTGCCCTCATCCCAAAACCGTTTCGGAGTCTCCTCCCCGATTACCGTCCACCGTCCCGTATGGTACGTCAGCCGGATGTAATATGATGCCAACCAGCAGAAACCCCGGCGCACGGTTTCCGATTGCAGGGCTCGCTTCATTGGCCTCACGTTGAGGAAATCCCTATTTTGACTCAGGCTTCCGCGGCCTGCTTCATTTCTGAAGCCTGCTTTTCATCGGCGAATTGCAGGTTGTAAAGCCGCTGATAGACACCGCTGCGGTCCATCAGATCGACATGGTTTCCTTGTTCGACCACGCGACCGTTTTGGATGACGTAAATCAGATCGGCCCCGATCACTGTGGACAACCGGTGGGCAATCACCAGAGTCGTCCGACCCTTCATCAGCTTTTCCAGCGCCACCTGGACTTGGCGTTCGGATTCCGTATCCAGCGCCGAGGTGGCTTCGTCCAACAGAAGAATCGGTGCGTTTTTCAACATCGCGCGAGCAATGGCAAGACGCTGACGCTGCCCGCCGGACAATTTCACGCCCTGTTCGCCAACCCTGGTCTCGTAGCCGTCACTAAGCTCGAGGATAAATTCTTCGGCAGCCGCATGGCGAGCGGCCTCGACCACTTCGTCCTCGGTGGAACCGGCCCGGCCATAGGCGATATTGGCGTAAACGGTGTCATCGAACAGCGTGATCTCCTGGCTGACCAGTGCAATGTTCCCGTAAAGCGATGCAAAGGTAACGTCCTGGACATTGGTGCCGTCGATACTCACCACACCCTTATCGACGTCAAAAAATCGGAGGATCAGGTTGAGGATTGTCGACTTACCCGCCCCTGATGGGCCAACCAGCGCCACCGTCTTTCCACCTGGCACTTCGAGGGTGACCCTGTCAAGGGCCAGTTTCCCGGGGACATAGGAGAAGCGGACGTTATCCAGTCGAATGGTTCCCTCGATCGAAGTTAAGTCGCTCACACCCTGTTTTTCGTGGATTGCCGGTTCCGTATCAAGAAGCGCAAACATACGCTGCGCCCCCGCCAAGCCTTCCTGAAGGCTTGCGTTCAGATTGGCCAGCCGCTTCATCGGCTCGTAGGCCAGCAACAACGCCGTAATGAACGCGAAGAAGGCACCCGACGTGGTCGCACCCTCGATCACCCGGTAGCCGCCGTAAATGATGACGATGCAAACCGCCAACCCGCCAAGGGTTTCCATGATCGGACTGGACAGCGACCTGGTCCGCGCAGATTTCATATTGAGACGAAAAATGCGTTCCACGACGGCGGCTATTCTTTTCTTTTCGTATGCCTCCATGCCATATGCCTTGACAACGCGGATGCCCTGAAAGGCCTGCTCGAGAAGGGTGGTGAAAAGTCCCATTTCCTTTTGGGTGTTCATCGTGACCTTGCGCATCCGCCGGCCGAGCCGGACGATGGGAAGGATAGCGACAGGAAAAATAAAAAAAGAAATCACCGCCAGCTGCCAATCTTTTGCAAACATCACCGCCACCAGGCCGACCAAAGACAACAGATCCTTTCCGAAACCGGTCAAGGCATTTGATACCGCAACCCGCATATGGTTGATGTCGACAGTGAAGCGCGAAATCAGCCCACCGGTTGGATTATTGTGGAAAAAGCTAAGATCCATCCGCGCCAAGTGGGCAAAGAACCGGTTCTGGTTGTCGGCTATGATACGCAGCCCAACGAAACTCATCAAAACCGCCTGGGCATAATTGGCGAGGCCTTTGACCAGGAAAGTCGCGAATACGATACCGCCGAGAGGCCACAGTATGGCCCGGTTTTGAGCAATAAAAACTTCGTTGACGATGGGTTCCATCAGCAACGCACTGAAAGCAGTGGCGCCCGCCATTATCGCCATGCAGAAAATGGCAAGCCAAATCCACCCTGAATAAGTGCTGATGCTTTCGCGCCACAAACGGAGCATCAGGGCTTTGGTGGATTGGTGTCGTGGTGGAGTTTTTTTAGCTATGTCGTTCAAGGTCTGGCAACCAGTGCTTGACGAAGCGGACATTAACACGCGGTACGTCTTTGAGCCAACGTTTGCCTCGTTGATCAACGTCCGGCTACGGTCATTCCCTCCACTCGCAAGGTGGGTGCGTCGATTCCATAGCGAAATTCCAGGTCATTCGCTGCAGTCAAATTCATATACATGTCCATCAGGTTCCCAGCGATGGAGACTTCATTGACCGGATAAGCGATTTCGCCATTCTCGATCAAAAACCCACAGGCTCCACGGCTGTAGTCGCCGGTAATACCGTTGACCCCAAATCCCATGAGTTCGGTAATGTAGAAGCCGGCCTTGATATCAGCCATTAACGCTTCCGGCGTCATCTCTCCTGCTTGCAGGTACAAATTTGTCGTTGTCGGCGAGGGGGGTGACGAGGGACCGCGCCGAGCGTGGCCCGTCGTGGCAAGTCCCAATTGCCTAGCAGACCGCAGATCCATAATCCATGTCGTCAACACACCACCGTCGATGACGTTGCGACGTTCAGTCCCGATGCCTTCGGCGTCAAAACTTCGGGACCTGAGACCCCGGAGGCGAAGCGGATCGTCGATGATGGTAATCGCTTTCGAAAAAATCTTTTCTCCCAACTTGTCCTTTAGAAAGGTCGTTCCTCGGGTAACCGCATTGCCGTTGATGGCGCTGGCTAGATGGCTGAAAAGCGAATTGGCGACCCTGGGATCGTAAACAACCGGCATTTTGGCCGAATCCACCTTTTTCGGGTTCAACCGCGCAACCGCCTTTTCCCCGGCCGAGCGGCCGATCTCGGCAGGCGACGGAAGATCCTCTCCATAGACCGCGCTGGCAAAATCATAGTCACGTTCCATAGCCGTGTTCTCACCAGCCATCACCGATACGCTAATCGAGTGCCTGGAGTTGGAACGGCTTTTCGCGAATCCATTACTGCTGGCGATGGTCGTTTGGCTCTGTCCCCAGCTTGCTTCGGCTCCCTCGGAATTTGTAACGCCAGGAATTAAACGAGCGTTATCCTCCGCCTGCTTCGCCCGTTCGACGAGGGTAGTTTCATTGGGTTCTCTTTGGTCGCAGACCTCAAGGTCAGGAAAGTCATTGGCCAACTGGTCAGAATCGGCAAGGGCACAAAATGGATCCTCCGGAACGGATTGGGCCATGGCGACAGCGCGCTCAACGAGTTCCCCCAAGGCCTCAGCCAACGTGTCTGATGAGGAAACGATGGCTTGGCGCGATCCGATGAAGACCCTGAGGCCAAGGTCAGCGCTTTCAGCTCTTGCCAAATGCTCGCGCTGGCCTAATCTTTGGGTATATGAAAGCGACACGCTTTCGACGAACACGGCGTCGGCGGCATCGGCACCAACGGCCGCAGCCTTGCCAAGAAGATCATCAAGTAGTTTTAAGGAATCATTTTTATCATTCATGAATATTTTCGCGGTCTGCGCGGTTTGTTACGCGAATCGGGAAACTTTAAATTCGGGGTCATACGGTATCATGGCGGTTCTGTCATCCCGAAGAGTGCAAATCCGTTCTCCCGAAAGGGATGCTGATACCTGGGAAAAAATATCAATTTATTGTGAAAAGAGGCGAAAAGAGATTTGATGTTGCCAATATGGAGAAAACATACAGTATTAACAAACGTTGTCTCGTCAAGTTGCGTAAGAGTAGGCGGCATGTGGGGCCATTGGCGGATGATTGACTTCCTAATGGGAAGACCATGTCAACGCTAGCATCTGTCAAAGAAAAACCCGACGGATTCCCTCATCGTCTTGAACTGGGATCCGCCGTTGTACGTTTTGCCGGCGACTCAGGAGACGGGATTCAGCTTACCGGCGGCCAATTCACCCAATCCACGGCAATGTCGGGGAATGACCTCGCCACCTTCCCGGATTTTCCAGCGGAAATTCGGGCACCTGCTGGTACCACGTTCGGCGTTTCGGCGTTTCAGATCAACTTCGGCGCCGAGGTGATCAAAACTTCCGGCGATACCTGCGACATGGTGGTCGCGATGAACCCGGCGGCCTTGAAGGTCGAATTGGTAGAGTTGAAGCTTGGGGGCCTCATTCTTGTCGATACCGGTACGTTCACGGAAAGAAACCTGCACAAAGCGCACTATGATGCCAACCCCCTAGAAGACGGCACCCTAAGTCCTTACCGCGTTATCGAACTCGACATTTCGGCGTTGACCCTGGAAGCGGTTAAGGAGTTCGGCCTCAGCAAGAAAGTGGCCTTGCGCTGCAAGAATATGTGGACGCTGGGTTTCGTCTATTGGGTGTTCGATCGTAACCGGCAGCCAACCATTGACTGGTTGAGCGAAAAGTTCTCAAAACAGCCCTTTTTATCCAAAGCCAATATCGCGGCTCTCAACGCGGGCCATTCGCTTGGCGAAACTGCGGAAATTCCCCATGGGGTCCATGGGTTTTCAATCGGTAAGGCGGATATCGCGCCCGGTGAATATCGCACCGTAACCGGGGCCGAGGCCTTGACTTGGGGCCTTGTCGTCGGGGCCAAATTGGTGGGATTGAAGATGACGTTTTGCTCGTATCCCATTACACCGGCTTCGGCCTTATTACATTACCTTTCCAATCTGATGGAATTCAACATCGTTACTTTCCAGGCGGAAGACGAAATCGCCGCCATCTGCACGGCCATCGGCGCCTCATATGCCGGTTCACTTGGTGTGACGTCCAGTTCCGGCCCGGGAATTGCTCTCAAGGCCGAAGCTATGGGCCTCGCCATTAGCGCCGAACTTCCGTTGATCATTGTCAACTCGCAGCGCGCCGGTCCGTCCACGGGCATGCCGACGAAGACGGAGCAATCGGATCTTCATCAAGCGGTTTTCGGACGCAATTCCGATAGCCCACTGGTCGTTATATCTGCAAGATCGCCGTCGGACTGTTTCGACGTCGCCATCGAAGCCATCCGGCTGTCCACCAAATACATGACCCCTACGATCCTTTTAACCGATGGGTATATCGGCAATGCCGCGGAACCCTGGTTAATCCCCGATGTGAATTCATACGAATCGACGCCGGTGCAATTTTGCACCGAGACTGACGGTTTCAAGCCTTATTTACGGGACAAAAAAACGTTGGCCCGCCCTTGGGCGATACCGGGCACTCCGGGACTGGAACATCGAATCGGCGGATTGGAGAAGGATTCCGAAACCGGCCATATTTCATATGATGCGGCCAATCACCAACGGATGACGGAATTGCGCGCCGCCAAGATCAACGGAATCGCCAACGACATTCCCTTGCAAGCCGTCGAAGAGGGAAACGAAAAAGGCCGGTTGGCTGTTGTCGGTTGGGGTTCCACTTATGGTCCCATCAATCTGGCCGTCAACAACCTCAGGAATGAAGGATTTGACGTGTCGCACATTCACATTCGTCACATCTGGCCGATGCCGAAGAATCTCGGCGATCTGTTGGCTGGGTTCGAACGGATCCTGGTCCCGGAAATGAACTCCGGCCAACTGGTGACCCTGCTCCGGAGCCAATTCCTGATCGATGCCCAAATCCTGTCCAAGGTTTCGGGCCAGCCATTTAAGATTTCGGAGATCGAACTAGCAATCCGCGAGAGGCTGGAGAAATAATGTGAATGTCGTAAAGCCGATCAAAAATTTGACCCCGAAGGATTTCTCCACAGATCAGGAGGTCCGTTGGTGCCCCGGTTGCGGCGACTATGCAATTCTGAAGGCGATGCAGCGGACCTTGGCAGACATCGGGGCAACCCGTGAAAATACGGTATTCGTTTCGGGAATCGGTTGCGCCGCCCGGTTTCCTTATTATATGGCCACCTACGGCTTTCATACTATTCACGGCCGGGCACCGGCGGTTGGAACCGGCATCAAGCTGGCCAATCCCAACCTGGACGTTTGGGTGATTACGGGTGATGGTGATGCGTTATCAATCGGCGGCAACCATCTTCTGCATATCCTTCGGCGGAATGTGAATGTGCAAATTTTGCTGTTCAACAATGAGATTTACGGACTGACGAAAGGCCAATTTTCGCCGACATCCCGGGCTGGGACACGGTCCCCGTCGACACCCTGGGGTTCCATTGAAAATCCGGTTTCGGCTGCAGCCCTGACACTTGGCGCCGGCGCTCGGTTCGTGGCCCGTTCCGTCGACACCATGCAAACGCACCTTCCCGAAGTGTTCAAACGGGCGCACGAACACAACGGCACTTCGTTTGTCGAAATTTTCCAGAATTGCATCGTCTACAACGACGAAGTCTTCGCGGAATTTACCGCCAAGGACGTCGCCGCCGATGCCGAGATCATCCTCGAACATGGGAAGCCCCTTATATTCGGCAAAGAGAAGACCTTAGGCCTCCGTGTCAAACCCGGGTTCTTCGAGCTGGAAGTCGTGACCATCGGCAAAAAGGGCATTAGCGAAACGGATATTCTTGCCCACGATGAAACCAACCGGGCCTTGGCCAGCATGTTGGCGCTGATGGAACCTCCGTCGATGCCTGTTGCCATCGGCGTTCTTTATTGCCATCCCACGTCGAGTTACGAAGACGGCGTCAAAGATCATTTTGAAGAAGCCGAGAAACACGCGGCTAGCACCGACCTGAATGCCCTCTTGAGGCGTGGCCATACTTGGACCACAACTAACTGACAGGGATTCAACTCGGGGGGGGCATGTCGGTTAGTGTTGCCATCGTCGGCTCAGGTCCGGCTGGGTTTTACACCGCGGATGCCCTAATAAATTCGGGCGATGATGTGAGTGTCGATTTCATCGAACGCCTCCCGACGCCGTTTGGGCTGATCCGGGGCGGCGTCGCGCCCGATCACCAAACCACCAAAAACGTTGCCAGAAAGTATGAGAAAACGGCGTTGATGGAACCGGTTCGCTATTACGGCAACGTGGAGATCGGTCGTGATGTCAGTTTGACGGAACTCCGCGAAATTTATGATGCCGTGGTTCTCGCCATCGGGGCGCCCCGTGACCGGCTGATGAACATCCCCGGCGAGGATAAAACAGGGGTTTTCGGCTCTGCCGATTTTGTCGGCTGGTACAACGGTCATCCAGATTTTCGCGATCTCAATCCGAATTTGAACGTTTCCACAGCAGGGGTCATCGGCGTCGGTAACGTCGCCATCGACGTCGCCAGGCTTCTGGTCCGAACCGAGGAAGAATTGGCCACTGCAGATATTCCTGCTCACGCTGAAAAGGCGATCCTCGAATCAATAATCGATGACGTTCACATTTTTGGCCGCCGCGGCCCGGTGGAAGCAAAATTCACAAATGTCGAACTACGTGAAATGGGGAAGCTAGAACAAAGCGTACCTGTGCTCGATGCCGGACAACTGCCGGAAGGCGTTGGTGAGCTATCGGATCGGGACAAGCGGCTGAAGGAACGAAACCTGGAAACCTTGCGAGAATTCGCCGCCCGAAAACCGGACGAACAACCGAAACGCGTTCATTTTCGGTTTTATGCTTCTCCGACCGAGGTTCTGGGCGGTGATCGAGTTGAAGGGTTGAGGCTGGAACGTACCAAGGTCGAAGACGGCCGCGCGGTCGGCACCGGAGAATTTTTTGATATTAAATGCGGCTTGGTCTTTACCTCCATCGGCTACCGTTCCGATCCCCTTGAGGGCGCACCCTTCGATGCAAAGCAAGGGATCGTTCCAAACGACGACGGCCGCGTCGATGAGGGGCTTTACGCTGTCGGTTGGATCAAACGTGGACCAACCGGCGTAATTTCGTCCAATCGCCCGGACGGCGTCACCGTCGCCGAACACATTAACAAAGACTTCGGCGCCGTCGCCAAAGACGCCAAGCCCGGCCGTGAGGCGTTTGAGAAGCTGTTAAAGGAACGGTCGATCCGATCCGTCAGCTATGCAGACTGGAAAAAAATCGAAGCCGCTGAGATCGAAAATGCCAGGGGCGAACACCCCCGAGAGAAGTTCGTCACCATCGAAGAGATGCTGGACGTTCTTGTCCGCTCCTAGGTTTTAGTGACACCCAAAATCCGGAGGCCCAACTGATAGACGTCCGCACCAACGCTGAATTCGCCTATGTTGGAAGCCCCGATCTATCGAGCCTGAGCAAAGAAGTGCTTTGCATCCAATGGCAGATATTTCCGGACACAAACATCAACCCGGAATTCGTCAACCAAGTCTCGAGCGGATGTGTCGAAAAGGATGCCCCATTATTGTTCATATGCCATTCGGGCGGGCGTTCTCTTGGCGCCGCCGAGGCGATGACCGCGGCCGGCTTTCGAGAATGCTATAATGTCGCCGGAGTATTTGAGGGCAACCACGACGCCGAAGGTCACCGGGGCACCGTCAACGGCTGGAAAGTGGATGGACTTCCCTGGCGGCAGGGTTAGGCTCTAGCGGCAGCCAATGCCTGCCCCAAATCCTCCTTGATATCCTCGGCGTCCTCCAAGCCCACCGACAACCGGATAAGGCTGTCAGTAATACCTATTGCCGACCTTTCTTCTTCGCTCAGGCGTTGATGGGTGGTGGTCGCTGGATGCGTGATAAGGCTTTTGGCGTCGCCCAGGTTGTTTGCTATATCGATCATCTTCAATGCGTTCAGGAACCCGAAGGCCGCTTCCTTTCCGCCGTTCAGATCGAAGGAAACGATGGTGCTGCCGTCGCTCATTTGACTCATGGCCAAGTCGTGCTGGGGGTGACTCTTGAGCCCGGGATAGAGCACCTTGTTGATTCCCTTCTTCTCGCTCAGGAATGTGGCCACGGCGTAAGCAATTTCACAATGGCGCTTCACCCGAATCTCAAGCGTTTCCAATCCCTTCAATAGGACCCAGGCGTTAAACGGGCTGAGTGTCGGGCCCGTGTGACGCATGAACGGGGTCAGGGAATTTTCGATGAAATCCGTATCGTTGGTGAGGATGGCGCCGCCCATGGTCCGGCCTTGGCCGTCGATATGCTTGGTGGCCGAATACATGACGATGTCGGCACCCAGTTCCAGCGGGTGTTGCAACACCGGCGTCGCGAACACGTTATCGACGATAATCGATGCACCGGCCTCATGCGCCAAGTCACTAACAGCCCGAATGTCAATGATCTCAAGGCAAGGGTTTGATGGCGTCTCCAGAAACACGCATCGGGTTTTCCTCGACAACGCCTGTTTCCATTCGTCCAGATTAGTGCCGCCCACCAGGACCGTTTCAATCCCAAATTTCGGTAGCTGTTCGGCGATGATGTAAAGACACGATCCGAACAACGCACGGGACGCAACGACCCTGTCGCCGGTCTTAAGCTGGCTTGCCAGCGCCGCAAAAACCGCAGCCATGCCGGTGGCTGTCGCAACGCAAGTGTCCGCTCCTTCTAGGAGCGCAAGTCGCTTTTCAAACATGGTGAGCGTAGGGTTAGCATAGCGCGAATACATGTAACGCTTTTTCTCGCCTTTGAAAGCCTGCTCGGCTTCTTCAGCCGTCCCGTAAACATAACCGGACGTTAGAAAAAGGCCTTCGCTGGTCTCGTAAAATGCGGAGCGTTCCGTGCCGCCTCGGATAAGTCGGGTTGCTTGGCGCCACTTTGCCGGGTTCAATTTCTTGCCACCCATGGGGGCATCCTCCACTTTAATGTCGAACTGGCATGAAAAAACCCCAACCGCCGGGGGCCAGGGCTTTCACGGGCTCCGACCTTTTAGCTAGTTTTTTAACGTGGGCGCAAGCCGGTCGGCCAAATCACCACGTCACAATGGGGAATAAAGCTCTGTCGCCAGCATAAGGTCAAGAAAAAACCTTTTCGGCGCCTAGTGGCTTTCAGAACCTGTCGCTATTTCGCTGACTTCTCCTTATATATTTGGTGTCGGATTTGCCGAAGCCCCCCGCCCATCGCAATCGGCCCTGACAAGTTAAGGACGTACCCATGGCTGATCTTGCCATCACCGATGAATTGTTTTTTGTCCGTACCGGATTGGACCGGGGCCGTGTTCAAGGCATCGTCGATGATGCGTTGTATGGAACGGACGACGGCGAACTGTTTTTGGAATACCGGCAGTCCGAAAGCCTCGTCTTTGACGACGGCAAGGTGAAAAGCGCCACCTTCGACACCAGCCAGGGATTTGGGCTTCGCGCCATTTCCGGCGAAGCGACGGGATATTCCCATGCCTCGGAACTTAGCGAAGAAGCCATTTGCCGCGCCGGCGAAACAGTGAAAACGATCCGCGCAGGCAAAGGCGGGACCTTTGCCGAACCCCCGCCGGGCACTAACCAAAACCTTTATTGCGACGAAAATCCCCTGGCCCTGGTCAATTTCGAAACCAAGGTTAAACTGTTAGCCGACATGGACGCCTATGCCCGCGCCAAGGACGAACGGGTCATCCAGGTGTCCGCCTCCTTGCTCGGCAATTGGCAGGCGGTAGAAATCATGCGCTCAGGCGGTGAACACACCGCCGATATCCGGCCCCTGGTGCGGCTCAACGTGTCAGTGGTTGTGGAAAAAGACGGCCGCATGGAGACCGGCTCTTACGGCGTCGGTGGGCGTGTCACCTACGAGCGCTATTTGCAACCGGATTCCTGGATAGCCACGGTCGACGAGGCCTTGCGTCAGGCCCTAGTCAATCTTGAATCGGTGGCGGCACCGGCGGGCGAGGTGCCGGTGGTCCTGGGACCCGGGTGGCCGGGCATCCTGTTGCACGAAGCCATCGGTCACGGGCTCGAGGGCGACTTCAACCGCAAGAAGACCTCGGCCTTTGCGGGACTGATGGGGGAACGGGTCGCTGCCCCCGGCGTCACCGTGATCGATGACGGCGGCATGGACGACCGGCGCGGCTCGCTGACCATCGACGACGAAGGCACGCCGACCGAGCGCACGGTGCTGATTGAGGACGGCATCCTCAAGGGCTATATGCAAGACCGCATGAACTCGCGGCTCATGGGGGGCCTAAGTACCGGCAACGGGCGCCGCGAAAGCTATGCCCACGCCCCGATCCCGAGGATGACCAATACCTACATGCTGTCTGGGGACCACGAACCGGATGAAATCCTGAAATCGGTGAAAAACGGCCTCTATGCCGTTAGCTTCGGCGGCGGCCAGGTGGATATCACGTCGGGAAAGTTCGTGTTTTCCTGCACCGAAGCCTACTTAATCGAGAACGGCAAGAAGGGACCGCCGGTGAAGGGCGCGACCTTGATCGGCAATGGCCCCGACGTGCTGACCCGGGTTTCCATGATTGGCAACGATATGGCCTTCGACCCCGGCATCGGCACCTGCGGCAAGGACGGCCAGGGGGTTCCTGTCGGCGTCGGTCAGCCGACCCTCAAGATCGACAACCTGACCGTCGGCGGCACCGCGGTCTGACGCCCCACCCCGTCCCTCTGCAAAAATATAAGGTGCAAGTCGCCTTACCCCCTTCTTAACTAAAAAGATTAAGTGCGAAGGCCAAACCAGAAATTCAGTAGAATTAAATAAATTGCGAACGCCATCTTGGCTCAGTAAGCGTATTCCTGAAACACCGGATCGACGGATTGGCCCCAGCGCCCTTCATAGGCCGCCAGCATTTCCTCGGCTGGGGTCAGGCCGGAATGGGCAATTTGGAAAAGCGGTTTCAGGAAATGGGTCTCGTCTAGGCCAACGCCGTCGAGGTGTTCTCGATTTTTGAGCCCCTTGTGAGAAAATTGAAGAACGTCGAGGGCAATTTCCTTCACCGTCCGGTTTCGCAGCCTGGCATTGAGGGCATGGTGTGGAACTTCATCACGCAGGGCTTGAATTTCCTCGACCTTCCAGTCCTTGATCAGGTCCCAGGCGGCGTCTCTGGCGTCGGTGTCGTAGAACAGCCCCACCCAGAAGGCCGGTAACGCGCACAACCGGCTCCACGGCCCGCCGTCGGCCCCCCGCATTTCAAGAAACTGCTTCAGGCGGACTTCGGGAAAAGCCGTGCTCATATGATCGACCCAGTCGGACATCAGGGGCTGCTCTTCTGGGAGCGCTGGCAATTCGCCGACCATGAAATCTCTAAACGACTGCCCCGAAGTATCGATATAAGTGCCGTCGCGGTAAACAAAATACATCGGCATATCGAGGACATAGTCGACGTATTGTTCGAATCCGAATCCGTCGTCGAAAACGAACGGTAAAATGCCGCAGCGATCCGGATCCGTATCGGTCCAGATATGGCTCCTGTAGGACAAATACCCGGAAGGCTTCCCTTCCTTAAAGGGCGAGTTGGCCCAAAGTGCCGTCGCGATCGGCTGCAGGGCGAGCGCAATCCTGAACATCCGGGCCATGGTGGCTTCTGAATCGAAATCCAGGTTGACCTGAACAGTACAGGTGGACTGCATCATCTCGAGCCCGAGCTTTCCTTTCTTAGGCATGTATTCGCGCATGATTTTGTAGCGCCCTTTGGGCATCAAAGGCATTTCCGGAGTTGGCCATTTAGGGCAATATCCCAGGCCGATAAATCCGATGCCGAGTTCTCGGGCGATGGCTTTTACCTGTTGAAGGTGAGCGGCAACTTCATCGCAGGTCTGATGGATGTTTTCCACAGGCGCGCCGGAAAGCTCCACCTGTCCGGCCGGTTCCAGGCTGATGAAACTGCCGTCCGGTTTCGAAAGCGCGATCGGGTTTCCTTTCTCTTCCACCGCCTTCCAGCCGAAACGGGCGAGCCCTTCCAACAGGGACCGAATTCCCGCCGGGCCCTCGTAATCGAGGGGCCTGAGGTCATCCAGGTAATAAGCAAACTTTTCGTGTTCGGTGCCAATTCGCCAGTCCTTCTTGGTCTTGCATCCGGCCTCCAAATATTCGATCAGCGCGGCTTTTCTGGTCACGGGTTCTTTAAGGGCCGCCGTTTCACCAGTCATGGCATTCTCTTTTGTGCGGACAAATTTATTCGAACTAGGATTACCGGGTGTCGCCGAGAAGGGCCTGCCAGCAGGCCAGTGCTGCAAGCGCCGCCGTTTGCGCGCGAAGGATGCGCGGACCCAACTCGACAGCTGTAACAAAGTCAAGGTTTACAATGGCGTCAAGTTCACCGCCATCGAAGCCGCCCTCGGGCCCGCACGGGAATCCGCAAGCCTCGGGGTTAGCGCCGTCTTCGGCGCCGAGCTTGATCAAAACTTCTGCGATGGGCCTGCCGCCGCCACTTTCATCCATCATCAATAACAGGCGATCCTTCGGCCAACCGGCGGCCAACTGCTCCAACGTTTCGGGTTGGTCGATCTCGGGAACGGTTAATCTTTCACTCAGTTCCGCGGCTTCGATGGCCTGCTTTCCTATCCGTTCCACGTTGATCTGGGCCGAATTGGTGCGCGCGGTAAAAACCTGGCAAAGACGGGAAACACCAGGTTCCGTCGCCTTTTCGACGAGGGAATCAGTCGAGGTTTTCTTGGGTGGCGCGAAAGAAAGCCAGGGCCCGGACTCCTCTGCCTGGCACCGGATTTGCCGGTTTAAGCTCAGCGAACAGCGGTTTTTGCCGAAGCTCACGACCACCGCCAACCATTCCCCGTCGCATCCGTTGAAGAGGACCACTCCGTCACCGGCATCAAAACACATGACATGGCCCAGGTAATGAGTTTGGGATTCGTCAAGTTCTAAGCAGCTTTCCGCCGTCAGGGGGGGATCCACAAACAAGCGGGCTTTCGGTTTCGGTGGCATCATGACAGGAGAACTTTGATTTCCAGAGAGGCATCATAAGGTCAAGAGAGACAACAGCAAGCGAATCGGGAACACCCCATATGGTTCTGTTGCTCGAACCGAAGGCGGTTTGGAGTATAGTTCCCCCTATGTCCAATACCCCTGACGCCTTCGCTACCGATATTCCTGACGTAAGCTGGATTGACCGGCTGGCACCACGAAAGAGCAGGCCTTATCTTCGATTGGCCCGGGCGGACCGTCCCATCGGCACCTGGTTGTTGTTGTTGCCTTGCTGGTGGAGCGTAGCGTTGGCGTCGCCATCGTGGCCTGATGGACGATTGTTCGTGCTGTTTGTTGTTGGCTCCCTTGTCATGCGAGGGGCAGGGTGCACGCTCAACGATATCGTCGATAGGGATTATGACGCCCGCGTCGCCCGCACCGCGGCTCGTCCGATTGCCAGCGGTCAGGTTAGCGTCCCGCAGGCCCTGGTTTTTTTGAGTCTGCTACTTCTTTTAGGCTTAAGCGTTCTGTTGCAGTTCAACTCCTTTGCCGTGATCCTTGGTATAAGCTCCCTAATCCTGGTCGCTTTTTATCCATTTATGAAGCGGATCACATATTGGCCGCAGCTTTTTTTGGGACTGACGTTCAATTGGGGCGCGCTGCTGGGTTGGGTTGCGATTACCGGTGCGTTGGCTGCCCCGGCTATCATCCTTTACGTAGCCGGGATCTTTTGGACGCTCGGGTACGACACCATCTACGCACACCAGGATAAGGAAGACGATATCCTGATTGGCGTCAAATCCACGGCGCTGAAATTCGGCGCTTCGACAAGGCGGTGGTTAATCGTGTTTTACGGCGCTACGGTTGTCTTGATTGGGGTAGCAGGGTTCCTGACTGAATTGCAGTGGCCTTTTTACGCAGTGCTGGTCCTGGGGGCTTTACACCTGGCATGGCAGATCAAGACCGTTGATATCACCGCACCCAAGAATTGCCTGGCCAAGTTCAAATCCAATCGGGATTTTGGATTGGTTGTTCTCGCCGGGATCATCGCCGGAAAGGTGATCGGTTGAGCTTTAACGGGTGCCCCTTAATTCCTCGCATGACGGTGGTTTCTTGCCACTCACTGCATGGGTCATGCTGGAAATAATCTTGAACCCCGCCCCCCCGTAGCACGGCATCGGCGCGGACGTCCCAGGGTCATAACTGATTTCCAAAAGGGCAACGCAGTAAAGCACCGTTAATGCCGCCATGAGGCCCATACATAGTCCGCCATGGCGTGAAGGCGGCAGTCGACGTTTGTATTTCAGGGCGCCGAGTTTGGCAGCGTCCAATTTGCCGTCGGCGGTTTGGGTAATAACATCACGGGTAAGATGCCGAACCCAAGTCGGAACGGCCTGCTGAAACATGTAGGCGACAAAAATCCGTTCCAGCGTTTTTTCATCGGCTTCAGTGCCCCACCAACGCCGGAAGGCCAACCGGAAAAAATCATATTCCGAAATGCCCAATGCCTCGGCGGCTTTCATGACGGCGCCAAAATCCGAGGGCACAGGGGCCCAAATAAAGCTCATGTCGCCTCCTAAGGCTTGAGACGATCCCCACCTATCACTTACATTAATATTAATCCTGATGTAGGCGCCGTCAAACCTCGATCGGGGTGAACCCGGAAAAGTTGAAGGCAACACTCTTTGCCATTAGTGCTTCAGTGCGGTTTTGTCTGATCGAGGCATCTGCTATAGCCGAATGAATAAAGTCGTCAAGCGGCTGGCCCGGCGCCAATTGGTCGCGGATATGATTCTGGATTTCTTCCTGGTGCAAGGCAGTCCATACGCGGTTCTCGGCTTTGATTGCTTTGAGGGCGACGGGATGACCCTCACGCAAAAGCGCCCCACGCCGGCTGGTGTAAACGAAGGCCGACGTTAGGACCAGCCCCAGGTCTAGGTCTAGTTCAATGTCATTCAGTTTTCCGAAATGGAAATTGGTTGTGGAAACCTCGGTCTCGTGCATGCGGATTTCCTGTTTGGGCGTCAGCCAGTTCACGAAAAGGCCAACTCTGGTCCCGGGCGAATGCCTGAGCGTCGCCGGTATCGATCCATAAGATGCGACGTGGGAAGAATAGACGATATCGAAATCTTTAAGCCGAGCCCGAAGGACAGGAATTGTTCCCCAATCTGCGTCTTTGAATTTACGGATCAATTGTTCCGGCGACTGGTTAGAACCGATCGCAATTACCGGCCGCCGGCCCGATAGATCAGGCATCGAGGCACATATTGCCAGCTCTTCATACTGGTTGCCGGCAATCACGTAGGAACGCGCGGGAATTTTATACGGGTACGATTTTGCACGCTGAAGGGCGTCAAGGGGCATTCGGAACATCGCGGCTCAGTCGTCGCCCTTTAGAGATTCGGAGATATCGACCTCGTCGATCTGGGCTTTATCAAGAAACCGTTCTGCGTAATCCTTATAAACACCTGAGGTCAAAAACAATTCGAACAAGTCCAAGTCGATATGGGCATCCTTCTTCATGAACGATATGATCTTGACGGTTTCACTTAACTTCTTGGGGGTCTTGTAGGGACGGTCGGTCGCGGCCAGGGCCTCGAAAATATAGGTGGTGGCCATGATCCTGGCCGGGATCGACATTTGATCTTTGTTGAGTCTCCTAGGGTATCCACTGCTATCCCTCTTTTCGTGATGGCCACCGGCAAATTTGGGAACCCGCTTCAGGTGTTCCGTAAACGGGAGTGGTCCCAGCATGATGATCGTCTGAACGATATGGTCGTTGATTTTGAAGCGTTCTTCGGCCGTCAGCGTGTCCGGCGAGATAGAAAGGTTGTAAATTTCGCCGAAGTTGAATTTGAGCTTAGGCACGTCAAGCTTGAAGCCATATTTGTCATCTATGGCCGCGACTTTTTCTACTTCGCGATAAATGATGTGATCACCGCCGTCCGCGTTCGAGAGCTTCTTGGCTTCGAGAAGAATCTTTTCCATAAGGTGGTTGGTATCCTGATCCGCCGAGAGTGCGATGCCGATCTCGATCAGCCCTTCGAAACTCGAGGCGCTATTTTGTTTTGACGCTTTTTTTGTTTCTTGGCCATCATTCGTCAATTACCCCAAACGCCGCCTCGGAAGTCAATTCTAGGGCATCTCGTGCCCCAAGAACCCTCGGGACTTCAAACAGTCGCAAAGGTACCTCCCCCCAACGATAGGATTGGCACCCTGTCTTTCGATCTAAACAGGTGGTTTTCAAAGCCTATCGGTCTTTTTGTCCGATGACAACTGAGGGCTAGGAAGAACCTTGACGCCCCGCTTCCCTGCGGCGTCAATAGACACTTGTTAACAAAAGGAACCTGGGGCCATGGCTTTTTCCTCCTTGAGAGACTTCATCGACCGCCTTGAACAGGCCGGGAGATTGGTGCGGGTCAGTGAGCCGGTTTCACCTAACCTGGAAATGACCGAGATACAGACCCGTTTGTTGGCCGAGGGGGGGCCAGCGGTCCTGTTTGAAAATGTCGTCAGGGATGATGGGACGCTGTTCGGTATGCCGGTCTTGGTTAACCTCTTCGGCACTGTCGAGAGGGTTGCCTGGGGCATGAACCGGGAACCGAGTCAATTGCGCGAGATCGGGGAAATGCTGGCCGTTCTGCGGCAGCCTGAGCCTCCCGGCGGCTGGCGGGACGCGCTCAAGATGTTGCCCCTTGCAAAGTCCGTGATGGCCATGAAACCAAAATCGGTAAAAACCGCCCCCTGTCAGGAAATTGTGCTGACGGGCAACGACATTGATCTTTCGCGGTTGCCGGTCCAAACCTGTTGGCCTGAGGAACCGGCGCCGCTTATCACCTGGCCTTTGATTGTCACCCGTGGCCCCGATGCCGAATCCAAAGACGGCGACAAGCGGGACAATTTCAATCTCGGAATTTATCGCATGCAGGTCATGGGCCCTAACACGACCTACATGCGGTGGCTCAAACACCGGGGCGGCGCGCAGCAGCATGCCCGATGGAAAGACAAAAGGCCCGAGCCGCTGCCCGCCGCTGCCGTCATCGGCGCCGATCCTGGGACCATCCTGGCCGCCGTCACCCCGGTCCCCGATACGCTGTCGGAATACCATTTCGCCGGATTGCTCAGGGGTAAGAAAGTAGATTTGGTGGATTGTAAATCCGTCAACTTGAAGGTGCCTGCTCAAGCCGAGATCGTTCTCGAGGGCCACGTGTCGCTCGACGATTACGGTGACGAGGGGCCCTACGGGGACCACACCGGGTATTACAATGCCCAGGAGTCCTTTCCGGTCTTTACCGTCAGCGCCGTCACCATGAGGAAGGGTCCGATTTACCTATCCACCTTTACCGGCCGGCCGCCTGACGAGCCTTCGATCCTGGGCGAAGCACTAAACGATGTTTTCGTGCCGCTTTTCATTCAGCAGTATCCGGAAATTGTTGATTTCTGGTTGCCGCCCGAGGCGTGTTCGTACCGTGTCGGCGTGGTTTCCATGAACAAGGCCTATCCGGGTCACGCAAAGCGGATGATGATGGCGGTGTGGTCGTACCTCAGGCAGTTCATGTACACAAAATTCGTCATCGTGGTCGATGCTGATATCGACGCCCGCGATTGGAAGGACGTCATCTGGGCCATCTCCACCAATGTCGACCCGGCGCGCGACATCACGGTGATCCAGAACACGCCCATCGATTACCTGGACTTTGCGTCGCCCGAGTCGGGGCTTGGCAGCAAGATGGGAATCGACGCGACCACCAAGATTCCACCTGAAATCACGCGCGATTGGGGCCGCAAAATCCGCATGACCGACAACGTCATCGAGGAGGTAACCCGAAAATGGGAATCCTACGGCCTGCCCGGCAGCGGAAAACCGATCTGGAAATAGCCGGTTTTTCATTTTTTTGCGGCATGGGTTGATCTCGCGGAAACACCCATCCGTAACTACGATTTATAGGTTATATTTCTGTTTTTTTGCAAAAATTAGTATTTAATAGACATTTTATGCTATAAAACCTTGGCATTGAGCGTTGAGAATGTTAAATACACGGGTAAGGAACGCCACACGTGTGCCTATTACGTGTGCCCATTCTCTTCTTATCTATTCCTAGTAATTCGCGGGCTTCTTCAGTGTTTAACGTTCCTTGCCCCCCGAGAACATGACCGAGGGGAAGGTTCGGGAGTTCATGATCGCCCGCATGGACGCGACAATCCAGAACCAAAGGGAAAGGCTGTTCAAGGCCCTCGACTCCGAGCGCAGAACCAAACGCTTCGGGGAGTTCCTAAGCTTCTTTTAAGGTGTGGGCGGTAAGGCCGGTTGACGAGGTTTCAACCCACCCGTAGTTTCCAGCACCTAGACCGAATTTTGACGCGAAAATATTAATCGTCATGACGGAGTTCAAGAACCTCGCCCTTAACGCCAACGCCTGGCCGTTCGCCGAGGCGCGGGAGTTGCTGAAGCGTGTCGGTGACAAGGCACCTGAAAAAGGCCATGTCCTGTTTGAAACCGGCTATGGGCCTTCGGGGCTGCCGCACATCGGCACCTTCGGCGAGGTCACCCGGACGTCCATGGTGCGCCATGCCTTCTCATTGCTTTCCGACCTGCCAACCAAGCTCATTGCCTTTTCCGACGACATGGACGGGCTCCGCAAGGTCCCCGACAATATTCCCAATACCGACATGGTTGTCGGGCACCTTGGAAAACCGTTGACCACTATACCCGATCCCTTCGAAACCCATGAGAGTTTCGGCGCCCATAACAATGCCCGGCTCAAGGCGTTCCTGGACGAGTTCGGGTTTGATTATGAATTTCTGAGTTCAACCGAGTGTTACGAAAGTGGCCGTTTTGATACGGCCCTGATGGGGGTTCTGGAGCGCTACGAACAGGTCATCGATGTCATCCTGCCGACTTTGGGCGAGGAACGGCGCGCCACCTACAGCCCCTTCTTGCCGATCTCAGCGAAGACGGGCAGGGTCCTGCAGGTGCCCGTGGTCAAGCGCGACGTGGATGCCGGGACCATCGTTTACGAAGACGAGAACGGCGCCAAGGTGGAAACGCCCGTCACTGGCGGCCATTGCAAACTGCAATGGAAAGCAGACTGGGCCATGCGGTGGGCGGCTCTGGACGTAGACTATGAGATGTCGGGCAAGGATCTGATCGAATCGGTTCGGCTGTCCGGAAAGATATGCCGAATCCTGGGCGGCACGCCGCCGGTCGGGTTTACCTATGAGCTGTTCCTGGACGAAAACGGCGAAAAAATATCGAAATCCAAGGGCAACGGGCTAACGGTGGGGGAATGGCTGCGCTACGCGCCGCCGGAAAGCTTGACGCTTTTTATGTACCAAAAACCGAAAGCGGCAAAACGGCTCAATTTCGACGTCATCCCAAGGAATGTGGACGATTATCTAAACCACCTCGCTAGCTTGCCCAAGCAGGACGATACCAAGCGGCTCGACAACCCCACCTGGCACATCCACAGGGGCGACCCGCCCCAGGAGGAAGCGACTCTCGGTTACAATATCCTCCTCAATCTGGCCAGTGTTTGCCATACCGAGGACAAAGCGGTTCTTTGGCATTTTATTTCCCGTTACCGCCCTGGGTTGACGGCGAAAACTGCGCCAATTCTGGACACGCTCTTGGATTACGCCATCAACTACTATCGGGACCGCGTCAAGCCGGCGAAGCAATACCGCAAGGCGACGAACGAGGAAAAAGAGGCGCTTCAAGATCTTTTGAAATCGCTCGACGGCTTGGCTGATGACGCCGAACCCGAAACCATCCAAAGCGAGGTCTATGAAGTTGGCAAACGCCATCCGTTTCCTGACCTAAAGGCCTGGTTCAAGGCTCTTTATGAAATCCTTCTCGGCCAATCCCAGGGACCGCGAATGGGTTCGTTCATTGCCCTTTATGGATTGCAGGAAACCCGCGATCTCGTCAGGCGCGCCGTCGCGGGGGAAGACCTCGCCGATTGAAAGGCATCGGGCCGGACGGCGTGCCGCTAACCCGTTTTAGAGAATTCGAAATAAAGTTCCCTTGTCCGGCGGTAGATTGGCCCGGTTTCGAGTTCGCGGTCTTCGATCCGGGTGCAAGGCCGGACTTTGGCATAATTACCGGTGGCAAAAAGTTCGTCAGCTTCAAGCAATTCCGCGAACCCGATGGTTCGCTCTTCAACGGGTACCCCGGCATTCCCTAAGAGCGAGATGACCCGCTGGCGCGTAATGCCATCGAGAAAAGTCCCGTTCGGCATGGGTGTCGCAACGACGCCTTTTTTAACCAGGAATAGATTGGCATAGGAAAATTCGGCGACATTACCGTCAGGGTCCAGAACGACGCCGGCATCAAAACCCTTTTCGTTGGCCTCGGCGATGCTTCTGGCCACATTGGGGTAAAGGCAAGAAGCCTTGGCCTCGGTCGGGGCTTGATCCCGGGCCGGCCGGCGAAAACTGGATAGACAGGCGCTCAACCCCTTGGGTTCGGGCAGCGGGCTTTCGTGAACCGTTAGGATGAACCGGGTGCTGGAAGGGTCCGGGAGTAAAAAACCGTTCTCGGCATAGAACATGGGGCAGATATAAAGCTCCGCTTCGGCGGGGAACATTTCGATGCCGTCGCTCGCAATTATTTCGATTTCGGGACCGCTAAGGTGGGGCGCGAGCCCCAAGAAGAAAGCGGAATTGACAACCCTGGCGCAATGGCGGTCCAGATCGGGGGCCGAGCCGCCGAACGACCGGGCGCCGTCAAATACGACAGAGGAAAGCCAAACAGCGTGATGACGCGGTCCTAGCACTTTCGGGTTGCCTTCCTGCCATTCGCCTTCGACGTAAGTCACCATTTTGCCAATGTTCGCTTTCGACATGAGGCCTCCAAATTCAGGATTTGATTATTTTGAAACGGCGTTTAGCTCCGGCAGGACGGAGGTCAACTATGCGCCGCCGGGTCATTGGCATAACCGCTAAGTAAGGAGAATCGGCCTACGTACTTGCCCAAACGATCCGGGCGATCCATTCAACCTCGTCAATGGGCAGGCTTCGATCCTCGTGCTCGGGATTGAAGGATTGAAGATCGACCTTGCGGGCTGATTGGCGTATTAACAGCTTCGCCATGACCTCTCCGTTATTTGTCTTGACGATAACGCGGTCCCCTCGCCGGATATTGGCCTGAGGCGAAACAATGACCCTATCCCCGTCCCGGAAAACCGGTTTCATGCTATCGTCGGTGATCTCCAAGCCATATGCCTGGGGGTCTCCGAGACCGGGAAACGAGATTTCGTCCCAACCACCCCCCGCTGGATAACCGGAATCATCAAAAAAACCCGCCGCGCCAGCCTGCGAGAAGCCTAGCAACGGAATGTTCCGGTAGACACCGGCGCCTTCGCTGTCACTTACATAAGCAACAAACTCGGGCAGACTGGCACCCGTAGCGGCCAAGACTTTCGAAACGCTTTCCGTGCTTGGCCAGCGGAGTTTGCCCTCGTGGGAAATCCGTTTGCTCTTGTTGAAGGTGGTTGGATCAAGGCCTGCCCGCCGCGCCAATCCTGATGCGGAAAACCCGTATTCCTGCGCCAAACGGTCGATGCCCTTCCAGACATCTGCGTGTTTAAGCATGGGAACATTATCATATATTAAAAAGCTCCCGTCACTAGGAATTATTTCTTTTTATAGTTTAATATACTATGAAAGGCGTCATCGAACGTTACCGCCATGCCAACTATAAAAGAGGTGTTTGGGAAAGCCACTGGCAGCGGTCATTTCGAAATTATTTGGAATGACCTTTATTTATGCCTGAAATTTGGAACATTTTTGTTCCTGTCTCTGCTTTGCCGCTCCGCGCCTCTTGTTATTCAGCCGCAAGCCGCTGCTTCTTGATGATATCCAGGATCTCGGCCGCCGCCGTCGGGATGTTGGTGCCGGGCCCGTAAACGGCGGAAACGCCTTTCTCGAACAGGAAATTGTAGTCATGGACCGGGATGACGCCGCCGCAGACGACGACGATGTCGCCGGCACCGCCTTCGCGCAAAGCCTCGATCAATTGCGGTATCAGGGTCTTGTGACCCGCGGCCTGAGACGACACACCGATGATATGGACGTCGTTCTCGATCGCCTCGCGAGCGGCTTCTTCGGGAGCCTGGAACATCGGCCCCAGGTCGATCTCGAAACCCAGATCGGCAAAGGCGGTGGCGATGACGCGTGCGCCCCGATCGTGGCCATCCTGTCCCATCTTGACCACCAGCATCCGGGGGCGGCGGCCTTCGGAGTCTGCAAAGGCTTCGACTTCAGCACGAATTTTCCGGAAACCCTCGTCCCCATTATAGGCCGAGCCATAGACCCCGGTGATAGAGCGTATCTGCGCCCGATGCCGGGTGAAGACCATTTCCAGCACATCTGAAATCTCGCCGACGGTCGCCCGGGCCCGGGTGGCGTCTACGGAAAGGGCCAGCAGATTGCCATCATCTTTCTCCGCCGCCTGGGTCAGCGCATCCAGGGCCGCCCGGCACGTCGCGTCGTCGCGGGTCTTGCGTATTTTCTTGAGCCGCCTGATCTGGTTCTCGCGAACGGCCGAGTTGTCGACGTCCAGAAGTTCGACCTCATCGTCTTCGTCCGGCGGGTATTTGTTGAGGCCGACGATGACCTCTTCGGCGCGGTCGATCCGGGCCTGCTTGCGGGCCGCCGCTTCCTCGATCCGTAGTTTGGGCATGCCGGCGATTACCGCCTTGGTCATGCCGCCCAGATCCTTGACCTCCTCGATCAACTTCCGGGCCTCGTCTACGACCGAATGGGTGAGGCTTTCCACGTAATAACTGCCGCCCAAGGGATCGACGACCTTGGTCATGCCTGATTCCTCGGCGATCACCAACTGCGTGTTCCTGGCGATGCGGGCCGAAAAGGCTGTCGGCAGCGCCAAAGCTTCATCCAACGCATTGGTGTGCAGGCTCTGGGTGCCGCCCAGGACCCCTGCCAAGGCCTCGATGGTGGTGCGGATTACGTTGTTGTAGGGATCCTTTGCCGCCAACGAAACACCCGAGGTCTGACAATGGGTGCGGAGCATGGACGACCTCGGGTCCTTGGGCCCGAAGGGTGCCATCAGTTCCGTCCACAAAACCCTGGCGGCGCGGAGCTTCGCCACCTCCATGAAGAAATTCATGCCGAGACAGAAAAAGAAGCTCAAACGCGGGGCAAAGGAATCCACGTCCAGGCCCTTGGCCAGTGCGGCGCGAACGTATTCCAACCCGTCGGCAAGCGTGAACGCCAGCTCTTGCACGACCGTCGCTCCGGCTTCTTGCATGTGATAGCCAGAGATGGAGACTGAATTGAACTTGGGCATGTGCAGTGCGGTATATTCGATGATGTCGGCGACGATGCGCATCGAGGGCTCGGGCGGATAAATATAGGTGTTGCGGACCACGAACTCCTTGAGGATGTCATTCTGGATGGTGCCCGAAAGCTGGTCTTTCTCGACACCCTGTTCCTCGGCTGCGACGATGTAACCGGCCATCACCGGCAGCACGGCACCGTTCATGGTCATGGAAACGCTCATCTCGTCCAAGGGAATACCGTCGAAGAGAATCTTCATGTCCTCGACGGAATCAATGGCGACGCCCGCCTTGCCGACATCGCCGACGACACGGTGATGATCGGAATCGAAGCCCCGGTGGGTCGCTAGGTCGAACGCCACTGAAAGCCCTTTCTGTCCGGCGGCCAGGTTGTCCCGGAAGAAAGCATTGGAGTCTTCGGCGGTGGAAAAACCGGCGTATTGGCGAATGGTCCAGGGACGACCCGCGTACATGGTCGCCCGGTGGCCGCGCAGGTAGGGCTCGAACCCCGGCAGCGTCGTCACCGTTTCGATACCTTCCAGATCGTCTGCCGTGTAAAGAGGCTTTACGTCGATGCCTTCGGGCGTCTGCCAGACAAGGTCATCGGGCGAACGGCCCTTCAACTCCTCGGTAGCGCGCTCACGCCACTCGGCGACCGTCTTTTTCCTGGGTTTTTTTGGCGATTTCGCCATGGCCTTTCCCCAAGCACTTTATAGGCCCCTTAGGCCTCCGGGTCCCTGAGTATAGGCTAAACCTCCGGACCGGCGGGAGTGAATATTGTGCAGGTGCGAAAAATAACCGCCTGAAAAAGAAAAAATTACTTATCTACACAACATATTGTATGGCTATTTCCAGATTGCGCAAATATAGTAAGTGTACATGAAATTCGTGATTTCTGTTTTAACCCATAACAAGGAGGCTTGGTCCGTAAAACGGAGGCAGAACCTGGGACCGTCCGTCGTTTAAGCGCCAAAAATACATGTCGGAAGTATGGGAATGGACGCCAACACGCATCAGTATCCTCATCGCTTTGTGGAACGAGGGCCTAACGACCAGCGTCATGGGAGAACGGCTTGGAATCACCAAGAACGCGGTCGTCGGCAAGGTTCACCGCTTAGGGCTGCCGAAACGGGGATCCCCCATCAAGCAAAAGCCCAAGCCCGCCCAGATCATCAGCCTTGAGGCCTTGCGTCCCGGCCAGTGCTGCTGGCCGGATGGCGAGCCGGGGAAAGAGGATTTCCGTTTCTGCGGAGAGCCCGTCCAACTGGAAAAACCCTACTGCGCGCATCACTGCGAAAGAGCCTACGTCAAGACCCACAGGGACAACAACAAGACGGCCGCCAGGACGGCCGCCGCTTAAATTCGAGATTTTTAATTATTACAACCGCTTGACCCCGTATGCATCCGGGGTAAGATTGCCACTTTATTGACACAAACCGGCTTTCCTTAGGCTTCGGCATGCAGCGAATTACCTGCCCGGTCTCTTTTTGAGGACTGGGGGTTCGTGTCGTCTGTCTCCGTTTCAAGGAAGGGAGGGGTGTCCCATGACCGCCCAATCAGGGTCTTTACCCGTTCACCGTTGCCGAACCGCTTGTTTCTTCGTAATCGCCGCTCCCAAACCGGGCGCCATGCTCCGCGTGTTGGAAATTTTGCCAAGCGCAGGTTGGTGCCGAGCAAATGGCTAGGCACCATTGCCGGGGTTTACAGCCGGGAACTTCACATCGATATTCAGCTCGAGGGCGTGGATACCGAATTGTCGGAGCGTCTTGCCCAATCCTTGCGCCAAATTGTTTCCGTCCGGTCGGTCCTGACCTCGGAGAAACGCCTTCTTTTGTTTGCGTGAGCGCCCGGTAACGGGGAAACGAGTGAGTCTTTTCGACCGTGTCAGTGATTGCGCCCGACTAAAACCTGAGCACTACATCCCTTTCCGGGTCGACGGCATCGACCTAGGCAGGGTCAAATTGACCGCAGCCGAGATGTTGCGTCGGTTCGATGACGTCTTCGACGTTTCCGACAGCGCCGTCTTTATGGCCCGGGGCCTGACAAATTTCCACCAGAGGACCCAGGCCATGGCCCGGGTGTTGGAAACCCTTCGCGCCGAAGGCCAAGTTCCCGGCTGGCGGGAGGAGGCCTATCCGGTCGGCGTGGCGTTCTCCCAACCGCCGCTCTTTACCATGGAGAGGGCCGCTGTGCCGCTGTTCGGTGTCAAGGGATACGGCGTTCACGTCAACGGCTACGTCAACGACGGCCAAACGCTGAAAATGTGGATAGGCCGGCGAAGCCGCACTAAGCCCACCGGCCCAGGCAAGTTGGATCAGGTCGTCGCGGGCGGACAACCGGCAGGGATTTCTATCATCGACAACCTAATTAAGGAATGCGACGAAGAAGCTGGCATCGCCGCCGATCTTGCAGCAAAATCTGTGCCCGTCGGCACGATTTCTTATCTGACCGCGCGGCCGGAGGGACTCCGCGACGACGTGCTGTTCAATTATGATCTAGAACTGCCGCCTGAATTCGAGCCATTCAACAAAGACGGTGAGGTGGAAACCTTCACCCTTTGGCCTATGGACCGGGTCATAGAGACATTGGAACGAGGGGACGAGTTTAAATTCAACAGTGCCCTGGTGATCATAGATTTTCTGGTCCGCCGGGGGATCATCGGACCCGATCATCCCGATTACGTGGAGATCGTCAAGGGCCTCCACCGCTAGCGGCCAGGGCCAGGACTAAGCCAAACCAATCAACAGCTAAGAAACGAGGAACGGAATCAATGAAACGCGACAACTGGACGGTTTATCTTTCGGGTGAAATTCACACCGACTGGCGTGAAACGATTGCCACCGGAGTGGAAAAAGCCGGTTTGCCGGTAGCGCTGCTCAGCCCCGTCACCGATCATGGGGCCAGTGACGACTGCGGCGTGGCCATCTTGGGGGCCGAAGGTGATGACTTCTGGAAGGACCACAAGGGCGCCAAGGTCAACGCCATCCGCACCCGCTCCATGATAGAACGTTCCGACATGGTGGTCGTCCGGTTCGGCGAGAAATACAAGCAGTGGAACGCCGCCTTTGACGCCGGGTTCGCCGCCGCGCTTGGCAAGCCGCTCATTACCCTTCACGATCCGGACCTGACCCACCCATTAAAAGAGGTCGACGGCGCCGCTCTTGCTGTCGCCCAAACACCCGAACAGGTGGTAAAGTTGCTGACCTACGTTATCGACGGCGAGCTTTAACCGCCTTAGGGGAGCGTAGCCATGGATGCTCAGGCAGACAGGCAAACCCTTTTCCCCAAGATAGAGCCCTTCGGGGAGGGAACGCTGCCGCTCGATGGTGGCCATGAAATGTATTGGGAACAATCGGGTAATCCTGACGGCATGCCGGTGGTGTTTTTGCATGGCGGCCCAGGCGCCGGGGCGAACACGGCCCATCGTCGTTTTTTCGATCCGGAATTCTACCGCATCGTCATATTCGACCAACGCGGCGCCGGCCGCTCCACGCCCTATGCGGAACTCGCGGACAACACCACCCATTACTTGGTCGATGATATGGAAGCACTTCGCCGACATCTCGGCATCGAACGCTGGCTTCTTTTCGGCGGCTCATGGGGCTCGACCCTGGCGCTGTCCTATGGGGTGAAACATCCCGAACGCGCCGCCGGTTTTGTCCTGCGCGGTATTTTTCTCGGGACGACGAAAGAACTCGATTGGTTCCTGACCGGCTTACGTATCGTGTTCCCGGAAGCCTGGCGAGCCTTCACCGAATTCCTGCCCGAGGAGGAGCGCGGGGACGTTCTCGATGGGTATTACCGCCGTCTGACGGACCCGGACCCAAAAATTCATTGGCCGGCGGCCCAAGCCTGGAACCATTACGAAACCTCGTGCTCGACCCTGATCACCGATTTCGAAAAGGGACCCCCCTCGGGCAGCGGACTGCAGGCCCTGGCCTTGGCCCGGATCGAGGCCCATTACTTCAAGAATAGCATGTTCCTGGAGGATGATTATTTATTGAAAAAAATCGAAGTCATCAGGGATATCCCGGCGATGGTCGTCCAGGGCCGCTATGACATGGTTTGCCCGGTCATTACCGCCGACACCCTGGCCCAGGCCTGGCCCAAGGCCGATTACGCGGTCGTACCCGACGCCGGGCATTCGGCCATGGAACCGGGTATCCGCTCCGCCCTAGTTAAGGCGACGGAACGCTTAAAGGAAGCCATGACGGAATAACATCTACGAGGGTAATTCCTTGAATTTCAAAACATTATCCCTAAGATGGGACCGAGTAGCAGGGTAAGGCCGTGGAGGCGGCATGCCGTGGGGGCGGCATGATCGTGTTGAAACGAATTGTATTGGTAATTCTTCTGTGCATTCCGGCGATCGGTATGTCGTCCGGACCGGCCCATGCCGATGATCCCGATTTCCTGACCATTGCCGGCGGCTGGTTCGATTTCAATCGCCAGAAGGACCAAGGCGGTGAGTTTCGCGTTGATTACCGCTCCGGCTACAAGCTCTGGCATTTCAAGCCGTTCCTGACCTTTGCCAAGATCACCAATGGCATGACGTTTATTGGCGGCGGCATCCTTCTTGATGTCTATTTGGGCAACCGGTTTGTCGTCACCCCCAGCATCGCTCCCACGTATTGGCGGGGCAAGACTAACGACCTGGACCTAGGCCATGGGTTTGAGCTCCGATCACAATTCGAGTTTGCCTACCGCTTCGACGACCGTTCCCGGCTTGGCTTTGCCGTCTCACACACGTCGAACGCGTCGCTCGGCGATACCAACCCGGGGACCGAGTCGTTTCAGGTCAATTACTCGCATCCGCTTGAAAATATCTTCGGCCCCTAACGTCCTTTGCTCCTTCTTGGTTTTTGTCCCTATCCGGGCTGCCCCCATCCAGGCCCCTTGGTTTTCGTTCCCTGTCCGGGCTACGCCTGTCCGCGCCTCTTGCGGTCAAGTATGGTATGAGCGAAGATTCTATCTCAAGCGCCCGTAGCTCAGTTGGATAGAGCGCAGGATTCCTAATCCTGAGGTCGGAGGTTCGAATCCTCTCGGGCGCGCCATTCTTTTCAATGAGTTAAGCTAAATTCGGCGGAAATATACGGCTAAATATGGTGATTTGACCGCCATCCTGACAGCCATCCGTTCCGATTGCGTTCAACTTTTTTCCTTAAGTAGAGCATTCATCAGTTCTGCCGCATCCTGTTGAACTTCGGGGATGACATGGCTGTAGGTATCCATTGTTAGGCTAATTTGACTGTGCCCTAACACCTCCATAACGACCCTTGGATTGACACCTTGAACCAACAAAAGGGATGCGCACGTATGTCATCAAACAAAAATTCACAGAACCGATAGAGCGCCGCACCTAACTGTCATTCCATCTCCGCCAAGCCCAATCGAGGGCTTCTAGGGCTGGTTTTTCGCGCAAGTGTTTTAATGATTTTCGATCAATGGCTAGGGCGTCGCAGTCTGGACCGTCGGTTCGAGTCTTAATTTCTAGGCTTTTTGGTTCGATCGCGAACAGGAATGGATCGAAAGCCGCGTGATGATTTGCACACAGGACAAGCCCATTTCGAGGATCGTCAGAACCCATGCTTTGCTTGTCACAAACATGGGCTGCATTGAGCATCTCGGCTGTGTCTAGTCCGCAAACCGCGCACTCAGCACCATATCGTTGGAAAACATCGCGCCGAAATTTTGCTTGCCGCATTCGTACCTTTGAAGCCTGCCCATACCGTCAAAATTCGTAAATCAATGAAGTCCATGGAGCGTTCCGAACTAATCATCAAGGACCATGCCCGCCATTTAAGGCCCTACCCAAACCGATGAAGGGATGTAGATACGTCCATCAGCCAGTTTTCGGGCCGTGCGTAGGAGCCCGGCTGAATTTATCATCAATCCCGTTTCCGATACTTCATAATCCACCAAAACGTCTATGGTGCCGG
>CAZQZB010000004.1:0-88044 GCA_964597695.1 uncultured Thalassospiraceae bacterium | reverse complement strand
AAATGACTCTGGCGGCGATCGACCGCGGAGTGGCGGTGTTGGTGGAAAAACCCATAACCTTGAACTTGGGCGATGCCGAAACGATTTTGGAACGGGCCCAGTCCCGAGGCGCCATCGTTCGCGTCGACCACATCCATCTCTACAGCGCCGCCTGGGAGGCGTTGAAACGCGACGCAGCGGGGCTCGGCCCCCTCCGCGCCATTATCGCCGAGGCCGGCACCAAGGGACCAGTCCATTCTCAGACGCCGGTACTCTGGAATTGGGGAAGCCACGACGTCGCCATGTGCATCGACCTCTTGGGCCGTTTGCCTGAAAAGGCCACGGCCCGCCGCCTGGAAGCCCGCGAGACGGAAGAGAGCAAAGGCGAAACGCTGGCGCTTTCCCTCAATTTTGGAGGCGTGACCGCCTCGATCACCATCAGCGACGTACTGGCTGAAAAGAAGCGCCTGTTTACCGCCAGCTTCGAGGAGGGTGAACTGGTTTACGACGACATGAAGGACGTTAAGCTCAGGCGGCGGGACGCCCCCTGGCAAGCGGACCCGGTGAGTGACGACGGGGGCTATTCAGTGCCCTTGGCCGCTGGCAGGCCGCTGGATCGCGCCGTCCTAGGCTTCGCCGTGGCCATTTCCCAAGGCGTGCCCGACTCTGAAGACGTGAGCCTGGGTACCGACGTGGTCAGGGTGCTTAGCCGGATGGAGAGTTACATCACCTAAACCGCGCGCAAGATAATCGGCTTGAAACGCTCCCCTCAAGGCCCTGGAAGGGTATTGGGGGGAGTGTTTTTTTGGTGGGGTTCATTGTGCAAGTTAACCCGAGTTCGCTATAAACTCTTGAAATGGATTGGACTCTTTCCTTGGCCATGGCCGGGGCCGTCGTCGCCCTTGTCTTCGTGATCTCGTTCGGGAGTACCGGGTTGATCTACCGGTTCCTGAAAAAACGCGCCATCCTGGACCATCCCAGCGAACGCTCCAGCCACTCGATACCGACCCCGAAAGGGGCCGGTATCGCCATCATCGCCGTCGTCATCTCCGCTTGGCTGGGGTTGACGTGGGGAACACCCGCGGCCGGGGCCGCTTCCATCGTTTCGGCCGCAACTCTGTTCCTAGCGGTGTTATCCTGGATCGACGACCTTAAGGGCCTTAACCCGGTTTGGCGGCTTTTGGGCCAAGGAGCGGCGGTCGCCGCCGTTCTCATCCATGCCCCCCCGGGCGGGCCTTTTTTCGGTGGCCTTTTGCCGCCTTTCGCCGACCTGCTGGTGGCGGGGTTGTTTTGGATGTGGTTCATCAATCTCTTCAATTTCATGGACGGAATCGATGGCATCGCCGGCGTCGAGACTGCCGCCATCGGCCTCGGCGTCGCATTGGTGGCGTTGGTGGCCGGATTTTCGCCGGCGTTTATCATTTTCGGGCTCATCCTTTTCGCCGCCGCTCTCGGATTCCTGTGGTGGAATTGGCACCCGGCCAAGATTTTCCTCGGCGACGTCGGCAGCGTGCCCTTGGGCTTCCTGCTGGGATGGCTGTTGTTGGGCCTGGCTGGACAGGAGGAGTGGGCGGCGGGGTTGATCTTGCCGCTCTATTACCTGGCCGACACCACGGTGACGCTGATTCGCCGGGGACTCCGGGGCGAACGGGTGTGGAGAGCCCACCGGGAGCATTTCTACCAGCAGGCGGTTGGGCGCGGCCTCAGCCATTCTGACGTCGTCGGTCACGTGTTGAGGGTGGACATGGTGCTGGTGACTTTGGCGGTGATGGCGGCAAGCGGTTGGATGTGGGCGTCGTTGGCCGGTGCCGGTATTTTGGTTTCGTGGCTGCTGTTCTTCCTTGGTAACGGCGGCAAAAAAAGGGCGAGGGCGGAGCCGCATGAACATCCTGTTCCTGACTGAAAACTTCCCGCCTGAAACCAACGCGGCCGCGACCCGGGTTTTCGAGCGCGCGTGCTATTGGGTGAAATGGGGCCATGATGTCACGGTCATCACATCGGCCCCCAACTTCCCCGAGGGCCGGCTTTTTGAGGGTTATCAGAACCGCTGGCGGCATGCCGATGAAATGGAGGGAATCCGGGTCGTCAGGGTGAAGACTTTCATCGCGCCCAACCGCGGCGTCCTCCGGCGCACCCTCGATTTTCTGAGCTTCATGGTGACCGGCTTCTGGGCCGGGCTTTTGGAGCCTAAGCCAGATGTGGTATCCGCCACGTCCCCGCAATTTTTCGCTGCCGTCGGCGGTTGGCTGCTGGCCCGTGCGCGCGGCCGGCCCTTCGTCTTTGAACTGGGCGACTTGTGGCCGGCTTCCATCGCCGCCGTCGGCGTCGTCCGCTGCAACATCCTATTACGCCTAATCGAGAGGTTGGAGTTGTTTCTTTATCGACGGTCCGAAGCCATCGTCGCCCTGACCCCGGCCTTTAAGGACAATCTGGTCGGCCGCGGCATCGCCGAGGATAAAATCGCCGTGGTGATGAACGGCGTCGATACCTGGCGCTACGGCGGCCGTGAACGGGACCCCGAAATGGCCAGGGAATGGGGCCTGAATAGCTGCTTCGTTGTCGGTTACGTGGGCACCCACGGCATGGCCCACGCGCTGACCAGCGTGCTCGACGCAGCGGAAAGGCTCAAGGACCGGGACGGCCTCCGCTTCTTGCTTGCCGGCGCCGGGGCTGAACGCGAGCGGTTAATCACCGACGCCCGCCGTCGCGGCCTCGGGAATGTCGTCTTCCTGGGCCCGCACACGAAAGAAGCCATGCCCCGGGTGTGGAGCCTCTGCGACGTGGCGTTGGTGCATCTGAAGAACGATCCACTGTTCGCCGGTGTCATCCCGTCCAAGATCTTCGAGGCCATGGCCTCAGGCCTGCCGGTCCTTCTGGCGGCGCCAAAGGGCGAGGCCAGCAGGATCATCGAAGACGCCGGCGCCGGTCTTCACGTTGCACCGGAAGACCCGGCAGCGCTTGCCGATGCGGTGGCCGGGCTCATGGACGACGGGGCGGGCCTGAAGGCCTTCGCCAAAAAAGCCCTTAAAGTGGCGCCGCTTTTCAGCCGTGAGGTCCAGGCCCGGCACATGATTGGGATTTTGGAACTGGCCCAGGCCGGGCGGGGCGCCGAAGCTTCATCCGTATCGGCCCCGAAGCCGGGAGAGTCCTGATGAGGGTGCTGGTCACCGGCGCGACTGGTTTTATCGGACGTCACATGTGTCCGGCGCTTCGCGCCTTTGGTCATGATGTTTCCATCGCCATCCGCCGCAAGGATTTCCCGGACATGCCGGGAGCCGCCGCTATCCACGTTGTCACGGACATCGGCCCGGAGACCGCCTGGACGGAGGCGCTCACCGGCGCTGAGGCGGTCGTGCATCTGGCCGCCCGCGCCCATGTGACGAAGGAAGCCGCCTCTGACTCGGGAGCCGAATACCAGCAGGTCAACGCCGAAGGCACGGCGTCTCTGGCGGCAGCGGCGGCGACGGCCGGGGTACGGCGTTTTGTGTTCCTCAGTTCCTCCAAGGCCGTGGGCGAGAGCACCGAGGATCGGCCTTTTAGGGAATCCGATTTTCCCAAGCCCGAAGACGCCTACGGGATTTCGAAATGGGACGGTGAAAAGGCCTTGCTGGACATCGCCTCGCAATCGGGACTGGAAACCGTCATCCTTCGCCCGCCCCTTGTCTATGGTCCCGGAGTCAAGGGCAACTTCCTTAGCCTTTTAAAACTTTGTCTTCTCGCGCCGCCACTGCCTTTTTCGGCCGTCAATAACCGCCGCAGCTTTATTTACGTCGGCAACCTGGTCGACGCCACGGTTCGTTGCCTGGACGCCGAAGAAGCGGCAGGCGAAACCTATTTCGTCCGCGACGGCGATGATATGTCGACCCCCGATTTGATCCGCCGACTCGCTCAGGCTATGGGACGCCCGGCACGGCTGTTTCCGGTGCCGGAAGAGGCGCTCAAGTTGGCCGGGCTGATGATCGGAAAATCCGTAGTCATGGCCAGGGTGGTCGGCACTTTGCAGGTGGACGACGAAAAAATCCGCCGACAACTGGGGTGGACGCCGCCCTCGGACGTGGTAAAAGGACTGAATGAAACGGCGGCCTGGTTTGCGTCAGGGTAAACGCCTTGAGTGATTCCAAAGGGTGCCATCGTCCGATGAATTTCGTCAATAGAATTTCCGGCCGCGGCCTAATCGCCTATGCCCATGACATCGTTATGGCGGGGATTTCGTTCATGCTGTCGCTTTATCTCAGGCTTGGCGACGGCCTTTTCTACTATTCCACCGAGCGAATGGTTCAGGCGGGCATCCTGTTCACCGTCATTTGCGCCACCGTATTCTGGTTTTCCGGCCTTTACCGGGGAGTCTGGCGCTACGCCTCGATAAACGACATGTGGGCGATCGCCCGCGCCGTGACGCTGGCAGTATTGCTGTTTTTGCTAGTGATGTTCCTGTGGACCCGGTTCCTGTATCTGCCGCGTTCCATCCTGCCCATCAATTGGTTCGTGCTGATGACACTGTTGGGCGGACCCCGGTTCTTTTTCCGGATGATCAAGGACCGCCGTTTTAGCTTCGCCGATGAAACCGACAACGATCAGCGTATCGCTGTTCTCCTGGTCGGCGCCGGGGATGGGGCCGAGCTTTTCATCCGCGCCCTTGGGCGGACCCGGGAGTCCAATTACCGCGCCGTCGGGATCGTGTCCGAACGGCCCGACCGAGTTGGACGCCAGATTCACGGCATCGACGTCATTGGCACGACAAGCGACATCGCCGACGCGGTAAAGGAGTTGGGGGCCGCCGGCATTAGGCCGCAGCGGTTGGTGTTGACCAACGACGACATGCCGGGCGTCCGCATCCGCGCCTTGTTAAAGCAGGCCGACGGGCTCGGTATGACCCTGGTCAGGCTTCCCCGCCTGACCGATTTCAAGAGCGGCATCGCCGAAGAGCTTGACGTCAAGCCGGTGGCCGTCGAAGACCTTCTCGGCCGGCCGCAGACCCCTTTGGACCGGGACGCCATGGGGCGGCTAATCGAAGGCAAACGCGTCCTGGTGACCGGGGCCGGCGGTAGCATCGGCAGCGAGATGATCCGTCAGATAGGCGATTTCGCGCCGGCGCAAATCGGGCTTTTGGACAACGCCGAATACGCTCTTTACACCGTCGATATGGAAACCGCCGAACGGCGCCCGGACCTTCCTAGGTATTCGGTGATCGCCGACGTCCGTGACCGTGGGCGCCTCGGTCAAGTATTCGCCGATTTCCGTCCTCAACTGGTGTTCCACGCGGCAGCCCTTAAACACGTGCCCCTGGTCGAGGAAAACATCATCGAAGGGGTGACCACCAACGTGCTCGGAACCGTCAACGTTGCCGATCTTTCCGTCGAGAACGGCGTCCAGGCCATGGTTCTGATCTCTACCGACAAGGCGGTCAACCCGACCAGCGTTATGGGCGCCACCAAGCGGATCGCCGAGAGTTATTGCCAGGCCCAGGACATTCGTCCGGGAATGGAAGACGGCCCCCGCTTCGTGACCGTGCGCTTCGGCAACGTGTTGGGGTCCACCGGTTCGGTGGTGTCACTGTTCCAGAGGCAGCTCGCCCATGGCGGCCCGTTGACGGTAACAGACCCCCGAATGAAGCGGTATTTCATGACCGTTCGAGAGGCCGTCGAACTGGTGCTTCAGGCCTCCGCCCTTGGTGGCTTAGGCGGCGAGGGGAACGGCCAGCAGGAAGGCCCGATTTACGTCCTCGACATGGGCGAGCCGATTCGCATCATCGATCTGGCCGAGCAGATGATCCAGCTGGCCGGGATGAAATCAGGGGTCAACGTCAAGATCGACATCATCGGCACCCGGGCCGGTGAAAAGTTGTTCGAGGAAGTTTTCCACGGTTCCGAACCCCCGGTGCCGACTAAAAGCCCTGGCATTCTGTTGGCCCGGCCCCGCGTATCCAGCCTCGACAACCTGGCCCCTGCCATCGAGGAACTTGCCTGGGCATGCCGGGACGGCGATGAGCAACGCATTCAAAATCTCCTTCACGCGATGGTGCCTGAATATCTCATCGAGAACGGAGCAGACGCCAAGGCGGCAGCGAGTTGAGCAGGCCTTCGTGAAAAAGCCCCTCTCCACATGATCGTCAAGATCAAGCGCGCCCTGATATCCGTAACCGACAAGAGCGGGCTTGAGGACTTCGGCCGCTTCCTGAGCGGGCAAGGCGTCGAGTTACTATCCACCGGCGGCACCGCCAAGACTCTCCGAGACGCCGGTGTCGCCGTCAAGGACGTATCGGACGAGACCGGCTTTCCGGAAATCATGGACGGCCGGGTCAAGACGCTGCATCCCCTCATCCACGGTGGCCTTCTGTCCAGGCGGGACGACAAGGCCCACCAACAGGATATGGTGGATCAGGGCATCCGCCCCATCGACCTGCTGGTAGTCAATCTTTACCCGTTTGAGGCGACTGTCAGGGACGGCGCCGATTTCGCCGCCTGCATAGAAAACATCGACATCGGCGGCCCGGCGATGATCCGATCTGCCGCCAAGAACCATGAATTCGTCACCGTCATTGTCGACCCGACCGACTACGCCCCGGTGATGGACGAAATCAAAGCCGAAGGCGGCGGGACGACGGTCGGACTCCGCCGCCGCCTCGCCGCCCGGGCCTATGCCCGGACGGGCGCCTATGACGCCGTCATCTCGGGGTGGTTTTTGGACCAATTGGGCGAGCCCTTCCGTTCCCATATGGCCGCTGGCGGGAAAATTAAGCAACGCCTCCGCTACGGTGAGAACCCGCACCAAGAAGCCGCCTTTTACACCGATGGCGGCGACAGGCCGGGGGTCGCCACCGCCACCCAGGTCCAGGGCAAGGAGCTCAGCTTCAACAACCTGAACGACACCGACGCCGCCTTCGAGTTGGTGGCCGAGTTCACCGATGGTCCTGTGTGCGCCATCATCAAGCACGCCAACCCCTCTGGGGTGGCGCTGGGGACCGGCCTCACCGACGCCTATTTGAAGGCCCTGGCCTGCGACCCGGTGAGCGCCTTCGGCGGCATCATCGCCCTCAACGGGACTCTCGACAGGGCGACCGCCGAAGAAATCGCCAAATTGTTCGCCGAGGTTGTGATCGCGCCGGAGGCCGAAGATGAAGCGTTGAAGGCGCTGTCCAGGAAGAAGGACCTGCGCGTTCTCATCACCGGCGGCATGCCGGACCCGGGGGCGACTGGGATGACGCTGAGGAGCCTCAGCGGCGGGTATCTGCTGCAAGGCCGCGACGGGGCGGTCATGGAGGGCGAGCCCAAGGTGGTGACCGAGCGGGCGCCCACGAACGCCGAAATGAAGGATTTAAGGTTCGCCTTCACGGTCGCCAAGCACGTCAAGTCCAATGCCATCGTCTATGCCAAGGATGGGGCCACCGTCGGTATCGGGGCCGGACAGATGAGCCGCGTCGATTCGTCTCGCATCGCGGCCTTGAAGGCGGCCGAGGCCGGCGAGGCGGCGGGGGCGGCGGAAAGTTCCGCCAAAGGTTCGGTGGTGGCGTCGGACGCCTTCTTCCCCTTTGCCGACGGTCTTTTGGCGGCAGCCGAGGCCGGCGCCACGGCGGTCATCCAGCCGGGAGGCTCGATCCACGACGAAGAGGTCATTCAGGCTGCCGACGAGGCCGGCCTGGCGATGGTGTTCACGTCCATGCGGCATTTCAGGCATTAGGGGAAACGGCTTTCGCTTTCCTGTCAGGCTCCTTCCGGCGCCACGTCGAGGCGGATGACGATATCCTTGAGGGCTTCGGAAACGGGCGGATAGCGGTCCATGACCATCGGGTCGTGGCCGGGGACGATATGGCCCGGCGAATCTACGAGTTCGGCCATCTTATCGTAGCCGGCGAGAACGTCGTCGATGTTGAAGATTACGGGATAGGGATTGCGCATTTCCATGTTGGCGTAGAGGTGGCACGCATCGGACGCCACCATTACCAAGCCGCGCTTGGTCATCACCCTGACCGCCTGCAGCCCCGGCGTATGGCCGCCGATATGATAGAGCGATATCCCCGGCGCCAACTCAGCGTCACCGTCGTGAAAGCGGACCCGCCCCCCGAAAACGTTTCGCACCAAGCCGACCACGTCATCGACATTGAACGAGCGTTTAATTTCAGGATCGAGCATGTGGCGGCCGGTGGCGAAGGCCATCTCCTTGTCCTGGAGGTGAAAGACGGCTTCGGGAAACTTATCGAAGTTTCCGATGTGGTCGTAATGGAAGTGGGTGACGATCACGTCCTTGACGGCGGCTGGGTCGATCCCGATGGCGGCCAGGCCTTCCGTCGGGCAACGGATATGGTCGCGGCCCCGAGATTTCGCCGCTTCGGCGTTGAAGCCGGTATCGATGACGAAGGTGCGGGACCCCGAGATCGCCGCCCAGACGAAATAATCGATGGGCATGGCGTCGTGGGGGTCCGGCGGGTCGACGAAGTTAAGCGCCTGGGTGCGGTCGTGGGTGGCGTAGCGGACGGCGAATAGCTCGTAGATTTCGGAATTGGACAAGGCCATGCCTACAGCCTAAACCCGTAGCGCAGCCCGGCGTTGTCGATGTCTTCGTCTTCGTCATGACAGTGTGAGGCGTGGGAATGGCGCGCCCACATCACCAAATGGCTGTGGCGGTCGCACAGGCGGTAACCCAATTCTAGCGATTCCCGGAACAGCGCCCATACGAACCGTTGGCAAGGCATTTGCTTCCCCCCGGGGTTCTAGAATTTCTGCTCCAGGATCACGCTCTCGTCCATGCGGTTTAGGCGGATGAATTGGGCCAAGATGTGCATGAGGCCCTGGTGCGTGTCCTCGACGACACCGTAGTTGTCGCCGCTGACGTGCAGGTTGACGGTGGCCAGCTTTGCCGTCCGCCCGCCCTCGAAGCCGGTGAACGCGATAACCTCCAGGCCCTGGTTCTTCGCCCACAGGACGGCACGGACGACGTTTTCCGAATCGCCGGACGATGAGACGGTCAGCAACACGTCGCCCGGTACGGCGAGGGTCTGTAACTGATAGACGAAAATCTCGTCATACGAGATATCGTTGGCGATGGCGGTGATCATCTCCATGTTGGTCGATAGCGACACCACCTTGGGTTTGAGATCGGTGTCGGTCTGGCCGCCCTTGGAGTGATCACAGGCCATATGGTTGGAGATCGACGCCGAGCCGCCGTTGCCGCAGACGTAAAGGGTCGCCCCCCGCCCATAGGCGGCGTCGAGCAGCTTACACGCCGCTTCCACCTTGCCTCTATCGACGGAAGCCTGGGCTGCCTTGCTTTGCTCGAAATAAGCGTCGGCGTATTCGGTGACGGCGGCAAATTTCTGGTCCGGGAAGGTCATTGGCCTGGGCTTTCCCTGGTTATCGGCGGATTTTGGGCTAATCGAGCCTCGAATACAACGCCCCCTGTTCACCCCTGGTTTATCGGCGGGTATCGGGCACGGTGGTCAATAGCGCCAACCCGATGGCGAAAAACACCAAAATCGTCGCCATGCCGGCCCGCTGGCTTTCGAATGCCGCCGTCATCCAGGCCAGCAGCGCCGGACCCACAAACGCCGTCGCCTTGCCGGAAAGGGCATAAAGCCCGAACATCTCGGTCCTCAGTTCCGCCGGTGCTAAGTGCGCCATCATCGAGCGGCTGGCCGCCTGCGCCGGGCCGACGAAGATGCCCAGCGGCAGCGCAAAGGCCCAGAACATCGCCTTGCCCTCGATGACAACGAGGGCCGCGCCCAGGACGCCGAGCATAGTGACGGCAATCTGGATGACGCGTTTCGGCCCCATCCAGTCGTCGATCCAGGCGAAGACCGCGGCCCCCACCCCGGCGGTGACGTTAATGGCGATACCGAACAGGATCAGCTCGGAAAAATCCATGCCAAAGGTGCCGACGGCGTAAATACCGCCGAAGGCAAAGAGCGTGTTGAGCCCGTCGGTGTAAATCATCCGCGCCAACAGATAGCGCGCGATAGGGGCGTATTCGCGAACCCGCCGGAGGGTTTCGATCAGCGTCCGGGTCCCCCGGCGGATGGCCTTAAGCGCCGAAACTCCCCCGGGGGATAAAGAGCCCTTCCGGTCCGGGGTCAACAGGAAAAACGGCACCGCGAAGACGGCCATCCACGCCCCCACCAGGGGGCCCGTCGCCCGCAGGTGTTCGGCCCCGTCCTTGTCGAGCCCGAAGACCGGGACCTCCGCCTCGACCAAGGCCACCAAGGCCAGCATCAGACACACCAGTCCGCCGGCATAGCCCAATCCCCAGCCCCACCCCGAAAGCCGCCCCATCCGGCCCTTCGGAGCCAGGCCGGGAAGCATGGCGTTGTAAAAAACCATGCCCATTTCGAAGGCGAAGTTGCCAACTCCGACCAGGACCAGGGCCAACATCACGAAGCCGGTGTCGGGCCGGGCCAGCCACAATGCCGCCGAGGCGGCGATGCAAAGGGCAGTGAAGGTGCCAATCCAGGGCTTGCGGCGGCCGCCGTGATCGGCGATGGCTCCGAAAAAAGGCCCCAGGACCGCCACCGCCAGGGCCGAAAGGCTAATGGCGTACCCCCATTGAGAGGTGCCGGTGATCTCGTCGGTCGCGATCGCCTTGGTGAAATAGGGGGCGAAAACGAAGGTGATGATGACGGTCGGAAAGGCCGAATTGGCCCAGTCGTAAAGACACCAGCCAAAAAGCCCGAGCCTGGAAGCCTTTTGCCCCTCTCCTTCAAGCCCAGCGGTCATTGTTTCGATACCGTGATGATGTTGTTACGAATCCGGGCCAGCGTCCGCCATGTCCCTCAGCGAACGGCTGGCGACGGCGATCATGGACAGGTCGTCGATCTCCGTCGCCCACAGTTCCGACAACAGTTGATCGGTGGGCTCGACGGCGGCCTGGTTTTTTGCGGCCCATGCCGTGATGGCCTTTTCCGGGTCCCATTTGCCATCGGCGAAATCGAGCACCTGGCGGGAAAGTGCCAACTGGTGGCTGTAAATTTCCTCGATCAGGGCGGCCACCGCCAGTTGCTGCCAATGGCTGTCGGCGCCCATGGTTTCTGCCGCTCCGCGCAGATGCCCAAGGTGGAACCGGGTACCGACGGCGAAATACATCCTGGCCACGTTCAACACCTTGAGCTTGCGCCGGTTGGCCAGGCGCACTATGTCGCAGCCCGAATAGAGGTTCACCAGGTTGCCGATGCGGAGCGCTAGTGCGTCTGGTACCCCCTGGTCGATGTAGGGCTGGGCGCGTTTCTTGATATCGAGAAGGTAATGGCGCGGCAGCGCTCCCGAAAGCCCGTCGGCGAGGGTGGCGATGCCGGCCCGGAACTCCTTCACGTGGGTGCCGATGTCGAGGCCCGGCTTGCCGTTGCGCAGAAACCACAGCGTCACCCATTCGACCAGGTGGTTTGAATCGAGGATCATGGCCGCCTGTGCCAGCGTCGGCACGCGGTTGTCTAGTTTTTCTATGGCGTCCCATAAATCGCGGAGCCGGAATATCTCTCTGGCGATAATATAGGCGCGAGCGATCTCGGGCGCGCTTTTGCCAGTTTTCTCCATGTACTCGGTAACGAAGGAGCTGCCGACCCGGTTGATCATGGAGTTGGTGACTCGGGTGGCGATGATTTCGCGGCACAGCCGGTGCCGGCGGATGTCATCTAAGTATTTCACCCTCAAGGGCGTCGGGAAATACTGTACCAAATCCTCGATCAGTTGCGGATCGTCCGGCAAGTCCGACACCAACAACTCGTCATAGAGCCAGATCTTCGAATACGAAATCAGGATGGCGATTTCAGGACGGGTGAGGCCTTTTTTCTCCACTTGGCGTTCATCCAGCGTCTCGTCGTCGGGCAGGAATTCCACCGCCCGGTTCAGCCGGTCGGTCCTTTCCAGCATCCGCATCAGGCGAATCTGGTTGTCGAGGGATTGTACGCCCCGGGTCTCGACCATGGTCATGGCCTGGGTCTGGGCATAGTTGTGACCCAGCACCAGCGCCCCCACTTCGTTGGTCATACTGGCCAGTAGCTTGTTGCGGTCCTTGACCGTAAGCCTGCCCTCGGCGATTACCGTATCGATCAGGATTTTGATGTTGACCTCATGATCCGAGCAATCGACGCCGGCGGAGTTGTCGATGGAATCCGTGTTCAGGCGTCCGCCCTTAAGCGCATACTCGATGCGCCCCAGTTGCGTCGCGCCCAGGTTGGCGCCCTCGCCGATGACAAGGCAGCGGAGGTCTTCGCCGTTGACGCGAACGGCGTCATTGGTGCGGTCCCCCACGTCGAAGTCGGATTCTCCAGACGCCTTGATATAGGTGCCGATACCGCCGAACCAGAGAAGATCGACCTTGGCCCTCAGCATGTGGCGCAGTAATTCATTGGGCGTCACCCGGTCCTTGGCGATGTCGAAGAGCGCCCTGATTTCCGGCGACAGGGTCAGCGATTTGGCGCTACGTTCGAATATGGCGCCACCCTTGGAAATCAGCTTCTCCGAATAATCGGTCCAGGCCGAGCGCGGCAGGTTGAACAGCCGTTTGCGCTCGGCGAAGCTTTTCTCCGGATCGGGGTCCGGATCGACGAAGAGGTGCATGTGGTTGTAGGCGCCAACCAGCTTGATGTGCTTCGACAGGAGCATGGCGTTGCCGAACACGTCGCCGGCCATGTCGCCGACACCGAGAACGGTGAAATCCTTTTTTTGGATGTTGACGCCGATCTCGCGGAAGTGGCGTTTCACCGACTCCCAGGCGCCGCGCGCCGTGATTCCCATTTTCTTGTGGTCGTAGCCATGGCTGCCGCCCGACGCGAACGCATCGCCCAGCCAATGGCCGTATTCTTCGCTGACACCGTTGGCGATATCGGAAAAGCTGGCCGTGCCCTTGTCGGCTGCGACCACCAGATAAGGGTCGTCGCCGTCACGCCTGACCACGTTTGGGGGTTTGACCACTTTGGTGCCCTCGAAGTTGTCGGTGAGATCCAGAAGCCCCGAGATCAAGGTCCTGTAACACCGGATGCCTTCCTCGAGGAAGGCGTCCCGTCCCCCGCCCTGGGGCGGTCGCTTGACGACGAAACCGCCTTTCGAGCCCACCGGCACGATGACCGCGTTCTTGACCTGTTGCGCCTTGCACAGGCCCAGGATTTCGGTACGGAAGTCCTCGCGCCGGTCCGACCACCTCAGCCCGCCGCGGGCGACCATCCCGAAACGCAGGTGTATGCCCTCGACGCGCGGGCTGTAGACGAAAATCTCGCGCAACGGCCTCGGCAATGGCAGTTCGTCGATGGCCTTGGAATCGAGCTTGAACGATAGGTATTCCTTGGCCCCGCCATCGGCTGCCGTTTGAAAGAAATTAGTGCGAAGGGACGAGTCCACGACGTTGAGGAAACGGCGTAAAATACGGTCTTCGTCGGCGCTGACCACTGCATCCAGGCCCCGCGCCAAGCGTCCCTTGAGGCGTTTCTTCCGTGCCTCTCTGCCCTTGGCCTGGGCGGGATCGAACAGGGTCATGAAAAGATCGACGATTAGTTGCGCCAAGGCCCCGTTGTTGGCAAGGGTCTGTTCCATATAGGCCTGAGAAAAGGCGATGCCAGCTTGGCGCAGGTACTTGGAGTACGCCCTGAGGATCACCACCTCACGCCAGGTCATGCCGGCGAAGGGCACCAGCGCGTTGAAGCCGTCGCTTTCGGTTTCGCCCAGCCAAACGCGGCGAAATGCGTCCTGGAAATGATCGCGGATGCCGTCCGGGTCGACGTCCGAGCCGTCCTTGGATTCGAGCCCGAAGTCGTGGATCATCACTTCGCGGTTGTCTTCTTTTCCGAACACCACGTCGTTGGGCGATTCGTCAATCACCCTGAAGCCCATGTGCTCGAATAACGGCAACACATCCGAAAGCGGTATCGGCCGGTCCGGGTGATAGACCATGAAGCGGATTTTGCTCCGGGGCGTGCCAGGCCGGCGGTAGAGGTTCATGCCGATTTCGCCCGTTGCCAACACCTGTTCGATTTGCGTGATGTCAATCAACGTCTGGGCAACGCCGTATGCCTCACGATAGCCGGACCCGAAGGCGTCCCCATAGCGCTCCAGCAGCTCCCGGCCCCGTTCTTCGCCGTGTTCTTCCTCCAGCGCGTCCGAGAGCCGGTCCTGCCACGAACGGGCAGCCTCGACCAGGCGGGCCTTGATTTCGTCGATGTCATAAGCCGGGATTTTCCCCGGCGTGGTACGGATGATGACTTGCAGCCGCGCCAGCAACGAATCGCCTAATTGCACATAGTGGGCGGCGACCTCGCCGTCGAAGGCGTCGGTCAGGATTTTTTGCATGGCTTGTCTGAGCGCCATCGTATAACGGTCGCGGGGCACGAAAATCAGGCACGAGAAGAAGCGTTCGAAATCATCGCAACGGACGAAAATCGCCACTTGCCGGCGGTCCTGCAGGTTCAGGATGCCGAGGCTGGTGTTGAACAGGTGTTCGTCCGAAATTTGGAACAGCTCGTCCCGGGGGAAGGTTTCGAGAATATGCGCCAACGCCTTGTGATCGTGGCTCAAAGCCGGGAACCCGGCGCGGGTCAAGGTCCTCTGAAGGCGGCGGCGGAGCAACGGGATGTTCCGGGGGCTAAGGCTATAGGCTTCGGATGTGAAGAGTCCGACGAACAAACGCTGGCCGATAACGCGGCCCTTGGCATCGAGCTGCTTGATCCCGATGGCGTCCATGTGGACCGACCGGTGGATGGTGGACCGGTAGTTGGTCTTGGTCACCATCAGCAACTTGGGCGAAGCGACGAATTCCTTCACTTCCCGTGACGCGGATTTCAGTTCCCGTATTTCCTTGAACACAACGAGGTTTGGGTCGCGGAGGATGCCGAGGCCGGATTTCTTGTCGACGGTGATGCGGGCATTCTTGCCGCGGCCTTTATGGTGATAACCGCGGAAACCCAGAAGCAAATACTTGTCGTCGTTAATCCAGCGAAGAAACTCGCGGATTTCAGCCGCTTCCTCCGGGTGGACGCCGGTGGGAACGGTCTCCAACTCATCGATCAGTCCTGCCAGCCTGGCCCGCATGGCGCGCCAGTCCCTGACCGCTGAGCGCACGTCCCTAAGAACGCTTTTGATGCCACGTTCGATGTCTTTCAGCCGGTTCCCCGAGAGATGAGTTACCTGCAGGTGCATGAACGATTCGGCGAGGGTTTTGTTATTGGGCCCCCCGCCCTTGACGGTTTCGAGGAATTTTCCGGCCTTGTTGCGCCGCACGTTTAAGATCGGGTGAATTACCAGATGCACCGTCAGTTTCTGACGATTCAGCTCAGCCGCTACCGAATCGACCAGGAACGGCATGTCGTCAATGATGATTTCAACGATGGTATGTTCGGAAACCCAGCCTTCTTTCCTTTGATCCGGGTTAAACACGCGGACCAAGGGTATCCCGGGGGGCCGGATGGCGCCCAGTTCCCAGTGTCCCTGGGCCAGACTAAAGAGAGTCCCGGGGTTATTGTTCGCGATGTCCTGAGGCGGAACGTTCCAGTAATAACCGGAAAGAAACCCCTTGAAGCGGTTCCGGGCGGTTTTGGTCAGCCGTTTTCGGCTTTCGGCCGAGGCTTTCTTGATGAGATCGGCTTTTCGCCGTTCGAGGTCGACCGGCATGTGTTCCCCCTCGCCAGCGGCCGTTTTTCGGAAAATATCTAAAAGGCTAGACTAGTGTTTAATTTTTTCAATGGTTTCGTGATTATTTAAGAAAAATGCATCAATGGAATCATGGGCATACTGAGGCCGAACCGCTAAACTGCGGGAACCTCCCGAGGGGGTTCCAATTGCGCCCCAGGATGAACCCTGACGTCCGACATGGTGGTGGAGGCGGCCCAGGCCAACTGGCTTTTTGAACGTCTCCCTGATTGGGTGATGGATACGCTCACGCCCGAGCAGAAAGAAGCCATCGACCAGGTGATCAAGAATCCGTCCTGGAAGGGGCCGCCTGCGGCCCCTCTTTAATGTCGGGCGCCAACGACACCAAAAATAGGGTACCGGTCATGTCAGGAATGGGAATCCTATTTCTGACCCTTCTCACCGGCACCGCTTTGAGACTTATGAAGCTCATTTCGTGGGCCGACCATCAGACCCAAAAAATCCCTGAGGGGGAGGGGAAACGAAGGGTCGTTACCAATTGTTAAGGGGTTTCGGTTAATCCTTCGGGGCAATTAAAAAAACGGCGTTAATAGGGCACCGCCAACATTGGGGTATAAGAAAATAAACCGCCGACGTATTCGTTCGCTCGCCGTCGCCCTGGCGCCGCTTGTCCTTGGCGGATGTGGCATGCCCATGGGTGTGCAGATCGCCTCGCTGTTCGCCGACGGTCTATCGTTACTCACTACCGAGAAAACCCTCGGCGATCATGCCCTGTCTTCGGTTGCCGGCCAGGACTGCGCCGTTTGGCGCGGCCTCAATGGCGAAAACGTATGTCGCGATAACGGCACCGAAACGGCCGCCTCTAGGACCGTGGAGCAAGCAACTGCGTCATTCCATTCGAATGTCGCGGTGGATGTGCCTCTTAAGGAGGAGGATGTGTACGTTTGGGGGTCCGACGAGCCCAAGTCCACGCCCAAGTCTACGCAAGTCGCCGCCGCCCGCCAAGAGCCTTCCTGGACAAATTTCGGGCCGGCGGCGGTAACGGAAGCCCCGGGCACGCCATCGCCCGTTCCACCGATGACGGTGCCCATGGTGTCGGTGCAGCCAACGCCGCCGGTAGTAATCGCTGCCGCCAAACCGACGGAAATGGCCCCGAACCCCGCCGCCCGGGTCCCCGGCCCGGCACCGACGGAGACGACGCTTAAAGGCGGCACTTTTTACGTCATTGCCAGTTACCGCCGTATCGGCTACGCCAAGCTCTTCGCCTCCCGCCAGGAAGGGCTGACGGCGAAGGTGCTGACCGGCACCGCCAGAGGCCTGTCCGTCTACCGCGTCGCCGTCGGCCCCGTCGCCAAGGCCGACCGCTTGAGCGTCCGTACACACCTTTTCGAGGCCGGCTTCATTGATATGTGGGCGCTGGAACTCAAGAACCCAAAGGAGGCGGTTGAACTGGCGTTATTGTTCTAAGGCGCCTATCGCCGGCGCCAGCGGCACTTTCTTGATTCGTCAGCATTTCATGGGATTGTTTCGAAATATCAATGAACTCTGTCGCTGCCTTCGCGTGGTTTCTTAGACCATGCGGTTTGCCAACAGTCCGAGGAGGGCCGCAGGAAAATTTAGCAAAGGGCCTGAAAAAATGGAGCGGGCGATGGGATTCGAACCCACGGCTTCAACCTTGGCAAGGTTGCGCTCTACCCCTGAGCTACGCCCGCGTTCCTTGGTTTTGAAAAGCGCCGCATCATCCGGCATCGCACTGGTGTTTTCAAGAACCATGTTTGCCGCCCCCCCTTCCTTCCGCTCCGGGTTCCCGGAACGGCACGCCCGTACCCGGGGGGCTTGCGCCGAGGGCCGGAAAAAGCCATCTATAGAGCCATCGATGAGGTGTTGCCCCGGCTAAGACATTTGAGATACGCCAACCAAAGTAAAATAGCCATGGAATTTAAGTTGAACCCGGACGGCTCACTGGCGCCCGGGGGCGAAAGCAAGGATCAGCCAAAAAACCGTCCCGAAGAGGCCCCCCAGGGCGGAGCCGCGGACCCGGCCCCGGACCCAGGCGTTGTCCCGAGCGCCGATCAGCCGGCGCCGGACCCGACGAGGACCCTACTTGTCGGCCCCGGCGACGCCCCCCAGGCGGCCCCCGCCGACGTCATCAAGGAGTCCGACACCGCCAATTTCACGGCCGATGTCATCGAGGCCTCGGCCGAGGTGCCGGTGATCGTCGATTTCTGGGCCCCTTGGTGCGGCCCCTGCAAGCAGCTGGGCCCGGCCCTGGAAAAACAGGTACAGGCCGCCGCCGGCATGGTGCGGCTAGTCAAGATCAACATCGACGAGAACCAGGAACTGGCGGCGCAGATGCGGATCCAGTCCATTCCCGCCGTTTATGCGTTCAAGGACGGCCAGCCGGTGGACGGGTTCTCGGGCGCGCTCTCGGAAGGCCAGATCAAAATATTCATCGACAAGTTGATCGGCGAAGCCAAGTCTCCCATCGACGTCGCGCTGGAAGAGGCTAAGGCGGCGTTGGAAGCCGGCGACGAGATGACCGCCGGCGCCATCTTCGCCAAGGTGCAGGCCCAGGACCCGGCCAACACCGATGCCATCGCCGGCATAGTACGCACAGCACTAGCCGCCGGGGACGAAACGCGGGCGCGGGAGATTGTCGACGGCCTTCCAGACGACCTGGCCCAGAATTCGGAGATTGCCGCCGCCCGCTCGGCGTTGGAGCTCTCCGAACAGGTTAGCGAATTGGGCGACGTTGAGGAGCTTCGCGGAAAACTAGCGGAGAACGAGAACGATCACCAGGTACGTTTCGACCTGGCCAATGCCCTTTATGGTCGGGCCCGGAACGAAGACGCCGTCGAGGAGCTTCTGGAACTTCTCCGCCGCGCTCCGCAATGGAACGACGAAGCCGCCCGCATGCAGTTGTTGAAGATTTTCGAGGCCCTGGGCCACGCCGACCCGGTTACCGTTTCGGGGCGGCGGAAGCTGTCGTCGTTGCTGTTTTCCTAGGGTCTTGTTGTCCTGAATCGAAGCGATTTATGACAACAAAACTCTAAGCATAAGAATGAGAAGGCTTAAACGTTTCAAATTGATTCAATTTGAAACGATCGCACTCTAAGGCCGCCGGAAGGAGACTCCGTCATGACCAAGCGCAAGGTCGATCCGAAGTTGCTCGAAATGCTTGTCTGTCCTCTGACCAAGGGACCGCTCGGCTACGACGAAAAGGCCGATGAACTGATCTCGGAGCAGGCCGGGCTTGCCTTTCCCATCCGCGACGGCATTCCGATTATGCTGGTGGACGAGGCCCGGCCTTTGGACGAGAACGCCGCCCCGGTGTCCTCGGAATGACCTTGGCGGACCGGGGCAGGCGAGAAACCTATCTATGAGCGAAACCTTTGGAACCCGGCACCGGCCCAAGGAAATCCGCCTTAAACGGGAGGAAAAGGTTCTGGAAATAGATTTCGATGACGGTCGGAACTTCTCGCTGTCGGCGGAGCTGTTGAGGGTCGAAAGCCCTTCGGCGGAAGTCCAGGGCCACGGGCCCGGCCAAAAGACCGTCGTCGCCGGCCGTCGCCACGTCGGCATCCTCGAGGTCGAACCGGTCGGCAACTATGCCATCCGCATCAAGTTCGACGATCTCCATGACACTGGCATCTATTCCTGGGACACGCTCTATGATTACGGCGTCCGCCAAGATGAACTTTGGCAGGGCTATCTCGACGCCATCGAAGCCCAGGGGCTGAGCCGCGATCCCTAGAGTGCGATCGTTTCAAATTGAATCAATTTGAAACGTATAAGCCTTCTCATTCATATACTTAGGGTCTTGTCGTCATAAATCGCTTCGATTCAGGACAACAAAGTTCTAGAGCGGCTGGTTTCTCATCAGTCGGGGCAGGTCGCCGGCCAGTCCCATGGCATGGCGCATGAAAAAACGCTTCAACGGCGGCAGCCGGTTGACCGCCGCCAGACCTACGTCCCGGGCCAGCCGAAGCGGCCGGATGTCGTTGGAAAACAGCCTGTTCAGCCCGTCGGTCATGGCCAGCATCAAGGCATTGTCGAAGCGGCGCCAACGCTGGTAGCGCTCCAACACTACGCCTTCGCCGATATCGAGACCCAACCGGCGTCCGTCCAGCACCACCTCGGCCAGCGCCGCCACGTCGCGAAGGCCCATGTTTAGACCCTGGCCGGCGATGGGGTGCATGGCGTGCGCCGCGTCGCCGACCAGCGCTAAGCGCCGGCCGAGCAACGTATGGGCGAATTGCAGCGACAACGGATAGCTCCATCGGGGGCCGATCACCTCCAGGTCGCCTAAGAAATTCCCGAAACGGCTCTCCAACTCGGCCATAAAGCCGGCATCGTCAAGGGCCATGATCGCCGGCGCCAAGTCGGCCCGTTCGGTCCACACAATGGAGGAACAATGCCCCGGACGACCGGAATCGCCCATCAGCGGCAGGATGGCGAACGGACCCGCCGGGAGGAAATGCTCGTGGGCGATGAAATCGTGGCAGTGTTGGTGCCCGACCGTACAAACAATCCCGGCCTGCTCATAGGACCATCGGGTGACCTGAATACCGGCGCTCACGCGAGTCGTCGAGGCGCGGCCGTCTGCGGCGACGGTCAAGCGGGCATGGATTACCTGGCCACCGGCGAGTTCCGCCCGGACGCCGTCGCTACCGCGCTTCAGCATCGTAATACTGGCCGGCGCCATCAGGCGGACGGTCTTCAGTTCTTGGAGACGTTCGAAAAGAGCTTTCCTGAGATTGCGGTTCTCGACCATATAGCCGAACGGCTCTTCACCGGCTTCCCGGTGATCGTAATGAAGGAAAAACAGGGAGCTTCCCTCGGAAACGCGGATGTTCAGTATCGGTGCCGCTTCCAGGGCCAACGCCGGCCATATCCCCAGCCCCGCCAAGACCTTTTGGGTGGCTTGGGCAATCGCCGAGGCTCGGCCGTCGAAGCCGGCATTGAGCCCAGCCTTGGGGTCTTGGGTGTCGACGGCGATGACATCGATGCCGGCGTGACCCAAGGCGGTGGCCAGGGTGCCGCCGACCAAGCCACCGCCGACGATCAGCGCCTCGGTCACGAGCCGGCGTGGCTTCCTCGCAGTCCTGGATTTGGCGGACGGACGGGTCATGGCCACAAATTTCCGCGTTTGGGGCCGGATGTCTAGTAGGGTTTTTTCCTCTTCCCACTTGCAGCCGCTCAATATGCATAAAAATTAGTCATAAAATATATATTGCCTATTATTTAATCTATCTTTTGGCGCTTCAAGGCTCTTTTTTAGGTTACAAAAGCAAGTCTAGAATTTTGTTATTAAAGCAAAAACAGCCCTCCGATCCGAAACGGCACGGTTCTTGAGTTTACCCTTATGAAGTACGGGCCAACCGTTTGCCCCATTAGACATGTCAACCGCGGCCATTGCCCCGCCCGAACCGGTAAACGGAAGACTTGGGTGCACCGGGCCAAATAAAGAGAGGATCGAGAAAGATGAAGCTGGTTATGGCTGTCATCAAGCCGTTCAAGCTCGAGGATGTGCGCGAGGCCCTGACGTCGCTGGGTGTCGAGGGCATGACCGTCAGCGAGGTTAAGGGTTTCGGCCGCCAAAAGGGGCAATCCGAAATCTACCGCGGCGCCGAATACACGGTGAACTTTCTTCCCAAGATGAAGATCGAGGTCGCCGTAAAGGACGACATGGTCGAACAGGTGGTCAACGCGGTGACCAAATCCGCCGCCACCGGCAAGATCGGCGATGGCAAGATTTTCGTCTACTCATTGGACATGGCGGTCCGCATTCGGACCGGCGAAACCGACGCGGAAGCGTTGTAGGAGGGCATGGTGATGCGAATGTTGAAACTTATTTTCGGTATATTGGGCCTTGCCCTGACCGTTGTGCTCGGTACCGTAGACGGCGTTCTGGCCGCCGAAACACCGAAACTGGACACCGGCGACACCGCTTGGATGCTGACATCGACGGCCCTGGTCCTGATGATGACCATTCCCGGCGTGGCCTTGTTCTACGGCGGCATGGTGCGCAAGAAAAATATTCTGGCGACGGTGGTGCAAAGCTTCGCCGTGACCTGTTTGATGACCGTTCTGTGGATGGTCATCGGCTATTCCCTGGCCTTCACCGACGGCGGCGGAATGAATGCCTTTGTCGGCGGGCTGGACAAGATGATGTTGATGGGCATGGGCGTCGCCGACCTTTCCGGTACCATTCCGGAAACCGTCTTCATGACCTTCCAGATGACGTTCGCCATCATCACCCCGGCGTTGATCACCGGCGCCCTCGCTGACCGCATGAAGTTTTCGTCGATGATGGTCTTTCTGGGTCTCTGGATGGTGATCGTTTACGCCCCCATCACCCATTGGGTCTGGGGTGGCGGATTCCTCGGCGATGCCGGGGTGCTCGATTTCGCCGGCGGCACGGTGGTCCATATCAACTCCGGTGTCGCCGCCCTAGTTGGCGCGATCGTGCTGGGCCGCCGGCACGGCTACGGCACCGAGAGCATGGTCCCACACAATCTGGTGCTAAGCGTCATCGGCGCCTCGTTCCTGTGGGTCGGCTGGTTCGGCTTCAACGCCGGATCGGCGGTAGCCGCCAACGGCAATGCCGGCATGGCCATGGCCGTGACCCAGATCGCCACCGCCACGGCGGCCCTATCGTGGATGGTCGTGGAGTGGATTTTTCGCGGTAAGCCGAGCGTTCTCGGTATTGTCTCCGGCGCCGTCGCCGGTCTCGTCGCCATCACCCCGGCGTCGGGCTACGTCGCCCCCGTGGGCGCTCTGGTCATCGGCTTCGTAGCAGGAATCGCCTGCTTCTGGGGCGCGGTGATGTTGAAGCCGAAACTCGGCTACGACGATTCGCTGGACGTTTTCGGCGTCCACGGCATCGGCGGCATCGTCGGCGCTTTGCTCACGGGCGTCTTTGCTGTCGAGGCCATCGGCGGCACCCCGGGCATGCTCGAAGGCAATGCGGGCCAGGTTTTCATCCAGTTGGAGGGGATTGTCGCCACCATCGTCTATTGCGCGATCGCCACTTTTGTCATCCTTAAGATCGTCGGCGCAGTCATGGGTCTCCGGGTCGATGAGGAAACCGAGATCGGCGGGTTGGATTTAAACCTCCACGGAGAAACCATCCAATAACCGGGACCGCCAGAAACACTGACGGAAACCAAGACGAAGACCAAGGGGGGCGGGCCTCTTTAGGGTGCCCTGCCTCCCCGTCCCTACCCTTTGCCACCCACCTTCGCCGGAAGGCTAGGCCTTCCGGCTTTTTTTTGCTCTGGGCGGGCGGATAACATCAACCGCATGAAATCGTCTGCCGCTAGGAACGACACCTCATGCTCAACCCCCGCCTCTCCGTGCTGCCGGAATACACCTTCGACCGCCTGCGGGCGCTCCTGGACGGCATCGAGCCGTTGGGCGGCTTGTAACCGGTGGTGATGTCGGTAGGCGAGCCCCGGCATGCGCCGCCTCCCATGATCGCCAAGATTTTCACCACCTCGGCGCCACTCTGGGGCCGTTACCCGCCCGGCGACGGGACGCCTGAATTCCGCGCTGCCGTGGCCCGCTGGCTGAGCCGGCGTTACGGCCTTCAAGAAGACGCCCTTGACGCAGACCGTCATGTTCTTCCCGTCGCCGGCACCCACGAGGCGCTTTATTTGGTCAGCGCCCTGATGGTGCCGCAAACCAAGGGCGGTGCCAAACCCGTCATCGTCATGCCCAAACCGTTTTATTACGCCTACGGCGGCGCGGTGGCCGTTTCCAGCGCCGAGTCGTTATTCCTTCCAGCGACGCCCGAGGCCGGATTTCTGCCGGACATTACGAGCCTCGATGAGGAAACGTTGGCCCGGACGGCGCTTTAATATTTCTGTTCGCCGGCCAACCCCCAAGGCGCCATCGCCGGGATTGGGGCCTTGAAATCGGCCATTCACCTGGCCCGGGAATACGATTTCATGCTCGTTGCTGGTGAGTGCTACGCCGAGATCTATGACCGGGAACCGCCGCCCTTGAGGCGTCCACCCAATTGGAAGGCGGCTTCGACAATGTCCTGATTTTCATTCCTTGTCTAAGCGGTCGAGCGCACCCGGGTTGCGGTCCGGGTTCGTCGCCGGGGACGAGGCCTTTATTCGCCCCTTCAAACGGCTTCGAAACTATGTCGGCCCCCAGGTGCCGATGCCCGCCATGGCCGCGTCGGTGGCGTTGTGGAGCGAAGAATCCCACGTCGAGGAAAACCGGAGGCTCTATCGGGCTAAGTTCGACATCGACGAGGAGATTTTAACCGGAAAGTTCGGATTTTTCCGTCCCGCCGGGGGATTCTTCCTTTGGCTGGACGTCGGCGGCGGGGAGGCGGCGGCAAAGTGGCTGTGGGCGGAAGCCGGGCTTCGGGTCCTGTCCGGTGCCTATATCGGACGCGAAGACGGCGCCGGCGGGAACCCAGGGAACCGGTTCATCTGCCTGGCCCTTGTGAACGATTCGAATACTGTTTCCAATGCCTTAGAAAAACTCGTTAAGGTATTGTAAACATAAATCATGTAGAAACCGCGTATGGCTCAAACCATGCGATTTGTTGACCCCCGCGGAGGTCGTGTCTTCGGCTATTCCGAGGCCACAAGCGGCGTTCTGCCTGCTGGCGCTGTCGGCTTTTTCAAGCGGCGGCTGTCGGAAACCCTTGGTCTTGTGCTTTTTGGCTGTTCCTTTTGGCTGATCGCGGCGCTTTTCAGCTACACCCCGGGCGACCCTTCGTTAAACAATGCCGCCAATGGCGCCGTCGGCAACCTACTCGGCGCCGCCGGCGCCTGGTTTGCCGACTTGTCGTTTCAGGCTTTTGGCTTTGCAGGGGTTCTGCCGCCCTTGGCACTTCTTGCCTGGGGCTGGCGGTTGGTGGCCAAGCGGGGTCTGTCCGTCTGGTGGTTGCGTGTCTTGATGTTGATTTTCGCTATGACCTTGCTTGCGGCAGGCCTCAACGTCTTGCCACCGCCCGGCAAGTGGCCGCTGATGACAGGATTGGGCGGCGTCACGGGTGCCATGGTTTTAGATCGTCTGGCCAGCCTGGGACCATTGCTGGGCATTGAATTTTATCCCCGGGTCGTTGCCGCCGTTCTTTTGGTTTTGGCGCTTGCGACTTTCATTCCTGCACTGGGATTGTCATGGCGGGAATGGTGGGCCTCCGGGCGGGCGCTTGGTTTCGGGGTCGCGGCTCTCGGCCGTGGCGCCAAGAGGGGCCGGGAGGCCTTCGGGGTCATGCCAGCGTGGGGCGTCGAACCCGGGGCCGATGAAGACGGTCATGAAGAAGCCTTCGACAGCGATATCGAACCGGTCACCGTTGGTGCCGGCGGCCCGAAAAGAGCCGCCAAGCCTGTTACTCGTTCCGGCCTCGTTGCGCCTAAGAAGCCCCGCCCCAAGGCTGGCCGAAAGGCCCTGGCCGAACGGCAGGGGAAATTGGACCTGGGGACGGGCAAGGAATACCAAACACCGCCACTGGATTTATTGGACAAAGGACCGGACCTGGGCCCTGACGACACGCTCAACAAGGATGCCCTGCAGCAGAACGCCAAGTTACTTGGCAGTGTCCTGGAGGATTTCGGTGTCCGCGGTGAAATCGTCAAGGTGCGCCCGGGTCCCGTCATTACCCTTTACGAACTGGAGCCGGCGCCGGGCACCAAGACTTCCCGGGTCATCGGTCTCAGTGACGACATCGCGCGTTCCATGAGCGCGGTTTCCGTGCGCATCGCCGTCGTGCCGGGGCGTAATGTCATCGGCATTGAGCTTCCCAACGTCACCCGCGAGATGGTCTATCTGGGCGAGCTGCTGGCGTACGAATCCTACGAAAAATCGTCCGCCAAGCTGCCCCTCGCTCTCGGCAAGGATATCGGGGGGGCGCCGATAGCCGTCGACCTGGCCCGCATGCCTCATCTGTTGATCGCCGGAACCACGGGTTCGGGCAAATCGGTCGCTATTAACACGATGATTCTATCGTTGCTTTACCGTCTGTCGCCCGAGAAATGCAAATTTATCATGATCGATCCGAAGATGCTGGAACTCTCCGTCTACGAGGGGATTCCTCATCTTTTGACGCCCGTCGTCACCGATCCGTCGAAAGCGATCGTGGCGCTCAAATGGACCGTCCACGTGATGGAAGAGCGTTACCGCGTGATGTCGCAACTGGGAGTGCGCAATATCTCCGGCTACAACACCCGGCTCGTGGAGGCGCGCAAAAAGGGCGAGATTCTTACCCGCCGAGTTCAGACCGGTTTTGACGACGACGGCAAGCCGGTGAGTGAGGACCAGCCCCTGGACATGGATCCTTTGCCGTTCATCGTCGTTGTCGTCGATGAAATGGCCGATCTGATGCTGGTTGCCGGGAAGGACGTGGAAGCCGCCATACAGCGCCTGGCCCAGATGGCCCGCGCCGCCGGCATCCATTTGATAATGGCCACCCAGCGGCCTTCAGTCGACGTCATCACCGGAACTATCAAGGCCAACTTTCCGACCCGTGCCAGCTTCCAGGTGACGTCGAAGATCGACAGCCGAACCATCCTGGGTGAACAGGGCGCCGAACAGCTTCTCGGCCAGGGAGACATGCTCTATATGGCCGGCGGCGGGCGCATCAACCGGGTACATGGGCCATTCGTATCCGACGAAGAGGTGGAAAGAACCGTCACCTTCATGAAGTCCCAGGGCCAGCCCACCTACATCGACGAGGTCACCGAGGAAGAAGCAGCCAGCGACGGCCTTCCCGGGAGCGGCGGGCCAACGAGCGACGTTCTTTACGACGACGCCGTCTCGTTGATCGCCCGTGAGGGAAAAGCCTCGACCAGTTTTATTCAGCGTCACCTTCAGATCGGCTACAACCGGGCCGCCCGGATCATCGAGCAAATGGAATACGAAGGCATCGTCAGCACGGCCAACCGAGTCGGCCGGCGCGAGGTCCTGATCGGCCATCCCGGCCCCTAACCCCTTTACCGACGGCGATCTCTTGGTTAAAACGGTCGGGTCATGACCGGATTCCGGAGCGTAATTCCTTGTTTGCCGGGCGAGGTTCGACGCCCCTTAATCGGCGGCGCCGTTTTTTTGCTTGTCGCCCTGATTTTCGGGTTTTTCCATTCCCCTGCCGCGGCCCAGGGCATCGCTAAGCTCAGCGATGCCGACTGGTTCGATATCTCGCGCATCGAGAACTACCTGAACCGGATCAAGACTCTTCAGGCCCGGTTTCTCCAGGTAACTTCCGACGGTGATTATACGGAAGGCGACTTTTATTTTTCCAAACCAGGGAAAATGCGCCTCAATTACGACAGCCCGTCGTCCATCGTTATCTTTTCCGATGGCGTCAACCTTGGCTATTACGACAAGGAGTTGGAATATGTCACCTACATCAACCTGGAACGTACCCAGGCTTCTATTCTACTTAGGGAGAGGATTTCCTTTTCCGCCGGAGATTTCCTCGTTAGCGCGTTCGAACGGAGTCCGGGGGTTCTCAGGTTGACCGTGATCAAGGGTGACGACCCTCTGGAGGGAAACATAACCCTGATTTTCAGCGACCACCCGTTGGGTTTAAAGAAGTGGAAGGTCACCGACGCCCAAGGCGTGGTAACGAATATCTCCCTGCTCGACCCGAGGTTCAACGTGCCCTTGAATCTAGATCTGTTTCACGTCGAGCCCCCGGACGAAACCACTAACCTCCATTAGAAAGCCTTTTTGGGGCTGCTCTTTTTAGGTAAGCTTACGGGTCTTTCCCTTGCCGCGCCGAGGAGCGTCAGTTGCCGCGATTCGGGACTGGTATGGGCGTATTGGAGTTTCTATCTAATAGGGTAACGCACCGGGCGGCTCCTAACCCGGTCCGGTTACCCTAGGATAGTACTCCCACCATCCTTTGGATCTTAAATCTTAAGGCCTAAGCGCCCGGTCTCCCCTTACCGGGCGCTTTCTTTAGAGGCCGAAAGAGTGGCTCAAAGCGGATCGCGTAAGCGACGCCGATCAATCCCGATCTGCTCAAGAGACCAACTGATATCCGCCGGGCTCGGTGGTCAGGATCTGAGCGTTTGAAGGGTCCGATTCGATCTTCTGGCGCAGCCGATAAACGTGGGTTTCCAAGGTATGGGTGGTGACGCCGGGGTTGTAACCCCAGACCTCGTCCAGGAGAACATCCCGGCTAACAACCTTGTCGCCGGCCCGGTAAAGGAATTTGAGGATCGCTGTCTCCTTGTCGGTTAGGCGTACTTTCTTTTCGTCGGTGTTGTGGACAAGCAGCTTGTTTCTTGGTTTGAACGTATAGGGGCCGATAGTTAAAACGGCGTCGTCGCTTCGTTCGTGCTGGCGGATGTGGGCGCTAAGCCGGGTAAGAAGCACGCCCAACTGGAACGGCTTGGTAATGTAATCGTTGGCTCCGGCATCGAGGCCGAGGTTGGTATCGGCGTCCGTCAACATGATAATCGGCGAGGTAACGCCGTTTAGGCGCATGAGGCTGCAGACATCCCGCCCATCCATATCCGCCACCCCGACGTCAAGAATAATCGCGTCGAAATAATCCTCTTTTGCCAATACCAAGGCCTCAGAGGCGGACTTGGCGCCAGTGGTGGTGAACTCCTCATGCAACTGCAACTGTTCGCCCAGCATCTCCAGAAGCGTGGTGTCGTCATCGACAATGAGGATTTGCTTGCCTGCGGTCATGGTTTTCCCATCAACGTTATTATTTCCACGCCGGCGCGGACATGATATTTCGCTATGTTATAAATTAGTATATGCCAATTGTCTTCAAACGAGATAAACCTCCCGTGAAGCCGAGAAATATCTTTATTATAAGACGATGAACAACGGTCCTTTCACGGTCATATCGATGCCCGCTTCCCGGGCTCCGGTTTCTCTGTTGGCGATCGATCGTGCAGTGTCGGACCTCAGGCGCGGCCGGTTCGTTGCCGTTCGCGGTGGCGGCGGTGTCGCGATTTTGGTTCAGGCTGCCGAGGCGATCACCCCCGAGGCTTTGCGGGAACTCGGGACCATAAGCCATTCCCATCCCGTCCTCGCCATCACTGCACGCCGCGCCGCGGTCCTGGGCTTGGCCGAAACGGTGGGAAAGGTCGTCACCCTTTCCGACCCGCGGGGCATGTCGGCCGACGTCATCCGTGATATCGCCGACCCTCTTTCCGATTATCCTCTGTCGGAATCCGACAAGGCGGCCTTGAGCGTTGGCGTCAAGGAAACCCCCACCTACGACTGCGAAAGCGCCGCTGTCGCGTTGATGAAGCTCGCGCGGCTTTTGCCTTCGGCCGTCACCGCGGAAATTTCCGACCCCATGGCTGACGATTTGGCCGCCTGGACGGCTCGCTATGATTTTCTGCTGGTCGATGCGGGCGATATTTTCCAATACGACGGCATCGCGGCAAGAACCCTTCGCGCCGTCAGCTCTGCCAGGGTGCCGCTCCCAAACGCCCAGAACACGCGTATCATCGCCTACAGGCCTCTCGATGGCGGCCTTGAGCATCTGGCCATTGTCATCGGTGACCCTGCGTCCGACGAACCGGCTCTGGTCCGTCTTCATTCCGAATGCTTTACCGGCGATCTCCTGGGCAGCCTCCGGTGCGACTGCGGCGATCAACTGCAAGGGGCCATCAAGGAAATCACCGCCGCCGGCGCCGGTGTCCTGATCTACCTTGCTCAGGAAGGCCGGGGTATTGGCCTCGTCAACAAGCTCAGGGCCTATGAACTACAGGACCGGGGTTTCGACACCATGGACGCCAACGAACAACTCGGCTTCGATGCCGATGAGCGGGTTTATCTGCCCGCCGCCCAAATCCTGCACCAGCTCGGTTTCGACCGGGCGCGGCTGATGACTAACAACCCGGACAAAGTTTCGGCCCTTTCCAATTGCGGCATCGCCGTTGAGGAACGGGTCCCTCATGCCTTTCCGTCGAACAAACACAACGAAAACTACCTACTCACCAAGGCGACGCGTGGCGGACACGTATTTTAACCCTGTTTCAAGCCGCCAACAGGCGTTTGGCCGTTGTTTTTGATGATTCGGGCAACTATTGCCGACGATGCCCGTTTCTGGTTCCCAAATTCATTTATAAAAAGCTGATTTCAAAAAATTCTCGTTCTGGCACCCTTTATGGGAGATGGTTTTCGGAGACTGTAGTGATGGCGCTCAAAAAATATAAGGACGGCGTCGGTCTTGCCGGCGTCAAGCGTCTGTCCGCCCTTGATATGACGCGTTGACTGACAGCCCTTTCCCCGAAAACACGCTATAATCACCGCCATGGAGATCATGGTCTGGCCCCCCGGAACGCTGGCCTGGAAAACCAAACGGGTTCCCTGCGCCATCGGCCGGGGCGGTATTACCGCCGCCAAAAAGGAAGGCGACGGCGCGACGCCGTCTGGTTCCTTTCCGCTACGCCGGGTCCACTACCGGCCGGACCGGTTGGCGGTGCCGGCAACGGGTTTGGCGGTCCGCGCGCTTAGCCCCGAGGACGGCTGGTGTGACGATCCCGCCGACGACGCCTATAACCGCCTTGTCACCCGCCCTTTTAACGCCTCCCTCGAAATCCTATGGCGTCAGGACCAGGTTTATGACCTCATTATCGAACTCGGGCATAACGACAACCCGGTAAAACTAGGGCTCGGAAGCGCCATATTCGTCCACGTGGCAACACCCGATTTTTCCCCGACGGAAGGCTGTATCGCCTTGGCTCTTGAAGACCTTCTGGACTTGTTGGGAAATTGCGGTGAAGGGGCCAGACTTTCCGTCAGTCAGGCACCGCCGCTGGATTAGTCTTGCCGCCGGGCTCCTGTTTGGCCGCCGGCCTGGGACCGAAAACGGCGGTCCCTATCCGCACATGGGAAGCGCCGAAACGGATCGCGGTCTCGAAATCCGCGCTCATCCCCATGCTCAAGGCCTCAAGGCCGTTGCGCCGGGCGATTTTGCCCAACAAGGCAAAATGAAGGGAGGGTTCTTCATCCTGCGGCGGGATGCACATCAGTCCTTCGATCGGGAGCCCCAACCCGTCACGGCATTCGCTGATAAAGGCGTCAGCTTCCTCGGGCGCGACGCCTCTTTTCTGGGGCTCTTCGCCGGTGTTGACCTGCACGAAGCAAAGGGGACCTTTGCCGCTTTGTTTTATTTCGGCGGCAATGGCGCGGGCCAATTTAGGCCGGTCAATGGTTTCGATGACGTCAAAAAGTTGGACGGCGAGGCGGGCCTTGTTTCGCTGTAGGGGCCCAATCAGGTGCAGCGTGGAGTCGGGATAGTCCACTTTCAGGCCGGGCCATTTTTCCTCTGCCTCCTGGACTCGGTTTTCACCGAACACCCGGTGGCCAGACTCTAGCGCCGGGCGGATGGTGGCAACCGGATGGGCTTTCGATACGGCGACTAGCGTCACGGTGTCCGGGCGACGGCCGACGACGGCGGAGGCATCGGCAATGCTGGCCCTCACGGTCCGTAGATTTTCGTTGATATCCGTCTCCGAGACCATTAGCGCTACCATGAAACTCCAAAAGATTTCCAGAATCGGGGCGATCACGGACGATGAGCCTAACAAACCTGACGAGCTGCCTCAATTTAGACCTCGGCAACAGGCGGCAATTTGACGCTCGAGCCCTACCCGACTTCATATTGATGACCGACGAAAAGCGCCTGGTGGATCCCTTGCCAGTTGTCCGCTCCCTGCCTGAAAACAGCGCCGTCATTCTCCGCCATTATGGCTTTCCCGGCCGAGAGGACTTGGCTGTCAGGCTGGTCGCTCTGGGCCGGCGAAGGGGAATTCCTATCCTCATCGCCGGAGACGCCCGACTGGCCCAGAAGGTCGGCGCGGACGGCCTGCACATACCGGAATATTTAGCCGCCCGCGGCCCCGGGCGGTGGCGGGCCTGGCGGCGCCCGGACTGGTTGATCACCGCAGCTGCTCATTCGCCGGCTGCGCTTTTCAGGGCCGCTCGCTCGGGCGCCGACGCGGCGTTGCTGGCCCCGGTCTTCCAGACCGCCAGCCACCCAGATTCCCGGGTCCTGGGGTGTTTGATGTTCGCCACCTGGTGCCGGGAGAGTCCGCTTCCGGTCTATGCCTTGGGCGGCGTATCCGAAACCTCTCAGCGGCGGCTGAAAGGCAGCGGTGCCGCCGGTCTGGCGGGGGTCGGCGTTTTTTTGATCTAAAAACACCCTTAAATCGAAAACGGCATAAATCAGACCGCCTGAAGGCGGGTTGTCCTGGGCCTCATGGTTTTCTACAATTAATTGATTTTTAATAAAAAATTGAACCCTTCCCCAAACGAACAGCGGCATAAATGGGGAACTGTGGGTTTGATCAGATGAGGGACCGGTTATATTATAATAAAGGCCCGAACGAGGGGAGGCGCCTTCGGAAAATGGCGCCAGATCAATAATGAAGCAGACTATGGAAAATATTCCAGGCCGAATTCTGGTGTGTTTTTTGTGTATCGGTGGTCTTTTGCTGTCGGCCTGCGAAAGTTGGGAAAGTGTTGAGCCGGAGCAGGGCTTAGAGTTAGAACTCGAAGATCCGACTGCGATTGATTATTCTAAACGAAATACAATTTTCGGCCAAGGCGGATTAACCTTTTTTGGCAACAGCAACGACTCGGGCAAGGGTTCCGCCGGCGCGCTTGGGGTCAACAGTTTTCTTTGGCGCGCCTCGCTAGATACAATCTCGTTCATGCCCGTCAATTCAGCCGACCCCTTCGGCGGCGTCATAATCACCGACTGGCATACTGCCACCGAGGCCCCCAGCGAGCGCTTTAAGCTAAATGTCTATATCCTGGGCCGCAAGCTGCGCGCTGATGGAATCCGCGTTGCCGTCTTTAGGCAGGTTCAGAGTCGTGGCGGAAGCTGGAGGGATGCCGGCGTTCCCCAGGAAACGGGGATAAAAATCGAAGACGCCATTTTGACCCGTGCAAGGCAATTGCGGAATCAGTCCTTGAAGTAGCCGCCGGAACGCTGGCCTCCTGGGGAATAGCATGAGATGAAATTGGCTGCCCCGCCATCCCGGGAAGCGCTTGAAGGATTCGCGAAATCGTTCGGCGCTGGGGCCCGCCATGTCATCCAAGTACCGTTAGCAAACTGACCCGGCCAGAACGAAATGTCGCGTTACAATTTTAAGGAAACCGAAGCGAAGTGGCAGGCGATCTGGGAGGATCGTCAATGTTTCGCCGTTACCGAGGATAACGACAAGCCGAAATACTACGTGCTGGAAATGTTTCCCTATCCCTCGGGGCGCATTCACATGGGGCACGTCCGCAATTACACCTTGGGCGACGTGGTCGCCCGGTACAAGCGGGCGCAACGGTTCAACGTGCTGCACCCCATGGGATGGGACGCCTTTGGGCTGCCGGCGGAAAACGCCGCCATCGAAAACAAAGTTCACCCCGCCCACTGGACCCAGGAAAACATCGCCACCATGCGCCGGCAACTCCAAATCATGGGGTTATCTTACGACTGGTCGCGCGAGATCGCGACCTGCGACTTGGATTATTACCGCCATGAGCAAAAAATGTTTCTGGATTTTTTCACAGCGGGCCTAGCCTACCAAAAAGAATCCTGGGTCAACTGGGATCCTGAGGAAAACACCGTTCTCGCCAACGAACAGGTCATTGACGGCAAGGGGTGGCGTTCCGGAGCCGACGTTGAAAAACGGTTGCTTTCCCAGTGGTTTTTAAAAATCACGGCGTTCACCGAAGAGCTGCTCAAGGACCTCGAAACCCTAGAACGATGGCCAGGTCGGGTTCGTCTGATGCAGGAGAAATGGATTGGCCGATCCGAAGGCGCTTATATTTTTTTCGAGCTTGAGGGACTGGATGAGCACCTCGAGGTCTATACCACCCGCCCCGATACCATATTCGGGGCCTCTTTCTGCGCCCTTGCCGCCACCCATCCCCTGGCCCGGGAACTGGCCACCGACGATCCCGATCTCAAGGCGTTCATCGACGAATGCGGCCGGACCGGAACCAGCGAAGTGGCCATCGAAACGGCGGAGAAGACGGGCTACGACACCGGTGTCCGGGTCATCCATCCTTTCCAGGACGGCAAGGCCTTTCCTCTTTACGTCGCCAACTTCGTTCTCATGGAATACGGAACGGGTTCCATTTTCGGGTGCCCGGCCCATGACCAGCGGGATTTGGACTTCGCCCGAAAATACGGTCTTGACGTCCTTCCCGTGGTCGCGCCCTCAGACATCGATGCCGAGGGTTTTAGCGTTGACGCGGAGGCCTATACCGACGACGGGGTGCTAGTAAATTCGAGTTTTCTGAATGGACTCAGCGTCGAGGAAGCCAAGGCTGCGATCGCCGAGCGGCTGGAAGCCGGCGGCAAAGGCCGGAAGGGGGTTAATTACCGGCTTCGCGACTGGGGCGTTTCCCGGCAACGTTATTGGGGTTGCCCCATCCCGGTTATCCATTGTTCTGATTGCGGTATCGTTCCCGTTCCCGAAGACGATTTACCGGTTGTTTTACCTGAGGATGTGGCCCTAGATAAACCGGGGAACCCGCTTGAACGCCACCCGACCTGGAAAGACACCGAATGCCCCACCTGCGGCAAACCAGCGCGGCGGGAAACGGACACCTTCGACACTTTTTTCGAGTCTTCCTGGTATTTTGCCCGGTTCTGCTCACCCGGCGCCGATACCCCCTTCGAGCGAAAGGCGGCGGATTACTGGTTGCCGGTCGATCAATATATCGGCGGCATAGAGCATGCCGTCCTGCACCTGCTTTACTCCCGGTTTTTCACCCGAGCTCTGAAACAGTGCGGATATCTGGAAATCAAAGAACCTTTTGAAGGGCTTTTGACCCAGGGCATGATCTGCCACGAGACCTACAAGGACGAGACCGGCCGTTGGCTGTTTCCCGACGATGTTGAGTGGAGCGGCGACCGCACTGTGGTCCAACGGGCGACGGGAAAACCGGTCGAGGTCGGGCGTTCCGAAAAAATGAGCAAGTCGAAAAAGAACATCGTAGATCCTGAATCTATTATCGATACCTACGGCGCCGATACCGCGCGCCTGTTCATGTTGTCCGATAGCCCCCCCGACCGCGACCTGGACTGGACCGAGGCCGGCATAGAGGGCGCCTGGCGATACGTGAACCGGTTATGGCGCATGGTCAACGGACGGGATCCCGGAAAGCCCATCATCCCCATTGGTGCCCCGCGCCCAAACATCGAAGCGGGCGAAAAGGATTCTCCAGGGCTAATTTTTACCCTTAAGGAAACCCACAAAACTATCGCTAACGTTACGAGGGACTTTGAGCGTTTCCACTTCAACAAAGTTGTTGCACGGATTAGAGAACTCACAAATTGCGTGGATGATCTTGCGGGAGACAACGATGCCGCCGCCTGGGTCAGGAGATTTACCCTTGAAACCGTCGTTAGGCTAGTCGGGCCGATGATGCCCCACCTGGGCGAAGAATTATGGCATAGTCTGGGCCATGAAACCCTCCTTGCGGATGAGGATTGGCCCATGGCAAAAGCCGCCTATTTGGTGGAGGACACCGTGCCGGTCGCCGTACAGGTGAATGGAAAGCGGCGCGGAGAGGTTTTGTTGCCCCTGGACACCGATCAGGAGTCCGCCCAGGCCGCGGCCCTAGAAGTTGCCAACGTAAAGGCGGCAATCGGTGATAAACCGGTTCGCAAGATTATTTTCGTGCCCAATAGGATTATCAATGTGGTCGTTTAGGACAATTTCGTTTCTGGTTGTTCTTGGTCTTCTCGGGGCTTGTGGATTCCGGCCGCTTTATAGTGACCGGACGGCCGGCGGGGCGCCGTTAGAATTGCCCATTATCAAGGTCGAGCCAATTCCCGACCGCATCGGCCAACAGCTGTATAACCATTTATTGACGGTGCTCAACCCCAGGGGCCTTTCCCGGAGGCCTCGTTACATTTTGCAAACCCTGGTCCAAGAGAGCACGTCTTCCCTTGCGGTGAGTAAAAGCGCCATTGCGACCCGGGCTAATTTGACCGTTAATGTGAATTACAGTTTGACAACCCTTGCCGGCGGTAAGACGTTGTTTTCAGCAAAAAGTTTTATAACGGTCAGCTACAATATTCTGGATTCCGAGTTCGCCACTCTGATGGCTGAAAAGGATGCTCGTGCCCGTGCGGTCCGCGAATTGAGCGAGGACATCCGGATCAGGTTGATCGTTTTCCTCGCCCACCGGCAGGGTCAAGAAAAATAGCCGCCACGTGAAGATTTCCGGCGCCCGTGTAGAACGTTTCCTCCGCCAGCCGGAGCCGGAAATTGTCGCCGTGCTGGTTTACGGCCCCGATCAGGGACTAGTTCGCGAACGGGCCCAGGCCCTTATCCGCTTGGTCGTTGACGACCCGGGCGACCCCTTCCGGGTCGTCGAGATGACCGGCGCCGCCGTCAAGACCGACCCGCCGCGGCTGATCGACGAGGCAGCGGCTTTATCCATGACCGGTGGCCGGCGGGTTATAAGGGTCCGCGAAGCGACCGACGGCATTTCCGAAATATTCAAGACCCTTTTTAAGTTTGTCGGCGGTGAAAGTTTCGTCATTGCCGAAGCTGGCAATCTTGGTCCAAAGTCATCCCTGCGTAAGCTTTTTGAAAAGGCCAGCAACGCTGCCTCTATCGGGTGCTTCGAAGACGACGGATCGGCGCTGGCGGCGATTATTCGCGAGACACTGGGCCACCACGGCTTGATGGCGACAGCGGAGGCATCGGTTTATCTAGCTGACAACCTGGGCGGCGATCGCATGATTTCCAGGACCGAGCTTGAAAAATTGGCGCTTTATGTTGGCGGAACCGGCGCCGGGGGCGATAACGGAAAACCCGGCCCCCCGGGATCGGTCGGTCTTGAGGACGTTATGGTTTGCATCGGCGACAGCGCCGCCATGGCCCTTGACGCCTTGGCCTATGCTACGGCTGGCGGAGATTCCCTGGAACTCGACCGGACGCTTCAGCGCGCGTACCTGGAGGGCACGAGTCCCGTCGGTGTGCTCCGTGCCGTTCAGCGCCATTTGCAAAGGCTTCATTTCGCCTTGGGGCTGGTTAATAAGGGCGAAGAGGAGGATAGGGCCATCCAGGCGCTAAGGCCTTCTGTCATTTTCAAATTCAAGGCTCAGTTCAAGGCCCAGATGGGCTTCTGGCGGAACGGCCGCCTAGCAGACGCCCTAGGGCTGGCCACCGAAGCCGAAATTGATTGCAAGTCGACCGGTTTTCCGGCCGCCGCGGGCTGTCACAGGGCCTTGATCCGGATCGCCCAGGCGGCCCGGTCTGGCGCCCGCATCCGCGCCCGTTAAAGCCTTCGCACGGACACCTTCGGTATCTGCCCTACTTCATTGGGAAGGCGTTGAAATTATTGGGTGGCCCTGATTTACCGGCCCTTCTTTTTTGCCCGCCGGGTCTTGGAATTGAGGCTGATCGACAGTTTGGGGTCGGCCTTTCCGGAGGCTTTCGTTTTCGATGGGGCCGCCGGCTCGGGCCCCGAAGTCGCCTCCCCGCCCTGCCCCAACCGCAGGAGAATATCGTCCAGTTGTTCCAGGGAGCTGTAATGAACCGTCAGCGACCCGCCACCGTTCTTGAATTTTATCCCCACCTTCAATCCTAGGAGGTTGGCAAGATCCCGTTCCAACGCCACAGTGTCGACGTCCTTTTTCTCAGGGGTCTTAGGTTTTTCCTTTTGCCGCTGTTTCTTGCGGACCAGTCTTTCGGTCTGGCGAACGTTAAGTTCCTTTTTGACCACCTGACAGGCCACCGCCACGGGATCCAGCGTGTTCAGGATAGCCCGCGCGTGACCGACGGAAAGGTCGCCGTTGCCCAGCATCTTCTTGACCGGCCCCGGCAGGCCCAACAGGCGCAAGGTATTGGCGACGTGGCTGCGGCTTTTGCCGACGGTTTTGGCGAGGTCCTCCTGGGTGTGGGAGAATTCGTTCATCAGGCGCTGATATCCTTCGGCTTCTTCCAGCGATGACAGGTCCTGGCGTTGGAGGTTTTCGACCAAAGCGATTTCCAGCGCTTCCTGGTCGCTGAGGTCTCTGATGATCACTGGGACGTCGTGGAGCTTGGCCATTTGGGCAGCCCGCCAGCGCCTTTCACCGGCGATGATTTCAAAAGAGGCCTTGTCTTCCGACTGGCGCCTGACAAGCAGCGGCTGGATAATCCCGTTTTCACGAATCGATTGCGCCAGTTCGCTGATCTTTTCTTCATCCACCGAAAGACGGGGTTGATAGCGGCCGGGAAAAAGGCACTCGACGGGCACCAGCCTGGAACCCTTGGCGTTATCGGACTTTGTTGGCTCGCCCCCGTTATCACTCCTGTCCTCGCCCATAAGCGCCGACAGGCCACGACCGAGGTTCTTGCGTTTTTCTTCCGCCATCAGACTGAAATTTGCCGTTCTCGGTGGATCACCTCGCCGGCGAGGCTCAGATAAGCTTTGGATCCGGCGCAATTCAGGTCAAAAATGATCACCGGACAGCCGTGGGACGGGGCTTCGCTGACCCGGATATTGCGAGGGATCACAGTCTTGTAGACTTTGTCGCCGAAAAAGTCGCGGACATCGTTGACCACCATATGAGACAGATTGTTTCGGCGGTCATGCATGGTCAGCACGATGCCCTGTATATCGAGGCCCGGATTGAAGGCCCGCTTAACGTGTTCAATGGTTTTGACTAACTGGCTGATGCCCTCGAGGGCAAAGAATTCGCACTGAAGGGGCACCAGCACCGCCCGGGCGGCAACAAGGGCATTGATGGTCAGCAGGCCTAACGCCGGCGGGCAATCGATCAACACGTAATCATAATCTTCGGCTCCATTCTTCAGGGCCTCCCTGAGGAAGTATTCTCGGCGTTCCTGGTTGACGAGCTCAATTTCGGCCCCTGACAGGTCGATCCCCGACGGCATGATGTGAAGGCCGGGGATATCGGTTTCCAGGACAGTTTCTGCTAACTCCACCTCGCCGATCAGGAGATGATAGGAATTGACCTCCCGGTCTTCGCGCCGGACGCCTAGGCCGGTGCTGGCGTTTCCCTGGGGATCGAAATCGATGATCATGACTTTTTGGCGGATGGCGGCAAGGGCGGTAGCCAGATTGATTGTCGTCGTTGTCTTTCCGACGCCGCCTTTCTGATTGGCGATGGCAAAAATTCGGGTGCCGCGGTTTTGCAGCAAGGGTCTATCAGGAATCATGACGGCGGGACAGTGCCTCTAATTTTATAACCATGCCCAAGGAATCTGATAAACTTGAGATATTTGATTCCTTCATATTCCAATCTTTTTTGGCTCTCGTCAATTCCTCTTGCCATTTTTTACCCTTCAGGAAAAAACATTTTCCGTTTTTTTTCAGGACCGGCACCGCGAATTGCAAAAGTTTCGTCAAAGGCGCAACGCCTCGCGCCGTTGCCACATTGACCCTCAGGTTCGATAAATTTTCGATCCGGCAATGATGAATTACGGCGCCGGCGCCAGTGGCACGGTTGACTTCGCGTAGGAAGGCGCACTTGCGTTGGTTGCTTTCGATAATGTGGACATCGGGGCCCCCGGGGAGATCGATAAGCGCCAGAACCAACCCCGGAAACCCGGCGCCGCTGCCGATATCAGCAATGGACTTTGTCCCGGGCGGCAACAGGGGTCCCAGTTGCGCCGAATCGAGGATATGGCGGTGCCAGGGATTGTCAAGGCTTCTGCGGCCGACGAGGTTGATCTTCGTTCGCCATTTTTCGAGCAACGCCACGAAAGTTTTTAGGCGCTCCAGTGCGTCGTCCGAAACCCTGCAGATTTCCTGAAAGCCATGCGGAGTTAACGGCGCATGTTTCACGTGAAACGGGCCGTTTGGATCATGCTATCAGGCGGTCGTCGCGGCGTCACGGCGTCGCACATGGCCGAGGAGGACCGTCAACGCCGCCGGGGTGACGCCTGAGATCCGGGCCGCAGCGCCGAGTGTGGCGGGCCGGGTCTGGGTCAGTTTGTCACGAATTTCAACGGACAGCCCGGGTATGGAATCGAAGTCCAGCCAATCGGGCAGTTCAAGGGCTTCGTCGCGGCGGAAGGCTTGGATATCCGCATCCTGGCGGTCGATATAACCTGCATAGCCGGATTCGATTTTAAGCTGCCGGCCGATTTCAGGCCGGATACGGGCCAATTCCGGCCAAAAACGGCTCAGGACGGCGAGGTCGATGCCGCGGTAGGCCAACAGTTCTAGGGCGGTTCTTTTGACCCCATCGAGGTTGATGTCGATGCCCTGGGCGCGGAGCCGGTTGGGCGACGCTCTCAATCCGTTGAGGACGGCGGCGGCCTCTTTCAGTTCCTTTATTTTTTTGCCGAAGGCCCGGGCCCGCTCGGGGCCGACGCAACCGGCAACTATTCCCTTTTCCGTCAACCGTTGATCTGCGTTATCGGCGCGTAGTTTCAGGCGATATTCGGCACGCGAGGTGAACATCCGGTAGGGCTCACTGGTCCCAAGGGTCACCAGATCGTCGACCATGACGCCGATATAGGCGTCGGCCCGGTCCAGGACCATCGGTTCCTGGCCGGCGGCGGTTCGGGCGGCGTTGATCCCCGCCATCAGGCCCTGGGCGGCGGCTTCTTCGTAGCCGGTGGTGCCGTTGATCTGGCCGGCAAGATAAAGGCCTTTGGTGCACTGGGTCTCAAGGCTCGGCTTGAGCTCCCGGGGATCGACAAAGTCGTACTCGATGGCATAACCGGGCCGGAGCATTTGGGCGTTTTCTAGGCCGGGGATGGTCTTCAGGAGGTTGAGTTGGACGTTCTTCGGCAATGAGGTGGAAATGCCGTTCGGATAGACCGTGTGGTCGTCTAAGCCCTCCGGTTCGAGAAAGATCTGGTGGCGGTCCCGGCCGCTGAAACGGACCACCTTGTCTTCGATGGACGGACAGTATCGGGGCCCGATGCCAGAAATCCGGCCCGAATACATGGCCGAAAGATGAAGATTTTCCTCGATCAGGGCGTGGCTAGCCGGGGTGGTGCCGGTGATGTGGCAGCTGATCTGCGGGATCTCGATCCTTTCCGTTAAATATGAAAAGGGAACGGGTGGGTCGTCGCCGGGCTGTACCTGGAGTCCCTTCCAATTGATGGTGCGGCCGTCGAGGCGGGGCGGGGTACCGGTTTTCAGGCGACCGAGGGCTAGCCCGAAACGTTTGAAGGTGTAAGTAAGTCCGATCGCCGGCTTGTCACCGATTCGCCCGGCCGGAATCCGGGTGTCGCCGATGTGAATTAGTCCGCGCAGGAAAGTCCCCGTCGTTACCACGACGCTGCCTGCGGTGATGTCTTCGCCGCTGGCGGTCCTGACGCCGGCAATTTCTCCGCCATTGTAAAGAATCAGGTCCTCGACCGCATCGGCGCGGATCTCCAGGCCTTGTTGAGCCCCCAACAGGTCTTGGATCGCACGCTTGTAGAGTTTTCGGTCGGCCTGAGCGCGGGGCCCCTGTACAGCCGGGCCCTTGCTTCGGTTAAGAATGCGGAACTGAATGCCGGCCTTGTCGATGGCGCAGCTCATGATCCCATCCAAGGCATCAATCTCACGCACCAGCTGTCCCTTGGCCAAGCCGCCGATGGCAGGATTGCAGGACATTTCGCCGATGGTCTCGATGCGGTGGGTCAACAGCAGCGTCCGGGCGCCGAAACGCGCCGCCGCTACCGCCGCTTCACTGCCGGCGTGGCCGCCACCGATGACGATAACGTCATAGGAATTCGTCGGGGCTTTCATGAGTCAGAATTTAGGGTCGGTACCGAGCCTGTGTCAAACGTCCTGGAGCGGCAATAAAAGAAATTAGAGCCAAAGCATATCCGGCCCCGGATTGGTATTTCTGGAGTCATGGCCTAGCGTCCAAAACAATAAGCGGAGTCCCGATCGAAGGGTGCTTCAGCAGCGCCGAATCCTGACAAAGCCAAGGGCCGGGAGGCATTGTTTCACGTGAAACACTACTTCGATCCTGTTTTGCCCCCCCGCCTCCATTCCGTGGCGTTGCCCCAAGAGTTATTTGCCGATGCAGAAGTCCCGGAAGATGACGTCCAGCACCTCGTCCACGTCCACCCGCCCGGTTATCCTGCCCAGCGCCCGGGCGGCCAGGCGCAAGTCCTCGGCCGCCAACTCCGGCGTCTTGTCGTCCCCGGCTGCGGCCGGGAATCGCTTTAGCGCCGCCCAGCATTCCTCGAGCGCCTCGCGATGCCGGGCCCGGGTCAGGGAAGGGGCGGGGGAGGCGGTAACGCCGACGATGCCGGAGACTTGATCCGTCACCGCCGCCAGCAAGCCGTCGATGCCGTCGCCTCTCAGGGCCGAGATACCTAGCGCTAACTCGCCGTTGACCTTCAGCGGCGGGGCCGGGGCTTTAAGGTCGATCTTGTTGATCACGACCACGGTGTTTGCATCGACCAGCCCGACCGTCATGGGGTCCACCTCGGGCCAAGTCTCGCCATCGAAAACGGCCAAACGCAGGTCCGCTTCCGACGCCTGGTCGCGGGCCCTGCGGACGCCTTCGATCTCGATTTCGTCCCGGCCGTTCCTGAGACCCGCCGTATCGGCGACTACCACCGGATAGCCACCAAGGTCCAGATGCACCTCGATCACATCCCGGGTAGTGCCCGCGGTCTCGGAGACGATGGCGGCGTCCCGCTGCGCCAACAGGTTCAACAGGCTCGATTTACCGGCGTTGGGCGGGCCGATGATAGCGATGTGGAGACCCGAGCGCAGTCTTTCCCCCCGCCGTCCGTCTTCCAGGTGCCTGGCGATCTCTTTTTCCAGCCGGGCAACCTCGGTCCGGGCGGCGGCGTCGACGCCGTCCGGCAGGTCTTCGTCGGAAAAATCGATTTCGGCTTCCCGGTGGGCCAGGGCCCTCAGCAGTCGTTCCCGCCACGACTCGTAAAGCCTGCCGAGTTCCCCTTGTAGTTGCCTCAATGCCTGACGGCGTTGCGCTGATGTTTCGGCGTCGACCAGATCGGCCAACCCCTCGGCCGCCGTCAGGTCGAATTTATCGTTTTCGAAGGCTCGCCGAGAAAATTCTCCCGGCTCGGCCATTCTCAGGCCCGACATGGCCCCAAGGGCCTCAAGGATTCCCGCGACCACGGAATGGCCTCCGTGAACGTGAAGCTCCGCCACGTCCTCGCCGGTGAAGCTGGCAGGACCCGGGAACCAGATCGCCAGGCCGTGGTCAATGGTTTCCGAGGTCGTGGGATCCGTCAGCCTGACGGACGTCGCCCGGCGCGGGATAAGGGGTGTCTCCGGCAATTCGGTGCCGGCGAGGCCGGCCAAGGCGGGGCCCGCGCCGGGCCCGGATATGCGGATGACGGCGATCCCGGCCCGGCCAGCGCCGCTGGCTAGGGCATAGATGCTTTCGGTTTCGTTGAAAAATACGGGCGCACCCAAAATAAAGCTTCCCCCGCGGGCCTATTCCTTAGCATCCATCATCAGCCGCTGGACCCGTCTGCCGTCGCGGACATGGGTTTCCAGCACTTCGTCGACGTCTTCCTTGGTCTCACACCGGTACCAGACGCCTTCGGGATATATCACCACCGACGGACCCAACTCACAGCGGTCCAGGCAGCCCGATGCATTGATTCGGACCCGTTTCAATCCCATTTCCTTGGTCCTGGCCTTCATGTGTTCGCGGAGTTCCAGCGATCCCTTGTCGGCGCAGCAACTGCGCGGGTGGCCTTCTTCGCGTTGGTTGACGCAAAAGAATACATGACGACTGTAAAAGGCGGGAGGGTCGCCGTTGTTTTGCTTCACGATGGGGAGTGTCCTTTGTTTTTTCCATGCCGGTATTAGATATTGGTTGTATCGCGGAGCCGACGATCCAAATTAAGCTAGCATTAGTCACTAGGCAACTAACCCCACAAGGGACCCCCATCGCCGGATCTTTCCTCCATGCCCCGAAACCTGCTTTCCGAAGAAACCAGCCCCTATCTTCTCCAGCACAAGGACAACCCGGTTCACTGGCGGCCGTGGAATGGCGATACCCTTGCCCTGGCCAAACGCGAAAACAAGCCGATCCTGCTATCGGTCGGCTATGCCGCCTGTCATTGGTGCCATGTCATGGCCCACGAAAGCTTCGAGGACGAGGCCATCGCCGGGTTGATGAACGAGCTTTTTGTCAACATCAAGGTCGACCGCGAGGAGCGTCCCGACATCGACGCCATTTACCAATCGGCGCTGGGAATGATGGGGGAGCACGGGGGTTGGCCGCTAACCATGTTCCTGACGTCCGGTGCCGAGCCTTTTTGGGGCGGCACTTATTTTCCCTCGACGTCTCGTTACGGCCGTCCGGGTTTTCCCGACCTCCTGAAAAGCATCGCCAAAACCTTCCGGACCGAAAATGCCAAAGTCATGGAAAACGCCGCCGCTCTACGCCGAGGGTTGGCTAAGTTGGCTAATCCGGAAGGCGGGGGCCGATTGACTATGGACGGGCTGAACGAGGCCGCAGCGATGATTCTCCAGCACGTCGATCCTGTTCGCGGCGGCACCCAGGGAGCGCCAAAGTTTCCACAACCAACGACGTTTCAGTTTCTGTGGCAGGCCCACAAGCGCCATGACGGGCCCGTATTCGGCCAAGCGGTGACGGTGACCCTAGACAACATCTGCCAGGGCGGTATCTACGATCACTTAGGCGGTGGGTTCGCGCGCTATTCCACCGACGAGGCTTGGTTGGCCCCGCATTTCGAGAAAATGCTCTATGACAACGCGCTTCTCATTGATTTGCTCACCGACGTCTGGCAGGTCACACGAACCCCTCTTTACCGGGTCCGCGTTCAGGAAACCATCGACTGGGCGCTCCGCGAGATGCGCTCGTCCGAAGATGGCCCGTTTGCGTTCGCCAGCGCGCTGGATGCCGACAGCGAGGGCGAGGAAGGAAAGTTCTACGTCTGGGTCGAAGCCGAGATCGACGAAGTGCTCGGTCCGGACGCCCCGGTGTTCAAGGAAGCCTACGACGTAACCCCCCACGGCAATTGGGAGGGGAAGGCAATCCTCAACCGTTCCCATGACCTCCGGTTCGGGCCCGACGCCGCCGAGGAAGGCCTCAGGGAATGCCGGGAAAAACTGCTCAAAATCAGGGGCGGCCGCGTCCGGCCCCAGCGGGACGACAAGGTCCTGGCCGACTGGAACGGACTGATGATTGCCGCCCTGGCGAAGGCGGGGGCGGTGTTCGACGAGCCCGCCTGGATCGATGCCGCCGAGGCGGTTTTTGATTTCGTCACCGGCACCATGACGTCTGATGGCCGCCTCCGGCACGTCTGGTGCGCCGAGCGTTTGAGCCATCCGGCGGTCCTCGACGATTACGCCAACATGTCTCGGGCGGCGTTGCTTCTCCATGGGGTGACGGGGAAGGGTGATTACCTGGCGCGGGCAGAGGTCTGGACCGAAATTGTCAATGCCCACTATTGGGATGGCGACGCCAAGGGATACTTCCTCGGCGCCGACGATACCGACGACGTGATTGCGCGCTCGAAAACGGTCCACGACAACGCGGTGCCGTCCGGCAACGGCGTCATGGCCGAGGTTCTGGCACGGCTGTTTTATCTCACCGGTGAGGTGGCCCACCGGGAGCGCGCCGAGCAACTGTTCCATGCCATCGCCGCCAAGGAATCGCGCAGTTTCGCCCACCAGCCGACGCTGTTGAGCGGCTTTGAGCTGCTTGAGACCGGCTGCCAGCTCGTTATCGTCGGCGCGTCGGAAGACGCCGCGACGGCCGAACTTCGCCGGGTGGTATTTGATGCCGGCCTAGCAAACCGAATCGTTGTCCAGTTGCCCGACGACGCCGCCCTGCCGGAAGGCCACCCGGCCCGTGGCAAGGGCTTGGTCGATGGCCAGCCTGCCGTTTATATCTGCGCCGGGCCAACCTGTGGATTGCCCGTGATTGACGCGGAAGTATTAAGGAAGGAACTTCGACGGTTATAATCGGCGCATGGGTTATCTTTCCATGAACAGCCCCGTCGGCCCGTTGACGCTATTCGCCGACGCCGGGGCCATCGTCGCCGTCGAATGGGGCCGGGTCGGCGATCCGAAGTCGTCGCCGTTGTTGGAGGAAGCGCGGCGCCAGCTTGATGCCTATTTCGATGGCAAACTGAAAATCTTCGAACTGCCACTGCACCCTGCAGGCTCAGCCTTCCAGAGGGCCGTCTGGGGCCAGTTGAGGCGGATTCCCTATGGCCGGACCCAAACCTACGGCGATATCGCGGGGGCGCTCATGAGCGCCCCCAGGGCCGTTGGTGGCGCCTGCGGGAAGAACCCCATTCCTATCATCATTCCCTGTCACCGGGTCGTCGGAAGGGACGGGCAGGCGGTCGGTTATACGGGCGGCGCCGGGGTGGAAACCAAGATTGCGCTCCTCAGGCTCGAGGGCTGTTTGATCGCCTGAGGCGCCCCGCCTTTCATCGTGCCTTTCACTCGGCTTGCTGTTTACACCCTTCCGCTCCAAAATAACGGCCGTATAACGAATTCGCCGCCAAGGCGGCCCAAACGATCAGGGAGGAATTATGACTAAGGCCATTCGCATTCACGAAACCGGCGGACCGGAGAAGCTGTCCTGGGACGACGTCGAAGTCGGTGCCCCCGGACCCGGCGAGGTGCGCCTACGCCACACCGTCGTCGGTCTCAATTACATCGACACCTACCAACGTTCGGGACTTTATCACTTGGGCGACATGCCATTGGTGCTCGGCATGGAAGCGGCTGGTGTTGTCGAGGAGGTTGGTGACGGCGTCACCGATGTTAGAACCGGTGACCGGGTTGCCTATGCCATGGGGCTCGGCGCCTATGCGGAAGAGCGTGTCATGGGCACCGACCGGCTGGTGCCACTCCCTGACGACATCAACGACCAGACCGCCGCGGCGATGATGCTCCAGGGCATGACCGCATACTATCTCCTGAACCGGGTCTACCGGGTCAATCCTGGCGACACCATCCTGTTCTACGCCGCCGCCGGCGGCGTCGGTTTGATCATGTGCCAGTGGGCGAAGCACCTGGGCGCTACCGTCATTGGTTGCGTCGGTTCCGAGGAAAAGGCCACGCTGGCTAAGGCCAACGGCTGTGATCATCCGATCCTCTACCACGAAGAGAGCGTAATTGAGCGGGTCAAGGAAATCACCGTCGGCGAGGGCGTTCCCGTGGTTTACGATTCCATCGGCAAGGACACATTCGAGGACTCGCTGGATTGCCTCCGGCCTTTCGGCCTGATGGTGTCCTTCGGCAACGCGTCGGGACCCGTGGACCCGGTCAATATCGCCTCGCTGGGCCCCAAGGGGTCGCTCTACCTCACCCGCCAGACGCTGGCCACCCACACGGCGACACGCGAGTCGTTGAACGAATGCGCCAACGCTCTTTTCGACGTGGTCCAGGACGGGCACGTGAAGATCAACGTCAATCAGACTTATGCGCTTAAGGACACGGCCGAGGCCCACCGCGATCTGGAAGCCCGCAAGACAACCGGATCTACGGTTTTACTGCCGTAAGCAATTGCAATTTTTAAGAGTGTTCTGCGGAGGGTCAGCAAATTGCCGGCGCTTTGTCATCAGGTGTTCATGGAGTCGAAGAAGTCCTGGTTATTCTTCGACACCTTGAGCTTGTCGAGGAGGAATTCCATGGCGTCGGTGACGCCCATGGGCATCAGTATGCGGCGCAATACCCACATCTTCGAAAGCGTCCCCTTGTCGACCAGTAGTTCTTCCTTGCGGGTACCTGATTTGGTGATGTCGATGGAAGGCCAGGTCCGTTTGTCCGAGAGTTTGCGGTCGAGGATGATTTCCGAATTGCCGGTGCCCTTGAATTCTTCGAAGATGACCTCGTCCATGCGCGAGCCGGTCTCGATGAGCGCCGTCGAGATTATGGTGAGCGAGCCGCCCTCTTCGATGTTGCGGGCGGCGCCGAAGAAGCGTTTCGGCCGCTGCAGGGCGTTAGCGTCGACGCCGCCGGTCAGAACCTTGCCGGACGACGGCACCACTGTGTTGTAGGCTCGGGCCAGCCGGGTGATGGAGTCCAGCAGGATTACAACGTCGCGTTTGTGTTCAACCAGACGCTTGGCCTTTTCGATCACCATTTCAGCAACCTGAACGTGGCGCGCCGCAGGCTCGTCAAAGGTAGAGCTGACCACCTCGCCCTTGACAGAGCGCGACATGTCGGTCACTTCCTCCGGTCTTTCATCGATCAGCAACACGATCAGATAGCATTCCGGATGGTTCAACGTGATGGAGTGAGCGATGTTCTGCAGCATCACGGTCTTGCCAGTGCGCGGCGGTGATACGATCAGGGCCCGTTGTCCCTTGCCGATGGGACAGATGAGATCGATGACTCGGGTCGTCGGGTCTTTCCCGTTAGTATTGTCCTGTTCCATCTCTAATTGTTCGTCGGGATAGAGCGGTGTCAGGTTGTCGAAATTGATGCGGTGGCGGACGTCGCTCGAATCACCGAAATTGACCTGATTGATCTTCAGGAGCGCGAAATACCGTTCACCGTCTTTTGGCGAACGGATTTCTCCTTCCACCGTGTCGCCAGTTCTGAGAGCGAAGCGTCGCACCTGGCTAGGCGAGACGTAAATATCATCGGGACCCGGTAGATAGTTGGCTTCAGGGCTTCGCAAGAAACCGAACCCGTCCTGCAGCACTTCAAGGACGCCGATCCCGAATATAGAGACGTCATTTTCTGCCAGCTGCTTTAGAATCGCAAACATCATGTCCTGCTTGCGGAGTGAGCTGGCGTTTTCGATTTCCAGTTCCTCGGCGTAGGCCAGAAGGTCGGCCGGGGTTTTGCTTTTAAGCTCTTGAAGATTCATTTTAGGTCTTTGGATTCATCGAAACGGTGATCTGGTTTCGGCGCCACATCAAGAGAGGGAAATGTCCGGTAGTTTCTGTCTGAGCGGGCTGAAATCCGGAAAAGCGGGCAAGAAGCCCGCTTGGCGGGTTTAAATATCAAATAAATTAATTGGTAGCGGGTGTCGGATTCGACAGGTCGATAGAAGGATTAAACAAACACCTGGGAGCTGTCAAATGAAGATTTCAAGGCTCGTCCCAATCTTCTAAAAAGTTAAAACGGCTGCACGACCACAAGAAAGACGATCCCGATCATCAGCACGGTCGGCACTTCGTTCAGGATGCGGTAGAATTTTCCCGTCCGGATATTTTTGTCTTTGGCGAAATCCCGCCGCCACCGGCCCATGACTATATGGACCGCCAACAGGCCGACCGCCAAAACCAGCTTGCCGTACAACCATCCGTCTTTCCAGGCGGCGTCATCGAGGTTCATCAACAACGCCCCCCCGGTCCCCAACGATGCCAACATCGCCGGATTCATGATCGCCTTCAAAAGACGCCGTTCCATGGTTTTAAGGGTCTCGGACCATTCTGATTGGGGGGTCGCGTCGACGTGATAGACGAACAGTCTCGGCAGGTACAGAAGTCCTGCCATCCAGGCGATGACGCTAATGATATGAAAAGCCTTGATCCAAAGGGTGGCTGTCCCTGACAGCTCCGGCATGGGGTCCTCCGATAATTAAAATTCTATCAAGGGGCACCCGGCATGCCCGGCGGGGCATTGTCGGCCTTCTTTGGCCGACCCGGTGCCGATATCACGCCGTCTAGCCATTTCAACCAACCGCCCTAGGCCATTGATGAAGTCCTCCTGGCAGCCGAGCGCCGGCACCCGGTTATAGGCCGGAACATTCAACCTATGGGCCATGTCGCGGTATTCGATATCAAGCTCGACTAGCGTTTCCGAATGTTCCGACACGAATGCGATGGGGACCACGATTACGGGGATGCCGTCTTTGCCGGCTCGGGACAATTCGTAATCAATGCTGGGTCCGATCCACTCCAGCGGCCCGAGCTGGCTTTGGTAGCAGACGGCCCAGTCCAGGTCCGGCATTTGCAGTGCCTCCGCGACAGCGCGAGATGTCTGTTCGATCTGCCATTGATAGGGATCGCCCTTGGCAACAATTTTTTTCGGCAGGCCGTGTGCGGAAAACAATACCCTGGGCCGTCCATAGATTTCGGCTTTTTCCATAACGGCTGTTATTAACTTGGCCTGACCCTGAATGACCCCGGGTTCCTTTGGGTAACAGCAAACGGCCCGAGTAGGCCGGTTCAGGCCTACCGCTAGGGCGGCTTGGTGCCATTCCGCCAAGGATGAACCGGTGGTGGTCGTTGAAAACTGTGGATAGAGCGGTAATAAGATAATCTCATCTGGCTGAAAGGTTTTAACCTCTCGAGCCGTGTCGTTACTCATCGGATGCCAGTAGCGCATGGCGATAAAGACCCTGACATCTTCCACCTGGTCCATGAGTCTTCGTTGAAGCGCCTCAGCTTGCGCCCGAGTTTCCTCAAGCAGTGGTGATCTACCATCAAGTTTCCGGTAAATCTCCCGCGCCACTTTGGCCCTACGGCGGGAGATGAATTTCGCCGTTACCCATCTGAACGGCTTGGCGTCGCTGAAGATGGCCGGATCATTGAAAAGATTAAAAAGAAACGGTTCGACCGCTTCTAGGCTGTCCGGTCCGCCGAGGTTAAACAGAACGACCGCAAGTCGCCCCATCAGGCGGTCTCCCGACGGGCGCTAGGCCAATTCCGGATCAATTCCGTTAATTGTGCGACGTGATCTAACGGTGTCTCAGGCAACACGCCGTGACCGAGGTTAAAGATAAATGGCCCGTCGGAAAGGGCCTCTAGGATACGTGTCGTTTCCTGTTCCAGTTTTTCCCCGCCCGTAACCAGGACCTTGTTGTCGAGGTTGCCCTGAACGGTGCATTTCGGCTGCAGAGTCCCGGCTATCCAGGGTAACGGCACGTTTTGGTCTAGGGCTACGCCTTGGATGCCAGTTTCGGTGATATAATTCTCGATCTGCTCTCCGCCGTTTCTAGGAAATCCAATGATAGGGACACCAGGGAAGCTTTCATGTAGCCGTTCCACGATTTGCCGAGTTGGCTCGATGATCCAGCGCCGAAATTGTTTGTTATCGTTGCTTAAGATTCCAGCCCAACTGTCGAAGATCTGAATGATTTCCACGCCGTTCCGAATCTGATGAATTAAGTACCCAATTGTAGTATTGACCAGAAGATCGATAAGAACCTGTAACTCATTAGGAGATTCTTCTGCCCATGTACGAAGGCGGGAACAATTCGTTCCGCCCCTACCTTCGATCATATAAACGGCGATGGTCCAGGGCGCGCCAGCAAAACCAATAAGTGCTGTTTCAGCGGGGATTTCATTAACAAGGCGCCTAATCATTTCAAATACCGGTGATAAATATTCACTGACTCTTTCTTCGGAAAGGCTTTTAACATCAGCAACGGATTGAAGAGCGTTGAGTATCGGTCCCTTGCCTTGAATAAACTCGACTTTTTGACCTAGGGCATCAGGAAGAACTAAAATATCAGAAAATAATATTGCCGCATCCATGTGAAATCGGCGCAATGGCTGTAGGGTCACTTCAACAGCAAGGTCAGGAGAATAACAAAAATCCAAAAAGCTTTTTGCCTGCTCTCGAATTTCCCAATACTCAGGTAGGTAACGACCTGCTTGGCGCATCAGCCAAAAAGGCGGCCGGTTAGAAATTTCGCCATTCAACGCTTTAAGCACCGGTTTTTTTAATTTTAAATCGACCATATTTAACAGATTTTCCAGAAAATTTTTTTCTTAATACAAACTATGTTTATATAATAAAGAAGGTAGTAGTTGTAGTTGTAGGGTGAATCCTGGGGATTAGAAGTTGTTCTATATATTATTGGAAAAATATAGAAAAAGATTCCATTAGTTAGGTAAAGCTTGTGGATATAATGGTTATGTATGGATTTTAGACAGTAAAAACAAACTCCACTATCCTATCTATTATTACGTGGATAAGGAGAATAAATTTTGAGGATCATTAAACCATGGGGTTTTTTCCAAGTCATGGATAATGTTTTACACAGGTAATTTTCCTGGTGTATGGAAACGTGACAAATGCGGATAAAAAAGGCCTTTTACAAAAAAGATGAAATTATCCCCAAAGCGCACCCAGGAAATTTATGAACACAGTACGCTTAAAAACCTTTCATCTTCATCTGATTTCAGATTCAACGGGAGAGACTGTAGGCTTGGTAGCACGGGCGTGCTTGGTTCAATTTGAAAACATTCGCGCCGAGGAGCACCTTTGGTCCATGGTCCGCACTGAAAAACAGGTTACGGATGTGATCACCGGCATCCAGGAAAATCCAGGCTTCGTTCTTTACACCATCGTCAACGTGAAAATCCGCAATATTCTTGAGGACGGATGCCAGAAACTTCAAGTTCCTTGCATTGCTGTACTTGACCCTGTGACCGCTGCCCTGGGCATTCATCTCGATGCCGAAGTCCACGCCCAGCCCGGACGTCAGCACGTAATGGATGCGGAATATTTTGGTCGTATCGAAGCTATGCATTTTGTTCTCAGTCATGATGACGGACAATCGACTTGGGACCTAAATGAGGCAGACGTGGTATTGTTGGGCGTGTCTAGGACTTCGAAAACCCCGACCAGTATTTACTTAGCGAACCGCGGAATTAAAACAGCGAACATACCCATTGTTCCCGGATGCCCAATTCCAGAAGAACTTTTTAAAACCATCGGTCCCTTGATAGTTGGTCTAACCAAGGAACCAAAAAGACTTGTCGAAATCCGGCGCCAACGCTTGCGTATGCTTGATCAGGACGAAGAAACAGATTACGTCAATTTTGAGAAGGTATCGAAAGAAATTAACGAGGCACGCCGCCTGTTTGCCAAGAACGATTGGCCGGTAATCAACGTCAGCCGAAAATCGATTGAGGAAACGGCGGCGACCATCCTCCAACTTTACAACCGTCGCAAGGAAGAGTTCACCTGAGTAGCAACGGCAATGGTATGAACCTTATCGTCCTTGCGTCTGGCAGCAAGATACGAAGCCGTTTACTCGAAAATGCCGGTATCAGCCATGTTGTCGACGCCGCCTTCGTCAACGAGACAGAACTGAAGGAAAAGCTTAGAAAAGACAGGATAGGAATCGAACCGGCTACCCAAACTCTAGCCCAGACAAAAGCAGCGGCTATTGCTAAAAGACACCCCGGCGCTTATGTCATCGGTGCTGATCAAATCCTCGAACTGGATGACTGGTGGTTTAACAAGCCCCGAGATATGGAACAAGCAGTGGCAACGCTGAAAATCCTTCGCGGCCACACCCATCGTCTGGTTTCCGCAGTCTCGGTCTACCATGATAATGAATCCCTATGGAAATATGTTGAAACGGCCAACCTGACTATGCGGGATTTCAGTGACACCTTTATTGAGCGTTATATCGCGGAGAGTGGCTTGGAAATTCTGGAAAGTGTCGGCGGCTATAGGCTAGAAAGGACGGGGGCGCAACTGTTCGCCCGTATCGAGGGCAATTATTTCACCATCCTGGGTTTGCCGCTTCTAGCACTTCTCGAATTTTTGCGGGAGGTGGGGGTCCTTACAGAATAAATTGATATGGGGCGACGAGATGGCTCCGCGCCAATAAGATGAGAACTGGGGACCTTTCAAGCACACGGCCGAACGAACCGTCCATGACCACAAGCGGAAAAACCAGGCAAGCAGGCGTCATGGGGTGGCCCGTTAGCCATTCCTTGTCACCCAGGCTGCACGGCTACTGGCTCAAGAAGCATAATATCAAAGGAGCCTATGTTCCCCTGGCCGTGCCGCCAGAAGAATTCGAAGCCACGCTCAGAAGCCTTCCCGGCCGCGGCTTCGTTGGCGTCAATGTGACTGTGCCGCACAAGGAAGCCGCGGCCAACGCGGTTGATTCCCTAGAGGATAAAGCGCGGCGGATCGGTGCGGTTAATACGGTGGTTGTCGAACCAGATGGAAGCCTGCGGGGCTCAACTACCGACGGTTTCGGATTTTTAGAAAACCTAAAATCGGGCGCTCCGGGATGGCGGGCAAGCGACGGCGCTGCAGTCGTCCTCGGTGCCGGAGGGGCGGCCCGGGCTATAACGGCGGCGCTGGTGGACGAAGGCGTTCCGGAACTTCGCCTGACCAACCGTACCCTCAGGCACGCCCAGAACCTAGCGGCGGAAATCGGCGGTGTCATCAACATTGTTCCGTGGGAAGACCGGGAGGCGACCCTCAAGAACGCGGCCCTGATTGTCAACACCACGACCCTAGGAATGGCGGGTAGCGAACCCCTCGGCCTAGGCCTGGGCGCCCTGTCGACGGAAGCCGTGATCACGGATATCGTTTACACCCCGCTGACGACGCCACTGCTGGCAGAAGGGGCAGGCCGCGGCAACCCAACCGTTAACGGGCTGGGTATGCTTTTGCACCAGGCCCGCCCCGGTTTCAGCCAATGGTTCGGCGTCGAGCCCGCCGTTGATGAAGCGCTTAGGGCCTTTGTATTAGGGGGCCCGGAAATGCCCCAATGATAATCCTCGGCCTGACCGGATCCATCGGCATGGGAAAATCAGCAGCAGCAGCCGGCTTTCGGCGGGTCGGGGTTCCGGTTTTTGACGCTGATAAAATTGTCCACGGGCTGCTGGCCGAAGGAGGCGAAGCGGTTACTCAAATCGGCAAAATATTTCCGAACACCGTCAAGGGACCTGCCGTCGACCGGTATTTAATGGCTGGCGAGGTCTTTTGCAACCCCGAAGCGCTGACACGCCTGGAGTCGATCCTTCATCCCATGGTCCGCTGCCAAGAACGGAAATTCCTAGAAATCGCCGCCCGCCGAAGGCAACGGCTGGTGGTTCTTGATGTGCCATTGCTGTACGAAACTGAAGGCGAAGCCCGCTGCGATGCGGTGGTTACCGTCTCCGCCCCAGTTTTTATACAGGAACGGCGGGTCCTCAAGCGTCCTGGCATGACCCAAGAAAGGATGAAATCGATTCTGACACGGCAAATGCCAAATGGCGAAAAATGCCGGCGCGCGGATTTTGTTGTATTAACGGGTCTTGGCCGTGACTTCAGCTTGCGTCAGATTCTGAACATCGTCAGAATCACCTCTAAATGGTGGGACGGAAGTTGGTCCCCTCGGCGTGGCGTGAAAGGAAAATAAAATGCGCGAAGTGGTTCTTGATACTGAAACCACTGGTCTTGATCCCAGCGCTGGCCATAGAATTGTCGAAATCGGCTGCGTCGAACTGGCCAACTACGTGCCGACGGGGAAAACCTTTCATAAGTACCTCAATCCCGAAAGAGACATTCCCGAACAGGCCGTTGCCATCCACGGGCTGACCGAAGACTTTCTCAAAGATCAGCCGCTTTTTGCCGACATTGTTAACGGGTTTCTGGAGTTCATCGGCAACTCGACGCTGGTTATCCATAACGCGGAATTCGATCTTGGCTTCATCAATGCCGAACTTGAGATACTTGAACGCCCGGCCCTGAAGGCCTACCAGGCAATCGATACCGTGCAGTTGGCCCGGCGCAAATTTCCGGGCGCCCCGGCCAACCTGGACGCATTATGCCGACGATTTCAAATCGATAATTCATACCGCACCCTGCACGGGGCTCTCAAGGACGCAGATCTTCTGGCCGAGGTCTATCTGCAATTGATCGGCGGCCGGCAGCAGGACCTGGGCCTCGCCACGGGCAATTGCCAACATGATGAGACCGGCCCCCGTAATCGCAGACCACCCCGGCCCCATGCGCCGACGGCGGAAGAGGTACAGGCTCACGCCCGATTTCTCAAAAAACTAGAGATATCAATGTGGGGGGCCTAAGGTCGGATGGAATCTTAGACTAAATCCTCGGCGAAATCCTTTGGGTCTCGTTTATTTGGCGGGACTGGCCGAGGGGCTGGCCGGGGTATTGGTCGGGGGGCTGGCCGGGGTATTGGTCGGGGGGCTGGCCGGGGTGCCTTCGTCTTCTTGGGCGGCTTGTTCGAGTTCTCGGAGCTTGGCCTGAAACATGGCGGCGAAATCCACCGGCCCCAACATCAACGGCGGGAACCCACCATCTCGTGAAACATCAGCAAGGATATTCCGGGCAAACGGGAAAACAAGCCGCGGGCACTCGATCAAAAGAACGGCCTGTAAATGCTCGTCCGGTACATTAAGGGTAAAGATTCCGGCGTAATCCAATTCAATAATAAACCCGATCTGCTGTTCGATCTTGCACTCCGCAATGATTTCCAGGATTACCTCGAACACTTTGTCCTGAAGAAGGTTGGCGCCGACGTTGATATTGACAGAAATGTCCGGCTGCTGATCTTGCAGGGCGCTGAAAATGCCCGGTGCTAAAGGAGCCTCAAAAGAAAGATCTTTTGTATACTGGGCGTTGACAACAATCTGCGGTTCGATGGTTTCCTGGCCCGCTTTTCCTTTGGCCGCCGCGCCGTCGTCGCCATTGCCGCCGTCTCCTCCGTCGAGAGGGCCCATCGCTGTTTCCCCCTCGGGGGTTGTTTTGTCCGGGTCTTTGTCAACGTCCTTGGCGATATCAGATTTGGAATTTTTCTTCGCCATAACTCTCTCTTCCGGTGGCTAAGTGGCCCTGTGGCTATCACAAATTGCTTGGGGGAACAACTGTTTCGAAACGACACCGCCGCCGATCAGCCCCTTGGACTTGAAGGCGAGTCTTCGGGGTCCTCATTCCGCCGACCGTCCCCTTGAGGGGCCCCGTTCGGCGTGATGTCCTGGAATTCGCCATCGATGACATTCTTCGGGCGGGGACCGGAAAAAGACCCGGGAGCACCAATCTCCACGCTTCCCCGGGCCGCCAGATGCTGGGCCAGGGTCCTGCCGAGGGCTGCCCGCACCAGGGGGACGAATAAAATAAAGCCGACCGTGTCGGTGAAAAAACCGGGCGTCAACAAAAGAGCGCCGGCGACAAGCAAGCAAAGACCGTCGAATACCACATCGATGGGAAAACGGTTCTCCTCAAGACTGGCCTGGGCCTTTCTCAATACCGTCAGGCCCTGCTGGCGCAAAAGCGCAGTACCGGCGAGGGCGGTAAGAATGATAATGCTCATCGTCGGCCAAAATCCTAGAAAACCGCCGACTTCGATAAAAAGGGCGATCTCGGCGATGGGGACAACGATCAGCGCGATAAGAAGAATGCCACCCATGCTTGCTCTTTCCGGTTTGCCGGCCTATCTACCAAGAGAAAGGCAACGAATTTCATTTAGCCGAACAGGTTAATGGACCTGAATGGCATTAGCCGTTAACGTATTGGAGCGTGAACCAGTATTTAAACCCAGGGATGCTTGGTGGTCCACTCGGCAGACTTCCCGTGGTTTGTGAGTTATGACAGCCATGGGCGAGGGCTTTCAATTCATCGACATCATATTCTTTGCGATGATCGCGGCATTCTTGGTGTTGCGGCTTCGCAGCGTCCTTGGCCGGCGTGACGGCCATAAAAGTCAACTCCGTGACCGATTCAAGGCACATCAGGACGATCAATCCGACGATAACGTGGCAGAGCTTCCGGATCGCAGCAAATCCTTTTCCGGCGGAGACGATTCAGGGAACACGTCCTTGGAAGCCTACGAAGACGATGAACAATTATATCAGGCCCTTTCCGAGATTATGGAAATCGATCCCCGTTTCCAGCCGGAGAAATTTCTTTCCGGTTCCCGCATGGCCTTCGAGCTTATTCTGGGAGCCTATGCCCAAGGCGATTCAGAGACCCTGAAGCCTCTGTTGAGCCCCGAAGTCTACGCGAATTTCACCCAGGTGATCAGGGAACGGGAACACACTAGCATAACCCTGGAAGACACTCTGGTCGGGATTAAATCGGTAGAAATCGTCGAGGCCTTTGTGGAAGATAAAGCCGCGAATATAAACGTCAAGTTTGTCAGCGAACAGATTAACGTAACCCGCGACGAAAACGGCGACGTGGTTGACGGCGATCCCAACGCCGTAGTCAATGTCGTCGATTTCTGGACTTTTTCTCGCCACACCAAATCCCACGATCCGAATTGGACTCTCGTCGCGACAAGCAGCCTTGATTGAACGGAAGGCCTTGAGGAAATTTCTGATTCCGCTGAAGGTGGCGGTTTTTCTTTCCGTTCTCGCGGCCTGCGGGGCCCGGGTTATTCCAGAGCAAGCGACGGTGGACCCTGCGACCCCGCACCTGCGGCTTGACGCCACCCGCTTCGAAAAACTTTTGGGATGGAAGGGAGACGACCAAAGCGAAGCCTTGGGGGCGTTTCTCGGGTCCTGTGAAAAGCTCCAAAGCCTGCCTCCTGAAAGTAACTTTGGCCCCAAGTCGGTACAGGGCCGCGTTTCGGACTGGCTTTCGATCTGTGCCGACGCCGCCTTAATCCGTCCCGGCAACCGAATGGAAGCCCGTTACTTTTTCGAATCGCGTTTTAACCCCTATCTGGCCCACAACGTCACCAAATCTTCCGGCCTGTTCACGGGCTACTATGAACCCGAACTTCGAGGCGCCTGGCAGTCGAGCCCAGTCTACCGCCACCCCATTTATGCACGGCCGAAGGATCTTGTTTCCGTCGATCTTGGCAAATTCAACCCGAAATGGAAAGGCCGCCACCTTGCCGGACGGGTCGCCGACGACAAAGTCGTTCCCTTTGCGACTCGGGCCGACATCGCCAAGGGCGCCCTCAAGGGACGGCAGCTGGAATTGTTATGGGTGGACAACGCCATCGACGCCTTCTTCCTTCACATCCAGGGTTCGGGCCGTGTGGTGCTGCCTGACGGATCGATGGTGCGGATCGGTTATGCCGGGCGCAATGGCCGCCCCTACACGCCCATCGGGCGTGAACTGGTGGCCGAGGGAGCGATTTCGACGGACAAGGTTTCCCTCCAGTCCATCCGGGCGTGGCTCGACGCCAATCCCCTCGCCGGCACCTCGATGATGGAGCGAAACAAATCCTTTATCTTTTTCCGGGTCGTGAAAGGAGACGGCCCCGTCGGCGCCCAGGGCGTCTTGTTGACGCCGGGCCGAAGCCTTGCCGTCGACAGGACGTTCGTTCCATTGGGCACGCCTGTCTGGTTGAACACGACGGCGCCAGGGAAGTCCGACAAGCCGCTTCGCCGCTTGGTTGTAGCCCAGGATACCGGCAGCGCCATTAAAGGACCGGTCCGGGGCGACCTATTCTTCGGATACGGCGCCGCCGCTGGAATTGGGGCGGGCCAGATGAAGGAAAAGGGGTCTTATTATTTGCTGTTGCCGAAAAAGGCCGCCCTTTAAAATCGGCTTATTGACGTGCCTTGCCTTTAAAGGCTGAAACGCCCATTCTCCGATGATGCCTACCGAACGTGCCGCCGCGCCGATCCATGTCGGCCTGTTCGCCACCTGTCTGGTGGATCTGACACGCCCGTCGGTCGGTTTCGCCGCGGTCAAATTGCTGGAAAACGCCGGGTGCCGGGTTTCGGTTCCGAAGGCCCAGGCCTGTTGCGGGCAACCGGCATACAATTCCGGCAACAATGCCGACGCCCTGGCGATCGCCAAAAAAGTCATTCAGGCGTTTCGTGATTTCGACTATGTGGTCGTGCCGTCGGGTTCCTGCGCCGGCATGATCAAACTCCACTTTCCCCGGCTTTTCGACGGCGAACCAGCGCTGGCCCAACAGGCAAAAGAACTGGCGGCCAAAACCCATGAATTGGTTTCGTTTCTGACCGATGTTGTTGATTATAAATGGATCGAAACCAAATACTCCGCCGCCGCCACCTACCACGATTCATGCTCCAGCCTCCGCGAGATGGGGATCAAGGACCAACCCCGCGCTCTTTTAGGCAAAGTCAATGGGTTGACCCTAAGCGAATGCAAGGAAAACGAAGCCTGCTGTGGGTTTGGCGGGTTGTTCTGTGTCAAATACCCGGATATATCGGGACGAATGGTTGACGCCAAAGTGGACGATATCGTCGCCACCGGCGCCGATACGTTGCTTGGCGGTGACCTCGGCTGTTTAATGAATATAGCCGGCCGTCTGCAACGCCGGGGTTCGAACATGCAAGTCCGCCACATCGCCGAAGTCCTGTCCGGCATCACCGCCGGGCCGCCGATTGGGGCTCCCGCCGCCGAAGACGGCGAGTGAAAGAGGACTGAAACAGGTGGAATCGACCGCCGATACCTTTGAAGCCAACGCCCGTGAGGCTTTAGCGAATTCCAAGCTGCAGGACGCCCTTTCCCGGCTCGCTGGTGGGTTTCCGGTGAAAAGGCTCGAAGCTGCGGCCCGGCTACCCGAGTTCGAGGCCCTGCGCGACGAGGCCCGGGACATCAAGGACCACGTCCTTGCCAACCTGGATTTCTACCTCGAGGAATTCGAGGCCAAAGTCATCGGGCTTGGCGCCGCCGTTCACTGGTGCCGGGACGCGGCCGAGGCGCGGACGGCGATCCTAGGCATTTGCCGCAAGGCAGGGGCGAAGACGATCACCAAAAGCAAGTCCATGATTGGCGAGGAAATCGCCATCAACGAACACCTCGAGGAACATGGCGTCGAGCCGGTGGAAACAGACCTCGGGGAATACATCATTCAGCTTCGCCAAGAGCCGCCGAGCCACATCATAGCTCCCGCCATCCATCTGTCCATGGAACAGGTCGCCGACACCTTCCGGGAAAAGCACAAGACCCTACCCCCGAACCGGAAATTGCAGGAACCCCGCACCCTGCTGGAGGAAGCCCGAAGCGAACTGAGGCCGAAATTCATCGGCGCCGATGTTGGACTGACAGGGGCCAACATGCTGATCGCAGAAACCGGCTCCACGGTGCTGGTCACCAACGAAGGCAACGCCGACCTGACCTGCTCTCTGCCCCGGGTGCATATCGTCGTCGCCAGCATCGAAAAAATCGTTCCTACCCTAGAGGACGCCACCACCATCCTGCGCATTCTCGCCCGCTCGGCGACGGGCCAGGAAATGTCCGTCTACAATACTTTTTGTACCGGCCCGAAATGCCCCCAGGACCTGGACGGGCCCGAAGAATTCCACGTGGTCCTGCTGGACAACGGCCGCACCAAGATGCTGGGCGGCGAATTCCACGAGATGCTCCGTTGCATCCGCTGCGGGGCGTGCCTCAACCAATGCCCCGTCTATAAAGCCGTCGGCGGCCACGCCTACGGCTGGGTCTACTCCGGGCCCATGGGCGCCGTGCTGATCCCCAACCTTATTGGACTCGATCAAACCGGCGACCTGCCCAACGCCTCGACCCTTTGCGGTAAATGCGAAGCAGTCTGCCCCGTGCGCATCCCGCTGCCCCGGATGCTGAGGACCTGGCGGCAACGGCAATTCGAACAGGAAATGAATTCAGCAGCCGCGCGCGCCGGCATCAAGGCCTGGGCTTTCCTGGCCCGCCGATCGTGGCTTTACCGGATGGTCACCAGGCCGGCCATCGCCGCCTTGGCCTACCTCGGCCGCGCCCGGGGCAGGTTTCGTTATTTGCCGCTGGCCAGCGGGTGGACGAAGCTCCGCGATTTTCCGGCCCCGGAGGGCGGGACCTTTGTCGCCCAATGGCACAAGGCGCGCCGCCGGGGCGGACGGATATGAACGCCCGCGAAGAAATCCTCAGCGCCGTCAGGAGCGCCCTCGCCGGGGCCAAGCGCCCAGACGCCATCGCCCGGGGAGACAACGAAAAGGCCCGGCAACGGCTTGGCGATCACCGGGCCAACCTGATTCCGGCCCGCGGGCGGCTGGGCGCCAAGGCCCGGGTCGATCTTTTCATCCGCGAAGCGGAAAAGGTCAACGCCACCCTGGCCCGAGTTTCAAGCGTCTCCGGCGTACCCCGCGAGGTCACCCGGTACCTGACCAAGAACAACCTGCCGACAACCCTAAAGGTAGCTCCGGGGGCCTTGGAACCGTTTATTCCATGGACGAAACAAACTCTCTTGAACCTAGAGAAGAGGCGGGCTACCGGCGCCGATTCCACTTGCGTCAGCCACGCCTTCGCCGGCGTCGCCGAGACCGGCACCTTGGTCCTGCTGTCTGGCCCGGGGTCGCCGACGACGCTGAACTTCCTGCCGTCGACGCACATCATCATCGTTTTGGCGGCGGAAATTGTCGGCGACTACGAGGAAGTCTGGGCGCGGATGAGGAAGGAAAACACGGAAACCAACGGCCGCTTCATGCCGCGCACCGTCAACTGGATCACCGGCCCTTCGCGCACGGCCGACATCGAACAAACGTTGTTGCTGGGCGCCCACGGACCCCATCGGCTTCATATAGTGATCGTCGATGAAGAAACCCCGTTCCCGTAATACGCCGCCCGGCGATTCCCAGGACCGGGCGCCAACCCCCGCTGAAGACAAGCTTTGGCGGCAGGTCACCCGCGACGTCAAGCCGCTCAAACCCCAGGATACTTCTCGGGGCGAATCTAGGAGTGGCCCCTCAGGCGATCCCTCTGGCGCCGCCGCTGATAGGGCGGAGACGGCGGCCAAGCCGGGAAAGGCGCCGGCAAGGAAAAGAGCCTCACCCTCTCCGCCGCCCCCTCCACCGCCGGCCGATCCCGAGCTCCGCCATGGCGAGGCCCCCGGCTTGGACTGGCGCACCCGTACGCGGCTCAGGCGCGGACAGGTGGACATCGACGCCACCATCGACCTACATGGTCTGACCCAGACCGAAGCCCATCGAGCCTTGAACGTTTTCCTCCAAGGGGCGCGAGATGCTGGCCGGCGCTCGGTGCTGGTGATTACCGGCAAGGGATCGCGAGGCGAAGGGGTCTTGCGCGATTCGGTGCCCAACTGGTTGAATGCCGAGCCCAACCGGCGGATGATCCGGGCGTTTTCCCACGCCGCGCCGAAAGACGGCGGCCTAGGCGCGCTGTATGTGTTGTTGAAGAGGCGAAAATGACGCCGTTCGGAACCAAGATCCGCGAATACCGGGCCAAGCAAGGCTTGTCGTTGAAGAAAATGGCCGAAGACCTAGGCGTATCGTCGGCCTACTTTTCCGCCCTGGAGCACGGACGCCGGGGCCGCCCCGGGTCCGGCCTGATCCAGCAGATCTGCGGTTATTTCGGTCTCATGTGGGACGAGGCGGAGGAATTAACGCGCTTGGCCGAACTATCCCATCCCCGGGTCGTCGTCGATACCGCCGGGCTTAGCCCAAAGGCGACGGAGCTGGCCAATCTGCTCGCCGAAGCCATTCACGACATGGATGAAGACACCATTGAGTGGATTCTCCACGAAATCCGCGGCCGGCTGGGGGCCAGGGACAAGGAAGGCCCGACTCACTGAAAGTAGGCTATCTTTTTCCAACGGGTCTTATGAGCGCCTTATAAAAGCCGTTAAAACGCGACTGCGCGCCCGAGCTAAGGCGAGGAAAGCCAAGGGTGTGGGACAAACCCTCCCGGGGATTTAGGGGCGAATCAAAGAATAAACTTCCTCAGGTCCGCGTCCTTGGCCAGGTCGCCGACCCGTTCGCGGACGTCCTTGGCTTCCAGGGTCACCACTTCGCCGCTTCTTTCCGACGCCGTGAAGCTGATCTCCTCGACCAGCTTTTCCATCACCGTATGGAGGCGGCGGGCGCCAATGTTCTCGACCCCTGAGTTGATCTCGACCGCCAGGTCGGCGATTTCACCGACCGCATCATCGGTTAACTCCAGGGTCAACTTTTCGACCCCCATCAGGGCCGTGTACTGCTTGATCATGCTGGCCTCCGGCTCGGTCAGGATGCGCACGAAGTCGTTGCGGGAGAGCGCCTTGAGCTCGACTCGGATTGGCAGCCGACCCTGAAGTTCCGGCAGCATGTCCGACGGCTTGGAAATATGGAAGGCGCCCGACGCGATGAATAGGATGTGGTCGGTCTTGACGGTGCCATGCTTGGTCGCCACCGGGGTGCCCTCGATCAATGGCAACAAGTCTCGCTGCACCCCTTCGCGGCTGATGTCGGCGCCGATGCGTTCGGACCGGACGGTGATCTTGTCAATCTCGTCAAGGAACACGATGCCGTTGTTTTCTGCTGCCTCAATGGCTTCTCGGACGATCCGGTCCTCGTTGAGCAACTTGTCAGCCTCGTCGGCCAACAGCAGCTCATATGATTCCTCCACCGTCATTTTCTTGGTTTTCTGCGGCGCGCCGAAGGCTTTTCCCAGCATCTCGTTGAGGTTGATCATGCCCATCTGCGAGCCGGGCATGCCGGGAATATCGATGGTCGGCAAGCTCATGGAGCCGCTATCAGCGATGGTGATCTCGATCTCCTTGTCGTCCAGTTGCCCGTCACGCAACATGCGGCGGAATTTCTCGCGTGTGTCCTCGTTGGCGTCCTCGCCGACCAGGGCCTCGATGACCCGGCCTTCGGCCTGCAGCTCGGCCTTGGCGGTGACGCGCTTGCGGTGCCTGCCGCGGGTCATGTGGATGGCGAACTCCACCAGGTCGCGGATGATCTGTTCGACATCGCGGCCGACGTAACCGACCTCGGTGAACTTCGTTGCCTCGACCTTAATAAAGGGCGCCTGCGCCAACTTCGCCAGGCGCCTTGCGATTTCGGTCTTGCCGACGCCGGTTGGACCAATCATCAGAATGTTCTTGGGCAGGATCTCTTCTTTCATGGTTTCGTCGAGTTGCTGGCGCCGCCAGCGGTTGCGGAGCGCAATGGCGACAGCGCGCTTGGCGTCGTCCTGGCCGACGATGTGGCGGTCCAGTTCGGAAACGATTTCGCGCGGGGTGAAGCTGGGGGTCTCGGTCATAGGATTTCGATGGTCACGTTGGTATTGGTGTAGACGCAGATGCCGGCGGCGATCTCCAACGCCTTGCGGGCCAGGTCCTCGGCGCTGAGGCCCTTTTGCCCCATCAACGCCCTGGCCGCGGCCAGGGCGTAGTTGCCGCCCGACCCGATACCGATCAGCCCGTCATCGGGTTCCAAGACATCGCCGGTACCGGTTAACACCAGTGAAACGTCAGTGTCGGAGACCGCCATCATCGCTTCCAGGCGCCTCAGATAGCGGTCCGTCCGCCAATCCTTGGCTAGTTCGACGGACGCCCGGGTCAACTGTCCGGGATACTGTTCGAGCTTGGCTTCCAGGCGCTCGAACAACGTGAACGCGTCCGCAGTGGCGCCGGCGAACCCGGCGATCACCTTGCCGTCGCCGAGACGGCGGACCTTGCGGGCGCCCGACTTGATTACGGTGCCGCCGATGCTCACCTGCCCGTCGCCGGCTACCACCACCTGCTTGCCCTTGCGGACGGCCAAAACAGTGGTGCCGTACCAGGATTTCTCGTTTTTGTGGTCCATAAATACCCTATCGACAGGAATGATTGCGCTTCCAGGCCGGCTCTGGGGTGCGGCTGCCCTGGGGCTATACATGGGGACTATAACGACAGATTTAGGTTTATAAAACGGCGCGTTCAAGGGGCGGCAAATCGGGCGCTCGGAACTGGCCCAGGGGCGGCTTGCTGGTAAAGTCCACCTTGTCCTTATGAGAACAAGGCGTTTGTTTGAAGGGAGCTAGGACGTATTAAAAAAACAAATCGTTTTATTTTATTTAAACATTATGTTTAAATTATCAAATGACGAACCGAATTCGCCAACTAAGGAAACAATATGGCCTAAGCCAACAGGAATTGGCACAGCGCATCGGCACCACCGGACAGCAGGTGGGTCACCTGGAAGCCGGCCGCCGCAAGCTGACCCAGGACTGGATGGAGCGCCTCGCCGCCGGCCTCGATTGCGGCCCGGCGGAGCTTTTCGGTTCCCTTGATACCCCCGTTGGCGGCCCCGTAAGAGGACCAAGGCCGTCGCCGTCCCGGCCGCCAGGAGACCCGACTATGCGCACCGCAACGATCGAACGTCGCACCAAGGAGACCCAAATCCGTGTTGCCGTCAATCTGGACGGCAGCGGCGAATATTCCGTCGATACGGGTATCGGCTTTCTGGACCATATGCTTGAACAGCTATCCAGGCACAGTCTCATTGACCTGGAGGTCGATGCAAAAGGCGACCTGCACATCGATTCCCACCACACCAACGAAGACACCGGAATTGCCATCGGGGAGGCGATGTCCAAGGCGCTTGGTGACCGCGCCGGCATCGTACGGTATGGCGCCGCCCTGATACCCATGGACGAGACACTGAGCCGGATAGTCCTCGACGTGTCCAACCGGCCCTATTTGATCTGGAAGGTCCAGTTCACACGGCCGAAACTGGGCGAGATGGATACCGAGCTTTTCAAAGAATGGTTCCAAGCCTTCGCCCAGGCGGCGGGGATCACGCTGCATGTGGAGAACCTTTACGGCGAGAACACCCACCACATCGTCGAATCGTGCTACAAGGGCCTAGCTCGGGCGCTGCGCCAGGCCATCGAAATCGATCCGCGAAAGAGCGACGCCGTTCCGTCCACCAAGGGGGTCCTCGGCGGTTCTCTCTGAGCCCGACGCAGGCAAAACGCCGGGCAAAACCAGGACCGCCGAGCATGAAAGTCTACACTATCCACCTTCGTCGTCACGGCCTCGACCCGGACCGCGACTTGCTCGTGGTCAAGGAAGGCTTTTCATGGCCGGCTTTCTTCCTGTCCTTTCTGTGGGCGCTCTGGCACCAGTTGTGGGTGCCGGCGGGAGTGATTTTCCTTGCCGGTACGGCCATCGGCTTTTCGGGCACCAAGCTGCACCTGGATCCGCTGAGCCAATCGGCACTATCGCTGGGGCTTGCCGTAATCGTTGGCTATATGGGCAACGACTTCCGGCGGCGTCGGCTGGATCGGCTGGGCTATGCCCTGGCCGACGTCTCCAGCGGTGACAATGCCGACGCCGCCCTCCGGCGTTATCTCGACACCGAGCCGGTCCTGGCCGCCGACATCAAACCTTGAAGGCTAATTCATGACCGTCGCCATCATCGACTACGGATCGGGCAACCTCCGCTCTGCCGCAAAGGACTTCGAGCGCGCCGTCGCCGAAGCGGGCCTTGGCCTCCGGATAACGGTCACCGGCAAGGCGGAAGACTTGGCAAAAGCCAGCCACATCGTGCTGCCGGGCGTCGGCGCCTTCGCCGATTGCCGCCGCGGCCTGGATGCGCTTGCGGGCATGGTCGAGGCCCTGGACGAGCAGGTGATCAGGGTCGCCAAGCCGTTCCTGGGGATCTGCGTCGGCATGCAGTTGATGGCCGACATCGGCCGCGAGCACCTGGATACGCCCGGACTGGGCTGGATCGCCGGAGAGGTGGTGGCGCTGGCGCCTTCGGACGAGTCCTTAAAGATACCTCACATGGGCTGGAATAACTTGGACCTGGAGACGCCTCTTCATCCACTCTTTGAAGGAATCGGCGTAGGCGCCCATGCTTACTTCGTTCACTCCTACGGCTTCGACCCCGCCGCCAAGGACCATATCCTGGCAAGCGTCGATTACGGCGGCCCAACGACGGCGGCGGTCGGCCGCGACAACATGGTGGGGACCCAGTTCCACCCGGAAAAAAGCCAAGCCGTAGGCCTTCGGTTGATCACCAATTTTCTCAACTGGCGGCCGTAATGCATTATGAAACAAGGATTATGAGGGAACCGAGATGATCTTTTTCCCGGCTATTGACATCAAGGACGGCCAATGCGTGCGCCTTTACCAGGGCGACATGGAAAAGGTTACCGTGTTCGGCAACGACCTCGCCGGCCAAGCGCGGGGGTTCGCTGACGCCGGCGCCGAGTGGCTACACGTCGTTGATCTCAACGGCGCCGTTGCCGGCCGCCCTGTGAACGCCGACGCCGTCAGCGGGATTCTCGAGGCCATCGAAATCCCGGTGCAGTTGGGGGGTGGCATCCGGGACAGGGAAACCATCGATTTCTGGCTCGACGGCGGCGTTGAAAGAGTAATCCTGGGCACCGTCGCGGTCCGTGAGCCGGAACTCGTGAAGGAAGCCTGCGGCAACCGTCCCGGGCGCGTGGCCGTGGGCATCGACGCCAAGGACGGCATGGTCGCCGTCGAGGGCTGGACCGAGATTTCCGAGATCACGGCCCTCGATTTGGCTAAACGTTTCGAGGACTCGGGCGCCGCCGCCATCATCTATACGGACATAGCGCGGGACGGTACTATGAAGGGCCCCAACGTGGGGGCGACTGTCGAACTCGCGAAAGCGGTTTCCATACCGGTTATCCTGTCGGGCGGCGTCTCCGGCATGGGGGACCTGGAGGCGGCGAAAGAGGCGGGCGACGGGCTGCTCGAGGGTGTCATCAGCGGCCGCGCCCTTTACGACGGGCGAATTGATTTGGTCGCTGCCGTCGGGCTGTTGGCGGCGTGAGGCTGGGACGACCGGGAAACAGAAACGGAACAATGCTGAAAGTCAGAATAATTCCGTGCCTGGACGTGGATGCGGGCCGGGTCGTCAAGGGGGTCAATTTCGTCGACTTGGTGGATGCCGGCGACCCAGCCGAACAGGCCGAGATCTATGACCATGCCGGTGCCGACGAGCTCTGTTTCCTCGACATCACCGCCAGTTCTGACGACCGCGAAACCCTCTTCGACGTCGTAGGCAAAACGGCGGAAAAATGCTTCATGCCTTTGACCGTCGGCGGCGGGGTCAGGACCACCGCCGACATCCGCAAACTCCTCCTGGCCGGCGCCGATAAGGTCGCCATCAATACCGCCGCGGTCAGAAACCCGGATTTCGTCGGCGAGGCGGCGAAAAAATTCGGCAGCCAGTGCATCGTTGTCTCCGTCGATGCCAAAAGAAAAGGCCCGGCCGGGTTCGAAATTTACACCCACGGGGGCCGCGAGCCCACCGGCATAGAAGTCGTCGGCTGGTGCGAGCGCATGGCGGATAGGGGTGCGGGGGAAATTTTGCTCACCTCCATGGACCGGGACGGCACCAAAAAGGGTTTCGATTTGGAGCTTACCCGGGTCGTCTCCGATGCCGTTCGGGTGCCGGTAATCGCGTCCGGCGGCGTCGGCACCCTCGATCATCTCGTAAAAGGCGTCACCGAAGGGCGCGCATCCGCCGTGCTGGCGGCCTCGATCTTTCATTTCGGCACCTATACCATTGGCCAAGCCAAGGCTTACATGAAGGACGCAGGCGTCCCGGTCAGGGATGACATCGGGACGCGCCCAGCCGGGAAGGCAACGCCATGAACAAAGAGCCCAAAACCAGCCAAATCATCGAAGAGCTTTTTTCCGTGATCGAAAGCCGGAAAGGCGGCGATCCCAAGGTTTCCCACACCGCCAAGTTGTTCGAGAAAGGACGCGGTAAAATCGCAAAGAAAACTGGCGAAGAAGCTATCGAAGTGATCATCGCTGCATTGCACCAGACGCCGGATAGGGTAGTTAGCGAAAGCGCCGACCTGCTTTATCACCTGATGGTGCTGTGGGCGGACCAGGGCATAAGGCCGGTGGATGTCTTCGATGAATTGGAAAGCCGCGTCGGCGTCTCCGGGATAGAAAAGAAGAAATCACGGCCCAAGGAACAAGGAATTTGAGCATGGATTACGACAAAGACAACATTTTCGCAAAAATTCTGAGAGGTGAAATTCCTTGCGACAAGGTCTATGAAGACGATACCTCGCTTGCCTTCAGGGACATCAACCCCCAAGCTCCGAAGCACGTTCTGGTGATTCCCAAGGGCCCCCATCAGTCCATGAACGATTTCTCCGAAAACGCCACCGACGCTGAAATCGAAGGGTTCTTCCGGGCCATCGGCAAGGTGGCGCTCGAAATCGGCGCCGTCGAGGACGGGTATCGGTTTCTCTCCAATAACGGCCCCGACGCCCACCAGGAAGTTGCCCATTTCCACGTTCATATTTTTGCCGGCCGTGATCTCGGCGGCATGATCAAGCGAGCTTAAACCTACCCTTAATCCCAAGTTTAACCCCACTGGACTCAAGCCCAGATTCACGCATTTTCGCCCGCATCTGGGTCCGGACCCTGTTGGCACCGCAGGGACAAATCGAACAATTTTAGATCTTTGGAACTTAGTTGGAGCAGGGGATTCACCGGCGCCGTTGGGGCGTGTAGAATTTTAAGCTCACAAACCGCTGGCAGCATGGATCCATCTTAAACACACCAACGGTCCTTCGTGAGCAGAACAGGCAAACTTCTATTTCCCGACGACTAGGACGACAGCTGGGTCACGTCGATCCATAAGGCCTTGCCTAAAGGCGACCGTCGAAACCCTGGCGACCACGGGATGGAGCCTCCCTGAATTTTTGCTTGGGCCAAGAGTGCAGCCGGAATGAAGAAAAACGCCACCATCAATTTCGGCGGGTGTTTTTGGAGGTGTCGGAATACTCGAAGGGGGGTAAAGTTGGCGGCTAAAGCCGGGGCCTATTTAAACCTGGGAAACTCGCGCCTCGATGGCGTCCCAGATTTGGGCCTCCAGGCTGACCCCGTCGAAGCGGTTGATTTCCTGGAGGCCCGTCGGCGAGGTGACGTTGATTTCGGTCAGGCAATCGCCGATGACGTCGATGCCGACGAAGATCAGCCCCCGGGCCCTTAAATCAGGCCCGATGGCCTCGCAGATTTCCCGGTCCCTCTCCGACAGCGCCGCCTTCACCGGCTCTGCGCCGGCGTGCATATTGGCCCGGGTCTCGCCCGGGGCCGGAATGCGGTTGATGGCGCCGGCGGCCTCGCCGTTGATGAGGATGATGCGTTTGTCCCCCTCGCGCACTTCCGCCAGGTACTTTTGGGCGATGATGGGTTCACGGTAGAACTCGGTGAACATTTCCAAAAGCGCGTTCAGGTTTTCGTCTCCCGGCGTCACGTGAAAGACCCCAGCGCCGCCATTTCCGTAAAGGGGTTTCAGGATGATGTCCTCGTGCTCTTCCCTGAACGCCACAATCTCTTCACGGCCGCTGGCGATCAGGGTCGGCGGCATGAGGTCGGGGAATTGTGTGACGTAGAGTTTCTCGGGCGCGTTCCTTACCTCGGCCGGGTCGTTGACGACTAGTGTCTTGGGGTGGATGTACCCCAACAAATGGGTGGTGGTGATGTAGGCCATGTCGAATGGCGGGTCCTGGCGCAACAAGACCACGTCCATGTCCGCGAGGTCGATGACCTCAGGGGCCTCTAGCGTAAAATGACCGTCTTTGCCCCGGTGCACCTCGAGGGGTTCGGCCCAGGCCCGCACCCGGCCCTGGTCGAAAGTGAGTTGTTCCGGCAGGTAATGATAGAGGCCGTGACCGCGGGATTGGGCCTCCAGCGCCAGCACGAAGGTGCTGTCGGCGTCCACGTCGATGTACTGAATGTGATCCATTTGAATGGCCACTCTCAACACCATGTTTTTTCCCTTTACCGTCCAAGAGAATGTTAGAGATTAGTTAAGCCGGGCGCGCAGTTCCTGCAACAGGACGGACGTATTGTAGAGCGGCCCCGCACCGCCGCTCCGGCGCAAATACTCCTCCAACGCCTGGACCGCGTCCTTGATGTCGTCGAGCCGGGCATGAAGCATTCCCTTCTCCCGCCAAAGCTCGGCTTGATGCGGCGCAAACAAAAGCATCGTCTCCAACACATCAATAGCGTCTTCCGGCCGTTCGCCGTGGAGCAGCCAGGTTTTGATGTTTCCCTGCAGGCGCAGCAGGATGTCCCGGTTGCCGACATCCCGGTAATGCTTTGGCGTCAGTTCCGCGTGGGCGCCGGTCACGGCCTTGAACATTTCGCGCATGTCCTGGGCCTCGAGAACCCGTCCGCCGCCGAAGGGGTCGAGAATCTTCCGCTCACCTTCAAATTCCATGCGCACCAGGAACCGCCCTGGAAAATCCAGGCCCGAAATCGGCCAACCCAGCCAGCGGGCCGTGTGAATGAAAAGAATGCTGATAACGATGGGAAGCCCTTGGCGGTTATCGATCACCCGCATCAGGTTTGCGGCGTCGAGATCGTCGAACACGGCCTCGGTGCCGCCGTAGCCATAGTGCTTGACGATTACCTGTTCCAGGGCCTCGATGCGGAGATCGAGCGCTACGGCCGGTTCGGTGCCGCCGACATAGACGCGAACGTCTGCAACTAGGTGGTCCAGGTGCCGACGGTAGGGGTCGAGGGCGACACCGGGCCTTTCGGCCGCAGCCAAAATAAACGCCGCTTCGGCAATATCGATGTCTTCATCGGCAAGGGTACCAATTTTGATCAACCGGGCGCGAATATCCGGCGGCGCCCTCACGAGACGACCTTTTTCACCCGCACGTACGAGATGATCCGGCGTACGTAACTGAGGTTCCGGGCGTGGGCGATGACACGGTCCAGCTCTTGCTGGTTTTGGGCGATGCCGATCAGGTAGACGATCCCGTTTACCGTCTCGATGGAATAATTGATCGCCATGATCTTTTCGTCGAAAGTAAGTTTCGACTTCAACTGGGAGGTGATCAAAGAATCTTTGGCCAGGTCCTGGAGGCTCGTCTCGCGGATTTGAATTTCATTGATGACGTCCGTCACGCCTTCGACTTTCCAGGTCAGGCTGACCGCCGTCGCCCGCATTTCCTCGTTGGTCAGGGTCCCCGTCAACAGCACCCGGCCCTCGTAGACCTTGACTCCGACACCGATGATGTATTGTTCGCCGGCATCAAGCAGGTTGGTTCGCACCTTGGTTGCCGCCGCCAAATCCCTGGCGACGATCTGTATGCTCCGTTCCTGGTAGGCCGCCGTACCGATGGCCGCTCCACCGCCGATGGCGGCGCCGGCGCAACCAACGAGCCCTCCGGCTCCAAGGCCCAAAACCACCGCCAAGGTAGCGGCCCTTAGGATGAAAGAGAAATGGGAAACGGGCATCATCGAATTTGGCCTCGCCTGGAAAAGACCTCTTATGTCAGTTATCGCCATTTTAAAGTCCCTGGCAACCAGCCGAAAGGGGTACTTTACAGGACCCAGGTGAGGCCGACGTCACCGCCATTGGTCTGGGAATCCTTTTTTCAGGCGATGGCCCTGGTTAGTCTGTCTTTTATGTTTCCGGCCGCCAGGCATCTACCATATGGACCGGCAGCCGCCAGGGACAAACCAATATTACATCGAAACATTGATCCAGCCCCGCCAGTGTCGGCCGGACCTAGACGAAAACGAAGGTTCCGCTGCGCCGGGCGAAGATGTCTATTTCCCCCACTGGAGCGCGGAAGCCCCTAGCGACGAAACGATAGCCCCTGACCCTCAGATGTCAGGGTGCCAGCTTCACAGTAAGGCGGCCGAATTTCCAGGCCTTTTGTTTCCTTGGCGCCGGGGCCCGGGGCGTTTCGGGGCTCACTCACCCCGTCCCCTGTTTGATCTTTAGTGCCCGGGCATAGACCCGGCGCCTGGGGATCCCGGTCGCCGCCGAAACGCCGTCGGCGGCGTCACGCAGCGTGGCGCTTTTCATGGCTTCGGTGAGCCGACGGTCCAGTTCGGCGTCGTCTACCCCGGGGCGTGAAAAGGGAGCGACGATGATGCTGACCTCGCCCTTGGGCGGTTTTTGGCCGCCGTAAAGGGCGGCAAGGCCGGCCAGCGGCCCGCGCCTCACGTCTTCGAATATTTTAGTCATTTCACGGGCGATGACGGCCTCCCGGTCGCCTAGGACATCGGCCATGTCGGCAAGCGATGCCGCCAGCCTTTTCGCCGATTCCATGAACACCAGGCTTCCGGGGATTTCGGCGATCTCGCCAAGGGCGCGCCGCCGGGCGGACGATTTCGGCGGCAGGAACCCGGCAAAAAAGAAACGGTCCGTCGGCAGTCCCGAAACAACCATGGCGGCAAGCACCGAAGAGGCGCCGGGAAGCGGGGTCACGGGGATTTCCTCTTCGAGGCACGCCCGCACCAGCTTGAATCCTGGATCGGAAATTAATGGCGTGCCGGCATCCGATACCAGCGCCACGGTTTCGCTTTTTTTGAGGCGTTTGATAAGTCCCGGCCGTCCTCTTTCGGCGTTGTGCTCGTGATAGGCCACCAAGGGCCTGGAAATCCCGTGGATGGCTAACAGCTTGGCCGTCACCCGGGTATCCTCGCAGGCAATGACGTCGGCCCACCCGAGAACGTCAAGCGCGCGTAGAGTGATGTCGCGGGCGTTGCCGATCGGGGTGGCGACCACGTAGAGCCCCCGAAGATCCTGAGTTAAGGGGACAACGGATGGTTTACTCCGTTTGCAGCCGTGGCTAGGCTTTGAACGGCCGCGGGTCCCCCGAGAGGACCCCGTGTTATCAGGAGAGGTCGAGGCCGCCGATGACCGGTTCTTTTGCTTGCCTTTCACGTCTCCGGGCCCAGTCATGGTCGCTCGCCGTGATGTTGTTGCTTGGGGGGTGTCAGTCTTCCCAAATACCGCCTTGGTTGCAAGGAGAGACCACCGGCGGCCCCCGGGCCACCGCGCCGCCCTCGCAGGCGACCCGAGAACCGGTGCCCCGGTCGAAGTCAACTGATCGCGTAACGCCGCTACCGTCGCAAACTTATCCGACGATAGCTGGCCCGCGGCTGCCGTCGGCGGTCAAGTATCCCCCGGCCCCAGCGGCCCCGGCCCGGGGGCCCGGGAAGGAAACCGCCGCCACCCCCTACCTTACCCGCCCCCCCCGGGAAGCCGCCCCGGTACCGGAACCTCGCTCGATGGTACCGCCGCCGGCGTCGAAGGATATCGTCCGGGTGGCCCTGCTGCTTCCCCTTTCCGGCGCCAACGCTAAGCTGGGCCAGGCGATGTTGAATTCGGCGCAACTGGCCGTTTTCGATTTCGCCGACAACCGTTTCGAAATGCTCACCCATGATACCAAGGGCACCCCGGAAGGCGCCATCGAGGCGGCAGCGGCAGCCATTGCCGATGGCGCCTCGATGATCATGGGGCCGCTCCTGTCGGCGTCGACGCAGGCGGTCGGGCCTAAGGCCCGGGCCGCCAACGTGCCGGTCTTGGCCTTTTCCTCCGACCGTTCGGTGGTCGGCGGCGGCGTCTATACCTTGGGCTTCCTGCCGAGCGCCGAAATATGGCGCATTGTTGCTTATGCGCGCTCTAAGGGAATCCGCCGTTATGCCGCCTTGGCGCCGGACAATGCCTATGGCAAAACGGTGATCAGCGCCCTGGAAGAGGCCGCCGCCGCCCACGGCGGCACAATTACCCAGGTCCGGTTCTACGACCCCAATGCCAGCGATTTCAGCGCCTCCGTCCGGGCCTTGGCCGACTATGAGGCGCGGCGCCAGGCGCTTCTCTCACAGCGCCGGGAACTGAAAGGCCGCGACGACGAAGTCTCGATCAGGGCCTTCAAGCGATTGGAAAAACTGCAGACCATCGGCGAGTTGCAGTATGACGCGCTTTTGGTCGCCGACGGCGGAAAGCGGCTGCAATCCATCGCCGCCCTATTACCTTTTTATGACATAGATCCGGCCAAGGTCAAAATGCTCGGCACCGGTCAATGGGACGTCCCCGGCCTCGGTGCCGAACCGGCCCTGATTGGGGGCTGGTTCGCGGCGCCGCCACCGCCGGCCCGGGCAGAGTTCGAAAACGAGTACCGGGCGATGTACGGCCAAGCGCCTCCGCGCCTGGCGACGCTATCGTACGATGCGACAGCCCTTGCCGCGGTGCTGGCGCGGAACAAAAAAGGTCCTGTTTTTTCGGCTTCGGCGATTACCGTCTCCAGCGGTTTTTGGGGCCAAGACGGGATCTTTCGGTTCCTGTCCCAGGGCATTTCCGAAAGGGGCCTGGCGGTGATGAAAGTGGGCCACGGGGGGTCCGAGATCATCAGGCGCGCGCCTGAAACCTTTGAGGTCAAGATCAATTAGGTCATGGATTCTTAAAACGGGCAACGACAGGGATTAGAGTGCATATGGACTAGGCCGTGGCCAGCTTCCACAAGGTCCTCGCCATCAAGCCCGATTACACCGAAGCTCACTACAACCTGGGCAACGCGCTCAAGCACCTGGGCTGGGTGGAGGGAACCGTTGGGTCCTACCGGCGTGTCCTCGAAATCGATCCGGACTATATAAAAGCCCATCACAACTTGGGCCTGGCGCTGCTGCTCAAGGGCGACCAGAAAGAAGGACGGATGAATTCCCACTGGCGCTTTCGGGCCGATGAGAGCGGCGCCCAGCAGAGGCCCTTCAACCCTGCGCCACTGGCTGGGTTGGGATCAGGTGCGGAAACGATTGATTTTCGGGGCGCCATCCTTTTGAACTACATAATCCAACGAATGCCCGCTCCGGGTCGAAACCGGACCTAAATGCCAGCTCCTAAAGTGGTCCGCTCTGCGGTGTAAAGCAGATATTCCGCGTCAAAACGTCTGCTTACCACCTGAGAGCGGACATATGGCAGACACCGTCGATTTGTCCGCTCCTAGCCAAATGCGGACATTTACCTCGAACGGAAACCAGTTCTTTTCAGTAGGGGCCTTCGATAGCAACCAGGGGTGGTCCGTGCTAAGAACGGCGACCGATCTGGAAAAGCCCATGATTGAATCCATAAGTGCTATCACCCTGGCCACCCACGACATGGAGCAAGCGGTACGTTTTTATCAAACCCTTGGCTTCGACATGACTTACGGTGGCGCCGAAGACAAGTTCACTAGTTTCCGCGTTGGCACCGGCTGTCTCAACCTCACTACCCAGCCGGTCAATCGCCAGTGGTCATGGTGGGGTCGTGCCATCTTCCACGTCGCCGACGTGGACGCGCTTTACCGTCACGCCGTCACCGAAGGACTTAAACCCGACACCAAACCCAGAGACGCAGAATGGGGCGAACGTTTCTTCCACATCACTGATCCGGACGGCCACGAACTTAGCTTTGCGCGTCCGCTCAGGACCGGACATAACCACCAGCCCTGAAATTGGTCTGCTGTCTTGGGCAAAGCAGACATTAATCTCCAAATGGCTAAACATCCGCTTGTAGCCAGAAGCGGACATTGGGTAACCGACCTTTGCGCGGCTGAACTCGAAAATCATGTCCTGGAAAACTAAGAACCTTCGACCATTTCCATGAGCCGCTGTATCGTCTCGGCGGAAACATTGCCACCGGTGACCACGGCGACCGTGGTCAACGAGGTATCGACCTTGCCCGCAAGAAACGCCGCCGTAGCGACCACGCCGGCCGGCTCGACGACAATCTTGGCACGGTCACGAAGAATGCAGAAGCCGTTGGCGATATCCTCCTCGCGGATCAGCACAATGTCGTCGAGATAGCGCTGGAGATGACGGAAGGGGAAGACGCCTGGGCGGACGGCCGAAAGCCCATCCGCGATCGTATCCCAATAATCGATCGTCGTCGGCGCTCCGACCTCAACCGACACATAGGCAGCGTTGGCGCGCTCGGGTTGCACGCCGATAACCTTGACGTCGGGCCGCCTTTCCTTCATGGCCGTGGCAATTCCCGCTGCGCCGCTGCCGGACGAGACCGGAACCAGAACCTGTTGCACATCCGGGAAATCTTCGATGATCTCGAGCCCGATGGTGCCGTGACCGGCCGTGATCGGCGGCTCTTCCCAGGTGTCGATGGCGGTCATGCCGCGCTCGAACGCCAGCCGCTCCACAGTCGGCTGGCGTTCGAGGGCATCCGTGCCGCAAAAATAGACCTCGCCGCCATGGCCTTGGGTTGCCTGGACCTTGTAGGCGCTCGTATGGTCCAGCATTACGACGGTGATGGACACGCCCATTGTGCGCCCCGCATAAGCGAAAGCCTGGGCAAAGTTCCCTGAGGATGTAAGGACGACACCTTTGTTGCGGGCATCCTCTGGCAAGGCATTGAGCATGGTGAAAGCCGCTCGGACCTTGTAGGCGCCGGTCACCTGGAGGTTCTCGCACTTTAGGAAGCACCGCTCGTTCCCAATTTCGGCGGACTCGCGCGCGAGCGGAATGATCGGCGTTCGCCGGATGTCCGCCGGGAGCGCGGCGCGCGCGGCCTCGATTTTCTTTAGCTCGGTTAGAGTGGTCATCTTAGCTTAAGGAAGATAGTCGGTTATGGGGTGTAAAGCGTACATCATGTCTCGGAATGTCCGGTTAGGCCATGAAAGCGGATGCATATCGCCGTGCGGCCATTACGTCCAGGGAATCCTTAGGCCGGGGCCAGTAGTTGTCCCAGCACCTCGTTCAGGCAAAGCCTCCCGGCGGGGGTGACGCGGAGCCCCGCCTCGCCGGCTTTGACAAAGCCGCCGTCGACCATCCTCCCGAGCCCGTCCCGGTCGACGGCCTGGTCCAGGCCATACCCGGTGATGGCGGCGAAGCGATCCTGCCGGACGCCTTCGGTTAGTCTCAGCCCCATCATCATGATTTCCTCCGTACGATTTTTTAGGCTCAGGCGGCGGCGTTTGGCGGTACCGTGGCCGCCGTCCTCGGTTTTCGCAAGCCAGCGCTCGGGCGCGTGAATTTGATGCAGGGCCTCGGTGCGGAAATCCTTGGTCAAACGGCCATGCGCCCCCGGGCCGACGCCGATGTAATCGCCGCCGCGCCAGATATTCAGGTTATGACGGCACTCGGCCCCGGGCCGGGCGTGGTTGGAAACCTCGTAAGCGGCAAGCCCAGCGCCTTCGAGAACATTCTGGGTGACCTCGAAAAGGGTGGCGCCGGTGTCTTCGCCGGCCGCCGCGACGCCATCGCGGTAAAAGGCCGTGCCGTGCTCGATGGTGAGCTGATAAAGCGACAGGTGCCCGCCGGCCAGCCCCAGGGCCTCGCCCAGGTCCCGCCGCCAGTCCTTGGGGGTTTGGTCCGGGAGCCCATACATCATATCGAAGGAGAAACGAATAAAGTGCTCCCCCGCCATAGCAATGGCTTCCCTGGCCTCGGCTGGCGAATGGCCACGGCCGAGAAAGGACAGGGCCTCGGCCCGAAACGACTGTACACCGACGGAAAGCCGGTTGACCCCGGCGTCCCGGAAATCCCGGAAGCGCCCGGCCTCGGCAGACGACGGGTTGGCTTCGAGGGTGATTTCCAAGTCGTCCCCGGTGGTCCAATGGGAACGGACGGCGGCAACCAGGTCGGCCACCGTGGCCGGTTCCATCAGCGACGGCGTGCCGCCGCCGAAAAAGACGCTGCTGACGGCGCAGCCCTCAGTTTCTTCGGCATAATGGTGAAGTTCGGCCAGGAGCGCCCGGCGCCAACGGCCGTGGTTGACAGCCTCGGCGGCGACGTGGCTGTTGAAATCGCAGTACGGGCATTTGGAGGCGCAGAACGGCCAGTGGAAGTAGACCGAGAGGCCGGGTTTAAGGTATGAAGCAGCCATCGACCAGCTTTCGGAAGGCATCGGCGCGGTGGCTGATGCGTTGTTTTTCATCGGGCTCCATTTCGCCGAAGGTAACGTCATGGCCGTCGGCGGCGAACATGGGGTCGTAGCCGAACCCTTTTTCTCCCCGGGGCGGCCAGACGAGGGAGCCGAAAACAAAGCCCTCGAAGGTTTCCATGTGGCCGTCGGGCCAGCAAAGCGCCAACGCGCAGGTGAAATTGGCGCGGCGGTCGTCCAATCCCGAAAGCGCCTCTTCGACCCGCCGCATGGCGACTCGGAAGTCGTTTTCCGGCCCCGCCCAGCGGGCCGAACAGATGCCGGGCCGTCCGTCCAGGGCCGCCACCTGAAGCCCGGAATCATCGGCCAGCGCAGCCAATCCCGATGCTTTTGCCGCCGCCCGGGCCTTCAGTTCCGCGTTGGCGGCGAAGCTGTTGCCGGTTTCCTCGGGCTCAGGCAGACCCCAATCGGCGACTGCCACCGCTTCGGTCCCGAAGGGCGCTAGAAGGGTTGCGATTTCCCCGACCTTGCCCTGATTATGGCTGGCGATGACCAGCCGGGGGTCTTCGAAACGGCGGTGCTGGGAGGAAGTCATCGGGCGGGGTTATTTTTCGCCCAAGGCTTTTTTCTGCAACGCCACCAGTTCCCGGGCACCCTTGTCCGCCAACTCCAGCAGCTCTTGAAACGTCTGCTTGGAGAACGGTCTGGCCTCCGCGGTGCCCTGGACCTCGACCATGTCTCCCGAACCGGTAAAGACGAAATTAGCGTCCACGTCGGCGGCGCTATCCTCTTCGTAATCCATGTCCAGGATCGGAATTCCATTATAGATGCCGCAGGCAACGGCGGCGACATGGTCCTTGAGGGGAACGGAGTCCAAAAAGCCAAGCTCCACACACTTGTCGAAAGCTCGCCGGAGCGCCACATAGGCACCGGTGATGGAGGCAGTGCGGGTTCCGCCGTCGGCCTGGACGACGTCGCAATCGATCCGGATCTGCATTTCGCCCATGGCTTCCAATTCGGTGATGGCGCGCAAGCTACGTCCGATCAGCCTTTGGATCTCCTGGCTGCGCCCGGACTGGTGGCCCTGGCGCGCCTCGCGAGTGGTTCGGGTGGTTGTGGCGCGAGGCAGCATCCCGTACTCGGCGGTGACCCAGCCGCGACCGGAATGCCGGAGCCAGGGCGGCACCCGTGATTCCACCGACGCCGTAATCAGTACCTGGGTGTCGCCGAAGCGCGCAATGCATGACCCTTCGGCGTGCTTGGCGAAGTCCGGCTCTAGCGTGACGGGGCGAAGCTCGCCGGCGACGCGCCCGGAAGGCCTTTTCGGCGCGTTTTTTTTTGTTTTGGCTTTGGGCATGATTGGGTTTTCGTTTATCCCAGGGGGCCTGGTGGCCGCCAACTGGAGAGATTACTAACCCGAGCGCCGGTGAAGGTAAAGAATTGGCCCCGCACGAAGGCCTCCCGAGTGCCCCAGAATTCCCTTTTTGCCGCCGCTCCGTTGACGCTGGCCCCCGGCGCACCTAAATTCTGCTCACTCCTAAGACAAACGGACGGCCCATGATTTCAGAGCTCAACGAACGTTCACGCGAGATTTTGCGCCACATCGTCGAATCTTACCTTGAATCCGGCGAACCCATCGGCTCGCGCACGCTTGCCAAGCGGTTAAACCTGGCCCTGTCGCCGGCGACTGTGCGCAACGTGATGGTGGACCTGGTAGAGTCCGGGCTGCTGTTTTCCCCCCATACATCCTCCGGGCGCCTGCCGACGGATGCAGGGCTCAGGCTGTTCGTCGACGGCATTCTCGAAATCGGCAACCTGACGGAAGAGGAACGGCAAAGCATCGACGTGCAATGCGCAGGCTCTCCCAACAGCCTGGAAGGATTGCTCGAGGAAGCCACGTCCGCCCTTTCGGGCCTGTCCAGATGCGCCAGCCTGGTTTTAGCGCCCAAGACCGCAAACATGCTCCGCCATATCGAATTCGTCAACCTCAGCCCGGGGCGGGCCCTTGTGGTGCTGGTGACCGAGGGCGGCATCGTCGAAAACAGGATCATCCAAACCCCCCGGGGCCTACCTCCGTCGGCCCTAGTGGAGGCGACCAATTTCCTTAGCGCGCGCCTCGTCGGGCGGACCATCGGCGAAGCCTACGACGAAATCATGGGCGAACTGGACGCCCATCGCGCCCAGCTTGACGAGCTGACCACCCGCGTCGTCGAAAGCGGGCTCGCGACCTGGGCCGGCGGCGGCGAGGGCGGTTCGTTGATCGTCCGTGGCCAGTCGCATCTGCTTGAGGACGTGAACGCCGTAACCGACCTGGAGCAGATTAGGGCGCTCTTCGCGGCCTTGGAAACGAAAGAGGAAATGCTGAAACTGCTGTCACTCACCGACACCGCCGAAGGGGTTCAGATCTTCATCGGCGCCGACAATACGTTGTTCAGCCTTGCCGGCTGTTCGTTGATCGTCGGCCCTTATAACAACACGTCTGAAACCATCATCGGCGCCATCGGCGTCATCGGGCCTACACGCATGAACTACGCCCGCATCATCCCGATGGTCGATTACACGTCGAAACTGATTAGCCAACTCCTTAGACAACAGGGTTGACCTCAAGCATGGCTAAACGAAAAAACAAATCTCCCGAGGCGAAAGCCAAGGAAACCGGTGACGAGGAAACGTCCAAGAAAATGCCCGAGGAATCGGGGGACCAGCCCCCCCCCACCGATTCCGCCGCCGACCCTCGCGCGAAAGAAACCCCGGAAGGAGAAGAACCAGACTCGGAGGCCTTAAAAACCCCCGGCCCGGAGGCCTTAAAAACCGAAGTGGCCGAGCTCAAAGACAAACTGCTGCGTGTCCTGGCCGAGGCAGAAAACGTACGCCGCCGCGCCGAACGGGACAAGAGGGACGTATCCAAATACGCCATTGCTAATTTCGCCCTGGAGATGGTCGGCGTCGCCGATAACCTGCACCGGGCCATGGCGGTCGTGGACGAGGAGAAGCGCAAGGCAGATTCAGCCGTTGACCAGATGATCGTCGGCCTGGAGATGACCGAACGCGAGATGTTGAACACCTTCGAGCGTTTCGGCATCACTAAGATCGAGGCCATGGGTGAAAAGTTCGACCACAACCTCCATGAAGCGATGTTCGAGGTCGATGACAATCAGAAACCCGCGGGCACGGTCATTCAGGTCGTCGAGACCGGTTACGTCTTGAACGACCGGCTCCTGAAGCCGGCCAAGGTCGGCGTTTCCAAGGGTGGCCCCCCGGCCGGGCCCGAAGAAACAAACCAAGCCAGCAGAGATGAATCTCCGGAAGCCGAGCCAGCGCGAAAAGACGGTCAGACGGCCTATGAAACAAAGGGCAAGGAGCCGGGTACCCGACTGGACGAGGAACTTTAAGGCCCCCAGCGCCGAGGGCATGTCTTGATTATTAAGGATAATATGGACGGACACGGTTGCACGCTCCCTCGGACAGTACATATATACGGCACATATATAACGGCGGGATACCGCCATTCTGCGGATTTACGGAAATTGACCAAGGGTCACACGGCGGCGCCCAAAAGGAACGAGACCGGGCCGCCGGAAGTCGCCGAAAAAAAACGAGGATGTCATGAGCAAGGTAATCGGAATCGATTTGGGCACCACCAATTCCTGCGTCGCCCTGATGGACGGCAAGGACGCCAGGGTCATCGAAAACACCGAAGGCGCGCGCACGACGCCTTCCATGGTCGCCTTTTCCGAAGGCGAACGTCTGGTCGGGCAGTCGGCCAAGCGCCAAGCGGTGACCAACCCGGAAAACACCCTTTCTGCCATTAAGCGCCTGATCGGCAGGCCCTACGACGATCCGATCACCAAAAAGGACAAGAAGCTCGTTTCCTATTCGATCGTCGAAGGCGAAAACGGTGACGCCTGGGTCGAGGTCGAGGACAAGAAATACTCACCCAGCCAGATCAGCGCCTTCATCCTCCAGAAAATGAAGGAAACCGCCGAAAAATTTCTCGGCGAGGAACCGACCCAGGCGGTGATTACGGTCCCAGCCTACTTCAACGATTCCCAGCGCCAAGCTACCAAGGACGCCGGCAAGATCGCTGGGCTCGAGGTGTTGCGCATCATCAACGAGCCGACGGCGGCCGCCCTCGCCTATGGGATGGAGAAAAACGAAGCCAGCACTATCGCCGTCTATGATCTCGGCGGCGGCACCTTCGATGTCTCTATCCTCGAGATCGGCGACGGCGTCTTCGAGGTCAAATCGACCAACGGCGACACCTTCCTAGGGGGCGAGGACTTCGACATTCGGGTCGTCAATTACTTGGCCGACGAGTTCAAGAAGGAACAAGGCATTGATCTTCGCGAAGACAAGCTCGCCCTTCAGCGCCTCAAGGAGGCGGCGGAAAAGGCGAAAATCGAGCTTTCAAGCACCATGCAGACCGAGATTAACCTGCCGTTCATCACTGCCGATGCAAGCGGGCCCAAGCACTTAAACATTAAATTGACCCGGGCCAAGATGGAGACCCTGATCGAAGACTTGATCCAGCGCACCGTGGGTCCCTGCAAGAAGGCGCTCAAAGACGCGGACCTGACTGCCGGTGAAATCGACGAGGTGATCCTGGTCGGCGGCATGACCCGCATGCCCAAGGTGATCGAATCGGTAAAGGACTTTTTCGGCCGCGAACCCCACAAGGGCGTTAACCCCGACGAAGTGGTCGCCATAGGGGCCGCTATCCAGGGCGGTGTGCTGACAGGCGAGGTCAAGGACGTTCTCTTGCTCGACGTGACGCCCTTGAGCCTCGGCATCGAGACTTTAGGCGGCGTCTTCACACGGCTCATTGACCGCAACACGACGATACCGACCCGCAAGAGCCAGATTTTCTCGACCGCCGAAGACAATCAGACCGCCGTCACCATCCGGGTCTTCCAGGGCGAGAGGGAAATGGCATCGGACAACAAGGTTCTTGGCCAGTTCGACCTCATCGGCATCCCGCCGTCGTCCCGCGGATTGCCGCAGATCGATGTCACCTTCGACATCGACGCCAATGGCATCGTCAGTGTTACGGCCAAGGACAAGGGGACCGGAAAGGAACAACAGATCCGCATTCAGGCCTCCGGCGGCCTCAAGGACGAAGACATCGAACGCATGGTCAAGGAAGCCGAAGAGCATGCCGACGAGGACAAGAAGCTCCGTGAGCTGGTGGAGGCCCGCAATAACGCCGACAGCCTTGCCCACGCATCGGAGAAAAACCTCAAAGAGTTCGGCGACAAGGTGTCCGACGGGGAAAAAGAGGCCATCGAGAAAGGCATCAAGGACCTTCGCGAGGCGGCGGAAGGCGAGGACCATAACGCAATCAACGCCAAGATCGAAACCCTGACCCAGGCGTCCATGAAACTGGGCGAGGCCATGTACAAGGCCGGCCAGGAAGAAGAAGTGGCCCAGGCATCCGCCGATGTCAACGACGTCGGGGCCTCCGGCGATAGCGATAGCGATGGCGAGGAGCAGACGGTTGTCGACGCCGAATTCGAAGAGGTCGACCCGGAAGTCGATGCGGAGGACGAGCCCGAACCCGAACCCGGGCCCGAGGCCGGGAAGGATGCCGACTTCGAAGAGGCTGAGCCGGAGGTCAAGTCGGGCGGGAAAAAGAAAAAGAAAAAGAAAAGCTGACCGGCGTTGGCGGCGGGAGTGAACCGGCGATGAAAAGCTTTTCCCGGCCCCCCCAGGCTTCATCCCATGGCCAGACCCTTGCGGATTTTTCCTGATGGCCCACGAGGACTTTTACAAGACTCTGGGGGTCAAACGAGACGCCGGCGGCGACGAAATCAAGAAAGCCTACCGCACCCTGGCGATGAAATACCATCCCGACCGAAATCCCGGCGACCAGGCGGCGGAAAAGAACTTCAAGAACGTCTCCCAGGCCTACGATATCCTCAAAGACGACCAGAAACGTGCCGCCTACGACCGTTTCGGCCATGCCGCCTTCGACCAGGCCACGGGTGCCGGCGGCGGGCCTAGTGGATTCGAGGGCGGCTTTGCGTCCGGGTTCGCCGACATCTTCGACGAAATGTTCGGCGATTTCGGCGGCCATCGCCACTCCGGCAGCGGCGTGGGCAAGGGCGACGACCTTCGCTTCAACATGGAGGTGACGCTCGAAGAAGCCTTCCGGGGCAAACAGGCAGAAATCCGGGTGCCGTCATTGGCCGTCTGCTCGGACTGCAAAGGCGCCGGCGCCGCCGGCGGCGATAAGCCCGTATCCTGTGCCACCTGCGGCGGCCACGGCCGGGTCCAGTCGCAATCGGGGTTCTTCACCGTAGAGCGGACGTGTCCAACCTGCGCCGGCCGCGGCGAGGTCATCAAGGACCCGTGCCGGACCTGCGGCGGCCAAGGCCGGGTGCGGAATGAAAAACAGCTTTCCGTCAACATCCCCGAGGGGGTCGAGGAAGGCACCCGGATCAGGCTCGCCGGCGAGGGCGAAGCCGGCCTCAGGGGCTCGCCGGCGGGGGATTTGTACATTTTCCTAAGCCTCAAGCCGCACCGGTTTTTTAAGCGCCAAGGCGCTGACATCTACTGCCAGGTACCGCTATCCATGACCACAGCGGCGTTGGGCGGCACTATCGAGGTGCCGACCGTGGAAGGCAAGCTGGCGCGGGTCACCATCCCGGCGGGTACGCCGACGAGCCACCAGTTCCGGCTCAAGGGCAAGGGCATGTCGGTGCTGCACTCCAGGGCCCGGGGCGACATGTTCGTCCAGGCGATGGTGGAAACGCCAGTGAACTTGACCGAAAGGCAGAAGGAACTGTTGCAGGAATTCGAGGCCGAAAGCCCAGCCGAGAAAACCAGCCCCCAGGCGTCGGGCTTCTTCGGCAAGGTCAAGGAGCTTTGGGAGGACTTGAAGGAGTAGGGGGGTGATGTCTGCTTTTAGCCACCCCGGCAAAATGCGGACAAATTAGTACATTTCTGCTGGGATTTTCCATAATACCGGGAAGGCTGACCACCGGCGGTGTTTCGCCGTCATCCGAGATAGCCCTAGTGTGATCCCCAGAGCGCTATTCCTAAGGACCCTTGCCAAGGGCCCGGCGCCCCCGCCTCTTGTCAGGCCTCTCGGCCCGTTTCAAATCGGGACTTTTGTGCTATAGCCTCCGGGCAAGGAAAACAGGCTTGAGGGAGTCGACCTATGAAAATCGGTATCGTCGGCTGCGCCGGACGCATGGGCCGAATGCTGATCAGTGAAGTGCTGGCCACCGAAGGCTGCGAACTTGCGGGCGGCACGGAAAAGCCGGGAAGCGACGCCATCGGCGAGGATTTGGCGGGCCTCGCGGGCCTGTTGGTTGGCGAAGACTCGGCGACGCTGTTCGGGGACTCGGACGCCGTCGTCGATTTCACCCAGCCCGACGCCACCCGGTCCCATGCCCGGCTCGCCGGTGAGACCGGGACGGCGCTTATCATCGGCACCACCGGGCTCGAAGCCCAGCACATGGAGGCGTTGAAGGTGGCATCGGAAAAGGCCACCGTCGTCCAGGCCGCCAATATGAGCGCCGGGGTGAATCTACTTCTGGAATTGACAGAACAGGTGGCGGCGGTCCTCGGGCCGGACTACGACATCGAGATCACCGAGATGCATCATCGCCATAAGGTCGATGCGCCGTCGGGCACGGCCTTGGCCTTGGGTGCGGCGGCGGCAAAAGGCCGTGGCGTCGACCTCGACAAGATCTCCCAGCGCGTCCGCGACGGGAAAACCGGCGAACGCAATCCGGGCGACATCGGCTTTGCTGTCATGCGCGGCGGCGACGTCGCCGGCGAGCACACGGTCGTCTTCGCCGGCGACGGCGAGCGAGTGGAACTGACCCACAAGGCCAATGACCGCGCCATTTTTGCTCGCGGCGCCGTCAGGGCAGCGCTCTGGACTAAAGCCCGGGGGGCCGGGCTTTATTCCATGCGAGACGTTCTCGGCCTAGCCTGAGGATGAAAAAAGCCCATATTGGCGAATTCTACCGGCGCCTCGCCAAGCGAGTCCCGAAGCCGGAAACCGAGCTTAGCTGGAAAAACCCCTATACGCTGCTGGTGGCGGTGGTGCTATCGGCCCAGGCCACCGACGTCGGCGTCAACAAGGCGACGGGGCCGCTGTTCGAGGCTGCAGACACGCCCGAAAAAATGATCGTGCTCGGCGAGGCGAAGCTGCGCCGGTCCATCAAGACCATCGGCCTTTTCAACACCAAGGCCAAGAACGTGATCGGCCTCAGCCGCATCCTGGTCGACGAGTACGAAGGCCGGGTGCCCCGGGACCGTGCTCAGTTGGAGGCGCTTCCTGGCGTCGGGCGCAAAACCGCCAACGTGGTCCTCAACGTCGCCTTCGGGGAGCCCACCATCGCCGTCGACACCCATATCTTCCGGGTCTCCAACCGCACCGGGCTGGCGCCAGGGAAAACACCGCTGGACGTGGAAAGGGGTCTCGAGAAAATGACCCCTGATGAATGGAAGCACCACGCCCATCACTGGCTAATTCTGCACGGGCGTTACGTCTGCAAGGCCCGGAAACCGCTGTGCGGGGAATGCCCAGTCAGCGACCTCTGCGGCTACAAGGCGAAGGAAATATAAATTATCTATTTGAAAAATAAATATAGTTGTTCAAACACTTAAGGATTACGGCAAAATCTACGGCATATACGCCCCTGTGGCGGCCTCTATTGAGGGTGCGTAGAAAAGAGCAATTCGATGCCGAGATGCACCTGTGCGGGCCACCAGGCTTGAGCGATGTTCGGCGAATTCGTGATAGGAAACGGAGAACCCGCCGTCCTTCAGAAGGTGCCCCAGATGCTCGGCGCGGGGCCGTTCATTGCCCGGCGAGTTGATCGTATCGAAGCCGACGAGAGTTCGCGTCAGTTCGATGGGGTCGAGGGAATTGTCCATGGCTTTATCTACCCGCGATCGGTTGCCGGGCGGCCCATCCAACCCGTCATAGACCATCACCTGCGCTATCCGGCACCTGCGTTGTCTGGTCCAGATTCACGGACGGTATCACATGGGGCGATGCGAGTCCGGCCCGATAGGCCGGATCCACGAATCCTTCTCCCGGCAGTATATATTATGACTATAGTAAAATTAGTGGAAACCCGCCGGAACGAAGATGGGCAGAGGTGGACACGGTGACGAATTCCAGATTCGGGATCGGAATCGACACCGGCGATACGTTCACCCACATCGTATGCTTCCGCGGCGGCAATCCCGTCGGCGGAAAGGGCCCACCATCGAAAAGATCCCGCGAACAGGCGTTGGCGGATGTCCATGACGGCAAGATCAACGAGGGGGTTACAGCTGAGGTCTACGAATACGATCCCTGATCCCCCGCGACCTCCAGTTTGACCCGACGGCGTCGAATGCTGGCAAAGTTTTTCACAAACGCTTCGGGTTTCGTATAGTATCCGTGACGGATCGAAAAACGGATCCACTGGCTGGGGGGGGGGGTCACCGTTGCCAATTCAGCGTGAAAACTTGAATCATCGCCGTGCCGCTTGATGACGCGACCCGACGACCCGGCGGCGCCAGGCGACTCCGAGGCCGGCACAGGCTGTTCTGCGGTTTAAATGTGCAGTTAGAAATCAATGTAAGTACGTGGAAATAAACCAAAAAATGTTCAAAACCAGGAGAGGAATTATGAAACATAGAACCAAGACATGTATGTCAACGATGGC
>CAZQZB010000003.1:0-106432 GCA_964597695.1 uncultured Thalassospiraceae bacterium | reverse complement strand
CATCAATCAGGCTCAGGATTTTCCGGAACAGTTCCCTCGGCACGGCAACCTCGGCTAATTGGAACGTGATGTACCGGCCATGGCTGACCACTTCCGTACCGATCTTCACCAACATTTCCCACAGCGTCGTGAGCGACCAGTGCTCGACCTCCTTTGGCAAAGCAAGCGTCCGCATGAAATTTCCAAGGTTGCAGGCCAGGCGCGGATCAGACTGAAAAACCTCGCCTACAATTTGCGCCGCTTGGTGCAGTTGGAGCGCCTTGCCATGACTGGCTCCCCATGAGTTTTGCAGGAAGAGTCTGCCTAAAGTTGAAATTTAGAGGAAGATTACCCGCGAGAGCGCGGTAATGCCAAAAATCCTGGTTAAAGGGCTTAATCGTGGGCCGAAACTGACCTACTTTGAGCCAGTCGCGTATTTTTAGAGGTGGCCTTGAGTATGTACCAAGTATTGGAAGAAAGTTCCGGAAATTTCATCGCCCTCAAGGTGATAGGAAAAATCACCGCCAAGGACTACAACACCCTGATTCCCTATCTCGAAAAAGCCATCGAGCGAGAGGGTCCGCTGTGTCTGTTTTGCGATCTGACCGAATTCAGCGGCATGGAAATTGCGGCGTTTTGGTGTGATTTGAAGTTCAGCATAGGCCACTACCGAGACTTCCGCTGCCTGGCCCTTGTCGGCGGGCACAGGTGGATGGAATGGTGCATGAGGCTCACCGCCCCCCTGTTCAAGGCCGATATAAAATTTTTCGGACCCGGCCAGGCGGAGGAAGCCCGGGCCTGGCTTTCAAGCTGAAAGCAGCCGTTCGGAGCGACAATGCCCACTTTACCCCACACAGCGGACCACATAGCAGGTCGGCGTTGAGGTGTGCTTGTGACCGATACTGGTTATAAAGTCGGTCGGAGACGGTCCTCACGCAATGCAAGAATCGAGATCAATGTCTTGGTGAACTATTATTGCCGTGACGGGGTAATTCGCTAATCAATCATTTGCTGAAACGGCTCGAAAATACTTTATCAACAGTACCGACCCGAAGCGGGTATTCATTGGATTATGGGGTTCAGCAGGTATGTACGAAAAACCAGTGACTTCCGTACCCGTCAAATCAAGGCCATTTTATAAATTGCCCCAAACATCGCGCTGATGGCGAGTGTCGGTATCATTCCGACCTTGAACCGTAACATGGTGACGAGCGCCCCCAAGGCGAGGGCCAAGGCGGCGACGTCTACTGTCTCCCACACGGGGACATGAAGCGTCACCCCGAACGTCCGAACCTCGTTAACCTTGGTGAAAACAACGTGTAGCGCAAACCACACCGCCAGGTTCAGTATGACACCGACAACAGCCGCTGTAATGGCCGAGAGAGCAGCGCTAACGGATTGATTGCCGCGCAGGGCCTCGATGTATGGCGCACCAAGGAAAATCCACAGGAAGCACGGTACGAACGTCACCCACGTCGTAATCATCGCGCCCAGAAACCCTGCCAACATGGGATCAATAACGCCGGGGTTCCGGTACGCGCCCATGAAGCCAACGAACTGCACCACCATAATGAGTGGGCCGGGGGTGGTCTCAGCCATGCCTAGGCCATCGAGCATCTCCCCAGGAGCCAGCCATCCGTAATTGTTAACGGCTTCCTGGGCGACATAAGCGAGAACCGCGTATGCGCCGCCAAAAGTCACCACGGCCATCTTGCTGAAAAAGACGCCTTCTTGAACATAGACGTGGTCGAGCCCGAGTAAGGCCGCCAATACAGCAAGCGGTCCGAGCCATAGTGCCAAACACACAACCGTTACCTTGACTGCCCTCGCTCGTGACGGGCGGGTATGATCCAACTGCCCATCTGCCAACGCCGCATCGACCATAGGTGTTTCGTCATTGGCATCCGGTTCATGGCCCTTGAAGCCCACAAATTTGTCGGGGTTCAGGTGTCCCCCGATGAAGCCGATCAAACCGGCCAGCACCACGACCAGGGGGAAGGGCACTTTGAAGAAGAAAAGGCCGACGAACGCGGCGGCGGCAAGGGAGAACATAAAAGAGTTTTTGAGTGCACGCTTGCCGATGCGGAGTACGGCTTCGATCACCACGGCCAGCACCGCCGCCTTGATGCCGAAGAAGATCGCCTGGACGAAACTTAAGTCCTGATACCCTGCATAGAGGATGCTAAGTCCCAGGATAACAATGGCTCCGGGCAGGACGAATAAGGTGCCCGCCACAAGACCGCCAGCGGTACGATGAAGTAGCCAGCCAACATAGGTGGCAAACTGCTGCGCTTCAGGCCCTGGCAGAAGCATGCAGTAGTTAAGCGCATGCAGAAACCGGCTTTCGCTGATCCACTTTTTCTCCTCGACTAGAACACGGTGCATCAGGGCTATCTGGCCCGCCGGTCCACCAAAACTCAACAGGCTGATCTTTATCCAAACACGCAAGGCTTCGGCAAATGTGACGCGGTTCGAACTTGCTGGAGTGGTGCCTGAAGATTTCAACATAGCCATGGCAACACAACACGGGGTATCCCCCAAAACAATACCATCCTAGTTGGTGGAGCTGAGTGCAGCAATCGAAGGTACACTCATTATCCACCCTCCTGGTGGCCGGGCGAAGGGATGTATGGGAACGAACTGATTTCCGTATCTCCCTTTTTTGGAAATATTCGGATTTCTAGCAGGGGGTCCGCTGCCTTATATCCAAAGGTCCGCTATGCGAAAGTGCCGATCAAACGAAGGCGACATCACGACAATACGGTCAGGCCGCACAGTCCACTCGGCTACAGACCACCGGCACCAGAAACCATCTTGCCCACCGTTGGTGTTCCAATCTACGTTGTTGATGAGCTTCGGTCGAAACACCAACTTAGGGGGGAAGGCCATCGTGTATCAAGCGAACTCACTCGAGCAACATTGGATGCCGTTCACGGCGAACCGGGACTTTAAGGAAAATCCGCGGCTCGTGGTCAAGGCCGAGGGCATCCATTACTGGGACCACAAGGGCGGCAAGATCATCGACGGTTCCTCCGGCCTTTTCTGCTGCGCCGCCGGCCACGGCCGTCCGGAGATTGCCGAGGCGGTTTACAAACAACTCCAGGAAGCCGACTACACGCCGCATTTCCAGATGGGCCACCCATCGTCCTTCGAACTGGCGCGCAAGATCTGCAACCTGACGCCGGACGGCATCGACCATGTGTTTTTCGTCAACTCCGGCTCCGAGGCCGTGGACACGGCCCTGAAAATCGCCATGGCCTACCATAGGGCCATGGGTGATGGCCAACGGACCCGGTTCGTTTCCCGCGAGAGGGCTTATCACGGCGTCAGCATCGGCGGCACCGGCCTCAGCGGCATGGTCAAAAACCGCGAGACGTTCTCCGGGGGCATGCCCGGTATCGTCCACATGCGCCACACCTGGCTCGAGGAGAACCGGTTCGTCCGCGGCCAGCCGGAAACCGGCGCTTACCTCGCCGATGACCTTCAGAGGTTTGTCGATACTTACGGCGGCATGACTATTGCCGCCTGCATCGTCGAGCCCATCGCCGGCTCCACCGGTTGTCTGGTGCCGCCAAAGGGGTACTTGGGGCGGCTCCGCGAAATCTGCGACGCCAACGGCATTCTGCTAATCTTCGACGAGGTCATTTGCGGCTTCGGCCGCCTCGGCGCGCCTTTCGCGGCGCAGGCTTTCGGCGTGACGCCGGACATCATGACCATGGCCAAGGCCCTGACCAACGGCGCCGTGCCGATGGGGGCGGTGGCCGTCAAGGACGGGGTCTACGACACGATCATCAACGCGGCGCCGGAAAAGGCCATCGAGTTCTTCCACGGCCACACCTATTCCGGTCATCCGATTTCCTGCGCCGCCGGCATCGCCGCCCAGGAGATCTACGAGAAGGAAGGGCTTTTCCAAAAGTCGGCCGATCTCAGCGAGTATTTCCTCGACGCCGTTTACGGCCTCCAGGACCTGGACGTAGTTACCGACGTTCGCGGTTACGGCCTGTTCGCTGGCTTCGACGTCGCCGACGACGGCGCCCCCGGCCGGCGCGGCATGGCGCTCCAGAAACAACTGTTCTGGGACGGCCTGCACATCAAATTCACCGGCGATTGCGGCTTGGTTTCGCCCCCCTTTATCGCCAAGCGCGGTGACATCGACACCATTGTCGACATTCTGCGGAAGACCTTGAAGGCGCTCTGATTTTTGCAAAACAATTCGAGCACGGCCTCGAGCTTCTATTATAGATTATCACGCACCATAAGGCCCAAAATTTAGCTACTTTTCTGCAGGAAAGTTGGTCCTGGGGAATACCAGTATATGACCCTACCGGGGGCTGTTTTGCAGTCCTATCGAAGGGGCATATCAAGACCCTTAGGGCGGATAATCCTTTGCCAGAACGTCGAAGGAGATGGAGATGCGGACCTCTTTGGCCTCGAAGGGCTGGGTGCGGTGATAGAAGTACGACGGGAACAGGACCATCAGGCCTTCTTCGGGCTTGATCAGCCGCACCTCGGACTCCCGGGTAGTGTGGAAATCGGCGGGTGCACGGCCGAATTCGATCCATCCGGGGTGGTCCGGGCCGCCGGCGCCGATCTCCGACGGCACCTGGGCGTAATAGACGCCGCTGACCCAGGCCGAGGGGTGGATATGGGCGAGCTGGTGGCCTTGGCTGTCCATGGCCACGCCCCAGGCGCTGAGCCCTAGGTGCTCGGGCCTCGAGGCCAGGTAGGGGTGGCCGGGGTCGGTTCCCACCACTTCGCGGTAGCCCTCCACCGCGTCGTTGATCATTCCTTCCAGAGCCGCCACCGGCCCCTTCGGCTCGACCAGAAGCTCGCCCGAGTGGCGGCCGGAACGGGTCGCGTGGGATGCCGGCGCATAGACCAGCGACGGATGGCCCAGTACGTGGTCGGACAGTGCCCGGTTAAAGTCCTTCATGTCGGCAAAGCCTTCGGGAGGGGCATGTTCGACCGGCCTGATCAACCTGTCGAAATCAAGCAGCGCCCGCACATCTTCGGTGCGGCCGAGTTCCTGGAGAACGATGGCCTTGAAGGCCAGAACCGAGATGTTGCCCGGATGGTCCCCGAGAAAGCCGTCGCAAAGATCGAGCGCGGCTTCGGTCTTTCCCTGCCGCAGGTAAACGTCGCCCAGGTTGGCGATCACCTTGTCGTAGCCGGGCGCCATGGCGACGGCGCGCTCATAGGCGCGGACGGCGTCGTCCAGCCGCCCCATCTCCTTCAACGCATAACCGATGTTCATCTGGGCCCCGGCGTGGGCGGAGTCACATTCGAGGGCCTTCCCGTAGCACCCGGTGGCGTCCTCGAATTCACCGGCCTCTTGGAAGGCGATACCGAGGTTGTAATGAGCGTCGGCGAAGCCGTGATCGGCGCCGATGGCCTGCCGGTAGGCATGGATGGCGTCGGCGGGACGGGACAGTTCCGCCAATACGGTGCCGAGGTTGTTCAGGGCTTCGGGCATATCGGGGCGGCGTTCGAGGGCCGACTGATAGACCGTGAGGGCCTCGTCGAGCCGGCCCAGCGCCTTCAGCACGTTGCCGAGGTTGAAATGCGCGGGCGCGAACCCGGGATCGGTTTGGATGCACCGCCTGTAAGACGCCTCGGCGTCAATGAAGCGGCCTTGAGCTTCGAGCGCGATGCCGAGGTTGTATTCGGCGTCCGGGTAGCCGGGCCGGGCTGCCAAGGCTCGCCGATAAGCGCCCTCCGCCTCGCCTAGGGAGTCTGCCGCCTTCAGCACGTTGCCCAGGTTATTGAGGGCGTCGGCGTAATCGGGCCGGAAGGCTACCGCCGTTTCCAGCAGAGAGCGGGCTTCGGCCCCGTCGCCGGCTTGAAAATAGGCGACGCCGGCGAGATTCAGCGCCTCGACATTATCCGGCTCCCGTGCCAGCACCCGCCGACAAAACCCGATAGCGTCCCGGGGGCGGCCCATCTGAAGGGCCGCCGCGGCTTGGGCCAAAACTTCGGCGGCGGCGACGTCCCGGGGCGGGCCGTCGGCCTCCGGCGCCGGCGCCGGGGCACCCGCCGACGAAGGGACGGCCGCCGCAGTGGGCTGGAGCTTTTTCTTCCTCGCCTTTTTCGTCGGCGGTTGGTGTTTTCCGCCTTTTTTTCGTTTTTTCATTGTGCACCCTTGTTGCTGCTTTCACCGAAGGACTGAAAGATTCCCTTGAACAGATCGCCGAGGGTGCTGGGATCTTCCTTCGGGACGTTCAGGTAGATGATGAACCAAACCACCACGGTCAGGAACATGATCACCTTGCCCGCCTGCATCACTCTTGAGTGGACGCGTGCCTGGTACCATTGCCCGAAGGCGTTGTCAGGATCGTTCATCTTGCGGCGAATCAGGAAGGCGAAGGCCATCAGGACCCCAACAATGGTGAAGAACAGCCAATCCAACATACGTCTCCTTTATGGGCCGCCAAGCATAGAAAGTGCGGGGGCCCACGCAAACCAAAAGGACGGGGAAGAGCCGGTCCTTGACTCAGGCCCCCGGTTCCGGCCAACTTTCCTATACCTCGACGCCCAGCCGGCGGAGCCAAGGATTTGACCATTTTTTTTGGGAGGCGATCGGTGAAGCAGACAAGAATCTACGGCATTTTAACCGCCGTTCTGGCGATCACGGCCTTGGCCGCCGGTCGGGCCGAAGCTCATATCCTTGGCGAAACCGTTGGCGGTTTCTCCATCGGTTTTCTTCACCCTCTGGGCGGTGTCGATCATGTCCTGGTCATGCTTGGAGTCGGATTTTGGGCGGCGCACTTGGGCGGCATGGCCCGCTGGGGAGTGCCGGCAAGCTTCGTCGCCATGATGGCGGCGGGCGGCATAGCAGCCATGGCCGGTGTCACCTGGCCTTTTGTCGAGGCCGGAATTGCGCTTTCCATCGCCGTCCTCGGCGGCCTGATTGGGGTCCGGGTACGCATGCCGGTAGCCTTCAGTATGGCACTCGCCGGCGGTTTCGCTCTTTTTCACGGGCTCGCCCACGGGCTGGCCGCAACGGCGGTGCCCGGGGCCGAGTACGGGGCCGGGTACGGGTTCGGGTTCGTGGCGGCGACGGCCATGCTGCACGGGGCCGGTCTTGGCATTGGCCTCGCCGTTATAGGCAAAAACACTATCGGCGAAAACACTGGCCTTTCCGGGCGATGGGCGGGTGCCGGTGGTGGCGCCATTGTGGCCACTGGTTTGGCGTTGATGGTTCTTTAAGGCTTCCTTCGCCGCCTCAATTACCCATCAGATGCACCATCAGTTCACGTTTGTGCGGGCGGCGGCGGTGCTCGAATAGGTAGATTCCCTGCCAGGTGCCGAGCGCCATGCGGCACCCGGCGACCGGGATGGTGAGGGTCGTCTGGGTCAGGGCGCTTCGGATATGGGCCGGCATGTCGTCGGCGCCCTCGGCGGTGTGGCGGTAGAGTTTGGGGTCTTCGGCGACCAGCCTCTTGAAGAAGGCTTCCAGGTCCTGCATCACGTCAGGATCGGCGTTTTCCTGGATCACCAGCGACGCCGAGGTATGGCGGCAATAAACGCTCAACAGGCCGGAATCCATGCCCTGTTCGGCCACCCAACGGGCGATGTCGCTGGTGATTTCGGTCAACCCCTGACCTTCCGTGTCGAAGCAGAGAGTCCCTTGCGCCTGCTTCATGGACCGTCCTTGGGTCGGCCCGTCCATTCTCGGGCGAGAAGTTTTTTCTTGCGGTCCAGACCCCAGCGGTAGCCGGTGAGCCTGCCCGAGGCGCGGGCCGCCTTGGGCACGCCGATTTGGGTGGCGATCTCTTTGTAGGTCTGGGTCTCGGCCCGGGAGATGGCGGCGAGCGGCAGGTCTATGCCCGTCCCCGCCGTCCCCACCCCACTAAGGCGCTCCAGGACCGCCTTCAGCCGGGCCTCGAGCGCGCCATCGTTGCGTCCGGTCCGGGCGGCCGGGAACTCGGCCTCAAGTTCTTTTTCCGGTGCCCCGTCCGCGGAAACATCCCGGGCCGTCACCCGGTGCCAGCTGGGATCATCGGGAATGTGAATTTCGTGATCGTCTGTCATGGCGGCCATGGTAACGCCAGAATATGACCCGAATCTATCCGAAGCTTGCGGGTAATTTTTTTCGGCCTATCCGTAGCGGTGCAGCGCTTCGCCGTTTTTCCTCAGCCATTCCCGCGCCCCGTCGGCATCCGCCGTCAACCCGTCCACCACCCGCCAGAACCCGAACCCGTGGTTGGCTTCGGCCAAGTGCGCCACCTCATGGGCGACGACATAGTCCAGCACCTGGACTGGCGCCATTACCAGCCGCCAGCAGAAGGACATGTTCCCGTCGGCCGAGCATGAGCCCCAGCGGCTTTTGGTGTCGCGGATGGTGATGAGGCCCGCGGGACGACCGAGTCTGCTGGCTTTTTCCCGGACCCGGGGGCCGATCTCTGAGCGCGCCTGGACGCGGAACCAATCGCGGATGCGCCGCGTCACGTGTTCGGTCCGTCCTGAAATGAGGATTTCACCTCCTTCCCGCCTAACCACACCCCGGGTCACACCTCGTCCGCCGGGGACATGGCGGATTAGGTGATCGGCACCCCCCAGGGGCACCACCGCGCCATCAGCAAAAGCCACGCGGGGCGTCAACCGCGACAGCCCTTCCAACACCCAGTCCGCCTTTTTCCGCACCAGCGCCAGGCCTTCCGCCACGCTGGCGCCCCGGGGCAGGGTCACGGCGACGCCATCACCGCCGTCGCCCTGGCCGTCGATGCGAAGGATGATGCGCCGGGCCCGGGGGTCGCGGCGAAGCGTGACAGGCACGCGCCTGCCGTCGAATTCGAGGTTGGTTTCTTCGGGCGGCGTCTTGGCCACGGGACGGTCAGGCGGCCATCGGCAATTCATAGCCGATGGCGTCGAATTCCCCGAATAGATTCTCCCTCTCGGCCTCGCCGAGACGCATCAGGGGCGGGCGGATATTGAGCCAGCCGTCGTTGCCCGAATGCCGGGCCATGAGGGCCTTGAGGGCAGGCGGCAGCGGGTGCTGGTAGACCGTTTTGCGAACCTGGGTCAGTTTCACGTTGGACGGGGCCGTATCCTCCCCCTTCTTCCAACCGCCGTAGACCTTGGCCGCCAGTGCGGAGCCCACGTTAGCGCACGCCGTGATGCAGCCGGCGCCGCCGGCTTCGATCAGCGGCAACAGCAGGTCGTCGGAACCCGCGAAGACGGCAAAACCCGGGAATTCCTTGGCCGCCCCCGACATGTTGTTGAAATCGCCCGACGAATCCTTCATGCCGACGACGGTCTTGGGGTAAGTCTTCAAAAGCATCTCGATCAACGGATAGGTGATCGGCACCCCCGACATCTGCGGAAAATGATAGAGGCAGATTTTAAGCTTCTCGTCGCCGAGCTTCTGGATAATCTCCGAATACGCCGCGAAAAGGCCGTCGTCGCTGCTATTCTTGTAATAGAACGGAGGCAGCATGAGGACAGCCGGTGCTCCCAGGTCCACGGCCACACGGGTCAGCGCCACGGCGTCGGGGACGGCGCAGGCCCCAGTACCGGGCATCGTCTTTTCGGCGGGGAGGCCGGCCTCGGCTAGTCCTTCTAGAATCCCGATACGCTCCTTGAGGCCGAAGGAATTGGCCTCACCCGTGGTGCCCAGAATGGCCAACCCGTCGCAGCCGTTGTCTAGAAGCCACCGGCAATGTGACGCCATCAGCCCCAGGTCCGGCGCCCGGTCGGTGGTCAGCGGGGTGAGGGTGGCGGCGTAAACGCCTTCGATCGCGAAATTATTGTTGCCCACGATTGTCCTCCTTTTTTCCTTTTATTTGGGCCAGCCGACGACGCGGCTTTCAAGGTCGTCGGTGTCCCGTTCCGACAACACCCGGCCGCGCACCGAAATGCTAGCCTGATGGACCGTTTCGGGGTCGCCGGAAACCAGCGGATGCCACCATTGAAGGTTCTTGCCCTCGTTAATCAGGCGGTAGGCACAGGTGGAGGGAAGCCAGTTCAGCCGCTTGACGTTCTTGGGTGTCAGGATTTGGCAGTCGGGCACGTACTGTTTTCGGTCGTCATAGCTGACGCAGCGGCATTTTTCGGTGTCCAAAAGCCGGCACGCCACGTCCGTGTAATGGATTTCGCCGGTGGTTTCGTTTTCCAGCTTGTTCAGGCAGCACCGGGCGCAGCCGTCGCAAAGGGATTCCCACTCGCTTTTATTCATTTCAGCGAGGGTCTTCCGTTGCCAGAACGGCGTTTCGGCCTGTTTCGCTGATGATTTTCCAAACACGCTTGGGCTCCTGCCTGATTGCGGCAAAGGGTTACCCCGTACCGCCCCGATTGGCAACCGTGATATATTAAGCGCCCTTATTCCCCTTCACGGTCGATCAGGTGGATGAACGAACCCGCCACCGTTCCGTCCCTCAGCCCGACGGGCCCCAGGTTCCTGCCCTCGGCGTCGGCGGCCTGGAACAGGGCTTGGCCGGGGCCCTCCCCGGCGACGCCGGTGTAATGGAATTCGTGGCCGCAAAAGGCGGTGCCGGCGGCGCCCAGCGGGCCTGTCTCCAGGGTCGCCGCCCGGCGGTAGCCGAGATGCAGTTTCGGTTCCTTGAACGAGGTCTCCAACGCCAACAGGCCGGCCATGGTGTGACGGTTGCCGTCGGCGTCTCTAAGGCCCTTCCCCAAAACCATGTAGCCGCCGCATTCGCCGTAGACGGCGGCACCCCGGGCCACCGCCGAGCGAAGCCCATCGAGAAACCTCTTGGCGGCGGCGAGTGTACCGGCGTGGAGTTCCGGGTAGCCGCCGGGCAGATAGACGGCATCGGCGTCGGCGGCGGGGCCAAGATCGGCGAGCGGTGAAAAGGCAACGATCTCGGCTCCGGCCCGCCGCCAGCCCTCGATCACCAGGGGGTAGGAAAAGGCGAAGGCGTCATCGGCGGCAACGGCGATGCGCTGTCCCAGGGGCGCCAACGGCGGCGTGGGTCCGTCGCCAGGGGGATCGCCGAGACCGAGGGGCCGGGCCAACGCCAACAGGCCCTCCACGTCTAGGTGTTCGGCTATTAGCCCCCGGGCGTTTTCAAGGAACCCCTCCAAATCCGGATGTTCCCCCGCCTGCACCAGGCCTAGGTGCCGTTCCGGCAAGGCGAGCCCGTCCGTCCGGGGCAGGCAGCCCAGCACCGGAACCTCGGGGACCGCATCGGCGCAGGCCCGGCGCAGGATTTGACCGTGCCTTTTGCCGCCAACGCGGTTGAAGACCACGCCCGCGATGTCGACGCTGGGACGGAACCCCTGGAACCCCTTGAGAACGGCTGCCGCCGAGGCCGCCTGGGCGCGGGCATCTATGACCAAGACCACGGGCCAGCCGGTCAGGCGGGCCAGGTCCGCCGTCGAGCCATCGTTTTCGCCCTTGTTGACGAAGGCGCCGTCGAACAACCCCATGACGCCTTCGCAGACGACAATATCGGCGCCGGCGCTAAGCCCGGCGGCGGCCCCGCCCAGTGTGTCCGGGCGCATGGCCCAGGAATCCAGGTTCAGGCTCGGGCCGCCAGTGGCGGCGGCGTGAAAGGCCGGGTCGATATAGTCCGGACCCGCCTTGGCCGAGGCCACCTTCCGCCCCGACGCCGCCAAGTGCCTGAGCAGCCCCAGAGTTACCGTGGTCTTGCCGCTGCCCGACGCGGTGGCGGCGACGATCAGTCCTTTGGCCAGCCCTTTGGCTGGATTCACAGAAATTCCCGGATTTCCGCCGCCATGGCCTGGGCATCGTCACCGTAGGAGAAATGGGCCCTATAGGCGCCGTCCGGCCCCATCAGATAAATGTTCGAGGTATGCTCCATCAGGTAGCCGCCGGTGTCATGGTGATGCCCGGGATCGTGTTCGTGTTTCGGGTCTTGCAGGTGCTTGGCGTGCTCCTCGGCATCGTGTTTGTACCCCGGCTGGTGTTCGTGCTCGTGTTCGGGCGCCGCCGCCTTGGCAGAAAAGACCTTGTAGGCCTTGGCCGCCGCCGCCGCCTGTTTGGGCGTCCCGGTCAGGCCGACCAAGCGTGGGTGGAAAAAGGCCAGGTATTCTTTCAGGGGCTCGGGCCGGTCACGTTCCGGATCGATGGTGATGAACACGGGCGTCACCGGTGTGCCGGCCTCGCCCAAAATATCGAGCGCGTTGCCCATTTCGGTTAGCGTCGTCGGGCAGACGTCGGGGCAGAAGGTATAGCCGAAATAGACCAGCATGAAGCGACCCTTGAAAGAGTCCTGGGTCACGGGCCGGCCTTCGTGATCGACAAGGGAGAACGGCCCGCCGATGTCTGGCTGGGACACGGCCGCCGTTTCGGGGACCGTCGGGGCCCCCGGTTGCACGCCGGATTTATGGTTTAACTGCTGGATGGCGAAGAGCAGCGTGCCTAACACGACGACAACAACCAACAGGCCGGTCCGCCGGCCGAGGAAGGGTTTCCCGGATTCGGGTCCGGGGTCTTTCTTGGCGGCGCTGTCCTTGCTTTTGGCGGGCTTCGCCATAACCGAACCCCCTCTCAAACACTTAGAGCATTCCCATAATAAGGCCAAGGACTGAATCATCAAAGGGGCTAAACAGCTAGGGCCTTGCCGGGCGCACAAATCCTCGTGAAGGGGGGGCCTCGGATGTTAGGATGCTCGCCCGGTTAAGAAGGACGCCATGACCAGCCGCAAGCCTAGCGAACGCCGACCCAAGGGGCCCTTGAGGAAGGGCTGGACGACGGGCGCCTGCGCCACTGCTGCCGCCACAGCCGCCTATCAGGCGCTGTTGACCGGGTCTTTTCCCGACCCGGTAACGATCACCCTGCCGAAGGGAGAAGAGCCCAGCTTCAAGCTTATCCGGGCCGATTTGGGGAACGGCCGGGCCACCGCCGCCGTCGTTAAGGATGCCGGCGACGACCCGGACGTGACCCACGGCGCCCAAATCATCGTCACCGTGGCGCTGGTGGGCGAAGGCGAGGGAATCAGCTTCCACGCCGGCGAAGGCGTCGGCACCGTGACCCGGTCTGGCCTCGCCATCGACGTCGGCGAGCCAGCCATCAATCCGGGTCCGCGGGCGATGATGGAGGGCGTCATTCAAGCCCTGGCCCGGAAATACCGGCGCCCTGGAGACGTCGCCATCACGGTTGGCGTCCCCGGCGGCGAGAAGCTGGCCCAAAAGACCCTCAACGGCAGGCTCGGCATCAAGGGCGGGCTTTCTATTCTAGGTACCACGGGCATCGTCATCCCTTATTCGTGTTCTTCGTGGATCCATTCCATCCACCGCGGTGTCGACGTCGCCCGGGCCAGCGGTATCACCCACATCGCGGCGGCGACAGGGAGCACCTCGGAAGCGGCCATCCAGAAAATGCTGGGTTTGGACGACGTGGCGCTGATCGACATGGGAGATTTCGCCGGCGGGTTGTTGAAATACCTGCGCAAGAATCCCGTCGAACGGCTGACCATCGCCGGCGGTCCGGGCAAGCTGGCGAAGCTGTCGCAAGGACACCTGGACCTGCATTCCTCGAAATCGCGCCTCGACATGACGGCCTTGGCGGGACTTTTGGATCGGCTCGGGGCCGGGGCCGAAGTCGTGGCCGCGGCCGGGTCCGCCAACACCGCCGCCGAAGTCCTTAATACGGCGGCATCCCTTGGTCTACCCCTGGGCGACCGGATCGCCTGCCAGGCCCGGGAGGTGGCGTTGGCGACGCTGGCCGGCGATATCCGGGTCGAGGTGGTGATCTTCGACCGTGGTGGTAAACGCCTCGGTGGGACCGAGGACCATGGCGGATAAGGAGCATAAGAATATCCTCATCCTCGGCGGCACCGCCGAGGCCCGCGAATTGGCACGGCGGCTGACCTTGAAACGGGGCAAAAGGGTACGGGTGATAACCTCCCTCGCCGGGCGCCTGGAAAAGGTTCCCGTTCTCTCGGGCGAGGTGCGGGTCGGCGGTTTCGGGGGCATCGGCGGTTTAGCCGATTACCTGAGCCAAGAATCCATCGGCCTGGTCGTCGACGCCACCCATCCCTACAGCGCCACCATTTCGGACCACGCGGGCGCCGCCTGCAAGGCTGGCGAGGTGCCGCGCATACAACTTCTCAGGCCCGGGTGGAAGATTCCGCCCGGGGCCAAGGTTCTCGAGGTCGAGAGCCTCGCCCGGGCGGCCGAGGTCCTGCCCCAATTCGCGCGCCGGGTGTTCCTAACAACCGGAGTCAGGAACCTAGAGACGTTCTCAAACCTCGACGATCTGTGGTTCCTGGTCCGCGTGATTGAAAAGCCCGGCATTCCGCCACCGCTTGCCAACCTTCTCCTCATCACCGGGCGGCCGCCTTACGACTTTGAAGGCGAGCGCGCGCTCCTGGCCGAGCACAACATCGACGCCTTGGTTTCCAAGCATTCCGGCGGCGACGCCACGGCAGCCAAAATCTTCGCCGCCACCCAAGCCAACGTGAAGATCGTCCTCATCCGCCGCCCGCCGCCGGAGCCGGGGCCGGCGGCCGAAACCGTGGACGAATGCATTGCCTGGGTGGAAGCCCGAATTTAAGCCTTTTTGTCCTTGGCGGGCCTCAGTACGTGGTGGTGGTCGGCGGCATAGAGGCGGCTGTCGTCGAAATCCTTAGGGCTCAACGTCTTGCCGATGAGGATCAGGGCGGAGCGGGTGATGCCGGCCGCTTTTACCTTTTTCCGGATGTTGGCAAGGGTGCCCTTGAGGATCATTTCATCCGGCCAACTGACCCGGTAGGCGACGACCACCGGGCAGTCCCTGCCGTGAAGGGGGGTCAGTTCCTTCACCACCCGCGCCAAATTGTTGACCGAGAGATGGATGGCCAGCGTCGCCCCGCTTTGGCCCAGGGTGCCTAAGTCCTCGCCGGCGGGCATGGGGGAGCTCCGGACCGCGGTGCGGGTCAGGACGACGGTCTGGCAAACGTCCGGCAGCGTCAGTTCGCACCCGATCGCCGCCGCCGCCGCCGCGTAGGCCGGAACCCCCGGAGTCACGTCGCAGGCGATGCCGAGCCCGTCGAGCTTGCGCATCTGTTCGGCGATGGCACCGTAGAGTGCCGGGTCGCCGGAATGGACTCGGGCCACGTCGTCGCCGGCCCCATCGGCGGATTTCATCTCGGCGATGATCTCGTCCAGGGTCATGGGCGCGGTGTCGATGACCCGGGCGCCTTCGGGCGCCTCGGCCCCCGCCTCGGCGACAATCTCGGGCGGCACTAGGGAACCGGCGTAGAGCACCACCGGGCAAGCGCGGATGATTTTCAGCCCGCGCACCGTAATCAGATCCGCCGCCCCCGGCCCGGCGCCGATGAAGTGGACGGTCATGGGGCGCGTCTTGCCGTTGCCTGGGCTCTATCCCCATAGCCCCGCGGGGTGTAAACCCACCGGCTCGGGCCGCGTTCGATGAGGCGCGTCCGGCTGTTGCCGACGAGGACGACGGTCAGCATGTCGACTAGCCCGGGGGTCAGGTCTTCGAGAGAGACAATCTCGACGGTTTCGCCGTCGCGGCCGAGGTTGCGGGCCAGCACGACCGGCGTTTCGGGCGGGCGGGCGGTGAGCAATAGGTCGCGGGCCAGGGTCAGCTGCTTCTGACGCCGTTTGGAGATGGGATTATAAAGCGCGACGACGAAATCGCCGGCCGCTGCCGCCACTAGGCGTTTCTCGATGTCTTTCCACGGCGTCAGCAGATCGGACAGCGAGATGGCGCAGAAATCGTGGCCCAAGGGTGCGCCGATGCGGGCGGCGGCGGCCTGCAACGCTGAAATTCCGGGCGCCACGGAGACGGCGAGGCGGTTCCAATTGGCTCGGTCCTCGCAGTCCAGAAGCTCGAACACCAATGCCGCCAGGGCATAAATGCCGGCGTCGCCGGAACTGACCAGCGCCACCTGCTTGCCCCGGGCGGCGAGGTCCAAGGCCAGGCGCACCCGGTCTTCCTCGGCCCCCAGGTCGGAGGAATGCAGGGCTTTCCCGGCGATTAGGTCTTCGACCAAGTCCAGATAGAGCCGGTATCCGACCACGTCCGAGGCCTCCCGGAGCGCTTTGGTCGCCTCCGGCGTCCGCCATTCCGCCTGGCCGGGTCCGATGCCGACGACGGTCAGTTTTCCCCGCGCCCGTCCGGTCTTTGCCGGGTCGATGGACCGGGCCGCACGACCGACGGCGCAGGTAGCGCGTATGGAAGTCTTTTTTTCCACCGCCAGTTCCCCGTCCCTGCCGACGGCGGCCAAGGCCGCGCCTTCGGCGACACCATGGCAGCCAACGGCGCGGTAAACCACCTCGGATGGGTTGGAGAGCCGGGGCGCTTCGGCCTCCAGCGCCTCGGCGGGAAAGAACTGCGCCGACACGTTCAGGTGGTCGGCCAACGCCAGCACCGCCGCTTCGTCTGCCTTGAGGTCGAGAGACGCCACGCAGGCGACGGCGCCCGCTGCTAATCCCGCCCCTTCAAGGGTTTCGGCGGCAAGGCCAATCAATTCCGCCTCATCCGTTCCCCGCTCGCAGCCGACGCCCAGAACCAGCACGGGGGGATGCAGCACAAGGTCTTTCCCGGGGTCGGCTACCGCCTTATCGGTAACACGAACGGAAACGGGAGAGTCATCAACGAAGATCGCGTCCGAATCCGTTATCCATTCGGTGTCACCGGCCTCGACGGTGAGCTTGACCGGCTTGCCGGCGAGAAGAGCGGCGGTAATCGCCTTCACCGCCTCGGGATTGGCGGCGCGCCAGCCGGGCGGCGGATCGTCCAAAGCCAGGCCCAAGCGCACGTCGCCAGCAGTGGTGACGGCGGCCTGCCCGCCCGTGGCCTCGGCGATGGCGCGAGCGAGGCGGTTGGCCCCCCGATGCCCCCCCAACAGCGGCACGGCGGTACTGCCGTCGTCCGTTACGGCGACGACGGGGGGGTCCCGGCGCTTGTCCGCCAGCACGCTTGCCAAGGCACGGATCAGGATGGGGGCGGCGCAGATGCCGACGATGGGCCGGGATTGGGCGAACAGGTCCCGCAAATGCGATGCCGTGTCCACAAAGACCACGTCCGTCTCTTTTCCTTCGGCGCGGCCTTCGAGGCCGTGGACGTCGGAGCCGGGCAACAAGGGCTTGAGCGTGGCAGCCAGTCCGAGCCCGCCGGGACCCAAAACCACCAGTGCCACGCCTTCGGGAAGCCCGCGCCGGGCCGTAACGTTGCGGCCTTTTTCCTCGACCTCTTTCTTCAATTCTTTCCTGGCGTCATCGGGGCAGCGGACCAGGATCATCGAGAAATAGGGCGCCATGCCGTCCTTGACGTCGCAGAGGGCGGCGATTTTTTCGTCGGCCATGGTAGCCCGTTCCACGTACCGGGCGCCCTCCCCCAGGCCCAAGCGTCCAATCACGCGCTTCACTTTTTTCAGGTGTCGGCCGACCTTCATGACCGCCGCCGCGTCGGCTTCGGCGAGGCGCTTTTCCAGTTCCGCCTCGGGCAGGGTTGCTGGGACGACGGTGAGAACTTGGTTCCTAGACACCAGCGCCTGCCCGGCAACGGCGGCGCAGGCGCCCAAGGACGAAACGCCGGGCACTACCTCGACCTTGTGGGAACCCGAGAGCTTGGCGAACAAGTACATGAACGATCCGTAGAGGAAGGGATCGCCCTCGCACAGCACTGCCACGTCCCGTCTCTCATCCAAATGACCGCTTATTTCGACGGCGTAACGGTCGTAAACCTCGTCGGCCGGAAACCTTCCCGGGGTCATCGGGGTGCGGATGGCGATTTCCGTTTGATCGTCAATGAGATGAGGCGCGGCAATGGCGCGGGCCAGGCTGTCACCGTTTTCCGGCGCCGGATAGGCGACGACGGGAACGGACCGGAGAATTCGCTCGGCCTTCAGGGTAATCAGCTCCGGGTCGCCGGGGCCTATGCCGAGGCCGAAAAGGGTGCCGCCTTTCATTTCTTCACCGCCGCTAATTGGGTTACCTCCTTCAGTGGCCGGAACGCGTGCAGGCGCCCGACGGGTGCGGCGCGGCTGACGCCGATGCGGACCAGGTCGCCGCCGCTTTTGTTCCGGAAGGCCAACAGGCGTTGCTCAGCCTCCAGCGTCACCCCGTTGGCGACCAGCCGCCCGCCGGCTGATAGCATTCCCCAGCAGGCTTCCAGCAGCCCCGGCACCGACACCCCACCGCCCAGGAATATGGCGTCGGGCCGCGTCTCCAGACCTTGGAGCACGCCGGGGGCTTCGCCTTCGATGACCTTGAGCCCGGGCACGCCCAGGGCCACGGCGTTCCGCTCGATGGCGGCGGCCCGTTTCGGGTTGCTCTCGATGGCGATGGCAATGGCCGATGGTTCGGCCCTAAGCCACTCAATGGCCACGGAACCGGCGCCTGCGCCAACGTCCCAAAGGACGTGCCTCGGCAGCGGCATCAGCCTGGCCAGGGTGGTGGCCCGGACCTCGCGCTTGGTGATCAGCCCGTCGTGCTCATAAGCGTCCTCGGGCAACCCCGGCACCAGGGGTCGTATTTTCGCCGTCGGCCCGGCCGCGCACTCGAGGGCGATGGTGTTGAGGTCCCCCCCGGCTTGGTGTTGCCATTTTTCGGCACTGCCGTCGAGCCGGGTTTCCCTGTCCCCGCCCATGTTTTCCAGCACCGTCATCGGGCTCGGCCCGAAACCTTGCCCGACCAGCATTTCCGCCAGCCTGCCGGGCGTCTCGGCATCCCCACTCAGGATCAGCAGCCTCTGGCCCGGCGCCAGATGAAGGATCACCGCCTCCAGGGGCCGGCCGTGGACGGTCAGGCACCGAACGTCGGCCAGCGGCCAGCCCATGCGCGAAGCCGCCAGGCTGAAGGCGCCGGGGGCCGGGAACACCGCCACGTTATCGATGCCGAACCGGCGGATGATGTTGGAGCCGACGCCGAAATGGAGCGGATCGCCGGACGCCAGCACCACCACCCGCCGGCCTTCGTGCCTAGCGATCTCGTCGAAGGCGGTGTCGAAGCCGTCCTTCCAGTCGATGCGCTCCGCCTCCCCGGCCGGGACCTTGGCTAGGTGCCGCTTGCCGCCAACCAAAACGTCCGCCTCCTCAACGAGCGTCCGGGCGGCGGGCGCCAACCCGTCGAGGCCATCTTCGCCAATGCCTACGATGGAAATCCATTGGGTCATGAGCCCCCTCCTGCAAGAGCGTTGACCGCCGCCGCGGCCATAGCGCTGCCCCCCCGCCGGCCCCTGAGGGTGATGAAGGGGGCGTTTCTAGTGTTTTCGATCAGGGCGTCCTTGGATTCGGCGGCACCGATAAAACCGACGGGAAAGCCGCAGATCAGCGCCGGCGGGCCCGCCCCTTCGGCCATAAGCTCCAAAAGCCGGAACAAGGCCGTTGGCGCGTTGCCGATGGCAACAACGGCGCCGGCAAGCTCACCGGACCAAAGGTCTACCGCCGCCGCTGAGCGGGTGGTTCCCTGATATTCGGCGCGTTCCCTGACGCCTTCGTCATGTAGGGTGCAAAGGACCGGGTTTTCGGCCGGCAGGCGGGTCCGGATGATGCCGTGGCGGACCATTTCCACGTCCGTCAAAACCGCGGCACCTGCCTGAAGCGCCCGGCGCCCGGAGGTGATTGCCTCGCCCCCGAACACCAAATCACCGGCCATATCGGGCATGGCGCAAGCATGGACTAGGTGGACGGCGAGCGCCTCCTCGTCCGGTGAAAATCCCGACAGGTCGGTTTCGGCGCGAACTACCTCGAAGGACTTTCGGTATATTTCCGCTGGATCACGGATGTAATCGAACATCTTTTCGCCCGTTCTCTTTAACCGGCCTCGTTTTTTTCGTGGTCGTGGTCATGGTGCCCGTGATCGTGGGCGTGGTCATGCACCCCTGGGCCGTCGGTGCCGATCCCCCTGACATGATGATGATGGCCGACCTGGGGCGCGCCCTGGTCGCCCTCGTAGCCGATGATCTGCTCGCGGTACTTGCAAAGCTGGCAATTCATGTTGTTGTCGCCGGTGAGCGCCTCCTCGACCCGCTCGACAAAGGTATCGATCAGCAGCTCGTGATCGTTCAGGTAAGACGCCTTGACGATCTCGATGTCCGGGTGGGCCTGGGCTGCCTCGTCGGCCCAGTCGTAGATGCGTCCGACCAGGATGCCGGTGAACAAGAAATAGGGAAAGACGATTATCCGCCGGTACCCCAGCTTCACGGCCTGGGCCAAGCCCACATCCACCAGCGGCGAGGCGACGCCCGAATAGCTGACCTCCGTCCAGCCAAAGCCCATGCCCTCCCATAGCATACGGGCCACCTTCGAAACGTTGGAATTGGCGTCCGGGTCGTTGGTGCCCCGGCCGACCACCATGAGGAGTGTGTCTTCGCGCCGGATGGTAGTGCCGGCGCCTTTTTCCGCCGCTTCGATACGCTGGCGAGAGACTTCCAGGAGTCTATTGTCGATCCCCAGTTCGCGGCCGAAAATCACCTCGATGCCGGGGTTTTCGGCGGCGAAGTTGTTGACTTCCGACGGCAGGTCGTTCTTGACGTGCCCGGCAGCGAACAGCATCCCCGGCAAACAGACGATCCGCTCCGCGTCCCGTTGTTTAAGCTTGTCGAGGCCGGTGCGGATTACCGGGGTAGAAAATTCCAAAAAGCCGCTCTCAACGTCGAAGTCGGGCAGTCTTGTAGTTAGGTGCCGGGCGAGGGAATTGAATTCTTCGACGGCGTTGTCGTCGCGGCTGCCGTGGCCGCAAATCATGACGGCGGCTTTCACTGTCATCACGCTTGGTCCTTGCCTTCGGGCGTTTTGGTTACAGCTTCCTGCCGGGTCCGCCTGGTCATTGCCTCCGGGCGGCAGGTCCGGCCGACCGATCATACAGGTTTTTCAGCCGCGCGAAAACACCCTCAAACCGCCGACCCTGGGAATTTTCGAGGCAATTTCGTTGACGGGGCCGGTCCCGAACGGCGATTCTGGGATATGTTGACTTTTGGCATGACCGGTGGTGACGGCGGTTTCGATCCGCTGGTCTTGCTGTTGATGGCGCTTTTCGTCGAAGCCTACGTCGGCGAGGCGCAATTACTGTTCAAGGCCGTTCCGCATCCGGTAAGGATGATCGGGGGGGTGGTCAGCTTATTCGACCGCAAGCTCAACCGCGAAAACCGGAGCGAGGCCGCGCGCGCCTTACGCGGCGCCCTGGTGGTACTCTTCATCTCACTGGCGGCCTTCGGCGTCGGCTGGGTGGTGGCGTGGCTGACCTTCAACCACCCGTGGGGGTGGATCATCGAATTTCTGGGCCTTGTCGCGCTGCTGGCGGGGCGCGGGCTTTACGATCATGTCAAGGCCGTCGCCAAGGCACTCAGGGAAGGGGTCGAGCCGGGACGCCAGGCCGTCCGTCATATCATCGGCCGCGACCCGGAACGCCTGGACGGCGCCGGCGTCGCCAGGGGGGCCCTCGAATCGCTGGCCGAAAACTTCTGCGACGGCGTCGTGGCGCCGGTATTCTGGTACGTGTTATTCGGCTTTCCGGGGCTTCTGATCTACAAGGCCGTCAACACCATGGACTCCATGATCGGCTACACCTCGCCCAAATACCGGGCCTTCGGCATGACGGCGGCGAGGCTGGATGATGTCTTGAACCTGATCCCGGCTCGCTTTTCGGGGCTGTTACTGGTGTTCGCGGCGCTGTTCGTGCCGACCGCCCATTCGGGAGCCGCGTTCAAGGTAATGCTTAGGGACTCAGGCAAGCACCGCTCGCCGAACGCCGGCTGGCCCGAGGGCGCCATGGCTGGGGCCTTGGGGCTTTCGCTGGCCGGCCCCCGGTATTATTCGGCGGGGACTGTCAACGATCCCTGGATCGGCGACGGCAACCCCAATGCCGTGCCGAAGGATATTTCGCGGGGGTTGTGTCTTTATTTCGTCGGCTGTTTGATCAACGCCATATGGGTGGGGGCCATTGCCATGGTGCGTTTCATCCTGCCCGGGTGAGCGCGGCATCGCCGCCGGCCTTGACGGTTGCGGCGGCCGCCAGCAGGCCATCCAGATCGAGGTGCGCCTCCAGATGAGAGGCGAGCGCATCGAGAGTTTCCTCAATCACCACCTCGTAGGCGACACCCTCGAAGCGGCCGCCCGTGAGGCCGGCGAGGAAGGCGTGGCGGAAGCCGTCGGCGGAGAAAAGGCCGTGCACGTAGGTCCCCATCACCCGCCCATCGGCGGAGCGCGCACCTTCTGGGCGGCCACCTTCGAGCCTCAGCCAGGGGCGCGCCAAGTCGGGGCCCGTTGTTTCGCCGATATGCATTTCATAGCCCCTGACGGCCTCGCCGCTTAGCGCGTCCTCACCCGCGGTCTCGGTAAGGGTTTTGGCGCCCGCGATTACTGTCTCCACATCGAGCAGCCCTAAGCCCTCGGCCTCGCCGGGCGGCCCCTCGATGCCATCGGGGTCGGCGATGTGGGTGCCAAGGATCTGATAACCGCCGCAAAGGCCGACCACCAGACCGCCCCGGCGGCGGTGGGCGGTAATGTCGATGTCCCAGCCCTCGGCCCGGATGACGGCCAAATCTGCGAGGGTCGATTTGGAGCCGGGGATGACGACCATATCGGCGTCGCCCGGCAGAGGGGTCCCCTCCCTGATGATGTCTACCTTGACGCCCGGTTCGGCGAAGAGCGGGTCCAAGTCGTCGAAATTGGCGATGCGCGACAGCCTTAGAACCGCTATGCAAATCTCGCCCTCGGCCGCCGTGCCTCCGTCGTAGGCCAGCGACAGGGCATCCTCCTTGGGCAGCTTGTGGGCGTTGGTAAAAAACGGCACGACCCCGAAACAATCCAAATCCGTCTTGGCGTTGATGATGCCGAGTGCGTCGTCAAACAGCGCCGGATCGCCCCGGAACTTGTTGATAACAGTGCCCTTGACGCGGGCCTTTTCGGTGGCGGCGAGAAGGGCCATGGTGCCGACGATGCTGGCCAGGGCGCCGCCGCGCTCGACATCGGCGATCAGCACGACGGTGATATTGGCAGCCTCGGCGAATCCCATGTTAGCGATATCGCCTGGGCGCAGGTTGGCCTCGGCCGGGCTGCCGGCGCCTTCCACCAAGACCAGGTCCGCCTGGCGCGCGATATGGGCGAAGCTATCGAGCACCCGGGGCAGCAGGCCGGGCTTTAAGCCGTGGTAGTCCAGGGGCCCGGCCGAGCCTTCGACGCGGCCCTGGACAATCACCTGGACGCCGGTTTCCGATTGCGGTTTCAACAGCACCGGGTTCATGTGCTTGGTCGGGGGAACGCCGGCGGCCAGGGCCTGAAGTGCTTGGGCGCGGCCGATCTCGCCGCCGTCCGGGGTAACGGCGGCGTTGTTGGACATGTTCTGGGGCTTGAAGGGAAAGACAGCAACGCCGCGACGGCGATAGGCCCGGCAGAGCCCCGCCACCAACAGCGATTTCCCGGCGTCGGACCCTGTGCCCTGAAACATCAGGGCCTTGGGGCCTCCCGTTCGATCAGAATCGGCCAAGGACGGACCTCAGCCGGTTGGCCTTCGGGTTCTTGAACCTACCGTTGAAGATGATCCCTTCCGGGGTCGCGCCGGCGCCGTAGAAGGCCTCGTTGAGGTCCCGGCGCCGGACTAGCGCTGCGCCTTCCAGCGAGGCGCCGGCGAAGGCGCCGACCTTGGCGTTGGTGAAGGCCAGGACATCGGCGCCCAGGTTGGTGGTCGTAGAGGCCTCCAATCCAGCCCCATAAAAACCCGCCGTAATACCAAGATCGGCGCCGAACTTTCCCTGGTTTTGGATGATCGAGCGAAGGGCGTCGGCGTTGCGGATGATGAGAATGGTCTCGGTGTCCTGGAGGCCAATCTGAAGGCCGAAGCTTCCCGCAGCCAACGTATAGAAGGCGGGATACCCCCAGCCGCCGTCGGACTGGCGCGCGATCAGGACGCCGCTGCCGCCCTCGACGCCGAAGTAAAACCCGGCCTTGACGACGGCCGGCAGGACAAGCACGGCGTGAGCCTCGGGAAGGAATTTGACGAAATCCTTGAGTTTCGGAAGGCGGGAGAAATTTTCCACCGTGATTATCGACCAGTCGATGAGTCGGTCCGTTCCTTCCGCCGGGGTCTCGCGTATTCCCTGACAGGCCCAGAGGCCGAACACACCGGCCATAAAGAAGATCAATAGAGCCAATTTCCTCTTCACAGAACCTCCATCACCACCCAGGGTGCCCGCCCACCGGGAAATTTGAATATAGCCGAAACGGGGCCGGAAATCTCTGCCAATATGGCCGCCGTTTCTAAGGACCCGCATCGCCGGGTGGGACTTTAGAGCCGATCAATCCCGATCGGCTCTAAAACTCAACCCCTTTCTGGGCCTTTACGCCGGAGCGGAAGGGATGCTTGACCATGGTCATCTCGGTCACCAGATCGGCGATCTCGATCAGGTCGCCCTTGGCGTTTCGGCCGGTGACGACCACGTGCAGGTCCCGGGGCTTCTGTTTCAGGGTCTCGATGACGTCGGCGAGTTCGATATAGTTGTAGCGCAGCACGATATTGAGTTCGTCCAGGATCACCATCTTGTAGGTTTCGTCGGCGATCATTTCCTTGGCCACCGTCCACGCCGTTTCGGCGGCTTTGATGTCGCGGGCCCGGTCCTGGGTCTCCCAGGTGAAACCCTCGCCCATGGCCTTGATGGTTACTAGGTCAGGGAACTTGGCCAAGACGTCCCGCTCGCCGGTCTCCCAGACACCCTTGACGAACTGCACGATGCCGACGTGCATGCCATGGCCGATGGCGCGCATGGCCAGCCCCATGGCCGCCGTCGATTTGCCCTTGCCCTTGCCGGTGTGGACAATGACCAGTCCCCGTTCCTCGGTCTTGGTGGCCAGGATTTTATCCCGGGCGGCCTTTTTCTTGGCCATCTTCTCGGCGTGGCGCCGGTTTAGTTCGTCTTCGTCCTTGGCAGTTTTGCCATCATTCATTTCCATCGCTCCGTTTGTCTCGCGGCTGAGCATTCGCTACCATCCAACCCATGGCCCCGCCGAGACCCTCGCTTGGGAAACATGCTATCCCCGCCGCAGGCCCCGCCACAAGAGCGGCTTACACTTGCTGACGTCGGGCCTTTTTTTGGCCGTCCTCGGGCACGGCACCTCGAGATACCCCCCTCGCCAGCGCCGCCAGGGTCGCGTTCGTCGAGTTGAGCCGGGGCTGCCAAAGGCCCCTTTCCTGAGCCTCCATCAGCCTTTCGCTCATCTCCTTCAGGGCCGCGGGGTTGTGCTCGTCGAGGAACCGGCGCACGTCTTCGTCCCCCAGGTAGGCCTCGAAGACGGCGTCGAAATGATGGTCGCGGACACACTGCGCCGTGGCGGCGAAGGCAAACAGGTAATCCACCGTCGCCGCCATCTCGAAGGCGCCCTTGTAGCCGTGGCGCATGACGCCGGCGATCCATTTCGGGTTGACCACCCTGGCCCTGACCACGCGGGCGACCTCTTCCTCCAGGGTTTGGATTCGGGGGCGCTCGGGACGGGAATGGTCGTTGTGGTAGACCGCCGGCTGGACCCCCGATAGGGTCCTGACGGCGACCGTGAGCCCCCCTTCGAACTGGTAGTAATCGTCGGAATCCAGCAAATCGTGTTCCCGGTTGTCCTGGTTCTGGACCACCGCCTCGATCCTTTTCAGCCGCGTCTCAAACAGCCCGTAGTGGGCTTCGCCTTCGATGCCCGAACCATAGGCATAGCCACCCCAGGCGACGTAGGCCCGGGCCAGGTCGTCGTCCGTCTCCCAGCCACGCTCCTCGATCAACGCCTGCAGCCCGGCCCCGTAGGCGCCTGGCTTGGAGCCGAAAACCCGGAACCCGGCGCGAAGTTCGGCTTCCTCGTGGTCCAGCCCCTCGGCCATGAACCGTTCTGTTTCCGAACGGACCCTTTCGGCCAGCGGGTTTTCGTCCGGCCCCTCGTCGAGGACCGCTACCGCCCGGGCCGCCGAATCGAAAAGATCGATTAGCCCCTGGAAGGCGTCGCGGAAGAACCCCGACACCCGGAGCGTCACGTCCACCCGGGGCCGTCCCAGGACCGAGGCCGGCATGACCTCGAAGCCGACGACCCGCCGGGATGCCGAATCCCATTGGGGTTTCACGCCCATGAGCGCCAGCGCCTGCGCGATGTCGTCGCCACCGGTACGCATGTTGGAGGTTCCCCAGGCGCTGAGCGCCATAGTCCGAGGCCAGGCGCCGTGGTCCTGCCTATGCCGCTCGACCAGAAGTGTCGCCGACTTCCAGCCCAACGTCCAGGCCGCCGGCGTCGGTACAGTGCGGGGATCAATGGAATAGAAATTCTTCCCCGTCGGCAGTACGTCGGGCCGGCCGCGGGTCGGCGCGCCTGACGGGCCCGGCTTGACGAACCGGCCCTGAAGCCCCGTTACGAGGCCCTCGATCTCGGCCGGACCCGACGCCTCGACCGCCGGACGGAGAACGCCTTCGATGGTTTCTAGCACCGTCTTCGCCGCCGTCCAGTCGGTAAAGGGTTGTTGCTCACCCGAAACAAGAGCCAAGGCCAACGCCTCCAGCCGTTCCACGGTGTCGCCGATGGTGCGCCAGTTCTCGTCTTCCGAGAGGATGTCTTGCAGGACTTCCGGCCGGGGCCCGTCCCAGGGTTGACCCAGTTCGCAAACCAGGGGATCGAAGTCCAGCCCCAGGTCTCCGGCCAACGCTCGGTGCAGGGATTCGCCTTTGCTGTCTTTTCCGGCGTCGTTGCGCGGAATGCGGACCAGCGCCACCAGCAAGTCCGTCAAGAGCCCGCCTTCAGGCGCGACGCCGAAGACGTGGAGGCCGTCCCGGATTTGCATTTCCTTCAACTCGCAGAGGTAGTTGTCGAGCTTGGACAGCGCCTGAGTTTCACTTTCGCCGTCTTCGATGCCGCAGTCCTTGTCGAGCCCTATGCGATGGCAAAGGGTCATGATTTCATCGCCGAGGACCTTCAAGCGCCTGGGATCGACGCCGACGGCTTCGTAATATTCATCGACAAGCTGTTCGAGGTCGCGGAGCGGCCCGTAGCTCTCTGCCCGGGTCAACGGAGGCGTCAGGTGGTCGATGATGACGGCCCCCGTCCTCCGCTTGGCCTGAGTGCCTTCGCCAGGGTCGTTGACGATGAATGGGTACAGGTTGGGCAACGCCCCCAGGGCGGCTTCCGGATAGCACGTATCCGACAACGCCAGCGACTTGCCCGGCAGCCATTCCATGTTCCCGTGTTTGCCCATGTGGATCACAGCGTCGGCACGAAATTCCCGTCTCAGCCAGGCATGGAAGGCGAGATAGTTGTGGGGCGGCACCAGGTCCGGGTCGTGGTAACTTTCCTTAGGGTCGATGTGATAGCCCCGGGCCGGTTGCAAGCAGACGGCGACATTGCTGAGACGGAAGGCGGGTATGGCGAAGCTTCCGCCATCGACCAAGCCTGGCACATGGAATGGGTCGTCCTCGGCCCCCCCCCAGCGGTCCTGAACGGCGTCTTGCACTGTTTGCGGTAGGGCCGCCAAGAATTGCTGGTAATCGATCATGGACAACGTTTCGGTAACGGAACGGCTTGAAAGCGCTTCGAAGTCGTTTGTCGGCCCCGCCAGAAGGCGCCCGACCAGTTCATCGCCTCCTTCGGGAATGTCCCGAATCCCGTAGCCTTCCTTTTTCAGCGCCCGGAGCACCCGGACGGTGCCGGCGGGGGTGTCCAGGCCGACGCCGTTGCCGAGCCTGCCGTCCCGGTTCGGGTAATTGGCGAGAATAATGGCGATGCGGCGATCTTTCGCCGGTTTCAACCTCAGCCCGGCCCAATTGGCGGCCATTTCGCAAACGAAATCGATGCGGTCTTGAACGGGTTCGTACTCGACGACGTCGGTTTCGCACAAAGGGTCGCGGCGCTTGAGGCCCTTGAACGAAACAGCGCGAGTGAAAACCCGGCCGTCGACCTCGGGCAGGGCAACGTTCATGGTGATGTCCCTGGGGCCCAGGCCGCTTTTGCCTTGCCGCCAGTCGGGTTCGTTGCCGCCGGAAAAGACTACTTGCAGGACCACCGGGCCCGGTTGTCCCTTTTGGCCGGCGGCTTCAAAGGGCGACGGTTTGTGCTTTCCACCCGGCACCGAAATCGCAAAACCGGTGGCGTTGAGGACGACGCCGGGCGGCGCATCCACAAGCAATCCTTCCAGCGTCGCCGCCGCTACCGGGTCCTTGAGGCTGGCGACGAAGACCGGCAGCGCATTCAACCCGGCCCGGCTCAACCCTTCGATCAGGGTGTCGATGACCTTGAGGTTCCCGGCCTGGAACAAGGCCCGGTAGAACACCAGCGCCGCAATGGGCATGTCTTTTTTCCATGCCTCCTTGATGGCCTTGAGGTCTGGGCTATCGAGCCTTGGCCAGTAAAGCCCGGCCCGGACCAGGGGCCGGGGTTCCCGCCATTCCGTCCGGTGACCGATGAGGCTGGCGGCGAAGTTCAGGAATTGGACTGCGTTCTCAGGTCCACCCTGGACTCCGTACTGCCAAAGCCGGTGCTGGGTTTCCGCCGACACGGTGGAAAGGCCGGCCAGTTCCGGGTCCGGCTGATCGTCGCCGGGAAGGAAGGCTACCGGGATGTCGTTCTCCCGGCACACCCGGGCGATTTCATCGGCGCCATAAGGCCAATAACCCCGCCCACCCAGCAGCCTGACCACCACCAGCCGGGCATGGGCGACGACCTTTTCCATATAGAGATCGACGGAGGTCTTGTGGCCGAGGTGGAGCAGGCTGGCGAGCCGGAACGACGGAAAGTCCTTATCGGCGATCTTCCCTCGGGCCTGGGCCAAGGACGCCAGTTCCGTGTCTGCCGCCGACAGCACCACGATGTCGCCCGGGGACTGGCCCAAGTCGACCCCATGGGCGCCATCGTCAATGGCGCCGGGTTGGGCGATAAGCAGATGCATTGAGGTCCCCCCCTAAACCCTCGGCGCACCGGGGGCGATCATGGAGGCGGTGAGGATTTTCATTGCGCTTCGTCCTTCAACACCTGGGCCAGTCCGGCGGTCACCACAACCACCCTATCGGCGGCTTCGGCAACGGCTTGGTTCATGTGCCCCGCATGGTCCATATAGGAACGCGCCAAGGCGTTGTCAGGCACAATCCCTAGTCCCACCTCGTTCGATACCAGCACCACCGGGCCGCCGAGGGAGCCAAGGCAATCCACAAGCGCCTGGATATCAGATTCCGCATCCCGCCCGGCCGCCATCACGTTGGACAGCCATAGGGTCAGGCAATCCACCAGCATCGGCCTTTCGGGAGCGGCATGTCGGCTCAGCGCAACCGTGAGTTCCAAGGGCTCTTCGATAGTCGTCCAGTTAGGCCCGCGGCGTTTTTTGTGTTCCGCGATGCGGGCCGCCATTTCCGCGTCACCGGCTTCGGCGGTGGCCAGATAAAGCCCGCCGCCAGCGCCTTCAACCAATCCCTCGACATAAAGGCTTTTTCCCGACCGAGTGCCGCCTAGCACGAAGGTAACGGGCGGCAGGGTACCAGGTGGCGCGTTCAAGACAAATCCCCGGCTCAGGAAACGACCCGGTTGACGCCAACCACCCGCCACACCCCGCCGGCGCCCCTAAGAAGGCCGTCTTCAACGTGTTCGAGGATGCTCACTGACAGATTGTCAAAACGGATCGCCATGCCCTGAATCGGGTTCAGGCCGAGGGCTTTGGCAATGGCGGCGCGGATGGTGCCGCCGTGGGCGACGGCGACAATGTCGCAGCCACCATGTTCGGCCGTGAATCGGTCGATGACGACACTGGTGCGGGCGATCTGATCGGCGAAGCTCTCACCGCCGGGCGGCCGGGCCGAGGCCGGGTCTTGCCAAAAGATATCATAGGCGTCCGAGTCCTTTTCACGCATCTCTTTCCAGGTCAGCCCCTGCCAGTCGCCGAAATTCTGCTCGCAGAGGTCTTCTTCGATCGCCGGCTCGGGCATCTTATGCCCCGCCTCGGCAATCGCCCGGGCGGTATCGATGGCGCGTGAGAGATGACTGGTGATCCATACCGCGTCTTCGGGCAACGCGCCCGCTAGGGCCTTAACTCGGGCAACATCGGAAACATCACAAGCGACGTCGTTGGAACCGTAAATCCGGCCATCGAAGCCAACCACGGGAGCATGACGCACCCACCACCAGCGGGTATCGCCGCTCATAAGGCCACCGCGGCGGCGATCAAGACCACCATCTCGACGGCCTGCTGCTGGGCGCCCAGAAGGTCACCCGTGGTGCCGCCGACTTGGCTGAGGCCCAGCCAGGCGATGGCGCCGGCGGCGAGCACCCCGCACGCGAGCGCCATCAGGCCGCCCCAGGGTCCCAGGAACAAGAAACCTATCAGGGCGCCCAAAACCAGCGCCGTGATCCAGCCTTCGTCCTCAGGGATGCCGGCCTTGAAGGCCAAGCCGGAATTCCGGGCCGGCGCCATGACGTGCATGGTCACCGGCAACAGCCCGCGGCTGAGAGCCGCCGCCGCGATCAACGCACCCGCCGCCGTTCCCGGGTCGGGAAGCCCGCCCAGGGTACCGGCGCGGATGCCTACGGAAAAAATCACCGCCAGCACCCCAAAGGTGCCGATCCGGGAATCGCGCATGATCTTAAGCTTTTTGGTCTTGGTGCGGCCGCCGCCGAAGCCGTCTGCAACGTCGGCCAGGCCGTCCTCGTGCAGCGCGCCGGTTATCAGCGCCGAAACCGCAATCGCAACGAAGGCGCAGGCCAATGGATGCAGGCCGATGGACGACGACGCCGTCAGCGAAACGCCGGCGACAGCGCCGACGACGACGCCGGCGAGCGGAAAGGCGCGCGCCGCGGACGCAAGGGCCCCTTTTTTGGCGGCGTCCTTGCCGAAGGTAAAGGGAAGCCGCGTCAGGAAGCCGCCGGCGACGGAAAGATCACGCCACCACTGGGCCAGCTCGACGGCCAGAAATTTCCGAAATTTACCCCAATTGGACACGGCCCGGTTTCTCCTCAGGGCCTCTCGGCCCTATGACCGCCCTCTAAATTTTTTCAGGTGGGCGCGAACGGTTATATTCGGCTATAGGAGAGGGGGGAAGCAAAGAAAATTCTTCCATGGAAGGAAAAACCCGGCCGATGACCCCGCCGACTATCCAGAGCCTTGACGATGTCCGCCGGGCCCTCGGCGATCTGCCCGAAGCCGACGGGGTAGCCGCCCAGGCGGCGGTCGAGCGGGAACCGCAACTGACCAAGCCCGAGGGGTCTTTGGGCCGCCTGGAGGAGCTCTGCCTTTGGCTTTGCCGGTGGCAGGGCCGCCATCCGCCCACCATGGACACGCCGAAGGCCCAGGTCTTCGCCGGCAATCACGGCGTCGCAAAGCAAGGCGTTTCGGCCTATCCGGCGGACGTCACGGCCCAGATGGTGGCAAATTTCGAATCCGGGGGAGCGGCTATCAACCAGCTCTGCCAAGCGTTCGGCGTCGGTTTTACCATCGACGCGTTGTCCCTGGACCGGCCGACCCGTGATTTTACCGAGGCGCCGGCGATGAGCGAAGCGGAGTGCTTGGAGGCCTTCGTTTTCGGCTTTGGCGCGGTGACCGACGGCACCGACGTGCTGTGCCTGGGCGAAATGGGCATCGGCAATACGACGGCGGCGGCGGCGCTTTCATTGGCCCTTTACGGCGGCGTTGCCGGCGATTGGACCGGGGCCGGTACCGGCGTTTCGGGCCCGGCGCTGGCCAAAAAGGTCGCCGTTGTCGAGACCGCCGCCGGTTTTCACGCCAAGGCGCTTTCTGATCCCCTTGAGGCTCTTCGATGTGTCGGCGGGCAGGAGCTGGCGGCCATTGCTGGCGCAGTGCTGGCGGCCCGGTTTCGCCGGGTACCGGTGATGCTGGACGGTTATGTGGCCACCGCCGCGGCGGCGGTGCTGGAAACCGCCCGCCCCGGCGCCCTTGATCACTGCCAGGTGGGCCACGTTTCCACCGAGCCGGGGCACCGGCGGCTTCTGGAAAAGCTCGGCAAAAGGCCGCTCTTGGATCTCGACATGCGGTTGGGGGAAGCTATCGGCGCGGTGTTGGCGGTTCCGGTCCTGTGTGCCGCCGTCGCGTGCCATACCGGCATGGCGACGTTCTCGGACTCGGGCATCAGCGGCAAGTCGGGTTAGCCGCAACCTCTCTTTTAGAACTCCTTTTCGCCGCCGCGTTCGATGCGGAACTTGAGCCTGAGCAGGTCGCGGCGCCGGCCATCCTCGGCGATGAGTTTCTCGATGTAGAGGCCCTGGAACATATTGATGCCCATGGAAATTCCAAAATCGATGGCTTCGCAGTTGTCGCAGCGGCACAGGATTAACCGGTCCGGGCCGCCACGCCGGACTAGGTTCCGGATTTGTTGGTGTAAATCCTCGCCGCTGTCCACCAGGTCGGGATGCCAGACCAGCTTCGCCATATCGGCGCCGAGCCGTTGAGGCAAATCTTGTAACCCTTCTCCTGGACGAATTCGCGGGCGAACACATAGGAAGCCAAGTCGCAGAAGATATCCTCTTTCTGCATCTCGACGATCATGGCGCCGCGGCGCCCGGCGGCGATGTTTTCGTCAAAGGCCTGGAACTCTGGCGACAACACCGCCACCACGTTGACGTTAAAACTGATGTCGCCGGATAAGGATATGCCGTCGGTCTTGGTCGGCCTGGACAGCATGCGCAGGTCCAATGTCATCTTCAGGTGCTGGAACTGTCACCGGTTTGCTGAGGTCGTACCAGGTCAAGGAGTTGTCCTCGAAGCCCCCATCCTCGAGAGCCACCAGCGGGTCCTCGCCGAACAGCGCGCGCACCATATCGAGAACTCCGTCGGCATCGTCGACGAGGACGTTGCTACAAATCAGCACGATATCGGCGTTGTGGAGCGGGAAAACCGCCCCCTCGTGGTTTTCGATCAGGACGTCAAACGAGATCACGGCAATGTTGAGAAAGTGCGGTTGCCGGTTGGAGGCACGCAGTTTCGATAAAAATATATGCACCGCGTACATGCCGGACGGGCTCGCCTCGACTCTCTAGAGGCGATGAAGCAACAAGCTTTCCTTGTTTGTTTTCGGTTCGCGGTATGCGCCGCTCGCCTGACCGGGGTCGGCTGTCATCTGTTCTGTAGTTTCCGTAAAGCGTCCCCACCCCTCCGGCGCCGCACACTTGTCGGTTAGCCTGACCGAGATTGTAATGATGAACCCTTAAAAACAGATTACCGCCAAATCGAGGCCGGGGTACCAGAAACCCTTGGGATAAAAGCGCCCTCTGGGTCATCATATTGCCAGAGATGACCATGGGACACCAGGGTACCGGCAACGGCCGAACACCGGAAGAGGGCGCGGGCTCGGGGTGGGCTCCGGCGGGTTGCCGTGTATACGCCGTCGGTGATATTCATGGCCGCGCCGACCTGCTTCGCCGCCTTCACGAGCAAATCCGAGATGACGCCGAGGACGCACCCGAGCTGCGGAAGGTCGTCGTTTACGTGGGCGATTACGTGGACCGGGGACCCGATAGCTTTGGTGTCATCGACATGCTGATCCACGAGCCCCTGGAAGGCTTCGAGAGACACCACCTCAAGGGCAACCACGAGGACATGCTGATGGAGTTCCTGGAAACCAGGTCCGGCCACGAAACCTGGATCGTCAACGGTGGCCGCAACACTATGGAAAGCTACGATGTCGATCTTTGGGACATTGGCTTAGGACTCGGCAATACGCCGGGGCTCAGTGAAAAACTACAAGCCAATATCCCCGAAGACCACCTAGCGTTTCTTGCCGGTCTCGAGCTTCGCCACCGCGAAGGCGGTTACCTTTTCGTGCATGCGGGGCTCCGCCCCGGGGTCGCCTTGGATGACCAGGAGGAACACGATTTCCTGTGGATTCGCCACGATTTCCTGGATTCGGACGCCGATTACGGCATGATCGTCGTCCACGGGCATTCCATCAACCCCGAACCCGACATCAGGCCCAACCGCATCGGCATCGACACCGGCGCCTGGCGAACCGGCCATCTGACGGCGCTGGTGCTCGAAGACGACGGGGTGCGCTTTTTGCGGACTTAGGAGCGCTATCCGGCGCGCCGGCATTTCCACCCTCTTTGCCTAGTTTCCGAAGGAAATGGGGCTCATGGTTAGCCCCATTTACGTTGACGGTGAGATCGACTCACTTCACGTCGCTGTCGATCTACCCCGCTGCACCACTTAACATGCCGCCGAATCTGGTGTTGTTCTGCCAGTGCAAGGCGCGGACGTTGTAAGCGGTATCGATCCCACCCAAGACAGTCGGGTGAATGTGGTCAATTTCCCAGCCATAGGGTGACTGGCGGTTTCCATATTCGGACCATACGATATTACAGCCGAAGTCATCACGCCTTATGTCGGCGGGGGAGAAGACCCTGCTGGACCGGCTGATCGTTCAGGTGCGCCTTGCCGACGAAGAGCCCGGCGTTCAACTTCGGGCACGCGACCTTTCCGTTTTGTCCGGGCGGCGCCGAAGTGCTAGGTTCGGCGCTCCTTTCAGGAGGAACCGGGGATGACCGCAAGGAAAAAAGTGCTGGTGACCGGGGGCGCAGGGTTCATCGGCTCGCATCTCTGCCAACGGCTGGTGGACGAGGGCGAGGATGTGCTTTGCGTCGATAATTTCTTCACCGGCACCCGGGAGAATATCATGGGGCTTTTGGACGGTCCCCACTTCGAGATCATGCGCCACGACGTGACTTTTCCCCTCTACGTTGAAGTCGACGAGATCTACAACCTGGCCTGCCCGGCGTCGCCGGTTCACTACCAGTCGGACCCGGTGCAGACGACCAAGACTTCCGTCCACGGCGCCATCAATATGCTCGGCCTGGCAAAACGGACCGGCGCCAAAATCCTCCAGGCATCGACCAGCGAGGTCTACGGCGACCCGGAAGTGCACCCGCAGACCGAAGATTACCGGGGCAACGTCAACGCCATTGGCTCCCGGGGCTGTTATAACGAAGGCAAGCGCTGCGCGGAGACCCTGTTCTTCGATTACCACCGCCAGTACGCCATCCCCATCCGGGTGGCCAGGATTTTCAACACCTACGGGCCTCACATGCACCCCGATGACGGGCGCGTGGTGTCTAACTTCATCGTCCAGGCGCTGCAAGGGAAACCGTTGACAATTTACGGCGACGGCAGCCAGACCCGGTCGTTCTGTTACGTGTCCAATCTGGTGGAGGGCTTGGTGCGGCTGATGAGGGTGGGTGACGGCTTCACGAGGCCTGTGAACCTGGGCAACCCCAAGGAGTCGTCGATCCGCGAACTGGCCGCAACGATTATCGAAATGACTGGCTCGAAATCCCAGCTCACCGAAAAGCCGCTGCCCGAAGACGACCCGTCGCAGCGCTGTCCGGATATCAAGCTTGCGAAGTCCAAACTCGGGTGGGAACCGGCGGTCGGGCTCAAGGACGGACTCGAGAAGACCATTGCCTATTTCAAGGCAATACTTTGAGCCGCCTCCTTTTGCAATGGGGGCCAAGAAAGAGTAAACAAAACAGACCCATGGACCTGAATGCCTTTTACGAAGCCGAATTTGACGAATACAAGGCCGTCCTGGAAGCCAGCTGCGGGGCCTGGAACGGGAGCTCGGCCTAAATGTCCACAGACCGGGCCCAACTGGTACCGCTCATCAGCGCCTTGGCCGGCGCCAGGGTGCTGTCTGTCGGCGACGTGATTCTGGATCATTTCCATTACGGAACGGTGGACCGGATCTCGCCCGAGGCCCCGATTCCGGTGCTCAAGGTGGAGAAAGAGGACACTATGATGGGGGGTGCCGGAAACGTGGTCCGCAACCTGGTCGCCTTGGGAGCGAAAACCCGGTTCGTCGCCGTCATCGGCAACGACCGGGCCGGCAAGGAAGTCGCCAAGCGAATCAAGGCTTACGGGGTTACCGATAAACCCATCGTCGATAAAGGCCGCCGGACGTCCACCAAGACCCGCTTCATCGCCGGCGTTCAGCAAGTGCTCCGCACCGACCGGGAGACCCCCCAACCGCTGGCCCCGGTCATCGAAGAGAAACTCGTCAAGGCGGCGGCGTCGGCCATGCGGGGGTGCGGGGTGGTGGTGCTGTCCGATTACGGCAAGGGCGTGTTGGCCGGCAAGGCGGCGGCGGAGATCATCAAACGCGCCCGAAAGGCCAGGAAGCCGGTGGTCGTTGATCCCAAGGGAACGAATTTCGCCCGTTACCGTGGCGCCGACCTGATCACGCCTAACCGCCGGGAACTGGCCAACGCCACGGGCATGGCCCTTGAAACCGGAAAGGACGTTACCCGCGCAGCCAAAAAACTGATCAGGAAATTTAAGTTCGGTGCAGTGCTGGTGACCCTCTCGGGAGACGGTATGGCCGTAATCCCGAGAACAGGGCCCGCCACCCACCTGCCGGCCGAAGCGCAAGAGGTTTTCGACGTTTCCGGCGCCGGCGACACCGTGGCCGCCGTCATCGCCGCCGCCTTGTGCACCGGTATCGACCTGTTGGACGCAGCGGCGCTCGCCAACGTTGCCGCCGGAATTGTCGTCGGCAAGGTCGGCACAGCCGTGGCATATGCCGAAGACGTTATCGCCCGACTTCACCATCAGGATCTGACCAGCGCCGGGGTCAAGGTGCTGAGCGCCGAGCAGGCCAAGGACCGGATCGATTCGTGGCGTCGGGCGGGCCACAAGATTGGTTTCTCCAACGGGTGTTTCGATCTTTTGCATCCGGGCCATGTTTCGCTCCTGAAACAAGCCCGAAGTGCTTGCGGTAAGCTAGTGGTCGGGCTCAATTCCGACGGGTCGGTCAACAAGCTCAAGGGCGACGGCCGGCCGGTGCAGTCGGCCGCCGCCCGGGCCGCTGTACTGGCGTCGCTGGAAACGGTGGACGCGGTGGTGATCTTCCCCGATAAAACGCCCCTGGCCTTGATTAAGGCCTTCAAACCGGACGTTCTGGTCAAGGGCGCGGATTACGACTTGACGGGCGTAGTCGGCACCGACGTGGTGAAAAAGTACGGGGGAAGGGTTCTGCTGGCAAAGATCGACCCGGGCCACAGCACGTCCGCCACTATCGCCCGTATGGCCAAGTAACCCTCTCCCAACGGTGTGGGTAACCCGTTTTTCACTCTCGGCCCTCTTCAGGCTCATACGGTCTACGCCTTGGCTTGGTTAAGCTTCGGCGCCGGCCATTCGGTGTTGGCGGCAGACTGGGCCAAAGGCCAGCTGGAAACATTTCTGGGCGCCTATTACCGGCTCGCCTACAACCTGTTTTCCACCGTGCATATCACCCTGGTGTGGGCGTTCGGCGATGTAGTTCTGGGCAGGGTCCCGTCTTTTCACCTTGAACCCAGGGTCGAAGCCGCGTTGTCGGGTATTTCGGTGCTCGGTTGGGTGGTGCTGGTCCTGGCGCTTCGGGAATACGATCTCGGCCGTTTCTCGGGGCTCAGCCAGTTAAGCGCCCATAGGCGGGGAGGACCCCCACCCGAGGACGAAACCCTGGTCACAGGCGGCTTGCACCGTTTTGTCCGCCATCCGCTTTACTTGGGCGCTTATATGATTCTGTGGGGCGGGGCCACGGGCGAATTCGGGCTGGCGACGGCGGCCTGGGGGTCTTTGTACCTGACCCTCGGCGCCCAGTTCGAGGAACGGGCCCTGCTTTCGACTTACGGCGAGGCTTACCGGGTTTACCAGAGGCGCGTGCCCGCCGTTATCCCGTGGAAGGGACGGACGCCGGATTAACCCTCGCCTCCCGACAGCGTCGCCAGCAGGTTGCGCCAGAACCCGGGCCGCACTTGCGGCGCGTCCTTAGGCGCGTCTTAAGGAGGAACAACGAGCACCGGCCCGACCCACAAATCGATCCCCGGCAAGGCCCTGGGCGAAAGGCCCCGGTGCGCGGCGGCCATGAAATCCCGCCACAGCCGCGCCGGCGGGCCGCCGCCGCTGACGTTTTTCATCGGCCTCGCGTCGTCGTTGCCCATCCATACTCCGGTCACAAGATCGGCCGTGAATCCGACGAACCAAGCGTCGCGGAAGTTTTGGCTGGTGCCGGTCTTACCCGCCTGGGGGCGGTTGATGTCGGCGGCCCGTCCGGTGCCTTCCGAAATCACCCGGGCCAACATGCCGTTCATGGCCACAACATGGGGCGCCGAAACCACCCGTCCGGGGCCGGAACCCCGGCGCCGGTAAAGGAGCTTTCCGGCAACGTCCCGGATTTCTTCGATGCCGTATGCCCAGACGCCGGCGCCGCCGTTGGCGAACGGCCCGTAGGCCTGGGTCAGGTCCAGCAGGCTGACCTCCTTGACGCCGAGCGCCAAGCTGGGCGTCGGCCTGAAATCGCCGGCCAGCCCGAGACGCCGGGCGGTGTCGATGACGCGGCCGCGCCCGGCCCGCTCGCCGACCCTGACGGCGACGGTGTTGATGGACCTGGCGAAGGCGTCGGCAAGGCTTACTGGGCCAGCATAGGTTTTGTTGAAATTTTTGGGGCGCCAGCCGCCGATCGCCAGCGGCGCGTCAATGAATACGCTGTCGGGGCGAAGCCCGGCTTCGAGCCCGGCCAGATAGACGAAGGGCTTGAACGCCGACCCCGGCTGGCGCCGGGCCTGGGTGGCGCGGTTGAACTGGCTTTTGGCGTAATCGCGGCCGCCGACCATGGCCCTGACAGCGCCCGAAGGCGTCATCACCACCAACGAGGCCTCGGTGATCCCGGCCTTGGCCCCGGTTTTGGCGAGCGCCCTGGCGATGCCGCTCTCGGCCAGGCGCTGCAAGCCGGGGTCGAGGGTGGTCAGCACCACCAGGTCCCTGTCGCCGGGATTGACGTAATCGGAGACCTGTTCCAGCACCCAGTCGGCGAAATGGCTGCCTTTTTTCGGACCCGGGGCCCGACCACGAACCGGACCGTCGGTTTTCGCCGCTTTGACGGCTTTTGGGCCGAGCACCCCGGCGGCGACCATGTTAGCAAGCACCTGCTCCGTCCTGACCTTGGCGCGGGCCGGGTGGCTCTGGGGGTTGTAGCGGCTGGGCGCTTTAAATAACCCGGCTAGCATCGCTGCCTGGTAGGTGGTGAGCCGGGCCGCCGGGCGGTTGAAGTATTTTCTCGCCGCCGATTCGACCCCGTAGGTGCCGGCGCCGAGATAGACCCGGTTCAGATAGATGGTGAGGATCTGGTCCTTGGTGAACTTGTGCTCCAGCCACAAGGCCAGCAGTAGTTCTTGGACCTTGCGCTTGAGGGTGCGTTCGGGCGTCAGGAACAGGTTCTTTGCCACCTGCTGGGTGATGGTGGAGCCACCCTGGACAATACGCCTGGACCTGAGATTGGCCACCACGGCCCGAGCGAGGGCTATAATATCGAAGCCGAAATGATTGTAGAAGCGGCGGTCCTCGGTGGCCAGCACGGCGTCCCTCAGCGCTCTCGGTAAATCGCTGAGGCTGACGGGGCCGCCGTAGACATCTCCGATGGTCCGGAGTTCGGTGCCGTCTGCCGCCAGCAGCATCACTGTCGGAGTGCGCGTGACGTTGAAGGCTTGATCCACGTCCGGAAGCTCGGTCGCGTACCAGGCGGCGAGGATGGAAAAGGCGATCACCGCCCAGACGGCACCGACGGCGCCCCATTTCAAGGACTTACCGAACGCCCAGGCGACGGCACCCCAAAGGCCGCCCCATGGTTTATCGGGCTTGGCGGGTTTGCGGGCCCTCTTGCGGGCCTTGCGGGCCGGTGCGCGTTCGGCCTTGGCCTCGTTTTTACATGATTTCCCCATGCCATTCATGATCGGGCCGGGGAATTAGCATCGGGTTAACGCGGGGTGGATTAGACGTCCAGATTGGCGACCTTGAGGGCGTTTTCCTGGATGAATTCGCGCCGGGGCTCGACCACGTCGCCCATCAGGGTCGAGAACACGTCTTCGGCGTCGTCGACGTGGTTGACCATAACCTGCAGGAGCGAGCGCGCGTTCGGGTCCAACGTCGTCTCCCAGAGCTGTTCCGGGTTCATTTCGCCGAGCCCCTTGTAGCGTTGGATCAAGATGCCCTTGCGCCCGGTCTCCATAACGGTGTCGACCAGCGACACCGGTCCGGTAATGGCGACCGACTTGTCCTTGACCTCCAGTTGCCCGTGCTTCCCGTACAAGCCCTGCAGGCGCCCCGCAAATTCGTCCAGCGCCCGGGCATCCGCGGATCGGATCAGGGCGCCATCGATGGCGTAGTTTTCGGTGACGCCGCGAAGCGTGCGGGTGAATTCCAGCCCTCCGTCGGCAAGCGTCGTTCCCTTCCAGCCCCGTTCCACTTCGCCCTCCAGTGCGTCCAAGCGCTTGGCGATGAAATCGGAGACCGCCTCCGAATGCTCGGCATGGGTCAAAATATCAGGATTAAGGGCGCCCAGGATTGCCGCCTGTTCGACGATCTTCATCGGGCAGTGCTGGGCAAGGCGTGAAAGCAGTTTCTTGACCTTGCGCGCTTCTTCCACGCTCTTCCGAAGGTCGTTGTCCGCGATCTGTACGCCGTCGAAGGTGGTGAACACCGCGCCCTCGTCAATTGCGTAGTTGAACAGGTAATCCTCCAACACCCCATCGTCCTCGAGGTAGACCTCCGACGAGCCGCGCTTGGCCCGGTAAAGGGGCGGTTGGGCGATATAGAGATAGCCTTTCTCGATGATCGGCGCCATATGGCGGAAGAAAAACGTCAACAGGAGCGTGCGGATGTGGCTGCCGTCCACGTCGGCGTCGGTCATGACGATGATCTTGTGGTAACGACATTTCTCAATATCGAAATCATCGCGCCCGATACCGGTGCCGAGCGCCGTTATCAGGGTGCCGATTTCGTTCGAGCTCAACATCTTGTCGAACCGTGCCCTTTCCACGTTCAAGATCTTGCCCCGGAGCGGTAAAATAGCCTGGTTGGCGCGCGAGCGGCCTTGTTTGGCGGAGCCGCCGGCGCTGTCTCCCTCGACGATGAAAAGCTCGCTCAGCGCCGGGTCGCGCTCCTGGCAGTCGGCGAGCTTGCCGGGCAGGGACGAGATGTCCAAAGCTCCCTTGCGCCGGGTCAGTTCACGGGCCTTGCGGGCGGCTTCGCGAGCCGTCGCGGCCTCGAAAATCTTGCCGATTACCCGCTTAGCGTCCACCGGGTGTTCCTCGAACCAGCGGTCCAGCCCCTCGCCGATGACGCCTTCAACTACCGGGCGCACTTGGGACGATACCAGCTTGTCCTTGGTCTGCGACGAGAACTTGGGATCGGGAAGCTTGACCGAAAGCACGCAGGTCAGGCCTTCCCTGGAATCATCGCCGGTGATGACGATCTTGTCCTTCTTGGCAACACCTATGGAGGATGCGTAAGCATTGATGGTCCGGGTCAAGGCACCGCGGAACCCGGCTAAATGGGAACCGCCGTCCCGTTGCGGGATGTTATTAGTGAAACACAGCATCGTCTCGTGGTAGCTGTCGTTCCACTGCATGGCTAGTTGCACCGTGGTTCCGTCTCGTTCGCCGAGGATGGCGATGGTGGGTTTGAGCAACGCCGTCTTGGCGCGGTCGAGATAATTGACGAAGGCCGCCAAGCCCCCTTCATAGTCCATTTCTACCGTCTGAGGCTCGACACTGCGGGCATCGGTCAGGTTCAGCGAAACGCCGGAATTGAGGAAAGCCAGCTCGCGCAGGCGGTGTTCCAGTGTCGCGAAGTCAAAATCGGTCAAGGTGAAAACGGATTTTGACGCCAGGAACGTACATTCGGTGCCGGAAACGGGCTCGCCGTCGTCGCCAAGGGGCGCGTCGCCGACCTCGGCCAGCGGTTTTTCCACCTCGCCGTCCCTGAAGCGGACGAAATATTCGGTGCCGTCACGCCAGATCCTCAACTCCAGCCATTCCGAGAGCGCGTTGACCACCGACACCCCGACCCCGTGTAAGCCACCGGAAACCTTATACGAGTTCTGGTCGAACTTTCCGCCGGCGTGAAGCTGGGTCATGATGACCTCGGCCGCCGAAACCCCTTCTTCGGCGTGGATGTCGACGGGTATTCCGCGGCCATTGTCGAAAACCTTGATCGAACCGTCGCCGTTCAAGGTCACCTCGACGGTATCGCAAAACCCGGCCATCGCCTCGTCGATGGCGTTGTCGACCACCTCGTAGACCATATGGTGCAGCCCGGACCCGTCGTCGGTATCGCCGATATACATGCCGGGGCGCTTGCGCACCGCCTCAAGCCCGCGCAGGACCTTGATGGATTCGGCGTCATAGATCTCGCCATTGCCGTTCTCGGGGGCAAAATCCCCTTCCGCCCCGGGCGCCGGGGCGGGTTCCATTTTCCCGGCTGTCTTTTCGGGCGCCTTCTTGGCCTCCGTCTTTTTGGTGGTTTTTTTAGCCATTATCCGTTCATTCTCGGGTTTATCATCAATCCTTGCATTGGGTTAGTTTTTTGACCTTTCGGTTGTCAGGCGACGGGCGTGATCTTGGCGTCGGCGACCCTGAAAAACTGCGCGCGGGAGCCCAGGGGCTCGAAAAGAGCGGCATCAGTGCCGGTCAGCCAAACCTGCCCGAGGGACGGGATTTCATCCAACAGCGCTTGGCGGCGGGTCTCGTCCAGGTGGGCCACGATCTCGTCCAAGAGCAACAAGGGCGCCCAACCCCGTTCACGGGTCCGCAACCGGACGGTCGCCAGCACCAGGGCGACGAGAAGCGCCTTCTGCTCGCCGGTCGAACAAAGTTCCGCAGGCCGGCCGTTGCCAAGATGCAGGACCCTCAAATCGCTCCTGTGGGGCCCGGTGGCGGCCCGGCCTTCGGCCCGGTCGCGGCCGCGCTCGGCTTCCAGCATTTCCCGCAGCCGATCCTCGGCGGCCAGCGCTGGCCCTTCCGAGAGCCAGGTTTCGACGGCGCCGGCAACCTCGACGGCAGCGCGGGGAAAGGCGCCGGTTTCCCCTGCTAATTGGCGACCGAGACGCTCGGCGATATCGACGCGGGCCGCCACCACCGCTACCCCTTTGGCGGCCATGGTGTCTTCCAGAGCCGTCATCCATGTCGGGTCGGCATCGTTGCCACGCAACAGGCGCATGCGTTCGCGCATGGCGTGATCGTAGGCCTTGACGCGGCCGGCGTGGGCCGGATCAGAATCGAACGCCAACCGGTCGAGGAACCGGCGTCTCGAAGACGGTCCCTCGATAAACAGCCGGTCCATTTGCGGCGTCAACCAGTGCGCGCTGAGGTGCTCGGCCAGGGCGGCCTGGGTTTTGACCCCTTCGCCGTCAACGCGGACCGCCCGCTTGTCGCGCTTTCCCTCGGGCGGCTTCTTGTAGCCGGTGCCAATTTCGACCTCGCCGGTGGGCGTCCTCACCGTCGCCGCTACACCCCACGGGCGGAGCGCCTCGGCCGGGGCACCGCCGTCGTACCGGGCGACGTCAGCCAGCCTAGCGCGGCGTAAGCCGCGTCCCGGAACAAGAAACGACAGACCTTCAAGGAGGTTGGTCTTGCCCGCGCCATTGGGCCCCGTCAGCACCACGGGGGTTTCGTTCACCTCCAGGCGCTGGTAGCGGTAGCAACGGAAGTCCGTCAGCGTCAGCCGCCTGACCGAAAGCCGCCCGCCCGGGGAGTCTTCGGCCCCGGGGGCCTCGGGCACGTGAGCATCAGCTGGAAAATCCAGTCTGGCCAAATTTTGCGATCCCAACAGGGCCGGTTCCCCTACACCCGCATCGGCATAAGAACGTAAAGCGCGCCGGTATCATCGACCTCGCTGAGAATCGTCGGCGAGGCGGCGTCGGCCAACAACAGCCGCGTCCCCGGGCCCTCGATCTGGCGGGTGATATCAAGCAGATAACCGGCGTTGAATCCAATTTCCAAATCTTCGCCCTTGTAGGACACCTCCAATTCCTCGGTGGCGCTGCTGCTGTCGGGGCTGGAAGACGAAAGCGTCAGGCTGTCGCCGATGATCTTCAGCTTCACCGCCCGCGACTTCTCGCTGGAAATGGCCGATACTCGGTCGACGGCATCGGCGAAAAGCTTGGTATCCACTTCCATGGTCTTGTCGTTGCCTTCCGGTATGACCCGATTGTAGTCCGGGAAGGTGCCATCGATCAGTTTCGAGGTTAGAATGGTGTCGTCAATAGTGAAGCGGATTTTCGTTTCCGACAGTCCAACGGCAACGTCGTCGGTCATCTCATCGACCAGCTTGTGAAGCTCGCCGACGGTCTTGCGCGGCACGATCACGCCCGGCATTTCCTTGGCGCCGTCCGGCAAGGGCACTTCGGCGCTGGCCAGCCGGTGGCCGTCGGTGGCCACGGCCCTGAGCATGACCGCGCCATCGCGCTCGGCAGCGTGAAGATAAATCCCGTTGAGGTAATAACGGGTTTCCTCAGTCGAAATGGCAAACCGGGTTTTGTCGATGAGGGCCCTGATTTCCGCCGCCGGGAGGCTAAATTCGTGGTCCAGGTCGCCTTCCGAGAGGACCGGGAAGTCGTCCGTCGGCAGGCACGCCAGCGTAAACCTGGACCGCCCCGACGAAAGATGGAGCTGACCGTCGTCGTCGCTTTCAAATGCCACCTGGGAGCCTTCGGGCAGCTTGCGGACAATGTCATAAAGGGTATGGGCGGGCGCCGTGGTGGCGCCCGGCGAGGTGATTTCCGCGGCTACGGATTCGACGATATCGAGGTCCATATCGGTGGCGTTCAGGCCTAGCCTATCGTCGGTGGCCTCGAGCTTGATATTAGACAAAATTGGGATCGTATTGCGACGTTCGACGACGCTTTGCACATGCCCCAGGGACTTCAACAAAGCGGCCCGTTCGATGGTCAATTTCATGATGTAATTTCAAGCCTTTAGAGTCATTTTTTGCCGCTGGTGCGGCGCTATCCCGAGGCCCTCGACAGTGACCCAGAGAAGGCCCCTGCGACGAACTGTTTATTATATCACAGCCCTCTGGGATCGTAACTATTTTCGCCCTCAAACGGGGTCAAAAACGGCCCCGAAAAGGGCCGGAAAGGGCCGAGAGCGCGATCATTTCAAATTCAATCAATTTGAAACGTGAATCGCCCTCTCATGCATATACTTATGGGCTTATTCACTTCATGGACCGCTTCGATCCAGGACTATTAAGACCCTAGCTCTCGAGCATGCGGCGCAGCAATTCGACATCTTCGGCGAAAGACAAATCGTGCTCGCAAAGCTCATCGACCTTTTTGACCGCATGCATCACCGTGGTGTGGTCGCGGCCGCCGAATTTGCGGCCGATTTCGGGCAGCGAGCGCGCCGTCAATTGCTTGGCCAGATACATGGCCACCTGACGGGGCCGGGCGACAGAGCGCGCCCGGCGAGCCGAGTGCATGTCCGAAAGGCGGATGTTGAAGTGTGCGGCAACGCGTTTTTGAATTTCCTCGATAGCGACCCGGCGGTCGTTGGCGCGCAGCAGGTCGTGGAGTACGTCCTGGGTAGCCTCCAGGGTGATTTCGCGGCCGACGAGCTGGGCATGGGCGATGACCCTGTTGAGGCCACCTTCCAGTTCGCGGACGTTGGCCGTGATCTTGTGGGCAAGAAACTCTAAAACCTTTTGCGGCACTTTGACCGCTATCTGCTCGGCCTTTGATTGCAGGATACCAAGCCGCAGTTCATAAGTGGTGGCGTGGATATCGGCCACCAGGCCGCAGTTGAGACGCGAAATCAGCCTTTCTCCCATGCCCTCCAGGTCTGACGGCGACTTGTCGGCGGAAACCACGATCTGGCGGCCCAGGTCGACTAGGGCATTGAAGGTATGGAAGAACTCTTCCTGGGTCGAATCCTTGTCACTGATGAACTGGACATCATCGATCATCAACACGTCGACGGACCGGAACTGTTCCTTGAAGTCGACCGTGTTCTGTTCGCGGAGCGCCCGAATGAACTGGTACATGAACTTTTCGGCCGAAAGGTAAATGAAGGTTCTTTCCGGGTTGTTTTCACGGATTTTCCATGCGATGGCATGCATCAAATGCGTCTTGCCAAGGCCGACACCGCCGTACAGGAACAGCGGGTTGAACGGCACCTTGACGGCCTCGGCGACGCGCTGAGAGGCGGCGTAGGCGAATTCGTTGGGCTTGCCGACGACGAAATACTCGAAGGTGAAGCAGCTGTCCAGGGGGGCGCCGATACTCCCCGGGTGGTTTTCGGATTTGCCACTTTCGGCCCGGTCGCCGCGGGCACTGGATTCTCTGACCTTTACCTCAGTGCCGGCGGGTTCGCGTTCCGGCTTGACATAAATGTCGACGCTATGGACTTCAGGGTTTTCTTCGTTCCAAAGATCACACAGGCGGTCCAGATAATGGGCAACGATCCAATCCCGCATGAACCGCGTCGGTACCGAAATTTTGACCCGGCCGTCGCTGATATCGCGAACGGTCATGGGTTTCAGCCAGCTTAAGTAACCAGCCTCGCCGATCTCGGCCCTGAGAAGGCCGCAAACAGCTTTCCATTGAGCGTCCAAAGTTACTTCGAAGACGTCATCCCGATTCGGCGCGGCTTCTTCCGTAACCATTTACCCCTACGTGCCCCCAACCGGCTTGGTTCCAGCCTCATTTGTCGCGGCGCTGCGAAATTCCCATTCACCGCCTCGCCGACGGGTGCATGGAAAAATTCAGTCAAGGGGCCGTTGGCCAAGGACTAACTTTTTTTATAGACCGGAGAAGAAAAAACCGAAACCGCAGTTACCCGACGGCGTTTGCCTGGTTTTATCCAGAACCTTTAAGTAAATTTCGGATTTAAAGACTTCACAATTCTCGAACGTTCCCCTTGAAGAAAAAAACTCCGTTTTTATAATCGGTTTTGGTTCCGTAAAAAAATCTAACGAACTATGTAAAATAAGCCGGTTGGAATTTCTCCAGCGTTTTTCAAGGCAAAAAATTATATACTTTACTCTTTCTCCTACGGTATATTTATACTTAGTTTTTTACAATAAATAACATGCATAGTAAATTATTTAAAATACCAAAACGCCGAATTATACGTTTAATATTTCCAGGGGACTCTATATCGCCAGCCCACCGAAGATCAAATATTAGGGCCGTGGGTGAATTTTGGCAACGTGATCGAAAAGGGAACGAAGAAAATAAATAAAAATAATTTTCTTGACAAATTTCGCTGAAGGGAATCCCCCACCTATTACGGCGCTAAAAAAGCCGCGGACCCGAAAAGGCCGCGGCGGACGGTGCCGGGATGGCGGTCGCGGCCCTTAGGCGGCCATTCCCTTGATCCGGTTAGACAGGCGGGAAAGCTTGCGGGCCGCGGTGTTGCGGAGGACGACGCCTTTGCTGACTCCGCGCATCAGGTGGGGTTCAACGACGCGCAAGGCGGCTTCGGCTTGCGATTTGTCGCCGCTGGCAATCGCCGCTTCCACTTTGCGGATATAGGTGCGGACGGTACCGAGCCGGCGCCGGTTAACTTCGGTCCGCCGCTTCATCTGACGGGTTCGTTTCTTTGCCGAAGAAAGTTGCGGCATATTAAAAAACCTTTTATTTACTTAGACCTCTGCAACAGAAGGCAGGCTTATATAGTGGCCTCGGCGGGCCGTCAAGCCCTGGTTTTTCCGTCCTTGACCGATGGAATGGCCCCAGGCTGGGGTTTCTTTTTTCGGGGTCCGGTCAGTCCTTCGCCGGCATGAGCCTGAAGCCGACCGTCAAGGGAGGGGCCGCGCCTGGCCCGCCCAGGAATTCCACTTTCAGGATTTCCCGTTCACGGCGGAAAACGCCCGGCCCATCAGGACGCCATCCCAATTGCGGCAGGGTTTCGTCATAGAAACCCCTGACCACCCCTTCGCTGACCCACCCGGTGGCGAAGACCTCGACGATGCGGCCTCGGGCCGAGTCGAAAACCATACCGCCCTCGTCCTCAATGAGGCCCGGCATCAGCGGCAGGTCTTCGATCGTGCTGATAAACCCGGCGGCTTCCTGGCCGTGAGCGTTTTCGGCCATGCCGCCGATAAGCAGGGCGGCAACGGTAATGACCAGGAATCTCAGGCGTGCCATAGGCCCGCTTATATCATCAGCGCTGCTTCTTCGCACAATAGAATGTGGCGCGTCCCGATTGCTTGATCCGGCGGATGCCGCCGGTGCGGGCGGCATCGCAGGTGCAATCCGGGCACGCCAAGCCGGCGCGGCCATAAACCGCCCAAGCGTGTTGGAAATATCCCAGTTCCCCATCGGGACGGCGGTGGTCGCGAAACGACGAGCCACCGGCGGCGATAGCTTCCGTTAACACCGCCTTGATGGCGCTGACCAGTTTCCCGGCGCGCCCGCCTTGCACGGTAGCTGCCTTGCGCCGGGGCGACAGGCCGGCCCTGAAAAGCACCTCCGAGGCATAGATATTGCCGAGGCCGGCAACCACGGATTGATCCAAAAGCGCCGCCTTGATGGGGGCCCGGCGGCCTTTCAGGCCAGTCGCCAGCGCCGGTCCGTCGAATTCATCTGTCAACGGCTCCGGCCCCAGGGCCGCCAGCATGGGGTGGCGGTCGAGGGCCCCAGTGTCCACGATATCCATGAACCCGAAGCGGCGCGGGTCGTTGAAACGGACGGTGACGCCCCCATCCGTTTCGATGATGACATGGTCGTGACGTTCCAAGGCCGGCAGCGGCGCGGTGAAGATTCTGAACCGGCCCGACATGCCGAGATGAGCAATGACCGTCAAATCCCCGTCGAGACGAATCAAAAGGAATTTGCCGCGTCTTTCGACCGCGGTCACTTTCCGCTCGCTGATTGCACGCTCGAAGCCCCGGGGCAAGGGAAACCGGAGATCGGGCCGCCGCGCCTCGACGCGGACCAGCCGCTCGCCTTCGAGGGCCCCGGCCAGGCCCCGGCGAACGGTTTCGACTTCGGGAAGTTCGGGCATGGATTGTGAGCTTAAAGTTGAAGTTGCGGAAAACCCGCTAGCTGATTGATTGCAACAACAGCTTGCTTACGCCGGGCCCCCGTTACGACCTCCAGCACAGCCCCGGCCCGTAAAGTAGCGCGGCGGGGGAGCTTAGGCTATGTTGCCGGCCATGTCCAAGCACCCAAGAGAGAAACTGGCAACGGTGGACTTCGGTTACCGGCGCGTGCCCGAGGCCAAAAAGGCGTCCCTTGTCCGGGATATCTTCGATTCGGTGGCGTCCCGCTACGACCTAATGAACGACCTGATGAGCCTCGGCGTTCACCGGCTGTGGAAGGCGGCGATGATGGACTGGTTGGCGCCGAGGCCGGACATGGCACTCCTTGACGTCGGGGGCGGTACCGGCGATATTGCGTTCCGGTTCCTGGAACGCGGCGGCGGTTCGGTTACGGTGGTCGATATCAACGACGATATGCTGGCCCAGTGCCGCGAGCGGGCCATTGACAAAGGCATTCTCGGCGCCATCTCCTGGCTTACCGGCGACGCCGAGAACCTGCCGTTGGCCGATGCCTCCCAAGACGCCTACACTACTGCCTTTTGTATTCGCAACGTGACCCGCGTCGAGCGGGCGCTGGAAGAAGCCCGCCGCGTGCTCAAGCCGGGGGGGCGGTTCCTGTGCCTGGAATTCAGCCGGGTGACGCTGCCGGTCCTGGACAAGCTTTACGAGGCCTATTCGTTCAAGGTGCTGCCGGCCATCGGCGAACGTGTGGCCGGCAACCGCGAGGCCTACCAGTACTTGGCGGAAAGCATCCGCACATTCCCAGGCCAAGACGCCTTCACAAAGATGATCGCCGGCGCCGGTCTCGAACAGGTCAAGGTCCGTAACCTTTCGGGTGGCATCGTGGCGCTTCATTCGGCTTGGCGGATATAGTCGCTTGTTACACCCGCTCCGTAATATCTGGAGGCTTCTCAAGGTGGCGCGGACACTGGCTCGCCATGATGCACTGTTTCCCCTCGAACATTTGGAGGTCGCACCCGTGGTGGTCGTCCTGGCCCGGCGGCTGGCAGGCTCGAGGGCACCCGAAAGCACTACAGGGCGCCCGGGTCAGCGGCTGGCCCGGGCCCTGAACGAGGCGGGCCCGAGTTTTATCAAACTGGGGCAAGCGATTTCCACCCGGTCCGATCTCCTAGGCGAGGAAATGGCGGAGGATCTTTCGAAGCTTCAGGACCGGCTGCCGGCGTTTCCCACCCATGAGGCCCGGGCCACCATCGAAAAGGAACTGGGTCAACCCGTGGACGACCTTTTTTCCCGGTTCGACGACAAGGCGGTGGCAGCGGCGTCCATCGCCCAGGTTCACTTTGCCGTCACCACCGAGGGCGAGGAAGTCGCCGTTAAGGTATTGCGGCCGGGGATCGAGGCCGCTTTCCAACGCGATCTCGAATTGATGCGCTGGGTTGCGGGGCTGATTGACACCGCGAAACCCGACTTAAGGCGCCTCAAGCTGCCGGACTGCGTTGATACCCTTGCCGAAACGGTGGAAATGGAAATGGATTTGCGTTTGGAGGCCGCCGCGGCAGCCGAGATCGGCGACAACTTTGCCGGCGACGAGGAGTTCCGGGTCCCCGAAGTGGACTGGCGGCGCACCGAACGCCGAGTATTGACCACGGCCCGGCTGGTCGGCATCCCGTTGGACGAGCGCGACGCAATCGTCGCCGCCGGACACAACCCGAAGGTGGTGCTAGAAAAAGCTTCCCGGGCGACGTTCAAACAGGTCTTCCGGGACGGTTTTTTTCATGCCGACGTCCACCCCGGCAACCTGTTCGTCATGGAAGATGGCGCCATCGGGGCGGTGGATTTTGGAATCATGGGGCGGCTCGACTTGAAAACTCGGCGTGCCCTGGGGGAAATGCTGCTGGCGTTCCTGACCCGCGATTACCGCCGCGCGGCGGAAGTCCATTTCGAGGCCGGTTGGGTGCCCCAACACCGGTCCGTCGACTCGTTCACCCAGGTCTGCCGCTCCATCGCCGAGCCGATCCTCGACAAGCCACAAAACGAAATTTCCATCGCCCGGCTACTGGGCCAATTGTTCCAGGTCACCGAGACCTTCCAGATGGAAACCCAGCCGCAGTTGTTACTGCTGCAGAAAACCATGCTGGTCGCAGAAGGCACCGGGCGGCGGCTGTTTCCCGAGGCCAACATGTGGTTTTTAGCCCGCCCCCTGATCCAGGGCTGGATGGCGGAGAATCTGGGCCCCGAGGCGCGTATCCGCGATACTGTCAGCGACCTTACCGATGCCGTCGACCGGCTGCCCCGGATGTTCGACGGAATCGAGGAAAGCGCCTCCATGCTGTCAGGCGGCAGGTTGCGCCTACACCCGGAAACCATCGCCGCCCTGAAGCGGGAAAACGGCTCTGGCCGGGGTCTTTCGACGTTGTGGCTAATCATCTTGGCGCTGTTGGGGGTGCTCGTCTTTATCAAGCTGAACTAAAAAGCCCCAAACCCGGTCACGGGGGTTGCGCGTGGCGGAACAGGATACTATCTTATTCACACTTTTTTCACGTTAAATATGGATAAATTCCACCATGCTTGATGGTAAATCCATCCTGTTGATCGTTTCGGGCGGTATCGCGGCCTATAAATGCCCCGATCTGGTGCGCCGGCTTCGCGAGCGCGGGGCTCGGGTCCGTTGCATCCTGACCGCCGGTGGCGCCGAGTTCGTCACCCCGTTGGCACTAGGCGCGGTCAGCGAAGAAAGGGTCTACGAGGATCTTTTCTCGCTGACCGACGAGGACGAAATGGGCCACATCCGGCTTTCCCGGGAGGCCGATCTGGTGCTGGTGGCACCGGCCACCGCCAATATCCTGGCCAAGATGACGGCCGGGATCGCCGACGATTTGGCGACCACGGCCTTGCTGGCCACAGACAAGCCGATCCTGGTCGCCCCGGCCATGAACGTCCGCATGTGGGAACACCCGGCCACACGGGACAACCTTGAGGCGCTGACGGCCTACGGCGTCGGTGTCATTGGGCCCGAGGAAGGCGACATGGCCTGCGGCGAATGGGGCCCGGGCCGGATGTCGGAACCCGATAGCATCGCCGCCGCCATCGAGGATTTTTTCCGCCAAGGCCTGCCCTTGACCGGCACCCAGGCGCTGGTCACTAGCGGCCCGACCTTGGAAGCCATCGATCCTGTCCGTTACATCGCCAATCGTTCGTCGGGAAAGCAGGGCAACGCCATCGCCGGAGCCCTGGCCCGGCTGGGGTCCGAGACGACGTTGGTTTCGGGGCCCGGCCGACAGCCCGACCCGTTAGGAGTCCAGGTTGTCAACGTGGAATCCGCGTCCCAGATGCTCGATGCCTGCGAACGGGCGCTGCCGGTAGATGTCGCTGTCCTCGCCGCCGCCGTTTCCGACTGGCGGCCCGACACGGTGGCCGCGGCCAAGATCAAAAAACCCGGGTCCAAGAAGGCCCCCCGACTGAAATTGGTGGAAAACCCCGATATACTGGCCACTCTTAGCGCCGCAGGGAACCTGCGGCCCCGCCTGGTGGTCGGTTTCGCCGCCGAAACCGAAGACATCGTCGCCAACGGGACGAAAAAACGCGCCCAAAAGGGCTGTGACTGGATCGTCGCCAACGACGTTTCGCCTGATACCGGCGTTCTTTCTGGAGACGCCAATCAGGTGCACCTGATTTCCGGATACGGCATCGAGGCCTGGCCCAAGATGACCAAGACGGCGGTCGCCGAACGCCTAGCCCGGCGAGTCGCCGACACCCTGACGTCCGGAACGTGAGACTCAATTAACATGAATGACATCGCCGTCTCCATACAGCGGTTGCCTCACGGGGCGGACCTGTCGATTCCGGCCCCCGCAACCGGCGCCAGCGCCGGCGCCGATTTGCTGGCGGCGGTGGTGGAAACGGTGGTTCTGGCTCCCGGCACCAGCGCCTTGATTCCGACCGGCGTCGCCATAAAGCTTCCCAATGGTTTTGAGGCCCAGGTGCGGCCGCGCTCGGGTCTGGCGGCGAAGCACGGCGTCACGATCCTCAACAGCCCGGGCACCATCGACGCCGACTATCGAGGCGAAATCGCCGTCATCCTGATCAATCTCGGTGACGAGCCCTTCAACGTCACCCGCGGCATGCGCATCGCTCAGATGGTCATAGCGCCAGTGTTTCGTGCCCAGTGGCTGGAGGTCGACGGTCTTGATGATTCAGAGCGAGGGGCTGGTGGTTTTGGCTCAACCGGGACCGGGAGTTAGGCGATGTTGAGGCTCTCTAAAAAAATGCTTTTCGCCATCGAGGCTGTACTCGACATCGCCTATCATGCCAGCGCCGGGCCGGTCCAGAGCCGCGAGATCACCCGCCGACAGGGAATTCCGCGCCGTTATCTCGAGCAAGCCCTCCAACACTTGGTTCGGAAAGGCCTCCTGCTCGGCGTCCGGGGCCCGCGCGGCGGATACCGCCTGGCCCGTGAGCGCCGCCGCATTTCTATCGGCGACATCGTCCGCGTGGTGCGCGAGATGGAGACCTCAAACAACCTGATTGAGAACTCCCCCAGTTCGGCCCTCGGCGACCAAGTGGTGCGGCCGTTGTGGTTGGAACTGCAAAATGACCTGATGGACCGCCTCGACGTTCTGAGCGTCGATGACCTTTGCAACCGCGCCAACAAGGCCGAGATCACCAGCGAAGGCCGGCAGAACCTGGATTTTACCATCTGAGGGGCGCCGGGCGGACATGAACGATAAGTCTGAAACCACTGCATTCCCCGCCAAGCCCGAATTTCGCGGCCACGTCTACGACAGCATCATCGATACGGTCGGCGCAACACCGCTGGTGCGGCTGGCCAAACTGGCAGCCGACGAAGGGGTGGACGCCGACATCCTAGCAAAATGCGAGTTTTTCAACCCCTTGGGCTCGGTCAAGGACCGTATCGGGCTGTCCATGGTCGACGCCGCAGAGCGTGACGGCTCCATCGGCCCCGGCGCGACCCTGGTCGAACCGACCTCGGGGAACACCGGGATTGCGCTGGCGTTTGTCTGCGCCGCCAAGGGCTACCGGCTGATCTTGACGATGCCGGACAGCATGTCCGAGGAACGCCGCAAGATGTTCACGCTGCTGGGGGCGGAAATCGAACTGACGCCCACGGAACTGGGCATGACGGGCGCCGTCGAGCGGGCCGGGGAACTGGTCGAATCGACTCCGGGCGCAGTCATGCTGCAACAGTTCCAGAACCCCGCCAATCCGGCTGTCCACAGACGCACCACGGCGGAGGAGATTTGGCGTGATACGGGGGGGCGGATCGATGCCATCATCTGTGGTGTCGGCACCGGCGGTACCCTTACCGGCTGCGCCCAGGTCCTCAAGACCCGCAACCCGGATCTCAAGATCGTTGCCATCGAGCCCGAGGACAGCCCGGTGTTGTCGGGGGGGATGCCGGGGCCCCACAAGATTCAGGGCATGGGGCCCGGGTTTATCCCCAAGGTCTTGGATATGGACGCCATCGACGAAATTCTCAAGATCGGCAACGAATCCGCCTTCGCCATGGCCCGCAAGATAGCCCGGCTGGAAGGCATTGCGGTCGGCATGTCGTCGGGGGCGTCGGTGGTTGCGGCGATCGAATACGGCTCTCGGCTCGAGATGGCGGGCAAGGTGATCGTCACCTTCCTGCCCGATTTCGCCGACCGGTATCTTTCCACCGCCTTGTTCGACGGTCTGGATTAATACCAAGGCTCGTTTTGGAGTTGAAACCTCAGTGAGCTTTGACGAAGCACAGATCAACCGCTACGCCCGCCATATCCTCCTGGAAGAGGTCGGCGGCAAGGGCCAGGAGCGTCTCCTGGAGTCCCGCGTTCTAGTCATCGGCGCCGGCGGCCTGGGCTCGCCGGTCCTGCTCTATCTCGCCGCCGCCGGGGTCGGCACCATCGGGGTGGTGGACGACGACATGGTGGAATTGTCCAACCTGCAACGCCAGATCGTCCATTCCACCGAGGCCATCGGTATCCCGAAGGTCGAAAGCGCTAAAAAAACCATCGCCGCCATCAACCCGGACGTCGCTGTGGTGGCACATCAACAGCGAATCGGGCCGGAAAACGCACTCGATCTAATTTCGGATTACGACCTCGTCGCCGACGGATCGGACAACTTTGCGACCCGGTTTCTGGTCAACGATGCCTGCTATTTCGCCAGAAAGCCTCTGGTTTCCGCCGCTATTCTCCGGTTTGACGCGCAGATTTACACCTTCAGGGCCTTCGACGGCGGCGATAACGCTGACGGGCACTGGCCGTGTTACCGCTGCATTTTCCCGGAACCGCCGCCGGAAGGCCAGATTCCGACCTGCAACGAGGCCGGTGTGATGGGCGCGCTTTGCGGAATGGCGGGATCGCTGCAGGCGACCGAGGTGCTGAAGGAACTGCTTGGAATCGGCGAGAGCTTGTCGGGATCGTTGATCGTCTGCGACGCCCTGGGCAGCACGTTTAGGAAGATTAAAGTCAAGCGCGATCCCAGTTGCGCCCTTTGCGGCGACGCGCCGACCATCACCAATCTCTCCATCCACGAAAGTTAAGGAAATCCAGGTGGCCGCCGAATCCCCTCCTCCGGATAAGCTCTCCATCGTTGTTTACGCCGGTACCTACGATAAGGTGCATTACGCGCTGGTGATGGCGGCGGCGGCAGCGGCCATCGGTCGCCCGGTGACGCTTTTTTTCACCATGGGGGCGTGCCAGGCCCTGAAATCACCCGGCGACAATGCAGAGCCAGCCTGGCGAAGCATGCCGATGAGCGAAGGTGGCGGCACCGGCGGAGACAAGAACGACACCTACGCCCAGATAGGCGTCGCCACCTTCGAGGAGTTGCTCGACTCCTGCATCCAGTTCGGCGTCACTTTCATGGTCTGCGAGATGGGGCTTCGGGCCATGGGGCTGGAGGGGGAGGCGTTGCGCGATGACGTACCGCTTCAAAAGGGCGGCGTCGTCACCTTCCTCAACGACGCGTCGAAAGACGGGGCAGTGTTTTTTATCTAGTTTCGCCTGGCCCCGCTTGGTACTGCCCGGTCCCGCCAGACCCCCGGCAGGCCCAAGACCGCTATCAGACAATTTTCTGCGCTTCGCCGGTGACTGGCCCCGGCCCGCCGCCGCCGATGGGCGCGCTGTCCACCGCCACCAGCGCCCGGATCCCTAGGGCATTGGTGAGAAAGGCCTCCGACGCATGGGCCAGATCGTTAGGCCCGAGGGTGTTTTCCGCCGCCCCCAGGTCCCTGATCACATCGGCCCGCATGACGCCAGGCATCGCGCCATCATCCACGGGCGGCGTCACTGCCCGGCCGTCGACGACCAGGAATAGGTTGGCGGCGGTGGCCTCGGCCAGGTTGCCCCGGGTATTCAGTAACAACGCGTCATCGGTACCCCTGTCGGCGGCTTCCCGGGCGGCGATGATGCTGTCGAGGAAATTGAGGGTCTTGATGCGGGCCAGTGGCGAGTGCTCGTTGCGCCGGGTCCGGGTGGCGATGACTGCCGTTACCGGCTCTAGCGCCGTCGAGTCCCCGGGCCAACCCGTGATCAACAAGCTGGGGGCGGCGGGGTCAGCCGGCACCAACCTCCTTGGCGCCGGGCCCCGGGACAGGGTCAGCCTGAGTAACCCTTCAACCATATGGTTGGCTTCGACGACCTCGGAGAGGGCGTCGGCGAGCGCCTGATCGCTTACCGGCACGTCCAGGCCGATGACCCGAGCGCCGTCCCGAAGCCTGGCGAGGTGAGCGTCCAGACGCGCCGGGGTGGCGCCCCTGATAGCGATGGTTTCAAACAATCCGTCGCCCAGCGTCAGGCCCCGGTCGGTGTGGTCGATCCGCGCCTCGGCGAAATCCATCAGCCGCCCGTTGAAGTGGACTCTCACGACGCCCCATCCTTGCCAATATCCTCGGGATCAAGGCTTTCAAGCAACGACCGGGCCTTGTCCATGGATTCATCATACTCGGCCGCCGGGTCAGAATCCGCAACGATGCCGCCGCCTGCCTGGGCCACGACTTGGGTGTCCTTAATAACCAGGGTCCGGATGACGATGTTGGAATCCATGGTGCCGTCGAAGCCGATCCAGGCGATGGAGCCGCAATAAGGGCCGCGCCGCGCCGGCTCCAGCTCGTTGATGATCTCCATGGCCCGGATCTTGGGAGCGCCCGTGATCGAACCGCCGGGAAAAGTCGCCCTCAGAAGGTCCACGGCTCCCCTATTGGGAAACAGCGTGCCCTGCACTTCCGACACCAGGTGATGGACGTTGGCATAGCTTTCAAGACCTGCAAGTTTCGTCACCTCTACGCTGCCGAGCCGGCACACCCGGCTGAGGTCGTTGCGCAGGAGATCGACGATCATCAAGTTCTCGGCCTGGTCCTTTTCACTCGTTAGCAGCGCCTGGGCCTGGTCAAGGTCCCGGTCGGGAGTTTCCCCCCTCGGCCGGGTGCCCTTGATGGGCCGGGTCGAGACCCGGCCCGCGGCGTCGAGCCTGAGAAAGCGTTCAGGCGAGGCCGAGGCGACGGCAAGTCCGTTCCCCGACGCTAGATAAGCGGCAAAGGGCGCCGGTGAAAGCCGGCGCAAGCGCCGGTAAAGCATGAACGCATCGAGTCCGTTCGCCAATTCCCCCAAAAGGCGCTGGGTCAGGTTGGCCTGGAAGATGTCGCCGGAGTGGATATAGGCGATGGCCTTGGATACCTTCTCCTCAAATTCCTGGCGGTCGAGTTCGGGAACCCAGGCTCCTTTCCGGGTCCAGTCAATGGCTACCGGCGCCGGCTGACCTGCAATGCGGGCGGCCATGGCCTCGGCCCGGGCCGCCGGCGGAGGGCGTTTCAGAGTCCTGTCCAAGGCTCCGGCGTCACAGGCGACGATCCACGCCTGTTCGGTTTGGGTATCGAAGGCGGCGATGGCGTCGTAAAGCCCAACGACCATTTCCGGCACTTCAAGGCCGGCATCTTGAGGCTCCGGCAGGCGTTCCAGGTGACGGCCCAATTCGTAGCCCAGGTACCCCACGGCCCCGGTCTGAAACGGCGGCAGGCCTGGGTCATTTTGAACACGGAATTTTTTAAGTTCGCCGTTGAGGACTCCGAAGGGATTGCCGGCCACGGGTGTACCATCGATAGTTGTTTCGTCCCCTGATTGGATGACCCGGAACGGATCGGCGGCGATATAGGCATGACGTCCCCGCCCGCCAACGTCGGGGGCGCCGTCCAGCAACGCCGCCACCGGATCCCCAGCGAAGGCCTCGAACGCGCCCGAGGGATCGCGGTAGGGGATGGAAAGGGCGTAAGGCCAGTCGGTCATGGCTTTCCCAGGGGCTTTTCAACTGGGGGGCCGGGGGCCCCGAGCCGGCCGTCAAACCGAGTCGCTGAGAACGATATCCGGTGGCGTGTGCTTGTCAACGAAGGCCTTTATGTTGATCGCCACCTTTTCGCCCATATCGATCCTCCCCTCAAAGGTGGCGGAGCTCATGTGGGGCAGCAGGACAACGTTGTCCAGCGCCAGAAGCTTGGGGTTAACGGCAGGTTCGTGTTCGAACACGTCGAGCCCGGCGCCGGCGATTTCGCCCGTCGCCAGAATATTGGTCAGGGCGTATTCGTCGATAACCTCGCCCCGCGCCGTATTGACGACGACGGCGTGTGGCTGCAACAGCTTCAGACGCCGAGCCGACAGCAGGTGATAGGTCGCCGGTGTGTGCGGGCAGTTGACGGAAATAACATCCATGTGGGCCAGCATCTGGTCCAGGCTCTCCCAATAGGTGGCCTCGAGTTCGTTTTCGATTTCCTCGTGGACCCGGTTGCGGTTGTGATAATGGACCGACAGCCCAAACCCCCTGGCGCGGCGGGCCACGGCCTGGCCGATACGGCCCATGCCGATGATCCCCAGCCGCTTGCCGTAAATGCGGTGGCCCAGCATCCAGGTCGGCGACCAGCCGGTCCAATCGCCGGAGCGCATAATTCGTTCGCCTTCCACTACCCGCCGGGGCACCGCCAGTATGAGCGCCATGGTCATGTCGGCAGTGTCTTCGGTCAGTACGTCGGGCGTGTTGGTGACCGTGATTTTCCGTTCCGCCGCCGCCTTCAGGTCGATGTGATCGATGCCGGTGCCGTAATTGGCGATCAGCTTCAGTTGTCTGCCAGCCTCGGCAAGGAGCTTGGGATCGATGTTGTCGGTAACCGTCGGCACCAGGACATCGGCCTTTTTCACCGCCTCGGCCAGATCGTCGAAGGACATCGGCTTGTCGTCCACGTTCAGGTAGACGTCGAACAATTCCATCATCCGGGTTTCGGTGGCGTCGGGAAGCTTGCGGGTGACCACCACCAGCGGTTTTTTCCTTGGCATCCGTTTCCCTCCCTAGTCCTTATCGGCAATTCAATCCCGATCTGCTCTATCAATCCCGGCGGGCGTTGTCCAGCGCCCCGTAAGAACACCCTCCGGGGCAACGTTGAGTATCTTGACCGGGACTGATCAACGGGCCCTATAATGTCCGAACCCGTTGCCGCTTGATCGCCCTTGAACAGTTTCAGTGATGCCCCTGTTCCGCGCCACCCTTTTCCTTTCCGTCTTCGTGCTCGTGGCCACCCTTTCGGCGCCCGCCTTTTGGGCCGTTGCCAAAGGCACCAGCCTACCGCTGCCCCGGTTCGTCAGCCTGCGCTCCGGGAAGGTTAATCTCCGCACCGGGCCTGGGGTGCAGTATCCCGTCGATTGGGTCTATCACCGCCAGCACCTACCGGTTGAGATCATCGCCGAATACGGCACCTGGCGTAAAGTCAGGGACTGGCAGGGCACCCAGGGGTGGCTCCATCAGAGTATGCTCGTCGGGCAGCGGACCCTGATCGTCACCGGCGACACCCGCACCATTAGACGCAAAAGCGACCCCAAAAGCACACCGGTCGCCAGGGTCGAGGCTGGAGTCATCGGCAAGCTGGTGTCGTGTCCGGACCTCAAAGGCTGGTGCCGGGTCGAGATCGCCGGCCACGAAGGCTGGCTGAGGCGGGTCGAATTCTGGGGCGTGCTTCGTAACGAGGTGATGGAGTAAGGCCGAAGCCGGCATGCTCCCCAGGCCGCTGAAAGCCCTTCTAGTCGAAATCTTGCGCGAGCGCTTGGCGCACGTCGTCCAGGAGCACCGCCGTGTGACCGTAATTAACATGGCCGATGCCGAGGGTAACCTTGGCACCGGGGGTGCGGAACTTCTCGATCTGCGCAGGCGTGAAGGGAAAATGCAGGAACTGGATTGACGACGCCTTGCCCTCGGCCGTCGTCCGGTCCACGTCTTGTTCGGCCAGGGCCTTGATCGTTTCGCCCTCGAAAGCAAGGCTTGCCGTTTTCTCGACGCCGCCGAGGCCGTCCAGGAACCGGGCCCGGCGGGAAGGATCGTCGATCTCGAACATCAACGTGGCGATCAGTTCCCGGCCGTTGGGAATCAGTGGGTTGTAGGCCGACAACTCATCGGCGATCTGGTCGTCGCCGCCCTTCTCGATGAACAGCATCTCGTGGACCTGATGGAACATGGTGTCATAGGACTCAAAATAAAACGTCGCGTCCGGGCCGACGGCGACGCGGCGGTCCTTTTTCAATTCACCTATCGCCTTCTGGCGCTCGGCGCGGACAGCGGCGTAGTCGTCCATGGGCATGATGTCAGCCGAGGTGATTTCGTGGGGGGAACTCATGGTCGGTTCCTTGAGGGATTTTACAGCCCGTAGGCTCGGGCCATCAGTTGAATGGGGTGTTGGGCGGCATCGATGCCGGCGGTGTCTTCGCTCAGGCGCTCGATTCCTTGCAGGATATGGTCGCGGGCCAGCGGGCATTCGGAGACCACGAATTCGGGTTTCGCCTTGGCGACGTCGCGGGCCACCGGCTTGCCGATCTTGAGCGCGACATCGAAATTGTCCTTCATCACCCCCCACGACCCGCCATGGCCCGAACAGCGCTCGATCACCCTGACGTCGGTATCGGGTAGCAGCCTGAGCATCTCGGCCGCCTTCTGGCCCATGTTCTGGGCTCGAGAATGGCACGATATATGGACAGCGACGCCACCCTCCAAGGGCGACAAGCCGTCCGCCAAGCCTTCGTTCCTGGCGATATCGACAAGGTATTCGGCGATGTCGGAGGTGGACCGACTCAACCGTTTTACGGCCTCGTCGCCGGGCAGCAACAAGGGCCATTCGAACTTCAACATCAAGGTGCAGGAGGGCACCAGGGCAATGACATCGTAGCCCTTTTCAATCCAGGCGCCCAGGTCGCGGGACGTCTTCTCGGCGCTTTCGGCGACGGCGGCGATTTCGCCGTGTTCCAACTGCGGCATGCTGCAGCACCGGGGGTGGACGACTTCGGTCTCGACGCCATTTTTGGCCAGCACGTTGTGAGTCGCCTCGCCGATGTCAGGGTTGTTGAAGTTGGTAAAACACGTGGCATAGATCAACGCCTTGCGCCCGAAGGCGGGCGCCTTCCGGTTGACTTCGACTTTTTTGTCGGCGGCACGCCCGACGAGGGTCTTCGAATGGTATTTAGGCAGCGCCGCCTGGCGGTGAACGCCGGTAATGGCTTGTATAACCGGGCGGGTCAGGCGGTTGGAGCACTTGGTGGCCCAGTTGACCACCGGCGCCACGGCGCAGCCGATTTTGCCGTTGCGGTCGGTCTTCGTCAGTTGCCGGACGGCGAAGGGGATTTTTCCCTGCTTGGCCACTTGGGCCCGCGCACGCAGCATCAAGTGCGGAAAATCCAGGTCGAACTCGTGGGGCGGAACATAGGGGCACTTGGTCATGAAGCACATGTCGCAAAGCGTGCAGGCATCGACCACGGGCTTGAAGCCAGCGCTATCGACGGTGTCCAGTTCGCCGGAAGGAGAATTGTCGATGAGGTTGAACAGTCTAGGGAAGCTATCGCAAAGGTTGAAGCACCGGCGGCAGCCATGACAGATATCGAAGACGCGGCGCAACTCTTCGTCCAGCTTGTCCGGATTGTAAAAATCCGCATCCCGCCACGGGATGGGGTGGCGCACTGGGGCTTCGAGGCCGCCTTCGCTCATCATTGAATGCCCTTTTCTTAAATGATAGAGCAAATTCACACGGTTGTACGAATCGCACAGGCGATTTTGATCAATCCTGATTCGCTCTAGAGAGATTTCTATTTAATTGGAATCGCTTTCGGATTTGCCTCTAGCCGCTCAAGCGTTGCTCGGGCTTGTCAAATGTTTCCACTAATGTGGAAAATGCTCCAAGCCTTGGGGAAGGCCTGTCCGCTGACGAAAAAATCAGGGGGGCCGTCGCTGGATCCCCCGCCTTTCCGGATTTAGGAAGTCCCTTAGTCCAGGCTGTCCAAAGCCTTTTGGAAGCGCCCTGCGTGGGATTTCTCAGCCTTGGCAAGGGTTTCGAACCAATCCGCGATCTCGTCGAAACCTTCCTCGCGGGCGGTTTTGGCCATCCCGGGGTACATGTCGGTGTATTCGTGGGTTTCCCCGGCGACGGCGGCTTTCAGGTTTTCGCCGGTGCCGCCGATGGGAAGGCCGGTGGCCGGATCGCCGGTCTCCTCGAGAAATTCAAGGTGGCCGTGGGCGTGGCCGGTCTCGCCTTCAGCAGTCGAGCGGAAAACGGCGGAGACGTCGTTATAACCCTCGACGTCCGCTTTCTGGGCGAAATACAGATACCGGCGGTTAGCTTGCGATTCGCCAGCAAACGCGTCCTTCAAGTTCTGCTCGGTGTTAGATCCTTTTAATGCGGTCATGATTGTCTCCGTTCTTCAGGTACAGGCTTATTTAACAATGATTGCCCGCCCGCCGAATCGAACCCGCGGTCCGAGGCAAGAACTTAATATGATGGATGGCCCGGGCCGAGTCAAGAGTTTTTTAGTGGTTCTAATATATATAATAACTAGCTGTTTTAATTTATTTTTATTTATAAATCTGAACAATAATATCGACGCGCTTGACCATGGTGCCGGGCGGCGGCGGCGGCATCTGGGAGATCACGATCTCGTCGCCGGGAATATCCATGAGCTGGTTGGATTTCTCATGGAAGAAGTGGTGGTGGTCGGCCATGTTGGTATCGAAGTAAGAGCGCTGGGAATCGACCACGATCTCACGCAACAGCTCGGCGGCGGTGAACTGATGCAGGGTATTATAGACGGTCGCCAACGATACCCGAATGGACGCCGTCCTAGCCTCGCCATGTAGCATCTCAGCCGTGACGTGGCGGTCGCCACCCTCGAACAACAGCTTGGCTAAGGCCAGCCGTTGGCGAGTCGGGCGAAGGCCGGCGGCGCGCAAGCGGTCAAGAACTTTCTTGTAGGGACGGTTGGGTTCTATTCTTGTCATTTCCACTATCTCAATATGGGCATTAAAGAGGGCATTTCCATGACTTCGTTCAATGCCTTAAAAAACAAAACTATATAACTTTTATTTTAATAATAAAATTTTTCATGGAGGTCAAAAAAACCCTTGGAATTTTGGGGTTCAGGACCACACGCCCCTAGAGCGAATTCCATTCAAATGGAATCGCTTTCGGTTTTGTCTCTGGCCGCTCAAGCGCCGCGCAGGCTTATCGCATGTTTCCACTAATGTGGAAAATGCTCTAGCAGGCAAGGAGCGGGCCAAGTTTCTCAGGCGTTGGCGTGCTTCTAGGATTTTTTGGACGGCGCCGCCGGCATGCCGATAATGTTGTAACCGGAATCCACGTGATGGATTGCACCGGTGACGCTCCGGGAAAGGTCTGACAGCAGGTAAAGCGCGGCGCCACCGATATCGTCCAGGTGGACGTTGCGTTGCAACGGCGAATGGTTCTCGCTCCACTTGAATATGTGCCTGGCGCTGGCGATGGCGCTGCCGGCCAGCGTCCGCATGGGGCCTGCAGAAATGGCGTTGACGCGGATGTTCCGGGGTCCGAGGTCGACGGCCAAGTATCTAACGCTGGCTTCGAGCGCCGCCTTGGCCACCCCCATGACGTTGTAGTTGGGCATCACCCGCTCGGAGCCCGAGAAGGTCAGCGACAACAGGCTGCCTCCTTCCGTCATCAACGGCGCCGCCAGGCGCGACAGGGCCGTGAACGAGTAACACGACACATCCATGGTACGGGCGAAATTGCCCCGCGTCGTGTCGAGATAGGAGCCTTTTAGTTCTTCCTTGTCCGAATACGCCACCGCGTGAACAGCGAAATCCAGGCTGCCCCAGGCGTCGGAAATGTTAGTGAAAACCCGGTCCATGCTAGACTCGTCCTCGACGTCACAGGGCAAGATGATGTCAGAGCCGACGCTCTCGGCTAACGGCCGGACCCGCCTACCGAGCGCATCGCCTTGGTAGGTGAAGGCCATTTCGGCGTCATGTTGGCTCAAAATATTGGCGATTCCCCAGGCGATGGAGCGTTCGTTGGCGACGCCCATGATCAGGCCCTTCTTGCCCGCCATGAGCCCGGCGGTGTTCGCCAGTTTCAGGTTGCTGGGCTTTATTTTGTGGGGTCCGGACACGGTTTTGACACTCCAGAAGCCGTTTGCCGGGCTGCCGTCAGCCCTCAACCCGCTTGAACGCCAGCGTCGCGTTGGTGCCTCCGAAGCCGAAACTGTTGGACAGCACCGCATTCAGTTGAACATCGTCCTGGCGCTCCAAGACGATGGGCATGTCTTTGGCGACCGGGTCGAGTTCATCGACGTTGGCCGATGCGCAGATGAAGTCGTTATCCATCATCAAAAGGCAGTAAACAGACTCCTGCGCCCCTGTGGCGCCGAGGGAATGCCCGGTCAGCGATTTGGTCGAGGAGAAGTGGGGGATTCGGTTCCCGCATTTGAAGACCTCTTGAATGGCTTCCAATTCCTTGGTGTCGCCGATCGGCGTGCTGGTGCCGTGGGTGTTGATGTAGTCCACCTGCACGTCGAGGCCATCCATAGCCATTTTCATGCACCGGACCGCGCCTTCGCCGGACGGCTGAACCATGTCGTAGCCGTCCGAAGTGGCGCCGTAACCGGCAAGTTCAGCGTAGATCTTGGCGCCGCGGGCCTTGGCGCGTTCGTATTCCTCCAGCACCACCACCCCGGCGCCGCCGGCAATGATGAAGCCGTCCCGGTTGACGTCAAAGGCACGGGACGCTTTTTCCGGCGTGTCGTTGTAACCGGAACTGAGCGCCGGCATGGCGTCGAATAACACCGACAGACTCCAATGCAGTTCCTCGCCACCGCCAGCGAAAACGATATCGCTCTTTCCCAATTGGATCAGTTCCGCTCCATTGCCGATGCAGTGCGCGCTGGTCGAACACGCCGAACTGATCGAATAGCTGAGGCCCTTGATCTTGAACGCCGTCGCCAGGGTCGCGGAATTTGTTGACGACATGGTCCGAGGCACCATGAAGGGGCCGACCTTCTTCGGGTTGCCCTTGCGCGCAATGTCAGCAGCCTTGATCTGGTTCTTGGTCGACGGCCCGCCCGACCCCATGATCATCGCCGTGCGTTCATTGGAGACCTCGGCCTCGCCGAGCCCGGAATCGGCAATCGCCTGTTCCATGGCGATATAGTTGTAGGCGGCACCGTCGCCCATGAATCGGAGCCAACGGCGGTCGATGGCGGCGGAAAGGTCGATTTTAGGTTTTCCGTGGACATGGCTGCGAAAGCCCATGTCCCGGTATTCTTCTGAAAAGGTGATGCCCGAATGGCCTCGGCGAAGCGAGCCCAGAACCTCGTCCTTGCCGTTTCCGATGCAGGAAACGATTCCGATTCCGGTAATGACAATGCGCTTCATGGAGGCCTCGTTACCCAAGTTCAATTTCCCGCCATGGCGTCGGCGAACAGCGCCACCCGCAGGCTTTCGGCTTCATAGGCCGTCTCTCCATCGACCATCATCACTCCGTCGGCGATGGCGAACGTGACCTGTCTGTTGATCACCCGCTTGATGTCGATCAAATACGATACCAGTTTAGCCCCCGTCACGACCTGATTGGAGAATTTTACCGAACCGACGCCCAAGGCGCGGCCCCGGCCGGGCGAGCCCCGCCAGCCGAGGAAAAATCCGACCAACTGCCACAGGGCATCGAGCCCCAGACAACCCGGCATCACCGGGTCGCCCTCGAAGTGGCATTGGAAGAACCACAAGTCCGGCTTGACGTCCAATTCAGCCAAAATCCGGCCGTGGCCGTACTTGCCGTCCTTGTCTGTAATCTTGGTAATGCGGTCGAACATCAGCATCGGCGGCAGCGGCAACTGGGCGTTGCCGGGCCCGAACAATTTACCGCGCCCGCATTCCAGCAGGTCCCCGTAGGAATAACTGTTCTTTTTTTTCAAAGCCTTTCCGACCTTTCCCGGCCCGTACGCCACCGGCACGTGAGCGGATTCCACCGCCGCAAAGCCAACGCGGCCACCGGTAAGGTATCTATCCTACCGGGTGTTAAATTACCTGGCAAACTCTGGAAGGAAAAGCATCCGCCGGGGCCGGAAACCCTTTGATAAACCCCAGATTAACGGGCCGCCCGCCTTTTTGCGACCTTGTTCGAGATATCCTCACCGGTCTCTTGATCGACGACCTTCATGGACAGCTTGACCTTGCCCCGGTCGTCGATGCCGATCAGCTTGACCTTCACCTCGTCGCCGACGTTGACGACATCGGTGGTCTTGCCGACCCGCTCGGGCGTCAGTTCGGAGATGTGAACCAGCCCGTCCTTGGAGCCCATGAAGTTGACAAAAGCGCCAAAGTCCACGGTCTTCACCACCTTGCCGGTATACAGCGCGCCGACCTCGGGCTCGGCGGTAATGCTTTTGATCCACTCGATGGCGGCGTCCGTCGCCTTCTGGTCGATGGCAGCGACCTTTACGGTGCCGTCGTCTTCGAGGTCGATCTTGGTCCCCGTCACCTCGCATATTTCCCGGATCATCTTGCCGCCCGGACCGATGACTTCGCGGATTTTGTCCCTGGGTATCTTGACTATCGTGATCCGGGGCGCGTTCTCACTGACCTTGTCGCGGGAAGCGTTAAGCGCATTGGCCATTTCGCCCAGGATGTGCAGCCGGCCGTCCCGGGCCTGGGCCAGGGCCACCTTCATAATTTCCTCGGTGATCGAGGTGATCTTGATGTCCATCTGCAGGGATGTGATCCCTATGTCGGTGCCGGCGACTTTGAAATCCATGTCGCCCAGGTGGTCCTCGTCACCGAGAATGTCGGACAGCACGGCAAAGTCGTCGCCTTCCTTGATCAAGCCCATGGCAATGCCGGCGACCGCCTTGGGCAACGGCACGCCCGCGTCCATCATTGAAAGCGATGCACCGCAAACCGTCGCCATCGAGGACGAACCGTTAGATTCGGTGATTTCCGAAACCACCCGAATGGTGTACGGAAAATCATCCTTCGAAGGCATCAGCGAACGCAGGGCCCGCCACGCCAATTTGCCGTGGCCGACCTCGCGGCGGCCGGTAAAGCCGAAGCGGCCCGCCTCGCCCACCGAATAAGGCGGGAAGTTGTAGTGCAGTAGGAAGTGTTCGCGGTAATCCTCGGCCAAGCCGTCAATGATTTGCTCGTCCTGACCAGTGCCAAGCGTCGTCACCACCAAGGCCTGGGTTTCACCGCGGGTAAACAGGGCCGAGCCGTGAGTCCGGGGCAGGAACCCGACTTCGACGTCGATAGGCCGGACCGTCTTGGTGTCGCGGCCATCGATGCGTTGGCCGGTTTTCAGGATGTCTTGGCGGACAATGTCCTTCTCCAGGTCCCTGAAGATGCCGCCGAAGACGTCGGCGACAAAATCGTCTTCGAGGCCTTCGTCGTCGGCCAGTTCCTTTTGGACCAACTCTTTCACGGCCGACACTTTTTCGACGCGGACGGTTTTCGCTGTTTCCCTGTAGGCGCCACGCAATTTGGCTTCGGCCGAGGCCTTGATTCGGGCCGCCAAGTTCGCCTTTCCTGTCGGCTCTTCGGGCAGTTCCCTGGGTTCCTTGGCGCAGGCTTCCGCCAACTCGATAATGGCATCGATGACCGGCTGCATGCATTGGTGGCCGAACATCACCGCCCCCAGCATCACCTCCTCGGACAATTCAGAGGCTTCGGATTCGACCATCAGCACGCCGGCGCGGGTGCCGGCGACTACTAAATTCAAATCCGACGAGGCCATTTCGTCCAGCGGCGTGTTCAGCACGTATTTCCCGGCAATGTAACCGACGCGCGCACCGGCGATGGGGCCCATGAAGGGCAGCCCCGAAAGGGTCAATGCCGCGGACGTGCCGACCATGGCGACGATGTCTGGATCGTTCTCCAGGTCATGGGAAAGCACCGTGCAGATGACCTGCGTCTCATTGTTGTAGATCTTGGCGAACAGCGGCCGGATGGGCCGGTCAATCAGACGCGAGGTGAGCGTTTCCTTCTCGCTGGGCCGGCCTTCCCGCTTGAAAAAGCCGCCCGGGATCTTGCCAGCGGCAAAGGTTTTTTCCTGGTAGTGAACGGCGAGAGGAAAAAAGTCGATCCCTTCCCTCGGCTTCGTTTCGCCGACCACGGTGCACAGCACCTTGGTGTCGCCGTACGTCGCGATGACGGCGCCGTCAGCCTGGCGGGCGACCTTTCCGGTCTCAAGGACCAGCGTTCGACTGCCCCATACGATTTCTTTTTTGAATTCTTGAAACATCTATTTCTTCCTTCCTACGGACATCAGTTCTCTTATCCATCATACGTACATTTAACGGCGGCCAGCCTTTATCCGACCGCCCGGTTACTTTCGGGAATTCCATCCGTCACCGGCGAAGGCCGAGGCGCTTGACGATATCCTGGTAGCGCTTGGTCTCCTTGCTCATCACGTAATCGAGCAGGCGGCGGCGTTGGCCAACCATCATCAACAGGCCGCGGCGGGAGTGATGATCTTTCTTGTGGATCTTCAGGTGTTCGGTGAGGTTGGTGATGCGTTCCGTGAGGATCGCCACCTGCACCTCCGGCGAGCCTGTATCGTTCTTTTTGGCAGCGAACTCCTTGATGAGTTCCTGCTTCCGCTCTGCAGTAATCGACATCGTGGACTCCGACCTTCAAAAGTTTATGACGCGGAAGGGACGAATTTCCCCTCCCTTGATTTTCGCCAACGCCACCAAACGGCCCTCGACCATGGCGCGAACCACGTCACCCTGGCTGATGTTCTTCAAGGGAGACCGACTGGCCACCTGCAGCACCGGAATTGGCTGTCCGTGGCGTAGCCTTCGGGCCTCTGTTCCCGTCAGAGCCAGAGCCGGGATGTCGTCCAGCACGGTTTCGACGGGCAGCAGGTACCCCGAGGGTGGCGCACTATGCCCCAGCGATTCCAGTTTATCCAGCGAATTCGCCTGGTCTTCATGAAACGGGCCGACCGCCACCCGGCGCAACCGAGAAATATGGCCAACGGTGCCCAACGCCGCCGCCATGTCGCGGGCCAGGCTTCGCATATAGGCGCCCTTTCCCGAAACGACGTCGAACTCCGCGTGGTCCCGGTCGGGCATCCCGGCGAGGGTTAACTCGTGAATTCGGATGCACCTCGGCTTCAGCACCGGAGGTTGCTTGGCTCGGGCCAGCTCGTAGGCCCGTTTTCCGTCGACCTTGATCGCCGAAAAGGCCGGCGGCACTTGATCGATTTCACCCCGGAAGCCGTCGAGCACGGCGAGGATTTGTTTTTCCGCCGGCCGGACTTCGCTGGTTGCCATTACCTCGCCCTCAGCATCGTCGGTATTCCGGGTTTCACCCCATCTGACCCTGAACTGGTAGGTCTTTTTGCTGTCCATCAGATAGGACACGGTCTTGGTGGCTTCGCCCAACGCCATCGGCAGGACGCCGGTGGCCATCGGGTCCAGGGTCCCGGCGTGACCGACCTTGGCAGCGCCAGTCGACCGGCGGACGCGGCTGACGGCGGCATTGGAACTCAATCCTTGGGGCTTGTCGATGATGATCCAGCCGTTGAGTTGCTTGCCACGCCGTTTACGCGCCATCGCTTTGATTCCCGTCATCGTCCCCCTGAACGAGATCACGGGCCGTGGACGGGTCCTTCAAAAGATCGCTGATGCGCCCGGCTTCATCGAAGGACGGATCGGCAATGAAATTGAGGCCAGGCAGGTATCTCAATTTCACGGCCTTGCCAATCCGGCGGCGGACGAAGGGTTCGGCGCGGTTAAGCGCGGCGACCACGTCTTCCGTATTGGCCCCGCCACCGAGCGGCATCACAAAAGCCGTGGCGTTTCGAAGGTCGGGGCTGATGCGGACCTCGGTGACGGTCACCGGCGCGCTGCCAAGGCCCGTATCGCGGATCTCGCCCCGTTCGAGGATCCACGCCAGCGCATGACGCAGTTCCTCGCCCACCTGCAATTGGCGTTGGCTGGGGGCCTTGGCCTCCCCTTTTCTCATGTGATCCTCAAATGCCTTGCAGGCGGCGACGCAATGGTTCCAGCCGAAGGCCCTACAGTGCCCGGGCGATTTCCTCGATTTCGAAGCACTCGATCATGTCGCCGATCTGGATGTCTTGATAATTGGCGAAGGCCATGCCGCACTCAATGCCGCCCTTGACTTCCTTGGCGTCGTCCTTGAACCGCTTTAACTGGCTTAGCTCGCCTTCGTGAATGACCACCTCGTCGCGGACCAGCCGCACCTTGGCGCCACGCTTTACCATACCTTCCGTTACGATGCAGCCAGCGACCTTGCCGACTTTGGAAACATGGAACACCTCCCGGATTTCGGCATAGCCCAGGAGGTTTTCCTTGAGTGTCGGCGCCAACATCCCCGAAAGGGCCTTTTTCAGGTCATCGGTGAGATCGTAGATGATCGAATAATAGCGGATTTCGACATCGTCCTGGCGCGCCATTTCTCGGGCTTGGTGATTGGCGCGAACATTGAAACCGATGATCAGAGCGCCGGAGGCATTGGCCAGGGTGATGTCGGATTCGTTGATGCCGCCGACTCCCGAATGCAACACATTGACCCCGACTTCCCCGGTCGCTAGATTTTCTAGCGCGCCCAAGATGGCTTCGACCGAACCATGCACATCGGCCTTGATGATCGCCGGCAATGACTGGAGTTTATTGCCATCCTTGATTTTCTCGAACATCTGCTCGAGGGTTCCGCGGGAACCGGCAGCCGCCTTGGCGTCACGGTTCCGTCGTTGGCGGAAATCGACGACCTCGCGGGCCCGGGCTTCACTTTCAACAACCGTAACGTCGTCGCCAGCGGCCGACGTGCCGTTCAGCCCCAGGACCTCGACCGGTATCGACGGACCGGCTTCGTCAAGGGAACCGCCACGGGCGTCAAACAGGGCGCGGGCACGGCCCCACTCGCTTCCGGCGACGAAAACATCGCCGATTTTCAAGGTGCCGCGTTGAATCAGAACCGTCGCCACCGAACCGCGGCCTGGTTCCAATTTGGCTTCGATGACGACGCCTTCCGCCTCGCGATCAGGGTTGGCCTTGAGGTCCAACAGCTCCGCCTGCAACAGGATGATCTCTTCTAGCTTGTCCAGATTGGTCTTTTCCTTGGCTGAAACCTCGACCACCAGAATCTCCCCGCCCATGTCCTCGACTACCATATCGTGCTGTAAAAGCTCAGTTCGGACGCGGTCCGGATCAGCACCGGGCTTGTCGATCTTGTTGATCGCCACGATGATCGGCACGCCGGCGGCTTTAGCGTGGTCGATGGCTTCGACGGTTTGCGGCATGACGCCGTCATCGGCGGCAACGCATAGCACCACGATATCCGTGACCCGGGCGCCCCGGGCGCGCATATCGGTGAAAGCCTCGTGTCCCGGCGTGTCGATAAAGCAAATCTTGGCGCCCGACGACATGGTTACCTGATAGGCGCCGATATGCTGGGTGATGCCGCCTTTTTCCTGCTCGGCAACGTCCGTTTCGCGGAGAGCGTCCAATAGAGACGTCTTGCCATGATCGACGTGTCCCATCACCGTGACCACGGGGGGTCGACCGACTAGCAGCACGTCGGTGTCTTGCTCGCCCTTCAAGCCCAGTTCGACGTCGGATTCGGAGACGCGTTTTAAATTATGGCCGAATTCCGCAACCAGCAGTTCCGCTGTATCGGCATCGATGGTCTGATTGATGGTCGCCATGACGTCCATTTTCATCAGCGCCTTGATTACGTCGGTGCCCCGTTCGGCCATGCGGTTGGCCAGTTCCTGCACGGTGATAGTTTCCGGGATAACGACGTCGCGGATGACTTTCTGGCCCTCGGACAGAAGCTGCTGCTGTTGTTGTTTTTCCTTCTCCCGGGCACGCTTGATGGAGGCCAGGCTGCGTGTGCGTTCCTCGTCGTCGCCCAACGCCTCGGCAATGGTCAACTTCCCGGCCCGGCGGCGGCGTTCGATTCGGCGCGGCGGTAGGCGCCGTCCCTCGCGCAACACGCCCCGCTTGGGACGCCCTATATTTTCCAAGGCCTCTTCGCCTTCGAGGGCCTCCAACTTGGCGGCGGCGGTCGCGGCGGCGGCCTTGGCCTGTTCCTCGCGGCGCTTTTCCTCCTCTTCGGAGATACGGCGGGCATCGGCTTCTTCGGCGCGCCGGGTTTCGTCTATTTCCTCCGCGGAAACATCCGACGTCGGCCCTTCCGTCACCAAACCAAGGGCGGCATCGGCTTCCGGGTCGCCTGTTTTTTTTGCGTCTTCGAGGGCACGGGCGCGAGTTGCTTTTTCCTTTTCCGTCAGGCTCGGACCGGTGCTGGGAGGAGCCTGTTCCTCGGTAATTTCCGCCGGCGCCGGCTTGGTCACCGGTGGCGCTTGTTCTTCGAATCCGAGGACCGGTCCGCCGGTCACTTCGGTCATATGGCCGCCGAAATCAGGCGCAAAGTTCCGCTTCTTGAGGACTTCGACCGTAACCATCTTCGAGCGCCCATGGGAAAAACTCTGTCGAACCTGCCCGGTTTCCAGGGTTTTTTTGAGCTCCAGCTTACCGGGCCTGGACAGGCCCAGCTTTTTGTATTTGCCTTGTTCTTTGTTCTCGGTCATCTGATTTTCGGTTCTGTCTCAAAGACTCTCAAATGGTTTTGTCCTCGATATTACCGGCTTGGCCGCCCGGTTGGCTATGGCGCCCTCGGTGCATGGGCGCAAAATCCCCTCAGCCATCGGCCGGTATGTCTTCCTCTCCAGCCGGTTCCGAGGCAGCTTCTTCACCGCCCTCGGCTTTCGTTCACGTCTCTTCACCCGCTTTTGCGGCCTTTTCTTCAGTTTCCCCGGCCGCTTCGTCGGCTTCCTCCGGTGCTTCCTCGTCTTCAAACCAGTGCGCCCGCGCCGCCATGATGATTTCGTTGGCATTTGTTTCGTTAAGTAACCCCGCCGCCGCGATTTCCAAAAGCTCATCAGTGGCCAAATCCGCCAGGCCGTCGCGCGTCTTGATGCCGTTTTCGCCAAGCGCCACCAACAACGACGGCGATACGCCTTCGACATCGGCAAGGTCGTCGCTGACCTCCAGCTCCTTGCGGCGCTTGGTCATTTCCTCTTCCAATGCCGCCAAGTAGGCGCGCGCCCTTTCGCGAAGTTCCTCGGCCACCTCTTCATCGAACCCCTCGATCTCGCGCAGATCCTCGACCGGAACGAAGGCCACCTCCTCGACCGACGAAAATCCCTCGGTTACCAGCAGGTGGGTGATGACTTCGTCCACGTCCAAGGCGTCCACGAACATCTGCGAGCGGCTCCTGAATTCCTCGGTTCGGCGTTCCGATTCCTCGGCCTCGGTCAGGATATCTATATCCCAACCGGATAGCTGCGATGCCAGGCGAACGTTTTGGCCCCGCCGCCCGATGGCGAGGCTGAGCTGTTCATCGGGAACTACGACCTCGATTCGGTTGGCTTCTTCGTCCAACACCACCTTGGAGATCTCCGCCGGCGACAAGGCATTGACTATAAAGGTCGCCGGGTCGGGCGACCACTGGATGATGTCGATCTTTTCTCCCTGAAGCTCGCCGACGACGGCTTGCACCCGGGACCCCCTCATGCCGATGCAAGGCCCGACCGGATCAATGCTGGAATCGTTGGACAGCACTGCGATCTTGGCGCGCGACCCGGGGTCTCTCGCCACCGCCTTGATCTCGATGATACTGTCGTAGATTTCCGGCACCTCCTGCGCGAAAAGCTTGGCCATGAACTGAGGGTGGGTGCGGGACAGGAAAATCTGCGGTCCTTGCGGTTCCTCGCGGACATCGACAATGTAGGCACGGACCCTGTCGCCGTTGTTGAAGTGTTCGCGCGGGATCGATTCGTCTCGGCGCAGCAAGGCTTCGGCGCGGCCCAGATCGACGATGACGTTTCCGTACTCGATACGCTTGACCAGACCGTTGACGATTTCGGTGATGCGATCCTTGTATTCATCGTACTGGAGGCTGCGTTCAGCGTCGCGGACTCTTTGCACGATCACCTGCTTGGCCGTCTGTGCGGCGATGCGCCCGAAGTCGATAGGCGGCAGGGTATCGATCATGAAATCTCCGGGTTCGGCATCGGGTAATTTCTTCTTCGCCGTTTCAAGATCGATCTGGGTGAATTCATTTACGACCTCTTCGGCCGTTTCCATGATCTCCAAATAACGCGAAAGAGTGATGATGCCCGTCTTGCGGTCGATGGTGGCGCGAATGTCGTGTTCGTTCCCGTACTTGGAACGCCCTGCCTTCTGGATTGCCTGCTCCATGGCTTCCAGAACCTCTTCGGATTCAATCCCCTTGTCGCGGGCAACGGTTTCCGCCACTTCCAATAACTCAGGCCGGATCAGGACTACTTCTGATTCCGTCATTTCACTCACGATCCCTTGTTCTCCTCCGATCCCGCGATCAAGTCGTCAGTGAGGACCAACTTCGCCCGTTGGATATTCGGGTGGGGTAATTTCATTTCCTGACCGTCAATCATAATTCGTACGCTTTCGCCCTCGACGCCCAGGAGCCACCCCTTAAAGCGCCGACGGCCGTTGAAGGGACGGTTGGTTTCAATCTTCGCCTGAAATCCCCGGTACCGGTCGAAGTCCCCCATCCGCACCAGTGGTCTGTCTATCCCGGGCGAGCTGACCTCAAGGGTATAGGGGCCCTTGACCGGGTCCTCCACGTCAAGAAGCGCCGAAATCGCGCGGCTTACGGTGGCGCAATTATCCACCGTCATTCCCTGTCCGTCCTTATGTTCCACCATGACCTGTATTGAGAGCTTTTTTTTGCCGGAAATCCGCACCCGGACGATCTCGAACCCCAGATCGCCAACCGTCGGTTCAATCCGGTTTTGAATGCGACTGTCCAAGTCCATTCAAGTTGTCCGCCATGCCGAACGCGGGCCCGAAATACCATCCACGAAAAATCATTCCCAAAAAAACAAAAAGGCGGGCCCCCCGACCCACCCATCAATTCCAATTAAATTTTGGACTTAACGAGTACGTTCGTAAACGAACGCATGCGGTTTATATACCTCCGGCCCCCCGAGTTCAATGGTTTTTGGCGATTTTTCCGCCTCCTTCCCGAACCCGCGAACGCCGTCGAAAGCAAAGATAGATTAGCTGGGCGCCGTGGTTTTTGGCCTTTTTTTCGTAGCGGGTTTCAACCCAATCGGGCGGCAGGTTGGTCCAGTCCCGTTTTGATTTGGCGGGCCACGAGAAATCAGGGTGACGGATTAGGTGTTCCAGTGTCCAACGGACGTAGCCCCTATGGTCACTGGCGAACCGAAACTCGGCGCCGTCCTTCAAAAACCGGGCCAGCGCGTCCAGGGTTTCGGTGGCAATGAACCGGCGACGGTGGTGGCGTTTCTTCGGCCAAGGATCGGAAAACAGCGAAAAAACTCTGCCAATGCCAGCGTCGGGCAGGAAGGGGAACAGTTTTCTCGCGTCGTCGTCGAAAATTCGGACGTTGGCAAGGCCGTCTTTCTCGACCCGGTTCAGCAGACCGGCGACGCCGTTGACGAAAGGTTCGCAGCCGATAAATCCGACATCCGGATGGTTCCGGGCCTGAGCCGCCAAATGCTCGCCGGCACCGAAGCCGATCTCGATCCAGATATCGGTGACGGGACCGGAGAAAGTCGCTGCGAGGTCTAGGGCCCCGGCCGCCGCCGGCGTCGTCAGCCTGAGGCGAGGCAAAAGCTCATCGATCAGGGCTTGGCGGCTGGGACGCAGCTTGTGGCCGCGGCGCCGGCCGTACCAGCGCAACGTGTCGTCGTTCTGGGTTCCCGTCAATGGGCCCCAAAGGCCAACTTCAGGTCGTCGACCAAGTCGGTGCGTTCCCATGAGAACCCGCCATCGGCCTCCGGCGGGCGGCCGAAATGACCGTAGGCTGCGGTGCGAGCATAAATCGGCCTGTTCAGGATCAAGTGCTCGCGAATGCCGCGCGGCGACAAATCGACCCGTTCCCTGAGCACCTTCGAGAGCTTTTCTTCGTCGATTTCTCCGGTTTCGTGGGTGTCGATGTAGACCGACAGCGGTTCGGAAACGCCTATGGCGTAAGCGACCTGAATGGTGCAGGCATCGGCGAGGCCGGCCGCGACTACGTTCTTGGCAAGATAGCGCGCTGCATAGGCCGCCGAGCGGTCGACCTTGGTCGGATCCTTTCCGGAAAAAGCGCCGCCGCCATGGGGTGCCGCGCCGCCATAAGTATCGACGATGATCTTGCGGCCAGTCAGTCCGACATCGCCGTCCGGACCCCCGACGACGAAGCGGCCGGTCGGGTTGACGTAGAAATTCGCTTCTGCGCACATCCAGCCATCCGGCAGGACCGAAAGCACATGAGGACGGACGATTTCACGGACGTCGTCCTGGCTTAAATCTTCCGAATGCTGGGTCGAAACGACAATCGACGTCGCCTTGACGGGCTTGCCCGCGACATATTCTAGGGTCACCTGGCTTTTCGAATCCGGCCCCAGTCCCGGCTGGGAGCCGGAATGCCGGACTTCGGAAAGGGAGCGGAGGATGGCGTGGGAATAGTGGATCGCGGCCGGCATCAGGACGTCGGTCTCGGTGCAGGCGTAGCCGAACATCAGTCCCTGGTCCCCGGCGCCTTCGTCTCTGTTGCCGGAAGCATCGACCCCCTGGGCAATGTCTGGGGATTGTTGATGTACGTGGATTTCGACATTGGCGTTCTTCCAGTGGAACTTTTCTTGCTCGTAGCCGATTTCCTTGATGCAGGCCCTGGCGACCCCCTCCAATACGTCGTGGGTAATGGAGTCGGGCCCACGGACCTCGCCGGCAAGGACAATCTGGTTGGTGGCGCAAAGGGTCTCGACTGCAACGCGCGACTGGGGATCGGCAGCAAGATATTTATCGACAACGGCATCGGAAATCCGGTCGCAGATTTTGTCCGGGTGGCCTTCCGATACCGACTCGCTGGTGAAAAGATAATTCTTCTTGCGCACGTCAATCCTTCCGATCTCAGTTTCCATCCAATTGGATCAAGGGCTATAATGGTTGGTTCGTATAATTGAGCCCACTTAGCGCTCTATTTTTCGTGGCGGCAAGCAGTCCAAATCCTTCCACGCGCCCGCTTCCCAAAAGGAGGCGGGGGCGGCTTTTTTCGCAAGCTTTCCGATGGCCGTCAAGGGGTTTCGCGGGGGCCCGGAGGCTCCATCAGCCCGACTGGGTTCCCGAGAGGGGTTGAAGTCTCGCTCAGTTACCTGTTCGCCGCTCGGAGTCTCAGGCGCCGCTGGCGACACCGGCCAATGATTTGGTCAACTCGAAGAGCCGCTTGCGCACCCGGGGGCTGGAAATCCGGTAATAGGCCCGCACCAGTTCTAAAGTCTCACGCCGGGCCAGGGGATCGGACTTAAGTGCCTTTTGACCGCGCTCACGGAGACCCCAGGTAATCTGTCCTTGGGTCGTTTTCAAGGCAGCCGGCAAGTTATCAAAGAAAAAAGAAATCGGTACGTCCAAAATTTGGCTTAGCTGGAACAGCCGCGAGGCGCCGATCCTGTTAGCGCCGCGTTCGTACTTCTGGATCTGTTGGAAGGTCAGACCCACGGCATCGCCCAGCTTTTCCTGGCTCAGGCCAAGCAAGGTCCGGCGAAGCCTGACTTGGCTGCCGACATGGATATCCACGGGATTGGGGATGCCTGGCGGCAAACGGTTTTTCTTGCGGTGCCGGGCCCGGGTTTTAGCTTTACGGGTGGAGGTTGGTTTTTTCATTTTTTCTGATGGTGTGGTGTTGGGGGGACAAAAATTAGGTGTAATTCGATTCGGCCAAAAGAGCAACTTTTCGGTCAAGATGCCATAGCGCCTTCGGCAAAATGACCTGACATACAATCGTATGTAAATATAAACTGCGCTCCGGGGCGGATTTCCCGTCCCCCTTTAACTTTATTTCTCCGCCTGGAATTTTATTCTTCGACCGGATAATAAGGGTATTAGCAGAAAACTCGCCCCTATGGAAATGACTAAAATAAAGCCCGTTATCCAGTGACTCCATCGGGAAAACGGCGTCCTTCGGGCGACGGCGGACGGCAGGGGGCTGTCGATGATTCCGGCGCGGCCGAGCTCCAAACGGTGGAGGGTGCGGCCATAGGCATCGATAACGCCGGAGATACCGGTATTGGCGGCCCGGACCAAGGGCAGGCCTTCTTCGACGGCGCGCAACCGGGCCGCCGCGAAATGTTGATAGGGCCCCGAAGAAGAACCAAACCATGCGTCGTTGGTGAGGTTGAGGAGCCAACGGGGTCGGTCGCGGGGGTCCGCCACCCGGCCCGGAAAAATGACCTCGTAACAGATCAGCGGCGACACCGGGGGCAGGCCCTTGAGATCAAGGGTGCGAACCCCGGGGCCGGGCGAAAAATCCTGACGGCCCGCGGTCAATTTGCCGATGTTGACGATGTCCCGGAACGGCACGTATTCGCCGAACGGCACTAGATGGAACTTGTCGTAGGTGCCTCTCACCCGGCCTTCGGAATCGATACCATGGAGAGAGTTCCAAATTTGTTTCGGGAATTCCCCTGACGCCGTCGTCCGGGGGGCGCCAATGATGATCAGTCCGCCGGGTGGCGCCGCCTTGGCAAGCGCCACTATCAGATCCGGTTCTCCGGCCAGGAAATACGGGACCGAGGTTTCCGCCCAGATGATATGGGTCGGCGGTTGGCCGGATGGGGTGGGTTGCCTGCTCATCTCCAGTTGCTTGAGGACATGGCCGGCGCGCAGCTCACGCCGCCATTTCAGAGTTTGTGGGATGTTGGGCTGAACCAGGCGAAGGCGCACCCCTGGGACGGTTTCATTCCCGGGTGCGGCCAGGCGCGCCTGGCCGCCGATCCAGACCGCGCCGAGAACCGAAAAGGCAGCAATGACCGGCGCCCATCGCCAGCGACACCCGCCGCCGGGGGCATCCGTTTCCGCCAATGTCGCCGGCATGCCCGCCGCGACCACGGCAAGCAGGCTAAGGCCATAGACGCCGGTGACAGCGGCCAACTGGATCATGGCGTCGGAAACCACCCAAACCGTTCCCATGAGGTTCCACGGGAACCCGGTGAGAACCCCCCCCCGCGCCCATTCTGCAGCCGTCCATAGAGCACCGAAGACGACCACCCGGCCAGCGGGGCCTAGGCGACCGGTGGCGAAGGCAAGGCGGCTCAATAGGGCGGCGGCGGCCGGAAAGAGCGCCATCCCCGCCGCCATACCGGCAAGAGCAAAAGGCGCCATCCAGCCGTATTGCGGGGCATCAACGGTAAAGGCGAAAGCGATCCAGTAAAGCCCCGCCGCCGCATGGCCGAAGCCGAACCACCACCCCGCCGATGAGGCCCGGCGGGGACCGGGGCTCGATTCCACCAGCCACACCAAGCCGGTAAAAGCCGGAATCAACAGAGGCAGCAGGTATATAGGCGGCAGGGCCGATGCCCCTAGCACGCCCAGCCCGCCCGCGGCGGCAATCCGCTGCCATCCCGTCAATCCGCCAAGGCGGTTTTTAAGCGCCACCAAGCGGTGCCGAGAAAGGGGGATAGGGGTGGCGGCTCCGGAACCGGAGCCAGCCTGCCCTGCCGGTGGCATCAATCGCCTTTGTCTTGCCGAGACGCCGGGGCAGCGGCAAGCAGGCGCAAACTTTTTATGCGGCGGGGATCGACGTCCAGGATCTCGAACTCGAGGCCCGAGGGATGGCGGATCAATTCACCACGAATGGGAACCCGTCTGGCGAGCGAAAAAACCAGTCCGCCCAGGGTGTCGATATCCTCGCGCTCGACATCGGGGATTGCCTTTCCGAGAGCTTTTTCAAGCGCCTCGATGGTGACGCGGGCGTCGGCGGTGAAGCTGCCGTCTACATTGCGAGTCAATGGGGGTTCGGGGTCGAGATCGTGTTCGTCCTCGATTTCTCCGACGATTTCCTCGACCAGATCTTCGATGGTGACAAGGCCGTCGACGCCGCCGAATTCGTCCACCACCAACGCCATGTGCACACGCTTGGTCCTCATTTCCAACAGCAGCTCCAATACCTGCATGGAGGGCGAGACAAACAAAATCTCGCGCTGAATTTTAGATAGGGAAAATTCCGGGTCATGGCCACGCCAGGCAAAGACGTCCTTGATGTGGACCATGCCCACCGCGTCATCAAGGTTTTCCCCGAACACCGGAAACCGCGAGTGGCCCCCCTTGGTCAGAGTGTCGATCACCCTGGCCACCGAGGTGTCCCGGCCGACGGCGACAATATCGGCGCGTGGAATCATGACGTCGTGAATGGTGCGGCCGCGAAGTTCCAGGATATTGGCGAGCATGTTGCGCTCGTCGTCATCGATGGGAACCTCGGCTTCCTCGCGCTCCTCGATCAATACTTCCAAGGTGTCGCGGGCCGAATTGCTTTCATTGCCTGAACGGCGCCAATTCCGCATCCAGCCCAGAAGGGTGTCGGCCAAGGACGGTTCCTTGTCGGCCCCGCAGTCAAGGGGGCTGTAATTCGAAGGTTGATCGTTCATCGGCTTTGATCGTTTCCCGACGGTCCGGCCTCATAAGGGCTGGCAATGCCGAGACTGGCAAGGACGTCGATCTCCAGCTTTTCCATTGCTTTCGCCGCCGGCGCCGTCCGGTGGTCGTGGCCTAAGAGGTGAAGCATACCATGGACGACCATATGGCATAAATGGTCTCCGAGTGTCTTTCCCTCGGAGGATGCCTCGCCTGCGGCGGTTTCATAGGCAACGACGATATCCCCCAACAACCGGATTGCATTCTCGGGTTGGGCGCCCTCGCCGGCCGGAAACGAGAGAACGTTGGTGGCCTTATCCTGGTCCCTGTAATCCCGATTAAGGCCGCGGACAAATTCATCATCGGCGAGAACAATGCTGACCTCGGCATCGGGGTGTTCTACCGGTTCAGCGTGATAAGCTGCCCGGGCGGCGTCCTGACACAGCCCCTGGGCCCCGGGCAGGGCTTCGGTCCACAGCGGGTTGGGCTCGACAACGTCGACCTCCAGGTCCAGGGGCGGCGTTTTCGGGGCCGGTTCATTCATTGTCGTTAGGCTCCGCCGGACCTTTGGCGGTTTCTTTATTTCGATACCGGGCCCCGGTCTTGTTTCGGTTTTCTACCTTGCCGTAGGCATGGACAATCCGGCCGACGAGGGGATGGCGCACAACATCGGCTTCCGAAAATTCGATAAAGGCAACGCCTTCGACATCGGCCAGGGTTTCCATGGCGTCTCTCAATCCCGAGCGGACACCGCCAGGGAGGTCAACCTGACTCAAGTCGCCAGTAATGACCATCGACGAATCCTGGCCCAAGCGGGTCAGAAACATCTTCATCTGCATGGCGGATGTATTCTGAGCTTCGTCCAAAATGACGAAGGCATTGTGGAGCGTACGGCCGCGCATGAAGGCTAACGGCGCTACTTCTATCTCGCCGTTTCCCAGGCGCTTGATCACTTGGGTCGCCGGCAGCATGTCGTAAAGCGCGTCATAAAGCGGCCTCAGATACGGGTCCACTTTCTCGTGCATGTCGCCGGGCAAAAAACCCAGTTGCTCACCCGCTTCGACCGCCGGCCTGGACAGGATAATGCGGTCGACGGAGCCCTTGATCAACCGTTCGACGCCCTTGGCCACCGCTAAATAAGTCTTGCCGGTGCCGGCAGGCCCCTCGCCGAACACCAGTTCGGCAGCGTCGATGGCTTGAACATATTCGGCTTGCACCGGGGAGCGCGGCGAAATGTGGCGTTTGCGGGTGCGAATCGTCAGTTCCGCATCGCCGATGTCTCCATCCGGCGCCGTCGCCATGCGCAGGACCGCTTCCAGTTCCTCGGCGCCAACGTCTTGGCCTTGTTCCAAGCGGGCGTAAAGACCTTCCAAAACCCCGCAGGCTCCGTCCACGGCATCCTCGTCGCCGGTCACGGTCACTTCGTTTCCCCGCGCGTCAATGGCGACATTCAGTTTTTGTTCGATCCGGGCAAGATGACGGTGATGGGAGCCGAACAGTTGCAACACCAGACCGTTGTCGGAAAACACCCTTTCGGCGCTCGTGGTTTCGTCGGCGGGGCGCCGGGCAGCGACGGCCTTCGATTTCGCTGGCGGGGTCATGCCGAAACCCCTTCCATGGAGCCTTCGGTCCCATTACCGGCCGCGGTCTCCGTGCCGTCGGCGGCGGAATAACCGGTGAGGCTGTTGGCGTGGGCGGCATTAATGCGAATGGGCTGAATTGTGCCCAACCTGTCGTCCGGAGCATCCATGTGGACCGCTTGCATGTAGGGGCTGCGGCCGACTAACTGGCCCGGCTCGCGGCTTCGGCGGTCCAGCAGCACCGGCATGACTCTCCCGACGCAAACGCGGTTGAAGGCCAGTTGCTGGGCGTTCAAAAGTGCCTGCAGTTCGGACAGGCGCCGGTTTTTCACCTCGTCGGGAACCTGTTCCTCCATCAGGGCGGCCGGTGTTCCCGGCCGTGGGCTGTATTTGAAAGAATAGGCCTGCACGAACTCGATGTCCTTCACCAGCTTGAGGGTATCGTCGAAGTCGGCATCGGTCTCGCCCGGAAAGCCGACTATAAAATCTGAAGAAAGTCCGATATCGGGTCTGGCCTCGCGCAACCGGCCGGCTAGCCGGCGGTAGTCATCGGCGGTATGGCGCCGGTTCATGGCCGTCAGAATCCGGTCGCATCCCGACTGCACCGGCAAATGCAGAAACGGCATCAGTTCCCTCACCTCGCGGTGGGCGGTGATGAGCCCGTCATCCATATCCGCGGGATAGGAGGTGGTGTAGCGGATACGGTCCAGACCGTCGATGCCGGCGAGTTCTGTGATGAGGCGGCCGAGCCCCCAATGGGCGCCCTCCGTGGCCGATGCCGTCCCGGACCGAGACGAACAGGGCGCCTGACCTGAGTAATTGTTAACGTTCTGACCCAACAGGGTGATCTCGCGGGCCCCGGCTGCAACGAGCCACCGGGCTTCGGCGTCAACGTCGGCGGCGGGGCGGGAGTATTCGGCGCCCCGGGTGTAGGGAACGACACAGAACGTGCAGAATTTGTCACAGCCTTCTTGGACGGTCAGAAAAGTGGCGGCGGCGTTGGAGCCAGCATCGGAAGCATCTGCCGGCAGATAGTCGAATTTGGGTTCAGGCGGGAAGTCGGTATTCAGCACCGCCCCTGAACCACGATCCAGGCGCGCCACCATCTCCGGCAGGCGGTGGTAAACCTGGGGACCGAAGACCATGTCCACGAAGGGCGCCCGGCGCAGGATTTCCTTGCTTTCCGCCTGGGCGACGCATCCGGCCACGGCGATGATCATGCGTCCGCCCTGTCGTTTCTTTTCGGTTTTCAACGGCCTCAGGCGGCCCAGTTCAGAGTACACCTTTTCGGCCGCCTTTTCCCGGATGTGACACGTGTTGAGGATAATCATGTCCGCCGCTTCCGGCTCATCCACAAGCCGATAGCCCAGCGGCGTCAAGACGTTGGCCATGCGGCCCGAGTCGTAGACGTTCATCTGGCAACCGTAGGTTTTGATATGAAGTTTTTGTGCCAAAGGTGCTTGCGCTATCGCAACGGTCGCGGGTTCATGGTGTGGCCGGTATTTCCGGGCAGATTGAATTCAACCCCTCGAGCGGTATCTCCGTTGACCCAGTGACCCAAGGGGCCATCAGACATAAAGGGTAGCACCGCGCCTACGCCTGTCAACCTAGAGCGAATCTCGGTGGATCGGACCCACTTCGTGGCGCCAATCCACCGCGTTTAACCGCTCTATTTCGATAAGTGAGAGCAAACTCACCCGATTGATGGATCGCCAGAGTATTGCCCCGTGGCGATTAGATTCAATCTGATTTTGCTCTAATACCAAGGATCGATGATTTCAAAGCGGTCGTCGGGGGTAAGGGGGGTCTTCATCCGTCGACTCATTTCTTTGCATCCAGAGACACGCCGTAAAGTTCCAGGCGGTGACCGACGAGCCGCATTCCGTGTTTCTCGGCGATTTTTACCTGCAATTCTTCGATTTTGGTGTTTTGAAATTCAATGATCTTGCCAGTCTGTATATCGATCAGATGATCGTGGTGTTCGTCGGGGACCTCCTCGTAACGGGACCGCCCGTCGCCAAAATCGTGCCGTTCGATAATTTGGGCATCTTCAAACAGGCGAACTGTCCGGTAAACGGTAGCGATGGAAATGCGCCGGTCCATTATGCTGGCGCGCCGGTAGACCTCCTCAACGTCCGGATGATCGTCGGCCGAGGACAGAACCCGGGCAATGGTCCGGCGCTGCTCGGTCATTTTCATGCCTTTTTCTTTGCACAGACGCTCAATTCTATTTTCCGGCATGGCCCTTCCCGAGGGGGAAATTTAAGGTTTTTCTGCTGCCTAAGTCGAATACCGCCCTCAACTTGTCCAGCCTTGTTTAATCCCGAGATAATCGTTTTCATGGGTGACACCCGCCGGGTGCCACAAGGTGCCGAGCTTGAAAAACGGAACCCCGCCGCCTTAGCGGCGGCGCTTACGGGGCCTCGTTCCCAGGCCGATCTTCTTGGCCAGATTGCTTCGATGCTTTGCGTAATTCGGCGCCACCATCGGATAATCGGGTGGCAGCCCCCATCGTTCGCGATACTCCTGAACCGTCAGGTTGTAGGCCGTCTTCAGGTGACGCTTGAGCATTTTGAGCTTTTTACCGTCTTCAAGGCAGACGATGTAATCGGGAAATATCGATTTCTTGATTGCAACGGCGGGGCGGGGACGTTCTAGCACTGCCGGCACCGTGCCGACCACCACCAACGCCTTATATACGTCCTGAATTAATTGCGGTAGATCACTGGGCGCAACCGTGTTGTTGCCGGCGTGCGCGGAGACGATTTCGGTCGTCAATTCCAACAATTCGCTTACATTGGGTTTACTGGTCATAGACGGGAAATCCTCTCTGTTTATAATTCCCCGGTTCAGCGAGGAAATTCATGCGCCCGATTTAGAAAGGGCCTTAAAATGTGAAGAGCTTTTTATAATAAACATATTCAACTCTAGCAAGTAAGAACAATGAATAGCGATACAAAATACAGTAAGGATAACGCGGTAGATTTCTTTATCGATATTACGAGAGAAGTCTGCCCTCTTACTTTCGTCAAAACAAAACTTCTGATCGAGAGTATGCAGCCGGGTCAAACTGCCGAAGTCCGCCTTAAGGGCCAGGAACCACTGGAAAATGTTCCCCGTTCGGTTCGCGAGCACGGTCACGCCGTTCTCAGCCTGGAACCGGAGAAAAAGTCCCAACCCGACGACGGCATCCACCGCCTTGTCCTTCAAAAAGCCTCGTCCTGAAAAGCGCCGGGTTTGAGCCCTCTTGCTGGGTCACGTCAGGGCCGGAGCCGGCCACCGTTTTTCAGCGGCTTGGCGTCGGGTGGACGAAGATAAAGGGGCCGGGGCGGAGCCGTTGGGGCATCCTCCGGCCATCGTTCCGCCGCCAGTGTGGCGACGGTGGCGGCGTCGGGTATCCCAGGCGCCTTGCTGGCAACGACATCCACCCCGACTTCTTCGAGCGCCTGGACGCCCCGCGCACAGGCATCGCCGGCGATGACGACGGCGCCACTGCAGCCCGCGCCTCCAACCACCAATCCTGGCAGGTCGTCCGGAAGGAGGGCCTGGGGTTCGCTTAAGGGGCGGAGGTCGGCGGCGAAGGCCTGGGCGTAAACGTCGGCCCGTTTGGAATCCAACACTACCAACAATTTCCGGTCCCCTCTTTCGGCCGCTGGCACCTGGGCCGCGACAACGTCCAGTGTGGTGACGCCGAGGCACGGTAGTTTTCCCGCAAGGGCCATGCCGCGGGCAGTGGCAAGCCCTATCCTGAGCCCCGTAAAGGCGCCTGGCCCATTGGTCACCGCCAACAAATCGAGGTCGGAAAAATCGGCCCCGGCTTCGGTCATGACGTCAAGGACCATGGAGATCAGATGTTCCGACTGCCCGCGGGGCATCGTTTCGAAACGACCTGCGATTGAGCGGCCATCTTCCCAAAGCGCCGCCGAACAAGCGGATGTGGTAGTGTCAAAAGCAAGGATTCGCATGGTTCATTTCCCCCGGCAGACGTCGGGTCTTTTTCCCTAGACGACCGAACACGCGTCGTCGAAAGCAAGTTTCGGGCTTCTCGGAGACAGGTCTTCGCCGTTGCCGTAACCGATGTTGCAAAGGATATTCGATTCGATATCGATGCCGGAGAAAAAAGCCTCGTTTACCGCCGCCGCGTCGAATCCCGACATCGGCTCGCAGTCGGGGCCGAGCGCGCGAGCGGCGAGCATGAAATAGGCCCCTTGCAGGGTCGAGTTGCGAAAGGCCATGGCCTTGATCAAGGACAAGTTGCCCGCGAACCAGGACCGGGCATCGGTGTGGGGGAACAATTCGGGCAGGGCCGGAGGCTCTCTTTGGCCTTGCTCAAAACCACGAAAACGATCCTGGCGGGGCTGCAGTTGGCGCTAGTTGGGCCCATTTTGGCCAAACCCCAGACGGCCTCAAGGAGATTGGCCAAAACCGGCTTTTCCGGCCAGTCGTTTTGAGTGCGCGCGTCCATGAACAACTGATCGAGGACATCTTGGTCGAGAGAGGCTGTCATATTATCATCCTGATTTGACGTTTCCCTCGTTTCAGTATGACACTTGTGCTGGCACTTGGAAGCGGGAAAGTTCAAGGCTGGCAAAGGGGAGGTCGGAAAAACCATGAACCTATGTCGAACGACCACAACCGGGTGGCTGCTTTGGCGAAGCGGCGGCCTTTTGACCCGCGCACTTTTGGTGGCAACGTGTGCGGCGGCGGGGGCTGTCGCCGACGGCTTCCCGGCCGCAGCCGAAACCGCCGCCGTGGTCATCATGTATCACCGGTTTGGAGAGCCGAAGTATCCTTCCACCAACATCACCCTCAAACAGTTCGAGGCCCATATCCAAGAACTGCAAACGGGGGGGTATCGGGTGGTGGGGTTGCCCGAGATCATCGCCGCCCGCCGTAAAGGCAAGCCCCTTCCAGACCGTGCCGTTGGTTTGAGCATCGATGATGCTTTCCGTTCCGTCTACAGGGAGGCTTGGCCGCGCCTGAAGGAGGCCGGCTTTCCATTTACGCTTTTCGTCGCCACAGGGCCCATTGACCGCAAGGCCTCCGATTTCATGAGCTGGGATCAGATCAGGGAAATGGCGGCGGCCGGCGTCACCATCGGCAGCCAGACGGTGTCGCACCTGCACATGGCCGACGCCAGCCCCGAACGCAACCGCGAAGAGCTCGACCGTTCCAACAGGCGGTTCGAGGAAGAGTTGGGCCACAGTCCGGATTTGTTTGCCTATCCCTACGGCGAGTCCAGCCTCGCCGTTCAGGCTTTGGTCAAGGAAATGAACTTTACGGCCGCCTTTGGCCAGCATTCGGGCGCCATCGACGGCGACGATCATTTTGATCTGCCCCGTTTCTCCATGAACGAAGATTACGGCGGCCAGGCACGGTTCCGCTTGGCCATCAATGCCCTGCCCTTGCCGGTCACCGACGTGACGCCCGCCGATCCCTTGATCACCGCCAACAACCCCCCTGCCATGGGTTTTACCATCGCCGGCAACATTCAGGAGCTGGACCGACTGGCCTGTTTTTTATCGCACGAAGGCAGGGCCCGGTTGGAGCATCTGGGTGGGAACCGAATCGAAATCAGGGTTAAAAGAGCGTTCCCCAAGGGCCGAACGCGGGTTAACTGCACGCTACCGGTGAGTAAGGGGCGGTTTCGCTGGTTCGGCCGTCAGTTCTACAAGGGCTCCTCTTGAAGGGAGTGGCGGGCGGCAAAAAGGGAAATGCCTTAGAGTGCGATTGTTTTAAAGTAAATCAATTTAAAACGTTAAATCCTTATTATTCATATACTTAAGGGCCTGGCCCAGGGACAATTAGAATGAGCGAAGCCTAGGTAAGGGTTGCCTCTCTCAGCCTGGCATCGTCCAGACGGTGCAGCTTGTTGCTTTCGATGAGGGCCCGGATGGTGCCAACGTATTCCTGGCCCCGCTGGGAATAGTTTTTCAAATTCTTCACCAACAGTAGGCCGTCTAGGGGCGCGCCCCTGAGCCTGAGACCGTAACGGGCCCGGCGCAACAGCCGGTAGGCACCATGGGTATTCAGGTTGCGGGTATAGGCGCGGACCGAATCAAGAAGGCTCGAAAAGGCCTTTATGTTGTGGAACTTGTCTTTGTCGCGCCGGGCCGGCACCAGGTTTCCGGTCTTGGAGAACGTCCATTGCCCGAAGACGGCGTTGCCCTCGCGCACAAAACGTGATGTACCCCAGCCACTTTCCTCGGCCGCCTGGGCCAGGGCCAGGGACGGTGGGACAATGTCGACCCGTTTCAAAAGCGAGGCGACGTCACCCCGCTCAACGCCATAGCGCTCGGTCATCACCATTAGCCAAAGCCGATCCCCGGGACCAAGCTTTCGGTCGAGGCTAAGGCGGAAGTGCAGTTTCCAGAGACGGCGCCGTTCGCGCAGGATTTCCTCGTTGACCCGTAGAACAAGAGGCAAAACGGTCTTGAAGAAAAGCGTCTTGCGGACTCTGGATTCGCGGATGTCCTTTAGATCGCCGGGCAGGCTGGTGAGGAACAGGCGCGGCACCCCGGTCTCGCCGGTACGAACCTGTTCCAGATCGTAGCCCAGTTGCTGGAAGGTTACTGACAAGGCTTTCACTGTCTTCAAGGGGGGCAATTTACGGAGCCGGTTCAGGGCCCGAACCGAAACGACGCCAGTCAGCGTATCGATATCCGACACGGTGGCCTTTTTCGGCGCCGTTTTTACGGTCCTTGAGGTCGTTGCCGCCGTTTTCGGAACCACCGTAGCCCGTGTTAGTTGGGAGACTGCCAGCCGCAGGGGTGCCTTGGGCACCCCCGTCGCCCTTTCGAGCAGGCTGACGAAAACCGCCACGACCAAACTTGCCACAAGCCCAACAACAGCAAGAAACGCGCTACGTTCAAATAGAATCTTCATCAGTGAACAGAAGTGGAGCGACCGTTTTTGTTCGCTTCAACCCCTCAAATGCACAAACCACCACACCTACGTATCAGGTCTTCCGCTTTGTATCTTTCCCCTTAGTCATCACGGTGCCCTTGGCCGACAATGTGGGAAAGGTGTCTAACACAATCCTCAAACTAACGCCAGCCCTCACGCAACGCAACATAGTTTATTGCATTGCAGCAATACAATTTCCGTGATTTCGCCGCCGTATCCTTCGGACTTTTCCTGACGACCCGCCTCAACCCTGAACGCTTATTCGATCGCCCGGACTTCCTTCACCTCTGGAATATAATGGCGGAGCATGTTCTCAATTCCATGCTTGAGTGTCGCCGTGGAGGAGGGACAGCCGGCGCAGGCGCCCTGCATGTGAAGATAGACGATGCCATCCTCAAACCCCTTGTAGATGATGTCTCCCCCGTCCTGGGCGACTGCCGGGCGCACCCGGGTGTCGATCAGTTCCTTGATTTGTGTGCCGATGGAATCCCCTTCCCCTGGTTCCGTGGAATTGGCCGCTTCGGCGCCCTCATCGGCGACCACCGGCTCTCCCGATTGGAAGTGTTCCATGATGGCGCCCAGGACCTGCGGTTTGATGATGTCCCAGTCTTGGTCGTTGGATTTGGTGACGGTGATGAAATCGGCGCCCAAAAAGACGCCGACCGTCCCCTCGACGCCGAAAACCGATGTCGCCAGCGGTGACCGCCTTGCCTCGCCGACGTTGGTAAAATTGGCGGTTCCCGATTCCATAACCGGACAGCCGGGCAGGAATTTCAATGTCGCCGGATTGGGCGTGTTTTCCGACTGAATGAACATGTCTCTTTATCGTCCTTCGTCCCGCCGGTGGATTCCGCCGACACTCCCGTAGATGGGCCGCGGGGGTTTCATTATCAAGGTCCTGTTAGCCGCAGCAAAGCCCATTATAGGGCAAAGAAGCGCCCCTAGGCACCTTCTTTTTCAGCCGCCGCCAGGGCGCAGGAAACCAATGATGTCATGAACCTCTTTGAGAACTGGTTCGGCGATGGCCCGGGCGCGGGAAACGCCGTCGGCGATGATGCCGTCCACATGGGCTTGATCGTCCATCAGCCGGCGCATGTCTGACTGCATGGGGCCGAGTTTCTCGACCGCAAGATCGGAAAGTTCCTGTTTGAAGGTGGAAAACTGCTGGCCCCCGAAACGCTTGCAGACGTCGCCGATTTCGGTATCCGAAAGCGCCGCAAAGAGCCCCATCAGGTTGGCGGCCTCGGGCCGGCCTTCGAACTCCTCGGGAGAAGACGGCAAGGATTCGGGGTCGGTCTTGGCTTTCCGAATTTTCCGAACGATGGCGTCGGCGTTGTCGGTCATGACGATGCGCGACATTTTCGACGGGTCCGACTTGCTCATCTTGGCCGTCCCGTCGCGGAGCGACATCACCCGGGTGGCGGCGCCGAAGATCAGCGGCTCGACAATGGGGAAGAAGTCGACGCCGAAATCGTTGTTGAATTTACTCGCGATGTCGCGGGCCAGTTCCAGGTGCTGCTTCTGGTCCTCGCCGACGGGGACGTGGGTGCCCTTGTAAAGCAGGATATCGGCGGCCATCAGGTTGGGATAGGCAAAGAGGCCAACGGACGCTTTTTCCTTGTTCTTGCCGGCCTTTTCCTTGAACTGGGTCATGCGGTTGAGCCAGCCGAGCCGGGCCACGCAGTTGAAAATCCACGCCAACTCCGCATGGCCAGGGACTTGGCTCTGGTTGAAGATGATGTGGCGCCCTGCGTCGATACCGGCGGCCAGCATGGCGGCGGCGACATGGCGGGTGTTGGCCTTAAGCTCTTCCGGGTCCTGCCAGACGGTCACCGCGTGCAAATCAACGATGCAGAACAAACAATCGTATTCGTCCTGTAAGCGCACCCAGTTGCGGATGGCGCCCAGGTAGTTGCCCAAGTGCAGGTTGCCGGTCGGCTGTACGCCCGAAAAAATGCGCTCCATGGACCCCCGTTCCTTAGTCCTTCCCCGTCATGGGAAAACGTCGGCTTTATCGCCTGTTCGGGTTGGCCGGTCAAGCGGCCCTCAGTCTCCGCCACCGCCGCGGTAAAGACTTTTCAAGTCACCTGGGCGCGCCGCCCCTGTCGCCAGGACCAGGCCGCCGTAGGCCGCCATACCTCCGGCGACCAAAAGCACGAGGGCCACGATCCGTTCCGCCGTTGACCCGTTCAGCCCGCCATCCAGTGGCGCCAGCGCCAATACCAGCAATCCGGCCATGACGGCGCTGGCCAGGACCACGCGCGGCAGGCGCCCCCTGAATCTCGGGTCCAACACCAGGTGTCCACGCAGATGAAGGACGTACGCCAGGAGGCCAGCGTTGAGCCAACTCGACGCCGCCGTCGCCATGGCGATGCCGACGTGCTTGAAAGGCCCCATCAAAAGAAGGTTGAGGACTAAGTTGAGGAACAGACAGGCGACCGAAATCTTGACCGGGGTCGCCGTGTCTCCGCGGGCGAAAAAGCCGGGCGCCAGCGCCTTGACCAGAACATAGGCCGGGAGGCCGATGGCATAGACGGCCAGCGCTGCGGCCGTCGCCGAAGTTTCCACAGGCCCGAACTGGCCGCGTTCGAACAGTACCCGGATCAGCGGCTCGGCGATCACCATCAATGCCGCCGCCGCTGGCAGGGTCAGCAGCAGCGAAAACTCCAAGGCCCGGTTCTGACTGTGAAGGGCCGCTTTGGTCTCGCCGGCCCGGACTTGGCGAGCCAACAGCGGCAGCAATGCCGTGCCGACGGCAACGCCGACGACGCCCAGCGGCAACTGGTTGACCCGGTCGGCGTAAAACAAGTACGCGATGGAGCCCGTCGGCAGCAACGAGGCGATGATGGTGTCGATGACCAGGTTGACCTGATAGACGCCGGCGCCGATGGCCACCGGCACTATGCGCCGGATCAATGTCCTGACGTCGGAGGTCAACCGGGGCGGGACTAGGCGGAGCCGAAACCCTTCGCGCCCGCAGGCCATGAACAGCCAGATAAACTGAAGGACGCCGGCGGCGGCCACGCCCCAGGCCAGGGCACGGCTGGGGGTTTCGGCGACTCGTGCCAAGCCCAAAATGGCGCCGATCAGGCAGAGGTTTAGCAATATGGGCGTCGCCGCGGCGGCAGCGAACCGGCCCAGCGAATTCAGGACGCCTGCCATCAGCGACACCAGCGAGATCAGCAATAGATAGGGGAACGTGATCCGGGTCAGGGTGACCGCCAAGTCGAACTTGGCGTTATCGGCGACGAAGCCCGGAGCAAACCCGACCATGATCCACGGCATGGCCAGTTCGATGACGATGACGAAGGCGAGAAGCGTCCACAACAGGACGCTGAAGGCGGCTTCGGCGAACACCTGGGCTTCCGCCTTTCCCTTCTCCTCCAGGCGGCCGGCGAACATGGGCACGAACGCCATCGAGAAGGCGCCCTCGGCAAACAGCCGGCGGAACAGGTTGGGAAGCTTGAAGGCCACGAAAAAAACATCCGCGCCGGCGCCCGCGCCCAGAACCGCAGCGATCAGGATGTCGCGCAGGAAGCCGAGCACCCGGCTGACCATGGTGAAACCGCCGACGGTGGCGATGGAACTCAAAAGCACCATGGGCGACTCAATAAAGGTTTTTTGTGGCGGCGAAAAGGCAGCGCCAAAAGGAGCGGGATCATCAAAGAAACCCGAAAGGTTGTTGCTGAACCGCCTTCAGGCGCTAGGGCCTAGGCTTTTACCTAAGCCTGGAATCAACACGCGGATTCCAACGGCAAATGACGTTTGAGCATCTCGATGGGGAACGCTTGGGCTATTCCGCCGCCCCGATGTCCCCGGTGGTTTGGTGTTTTTCGCTCTTGGTTTGTTTGGTTTTTCGGGTTTTGCCCTTGGCAGTTTTCATCTTTTTTGACGGTTTTTCCAAGTCCCCGGCGGCCCCCGGGGAAACGGCCTCGAGGAGACTTTCGCGCAGGGTAGAAAGCCTTTCCTCGTGTTCGACCTTCAGGCCGAAGATATCCTTGACGTAGAACACGTCGATCACGCGCTCGCCGTAGGTGGAGATATGGGCGCTCGAAATCTGCAGGCCGGCAGCGGTCAGGGCAGCGGTGACGTCGTGGAGAAAGCCCGGACGGTCGCGGCCGTTGATTTCGATCACCGTCAAGCGGTTCGACGCCTTGTTGTCGATCAGCACCCTGGGCGGCACCTTGAAGACAACCGTGCGGCTTGGCAGCGTTTTTTCCTGCGTCGTTTTCAATTCGCGGGCCGGGAGCAGGCTTCCGGAGAGGGCGTTTTTGATGCGCCCACGAAGCCTTTTCAGCCGATCCTTCGCAGCATAGGCTTGGCCCCGGGAATTCTGGATCCAGAACGTGTCCAAGGCCATGCCATTGGCGAGCGTCATGATCTTCGCATCGACCACCGACGCCCCGCCCAAGGCAATCGCGCCAGCGATGGAGGCAAACAAACCTGGGTGATCCGGGGCGTAGATTATGATTTCTGTAACGTCGCGATCGGTTTCCACCCGGGTTTCGATATGAAGCTTTCGGTCCTTGGCCTCGGCATCGCGGATGAGTAAGGCGTGACGGACCAGGGTTTTGGTATCGAAGGCCAGCCAATAATCGGAAAAACCGAGCCGAATATGGGTTTCGATTTCTTCCGAAGACCAGTCTTCCAGCCGTTGCCGGAGGCCGGCCATCGCGTGTTCGACCCGTTCCGGCCGCCGTTCGGCCGGAACGCCGCCCGGCATCTCTTCCTGGGCGCGGGTGTAAAGTTCGCGCAAAAGCCCGGCCTTCCAGGCGTTCCAGACGTCGGGACCTACGGCGCGGATATCGGCGACCGTCAGAATCAAAAGCAGCCGCAAGCGTTCCGGCGACTGGACGACGGCGATGAAATCGCTGACGGTTTTCGGATCATAAACGTCGCGCTTAAACGCAGTTTTGCTCATCAACAGATGATGGCGCACCAGCCACGATACGGTCTCGGTTTCCCACTCGCTAAAGCCGAGCCTGGGCCCCAGTTTCATGGCGATGTTGGCGCCGATTTTGGAGTGGTCGCCGCCACGGCCCTTGGCGATGTCATGCAGCAGGACCGCCAGGTAAAGCACCGGCAGGGACTGCACCTCGCCGATCACCGAGCACGAGAGGGGAAGGTCTTCCTTGAGCCGTCCTTCCTGAATTCTATTGAGGATGCCGATGGCGCGGATGGTGTGCTCGTCGACGGTATAGACGTGATACATGTCGTACTGCATTTGGGCGACGACGCGGCCGAAATCGGGCAGGAAGCGCCCCAGGACACCGGCTTCGTTGAGCCGCATGAGGGCCACTTCCGGATTGGGGCCGGTAAGGATTTCCATGAACTGACGGTTGGCGTCCGGGTCTTTTCGCAATTTCCCGTCGATCAGTTTCAGGTTCTGGGCCACCAAGCGAAGAGCATCGGGATGGATATCGACCTCGTGGCGCTGGGCGAGGCGAAACATTTGCAGCATTCTCACGGGCGCTTTCCTAAAGGCGTCATTATCTTCGACGGTCAGCCTGTCGCCGTCGAGAACGAAGTCCTTGATCTCGCGCTTCCGAAGGCTGAAGCTCGGTAAACGGAACCGGGTGAGGCTTTTCTTCTCCTGTTCCTCCAGGACGGCGCATAGAATTCGGGTCAGGTCACCAACGTCCTTGGCGATCAGAAAGTAATGCTTCATGAACCGCTCGACACCCTGGGCGCCGGCGCGGCTGACGTATCCCATGCGATTACCGATCTCGTTCTGAACGTCGAACGTCAGACGTTCCTCGGCGCGGCCGTTCAGATAATGGAGGTGACAGCGAACCGTCCACAGGAAGGCCTCGGCCTTGGCAAACAGGCGCACGTCCTTCGCCGTCAACACGCCGAGTTCCTGCAACCCTTTCACGTCGTCGACCTGGTAGAGGTACTTGGCGATCCAGAACAACGTCTGCAGGTCGCGAAGCCCTCCCTTGCCTTCCTTGATGTTGGGTTCCAGCACATAGCGAGTATCGCCCATGCGGTCGTGCCGGTTGTCCCGTTCCGCCAGCTTGGCCTCGACAAAATCGTAGCCGGTGCCGTCGACAATCTCGGCCCGGAAGCGTTTCCTGAAATCCTCAAACATCCCCTTATCGCCCCAAAGCCAGCGCGCCTCCAAAAGGCTGGTGCGGATGGTCATGTCGTCGCGGGCGAGACGGATGGCGTCATCGATGGAGCGAGTCGCATGGCCCACCTTTAGGCCCAGATCCCATAGCGTGTAGAGGATGTATTCCACCATCTGTTCGCTATGGACGGTCAGCTTGTAGGGCAGCAGGAACATCAGGTCGATGTCCGAGAACGGCGCCAGTTCCCCGCGGCCGTAGCCGCCGATGGCGGTAAGGCTCAGGAGTTCGCCGGTGGTCGGATTGGCGGCCGGAAAAAAGCTGGAGAGTGCGAAGTCGTAAACCGCGCGGATCAGCTGGTCGGACAGGTAGGCGTTGGCGTGCATGACGACGCGGCTGGTGGCGGCGTCTTCTTCGAAGCGCCGACGGACTTCAATCCAGCCCCGGGTATGGGCAGATTTGAAGATTTTGAGGACCTGGGCTTGCGTTTTCGGCGTATAGCCGGACCATCCCACAAGGTCGTCGAGTTCTCCTAGGAGCGCCTTGCGGTCAATGATATCTCGGGGTTTCGCTATGCCGGCCATGATACCCCTAACATAACGGTGACCCGGGGGCCGTTAAAGAAGGAAACGCCGGCGCCTGGGCGTCCGGGGCCCGCCGGAAGGTCCCTGAAGATATCCTGTGGTTTTATCAGCGCCCCTGAATCTTCTTCGTTTCTCGGTTTAGGCCGTAAAAACCGCCAAAGTTCATTCTGTAAGTGCAATTAAATTGCGTTGTAGGCCCCAACGGCGGTGCCAACCTCGGCCATCAAGGCTATTTCGTGGCCGGCGGGTCTTAGTAAAGCATCTTATTGGCAAAGGCTAGACCATCACTAATATATTGAAACAAATAATAAAATAATATAAGATCAGTTAAGAACCCTTAAGAATGAGAAACGTTAATGGGTCCGAAAAATTTTATCTGGGTGCCCTTTCGGGTCCTTCATTGGCATCAAGAGCAGATAAAGATCAAAGAAATAACTCTATTTTTTATATGTCATGTAAGGACATTTCAAAGCACCGCTTCCAGCCCCAAAAAAGCATTTATCAATAATAATTCTTGATTTATATCAATGAATAAAAAAATTTCGAGATTGTCTGTTTGAGATCATAGAAAAAATCTTACCTAAGAAATGGGATTGGGATGGATTTTCCTCCGTCCACCTGTTTCCGCCGTCGGAAAGAAACGGTGTGGAGCCGAAACGTCTTCGGAGATAATGGTTCTGAGTCGAATTAATCCCTGCCCGCCAGCAGCGCTTTGAGCTTGTAAATAAGTTCGAGCGCGTCCCGGGGGGTCAGCATATCGGCGTCGACGGCGCCCAGGGTCTTCTCCAGGGCCTCCTCAAGGGGCGACTGCCCGGCCCGGCCGGATGCGAGTTCCGGGCCGGCCGCCACCTGGAACAGTGGCAGATCATCGGCAAGCCTGATTACGGCGGCGGAATGATCACCCTCCTCTAGCGTCTCCAGGACTTCTCCGGCACGCTTGATGACCCTTTGCGGCAGCCCCGCCAGTTGGCCGACATGGATCCCGTAGGAACGGTCGGCGGTCCCGGCCGCCACTTCGTGCAGGAACACCACATTTCCCTGCCATTCCTTGACCCGCATGGTGTAGCACCGAAGAGCGGAAAGCTTGGCTGCCAGCACCGTTAGTTCGTGGTAGTGGGTGGCGAAAAGCACCCGGCAGCGGTTGACCTCGTGCAGGTGTTCAACCACCGCCCAGGCGATGGAAAGGCCGTCGAAGGTGGCGGTGCCGCGTCCGATTTCGTCCAGGATCACCATCGCCCGGGGGCCTGCCTGATTGAGAATGGCGGCGGTTTCCACCATTTCGACCATGAACGTGGAGCGCCCGCGGGCCAAATCATCCGCCGCGCCGACACGTGAGAACAACCGGTCGACCACGCCGATCCGCGCCTCGGCGGCGGGAACGAACGAGCCCATCTGCGCCAACACCGCGATCAGCGCGTTCTGGCGCAGGAAGGTGCTTTTGCCGGCCATATTAGGGCCGGTCAACAGCCAAAGACTCCCCGCCGCTCCATCATCAACCCCATCGCCGGAAAGCCGGCACCCGTTGGCGACGAAGGCCCCTTCTCCGGTTTCCCCCAAGGCTGCCTCGACCACCGGGTGGCGGCCTTCGGTGATGTAAAAATCTGTCGAGTTGTCGACCTCAGGCCTGGAATAGCCATGTTCTTCGGCCAAGGCAGCCAAGCCGGCGGCGACGTCAAGGGCAGCCAGGACCTGGGCAGCGGCGGCGATGGCGTCGGCGCCGCCGGTGATTTCCTCCACCAAATCCTCAAACAGCTTTAATTCAAGGGCCAGCGCCTGTTCGCCGGCCCGGGCGATGCGGTTTTCAAGCTCGCTCAGTTCGACCGTCGAATAGCGGACCGCGTTGGCCAGGGTCTGGCGGTGGATAAAAGGCCCGTCTTCCCCCAGGGGGATTTTGTCCGCCTGCTTGGCCGGCACATCGATAAAGTAGCCGAGGACGTTGTTGTGCTTGATCTTCAGCGTCCGGATGGACGTTTCGTCTACGTAACGACTTTGCAGGCCGGCGATCAGCCGCCGGCTTTCATCCCTTAACGCCCGCAATTCATCCAGTTGTGGCAGGTATTCGAAGGCGATAAAGCCGCCGTCCCGGGCGTAAAGCGGAAGCTCGACGGCAAGAGCCCGGCCCAAGCGATCGATCACTTCGGAATGATGGCCGAGGTCGTGGAGGGCCGACGTCAATTCTTGGGGCGCCCCTTGGCCGGCGCTTTCAAGGGTTCGTCGGATATCTCCCGCCATCGCCAGGCCGTCTCGCATAGCGGCCAGATCCCGGGGGCCGCCGCGCCCAAGAGTCAGGCGCGTCAGCGCCCGTTCGATATCGGGACAGCGTTTCAGGAAATTGCGAGTTTCCTCGCGGAGCCGCTCACCGGCGACGAAGTACTGGACCAGATCGAGCCGCCCGGCGATCGCTGCCGAGTCCGTCAGCGGCGCCGCCAGACGCGATGTCAGAAGCCGGGCGCCGGCGCTGGTCAAGGTGCGGTCGATGGCCCACGACAGGCTGCCACGGACCGACCCGGATAGTGACGCCGTAAGTTCCAGATTCCGCCGGGTCGCGGCATCGATCTCCATCACCGAGCCTTCGGCGATCCGACAGGGTGCTGCGATCCTCGGCAGCCCGCCTTTCTGGGTCAGTTCCACATAATCCACGAGCGCGCCAGCGGCCGCCAGTTCGGGCCTGGAAAAGCCGCCGAAGGCATCAAGGGTTTTGACCCCATAAAGTTTTTGCAGCCGTTTGTCGCCGTTGGCGCTGTCGAAGCAACGGGCTGGTAAGGGGTTTATGCGGTTTTTCCAATCGCCAAGGGTCTCGAACAGATCCTGGCGCTGGAGGAGGCTTTCGACAACCAGCAGCTCCCCGGGCGCGACACGGGCCAGGACGGCGCCAAAATCCTTAGGCCCCAGGGCCTGGGTGTAAAAGGCGCCGGTCGACATATCGATCCAGGCAAGGGCATGCTTGCCTCCGGCCTCGGCGGCGGCGGCAAGGAAATTATGCCGGCGGGCATTCAAAAGGATATCCTCGGTCAGCGTGCCGGGCGTCACCACCCGCATGACTTCACGCTTGACGACGGCCTTGGACCCCCTTTTTTTCGCTTCAGCCGGGTCTTCAGTCTGTTCGCAGACCGCGACCCTGAAACCCTGTTCGATCAACCGGTGGAGATAGCTCTCATGGCTGTGCACGGGTACCCCGCACATGGGGATGTCCTGCCCCAGATGCTTGCCGCGCTTGGTCAGTGCGATATCCAGCGCGCCGGCCGCGGCGGCCGCGTCTTCGAAGAACAGCTCGTAGAAATCCCCCATCCGGTAGAACAGCAGGCAATCGGGGTGTTCTTCCTTGATCGCGAGATACTGGGCCATCATCGGGGTGATGGTCTCGGGGGAATTTTTGGATGCTCGGGGTGCCGGTTCCTTTCCCGGGGCGGTGGGCTTGGCGGAGTCCGAGGGAATTCCGTCGTCGGTTTTTTGGTCGCTTTTGGGTTGGGGCAGGGCGGTGGAGGCGGTCATGCTAAAACGGTCGGGCGTGATGGCGGACGGCCGACCATACCACAGGGATCGGGGCCGCGCTATTAATCGCGCTTTCAATTTTGGCCCCCCCTAGGGCAGAATGGGGGCAGGTTGGAAATAACCTGGGGCCAGAGGGGGCCCAGGCGGAGCGGGGCCGGGATAAGCCCAGATGATTCCGATGCCCGTCAAAACAATAACCTGCGCGCCTCGTTATGCCGGCGGGTCTGTGAACCTGGGAACCATCGACCGCCTCCGACATGGTCAATATGGCAGCCTTGGCGGCCCGCGCTGCCCAGGAGAAACTTTTTCAGTTGATTCCGCTAAAAGTTCCCTTAACCGAGTTGACTGAGGGCCCTTTGGTGGGCGTCCCGGGATGCCTCTCCGAAGCTGCAGAAGACGACCCTTTCCACCGAGCCGTCGGAACTTAGGAAACCGGCCACCGTGGCGACGGCAATTTCCGCCGCCCGTTCGGGCGGGAACCGATAGACCCCGGTGCTGATGGCCGGGAAGGCAATCGAGGCTAAGTTGTTCTCGCGGGCCCGTTTGAGGGAATTCCGGTAACACCCCTCCAACAGCCCTTCCTCTCCCTCGCCGCCGCCCTGCCAAATGGGCCCGACGGCGTGGATGACGTGACGGGCGGGAAGGAGATATCCCCGGGTAATTCGCGCCTCGCCGGTGGGACATCCTCCGAGAGTCCGGCATTCGTCCAATAATGCCGCCCCGGCGGCGGCATGGATGGCGCCGTCCACGCCCCCGCCGCCCAGAAGCGACTCGTTGGCGGCGTTGACGATCGCATCGACCTCGAGTTTGGTGATGTCGCCTTCGACGATGGTCATCCGCTCCAAGACATCGGATTCGGCCATGGGGGGGATTTCTTTTAGGTTGCGCCGGCAGGCGTTCAACTGTCCGGACATAATTTATAAAATTTCACCTTCGACTTTACCTGTGATAACTGGAAAAAATAAAGCCAAAGCCCCCTCGGCGGGCGGCGGTTCGACCTGATTATCGATACCCGGCGGATTTACCGGGCCGGCCTGTCGCATTGGCGCGTTACTCCACGATACCTTCATCTCGCCGGCGGCTTGGTTCATGTTGTCGTCTCGGAATCCACCCAGGGGCTACCGGTTTCCCGAAAACCATACAGCGCCAGTTGCTGGACCTATTGGAGCTAGCCAGCGGCTGTGATTTCCCGACGCCGAAAACCCTGAATCTGGACCTTGGCCGCAACTGCGGGACGCGGCTCAAGAGCCGTTGCCGGAAGGGCCTGACTATATCGGGCTGGCACCCGGGTCCGGCGAGCCGCCAAAATGCTGGCCTTTGGAGCGCCTGCAGGAAATATTCGGGTTAAACCCCCGCCGGCTCGGGCGCCTCTTCGGCCGGATAACGCCGCATCAGCCACAACAACACCGCCAAGCCGGGCACCGCGGCAGCGGCGCTGAACAGGAAGAAGCCGATCCAGCCCAGCCATTCGGCCACCCATCCGGCACTAGCTGACAGCACGTCTCGGGTGAAGGCCATGAATGAGCTCAGGAGCGCGTATTGGGTCGCGGTATAGGCTTGGTTGCACAAGGACGATAAATAGGCGACGAAGGCCGTCGTCGCCATGCCCGAAGTGATGTTTTCAGCCGCGATGGTCACCATCAACATCGGCACGTTCGCGCCCACCAGGGCCTGGGCGACGAACATCAGGGTTCCGGCGATTTGCAGGACGCCACAATTCAGGAGACTCCGCATGATGCCAATGCGGTTGACCATGACTCCGCCGATGAGGCCGCCCGTGATAATGGCGCCCAGGCCGAACACCTTGCTGACGTTGGCGATCTCGATGGTGGTGAATCCGGTCTCCACATAGAAGGGATTGGCCATTACCCCCAGGTACGACTCGCCCAGTTTGTAAAGCGCGATGAACAGAACGATGGCGGCCCAGCCCGAATGGCCCATGAAGTCGCGGAAAGGCGCGATTACCGCTTCGTAGAACCAGGCCAACAGCCGCGCCAGCCAGGGCGCCCAGCCGGACGCCCGGTGCCCGGCGATGCGTTCATCCTTGGCGAGGGCGCTTTCCAGCGACAGGCCGAGGACGGGCTCCCGGGCCAGCAGGATGGTGACCATGCCGACGACGACCAGGCCGCCCATGAGGGCGTACGCCTGGTTCCAGGTGAACGCGGCGGCCAGCCACAACGCCCCGGCGCCTGCGGTCAGCATGCCCATCCGGTAGCCGAGCACGATAGCGCCGGCGCCGGCGCCTTGTTCGTTTTCGTCCAGAACTTCCACCCGGTAGGCGTCGATGACAATGTCCTGGCTCGCCGAGGAGAAGGCGACCAGGAGAGCAAACAGCGCCGTCAATCCCGGGCTTTCCGACGGATTGGTGGACGCCATGGCGAAGATGGAAGCCATCAGTGCCGTCTGGGTGAGGATTGCCCAGCCCCGCCGCCGGCCGAGCAGGCCTGTAAGGACGGGGAGGGACAGCCTGTCGACCACCGGTGCCCACAGGAACTTGAAGGTGTAAGGGGTTCGCACCAGGGAAAAGAGTCCAATCGCGGTCAGCGACACGCCTTCCATCTTGAGCCACACCGACAGAGTCGAGAACACCAGCAACAGGGGCAGGCCGCTGGAAAAGCCCAGAATCAGGATGATCAGAACGCGGCGGTCGCGGTAAATTCTAGCCGATTCGAGCCAGCCCTTCATGTCACGCCGATCCGAAATCCGCTCATCGGTCGACGGCCGGAGTGGCTTCGTCCCCCGCCGGGCGCCCGGCGGGGGTTTCCCCCAAAAGGGCCTCGCATTCGCTCCACACCCGGTCTTCGCCGATGGCGCCGATACAGGGGAAAAGGTGGAATTTGGTTTGCCGCTTATGACACCGCCAGAAGCAGTGGTAGCACTCCATTTTCTGATAAACGAAACGCGCGTTTTTGGGCGCGATTTTCCTGGGATAGGGCACGAAGCTGCCGAAATGGCCCCCGCCGACGATGACGACGGTGGGGCTGGCCAACGCGATGCTCAAATGAGCCGGGCCGGAGTCATTGCTGAGCACGAGGGCGGCATGGTTCATCAGGTCTAGGAGCTGGGCCAGGCCGGTGCGCCCGGTGAGGTCGATGACGCCTTCTTCGCTAGCGATTTCGTCGATGGCATGGTAATCTCCCCGTTCGCCGGGCCGGCCGACGAAAACCACCCGGTAACCCCTATCCAAAAGCCGCTTCGCCACGGCCACATAGCCGCTAAGTGGCCACCGGCGTCCCGGTTCGTTGCTGCCGGGGTTGAGGACCGCGTAAGGGGCGCCCGCGTCCAAGGGCGGCGCCTGATCGCGCCAGCCGATCCGGGGACCCTCGGGGTCAATGGTCCGCCCGGCAATGACGGAGATAAACCGGAAATGGCGGACAACTTCGTGGGTCGGGTAAGGGCCGGTATCGATGATTTTGCTGACCTGACTGAGGTAATAAGTAAATTCGGCGCGGGTCCGTTCGCTTACATAAGGCAGTGAAACGACAGTACGCGGCGCCGATGACACCCAAACCAGGCTGTCCGCCATCAGCGCCCGGCGCATATAGGAATCACAAACGGCGACGGCCGGGGCTAGGTTGCGGACCCACAAAGATATCTTAAATCGGTAGAAAGGACGCCGGGCATAGGCGTGTTCGTTTATGGCGTAGAATTGGTACCCTTCAAAGACCACGTCGGCAAGGGAGCTCCAACTGGTGCAGCCGAGCACCGTAATATCGGATTTTTCGACGCCGAAAATCCCGGCGTAATGATCGAGTGTCCGGCGGAACAGCACCATGTCGCCAATGCCGTCCATGCGCACCACCAGGATGCCATGGCGCCGCCTGAATACCGGCCAATGACGGGCGATCAGGTCCAAGACCCGGAACATCCACCACCGCCGCCGCATCCCGGCGGGCAGGGCCCGCCAGAATGCCGACGTCTTAAATTGGGTGATAGGCCCGGCGCCGGATCGAAGAGAAGAATTGGGATCGTTCATGGCAAACAAGCGTATCCCCGTAGCCGCCGGCGCTCAACCTTTCCAAGCCGCGGGAAAGAGGACGTCATGCAAGCTTTTCCTCGATCAGCGCCTTGAGCGAAACATCCGGCCTGGCGCCCATGTGGGATATCACTTCGGCTGCGGCGATGCCGCCTAAACGAGCGCTGGTGGCTAGGTCGCGGCCCGCCGTTACGCCGAACAGAAAGCCCGCCGCATAGGCATCTCCGGCGCCAGTGGTATCGACGACCTTGTCCGCGGGTCGGGCGTCGATGATGTTAATTTCGTCATTGGAGACGATGACCGAGCCCTTTTCGCCCCGGGTCAGGGCGGCGATTTCGCAATGGCTGCGCACCGCCTGAAGGGACTCATCGAAGGTATCGACCTGGTAAAGCGAAGTAATTTCCTCCTCGTTGGCAAACAGGATATCCACATGATGTTGGGCCAAATCGAGGAAATCGGCCCGGTGGCGTTCGACGCAAAAAGGATCGGAAAGGCTGAGGGAAACCTTGCGGCCCGTCTTATGGGCCACTTCCGAGGCCTTGATGAAGGCCTTCTTGGCTTCCGGCGGATCCCAGAGATAGCCTTCCAGGTAGGTAATCCGGGCAGCGGCGATCAGGTCTTCGTCGATATCGGCGGGACCCAGTTCGACGCAGGCGCCGAGAAAGGTTTGCATTGTCCGCTGGGCATCGGGTGTCACCAGGATCAGGGACGTCGCCGTCGGCGGCCCGAATCTCGTCGGCGGCGTATGGAAGGCGACGCCAAGGGCGGTTATGTCGTGGCGAAAGACCTCGCCCAATCGATCGTCGCGTATTTTGCCGATGAAGGCGCTGGCACCACCCAGCGACGCCAGCCCGGCAATGGTATTGGCCGCCGATCCGCCCGAACATTCTACCGCCGGGCCGACTTTCTCGTAAAGGCTTCTGGCTTCCTCGGCGGAGATCAAGGCCATGGCGCCCTTGGTCAGGCCTTCGGCCTCCAGAAACCTGTCGTCTGCGTGGACCAGAACGTCGACAATGGCGTTGCCGATTCCGATGACATCGAACTTGGCATTAGTTTCCAGCATGCATGCTCCTCGGCCGGAGGAAAAGGATAAGCCGATGGAGTATAACGTCGGCGGTGAATAAAAGTCCTTGGCTTCGTCGGGGCCGAACTTTTTTTCGATAGGAGCCTTTATAAGGAATTCTTGTCTTAGAATTTATTAGGCCCGATTGCTAATATCCCGAATCAATGAAACCTCCGCCCGGCGCAACGCCCACGGCACCGGCGCCCGGGAATTAATAAAGGGCTTCAATATGTTCAGCGTCTTTGGTAAAGGCATATCTCAACTCAGCGACCGCCGCATCCGCAAGGTTCTTTGGCTTTCCATCGCCGCCGCGATGGCGGTGATCGCCGTCCTTTGGGCGGGGATCGGCGCCCTGCTGACGGCAACGGCGCTGTTCGAGATCGGATGGCTGGAAACGGTGGTCGACCTGTTGGGCGGTTTGGCGACGCTGGTGCTGACATGGTTCCTGTTCCCGGGCGTCATCAGCGCCGTTATAGGATTGTTTCTGGAAGACATCGCCGCCGTCGTCGAAGCCTGCCATTACCCCGATCTGCCGGTAGCCCAAGGCCTGCCGACGGTGAAGGCGGCCTTGGTCGGCGTCAGCTATCTGGGTGCTTTTATATTGCTTAACTTCCTGGCGCTGTTTTTTTTGATCTTCCCGCCGGTTTTCCCTTTTGTATTCTATGGCGTGAACGGCTATCTTTTGAGCCGCGAATATTTCGAACTGGTGGCCTTGCGCCGCATCGGCCCAGTTGAAGCGCGGGCGTTGAGGAAGGCCCATCGTGGGCGGCTGTTCGTGGCCGGGGTGTTCATCGCGCTTCTGTTGACCGTGCCGGTGGTCAATTTGCTGGCGCCGGTCGTCGCCACCGCCACCATGGTCCATTTGTTAGAGGATTTCCGGAAACGAGACGCCCAGGGGTAAGGCAAAAGGCTTAAGGACTGAAAAAGGTAGGACACCCTGTTCAAGAGGAAAAAAACCGAGACGGCCAAGCCCGAAATCGAAACCGCGGGTGAGGGAGGCACGGATGATATTTCATCGCCTCCGTTGAAGCCGTTTTCCAGGAAGGGCTCTCATACCCCCCCCAAGCCCCCGTCTTCCAGCTTGTCCCACCCCGAAACCTCGCGCAGTTCCATTCCGCATATCCCCGGCGTCCCGTCATGGCAGAATGAGCGTCCGATATCGGTGGACACCGAGAGCAGAGTTCTGGTGATCGGGCGCAATATCTGCCTCAATGGTGAAATCACGGCCTGCAACAAGCTGGTGGTCGAGGGCCAGGCAGAAGTGGTGTTGACCGACGCCGAGGTCATCGAGGTGACGTCCAACGGCTTCTTCAAGGGGATCGCCAACGTCGGGGAGGCGGACATCAGCGGCCGCTTCGAGGGTAAACTCATCGCCCGCGACCGCCTGATCGTCAGGGCCCGAGGCAATATCAGGGGCGTCATCCGCTATGGCCGCATCGTCATCGAATCCGGCGGCGAGATCTTCGGCGATATGCAACCCCTAGACGGCGTCGAGGCAGACTACGGCCCCGATACGGATGAACCGCCCGAAGCCGATGCCGCCGAAGCGCCGAAGCGCAAACGCAGCAAATCAAATTCGTCAGCGGGGAAAAAGTGACGGCCTTTCCCGACCGACCGCTTCAAGACCCGTTGTATTCCCGGCCTTTGAATTTCCCCTTCCCGCTCCTCATCCTGCTGATGGCGTTGGCAGTTTCCGGCTGCGGGTTGACACCTGAAAGCGAGGCCGCCACATCCACTGCCGCCGTCTCCCCCGCCCCGACCGTCCTATCCGCCACCGCCCCGCCCGGTCATTTGAAGCCGCCATGGCCATCCTCCGGGCCAGGCGTTGCCTTGGCCACGCCCGAGCCCACACCGCCGGATTCCGCTCCGCCTGAAAAAACATACCCAGAACCGGCGCATCTTTCGAGTCTGGACGGAAGCCGGATCCTGGCTCTTTTAGGCGTTCCCGGCCTGAAGCGCCACGATGACCCGGCGGAAATCTGGCTATACCAAACCCGGGCCTGCACCCTTCATATCTTCCTTTACCAGGCCGCAAAGGGCGATGCCTACAGGGTCCGTCATTTCGAGACCCGCGCCCGGGGCAAGGACAGGATTTCGGAGAAGGCGTGCTTTATCGGCTTTATAAAAGCCCACGAACAGCGCTAGATGAACGCCCAGCGCGCATTAAGGCCCTGACCGGCAAGGGGCGCTAGGGTGGCGGCGTTACGGCATCCTGGAAACCCCGCCCCATTCGCGATTCCCGAGAGGGTGTTGGTGAGGTGGTGAGCTAAGCCCCCCAACCATCCGCAATCTCCCGAATTATGCTATGCTTTCTCCACTATGCATAGGCTGCTGGCTATTTACTGCGCCGCTGCCAATTGAGGACCAGGTCCTGCACAAAAATTATTATGCGTACGTTCG
>CAZQZB010000002.1:102399-117444 GCA_964597695.1 uncultured Thalassospiraceae bacterium | reverse complement strand
TCTTTCGATTCACCCATCGGGTGGCCCATATCAACACCCCAAATCCGCCTATAACGTACTGATTCTTATATCAGGATCCGGGTGCGCTGTCATCAAATCACTGGGTCATCTGGGCAATGCGGGTATAAAACTATTTACCGAATCCAGTCAGATCATTAGCGGAAACGCTGTAGATCACTAACCCAGGTATTTCATGAAGGCCGACGTTCACCCAAAACTCGCCGAACTCTACCGCCCTAAGATCGCACGGCTCGGGAAGTTCCTCGACGAGGAGACCACTCGGCCTCAGTCCATGGGGATCATCCGCTCGCTAATCGAGTGGATCGATGTCTATCCGACCAAGGAGTAAGGGAAGTGCGCGGTGATCCTGCTCGGCGCGCTTGCTCCGATTCCCGCCTTCACCCGGCAAAAAACGATCGCCTTATCCGGGCCGAGGACGACGCGAAGCCGCGCCCCGACGGTGTTGTTCCTGGCTTGCATGGGCGATGGCCACATGGCCCTTCTTGATGCCCTCGATCAGGTGTTGATCCAGGCTGTAACGACCGGTGCCCCCAGCCATCCGGCGATCGGACGTAATAGCGGCTGGCCTTGCCAATCGTTTCTCCTCTGCCCGTCAGCCGAGGCTGGCGTAAAACTCGCGCAGGATCTTCACCACCTCGGGACGGCTGAACTCGGTCGGAATATCATCGCCCGCGGAAAGCATCTCGCGCTGTTTGGTGCCGGAAATACTGATGTGGTATTCCGGGTCGTGCGGGCATGTCTTGGCCGTCGCCATGCCATCACACTTTTTGCAGAAGAAAGTGATGTCGATCTTCAGCGGCACCGTAATCAGCGCCCCGTCCCAAAGCGTGTCGAAAACGTGTTGGGAATCGCAGGGCCCGTAATAGTCGCCGACGCCCGCGTGGTCGCGCCCGACGATCAAATGCGAACAGCCGAAGTTCTGGCGGATCAGGGCGTGGAACAGGGCCTCCCGGGGGCCGGCGTAACGCATTTCAATCGGGTATCCGGCCTGGATCACAGTACCCTCGACGAAGTAGTTGTCGATCATCGCCTGGATCGCCTTGGTCCGCACTTCGGCCGGAATGTCCCCGTCCTTCAACCGGCCCAGGACCTGATGGATGAAGACGCCGTCGGTTACCTCGACGGCGATCTTGGCCAGGTACTCGTGGCTGCGGTGCATAGGGTTGCGGGTCTGGAAGGCGGCGACCCGCGACCATCCATTTTCGGAGAACAGGGCGCGGGACTGGGCGGGACGCAGGAAAAGATCGGGATACTTATCCGGATACTCCCCTTCGGACAGCGCCATCACCCGACCGCTTAGGTTAACGTCGCCCTGGGTCAACACCTTTTGGACGCCGGGGTGGGCTTCATCGGCGGTGCGGTAGACGTGGTGGCATTCCGATTCCTTATCTATGGCGTATTTCTCCTGGACCTCCATGATCCCCATGATCTCTCCGCTTTCGCCGTCGACCAGCGCCACCTCGTCCTCTATGTCGATTCCGTCGGCCAGTTCCTTTTCCGCCGAAAGGGTTATCGGGATGGGCCAGAACAAGCCGTCCGACAATTTCATGTCCTCGCAACAGCCACGCCAGTCACTTTCGCCCATGAACCCGTCAAGCGGCGTATAGGCGCCCATGGCCATCATGATCACGTCGGAAGTCTCGCGGCTGGTCATTGGGACTTTTTTTGATTTTTTGGCGCGCTTGACCTCGTCAGGGCGCTCGACCTCCGGAAGGATCAGCGGTTTCAAATCTTGGCCGCCGTGGGGGGAGACAAGTTGCGACATTAAGCCTCTCTTTTGCATTGTGGGATTGCCGCTAGATTACGATCCCCTCACCCTCACCTCCAGCCCCTTTCGGTATCCGGCTTCCGATGGCGATCAGTGGATGGTTTTTCTAGCAAGTCCGTTGTATCTTTGTCCGTCGTTAATTTCAATTTATTGAATATATGTTGGATAGGCATAGACATGCTGCGGTTTTCCAGGAGGGGCGACGCCGACGTCATCGCGACGCTGTGCCCGCTGTGCCAGAGCGGAACGTCGAAATATATCAGGACGCTATCAACAATAAATACGGAACCGACTACAAAATTCCGGTGATGTTTTACAGCCAGTTGATGGCCGTCGCCTTCGGTATGGACGCCAAGGCCAACGCATGCCTCGACCGCAACACCATCCGCTCCGAAAAGCTCGAAAATTTGGCCAAGACGGGCTGAGCCCCTAAATTCGAGGCCTTTGCCCGACCATGGCGAGGAAATTCTTAGCCGAGCCGGCGCGCAGGAACGTCAGCGCGCAACCCAATTGCCGGTCTTCTTTCTCGCCAATGGCGGGGCACGCTTCCTCTGGCACCCGGAGACGGGGCGCCGCCCCTTCCTTTGCCTTACCGACGGCAGACAGGGCGCCGGGAAGGTCTTTTTCGCGGCGGCGCTCGGTTTCCTTGTCCTTGTCCTTTCCCTCGGACGGGCTGAGGACGATGTCGGGTTCGACGCCCTGGGCCTGGATGGTCTGCCCGGACGGCGTGTAATAAATTGACGTCGTCAACCTGAGCCCGCCTTCCACCGGCATCGGCAGGATCGTCTGGACCGAGCCCTTGCCGAAGGACCGCGTTCCCATCAACTTCGCGCGGCCGTTTTGCTGCAGTGCGCTGGCAACGATTTCCGACGCCGACGCCGAGCCTGCGTTGATCAACACCACCATCGGCACGCCGTGCGCCAAATCCCCCGGCTCGGCCTTATGGGACCGGTCGCGGTCGGCGTTGCGGCCACGGACGGAAACGATCTCGCCTTTTTCCAAAAAACTGTCGGCCAACACCAGCGATTGGTCCAAAAGCCCGCCCGGATTGTTACGCAGATCAAGCACGATACCGGCCAGGCGCTTGCCCAGCTTTCCGTTAATGTCCGCGAGCGCGGACTCGATGCCGCTTTCAACCTTTTCCGTGAATCGCGCAACGCGGACATAGCCGACGTTGTCCTCGATGTGCCAGCGCACGGCGCGTATTTTGATGATGGCGCGGGTTAGGCTGACCGGGAAATCGTCACGGCCTTGGCGCCGGATGGTCAGTTGGATCACCGTTCCCGGCTTGCCGCGCATGCGCTTAACGACCTGGGCCAGGGTCTCGCCCTTGACCGGATCGCCGTCGACATGGGTGATCAGGTCGCCGGCCTTGAGTCTGGCGCGCTCGGCTGGCGTGTTCTCGATCGGTGAGATCACCTTGACCAAGCCTTCCTCCATGGTAATTTCGATGCCAAGGCCGCCGAACTCGCCCCGGGTCTGGACGAAGTTTTCGCGAAACTCGTCGGCGTTGAGATAGGCCGAATGCGGGTCCAGCGACCCGACCATGGAATAGAGCGCCGCCTCCACTACTTTCCGGGGCGGCAGCGATTTCGGCTTGGCCTTGGTCTCGCGCACACCCTGGATCGCTGCGTCGATGAGGGTGGCGTCGGAAATTTCCTGCACATAGCTGACACGTACCTGCCGATAGGCGAAATCGAAGTAATCGAGGCGGTCTTTTTCATCCGGGTCCGCCGAATAGATTTTGTAAACGGTCTTGAACCGCTCGAGTTGTTTCAAGGCTTCCGGCGGCAACGGGGTTTCGTCGCGACCAAGCGCTTCGAGAACTCGGTTAAGGGTCGATTGGCCTGCGCTGCAACCGCTGAGGGACGGCAGCAGGGCCAGGGCCAAAGAGGCCCCCACCATCAGACCCAACGCCCTGGGCGAACCTTGCCATTTCATTTCATGCGCCCTCGCCTTTCCCGTTCCCCTTCTTCATCAACCCGTGCGCAATTCGTGGATCAACCAGACGGCGGCCGAAAGCAGCGCCACGGCGCCAGCCTGGTGAAGCACTGCCAATAGCACCGGAACCTCCAACAACAAAGTCGAGATACCCAAGGCCACCTGCACCGCCGCCACCGCCGCTACCGCATTGACGGCCCGGCACTGGCCGGTCGTCAACGGCGCCTTTCGGGCGTTGTGCCAAAAAACCGTCACCGCCACCAACACGGTGATCGCCAGAAGCCTGTGGTCGAACTGCACGGTGGCGATGTTTTCAAAAAAGTTGAGATAAACGGGCTTGATCTCAAACAGGCCGGGAGGTGCTAGGCCCCCGTCCATCAACGGAAAGGTGTTGTAGGACAGCCCAGCGTTCAGACCGGCAACAAAGGCACCTGAAAGCGCGGTCACGAAAATTAACGCCAGCAGGCCCCAGGCCCAGCGTCCGAGTCCCTGTACCCCATGCCCCCCCCATTGAACCGCCGCCGGCCCTGCCGGAGGCGGCCCCGGCGGTTGCCGATGGACCAGGTCCAACGCTACCCACAGCAGATAACCGAGAATAGCCAGCGCCAGGGCCAAGTGCGCGGCGAGGCGGTACTGGCTGACGTCGGGGCGGTCGACGAGGCCGCTCTTGACCATGAACCAGCCCAACACCCCTTGCAGACCGCCGAAAATCAAAAGCCCGATAAGCTTCGGCGCCAGCCCGCGGTCGATCCAACCCTTGATAAGAAACGCCACCATCGGCACCAATAACGCGACGCCAATCATTCGGCCCCAAATTCGATGCGCGTATTCAAGCCAAAAGATCGATTTGAATTCTACCAGCGTCATCCCGAAGTTCGATTTTTGGTATTCGGGGTAGGCTTGGTAACGGGCGAAGACCCGCTCCCACCCGGCCGGGTCCAGGGGCGGCAACCATCCCGTCAGCGGCCGCCAGTCGACCATGGACAAACCCGAATGGGTCAGCCGGGTCACGCCGCCCAAAACGATCATGACGAAAACCATAGCCGCAACTGCGAACAGCCAAGCCGCGATGATCCTTTGTTTTTTGGCGGTCATATGGGTCAGCGGAATGCGAGTCAGCCGGGAGTCCCGGGGCAGGGTTAAAAGGCCGGGGGCCTGAATATCCCGTCCGAGGGCGCGTGCCAACAACATATAGACCTTGCCCACGTCCGACGACAGGAAAGTGTTCTTGAGCAGCCCTTCCTGATCGCGTTTTTTTGCTTCTTTCAGTAGGACTTCGAACTCCAATAAATACCGGACAACGTATTTCCAGAATTCGCTGTCCAATCGGTATTTTTCCGGATTGCGGTGAGCCCCACCTTCTCACGGAAGCCCAGCATCTTGCGCACGAAGAAACTTTTTCGCCCTTTTTGTACCGTCACCAATCGTCCTCGGAAATATTGGTTTCCAACACCCGGTTCATGTCAACAGTAATCGACTGCAGGCGTTCGGTAATAAAGCTCGCCTGGTGCATGAAGTCCTTGAGTCCAATTTCGTTCTTGCGGTCATTCAGGATTTTTAGGAGGCCATTGGCATCGTTGGAAGCGTCCCGCATTTCCGTCGTCTGGTACATGGGCGCCGGGTGTGCCTTGCCGTGGAAGCTGAGCAGGCCCTTAAAACAAGTGTTGCCCGCCAGTGACCCAAAGCTCGCTGCCGGTGACGTAGCCGGCGTCGTCGGAACACAGGAAATAAATTGTCTTCGCCACGTCGTCCGAGGTGCCCATGCGGTTCAAGGGGATACGCGGGAGCATGACCTCGTATTCGGGGCCCGCCATTTCGGTTTCGATCTCGCCCGGCGCGATGGCGTTGACGCGCACGCCGAGGTCGGCGAACTCGTTGGCTAGTTCTCGGGTCAGGCTCGACAGCGCAGTTTTGGAAATGGAGTAAGCCGAGCCGGCGAAAGGATGGATCAGGTGCCCGGCGATGGAGGTTACGTTGACGATGGCGCCGGCGCCCCGGTGCAGCGCCGAGGCGAAGCCGCGGCTGAGCCTCAACGGCGTGAACAGGTTGAGTTCGAAAACCTCATGCCAGGCCTCCAAATCACCGTTCAGGCAGCCGAGCCTTTCCTTAAAGGGCGTCTTCGGCGACATGCCGGCGTTGTTGACCAAGGCGTGCAGCGGTGCCTCGCCAATCGTATTGTTGGCCTCGTCGATAAAGTGCGTAAGACTTTCGGCGTCGCCAAGGTCGGTGGGGATATGGCACGTCCAGTTGGGATCCCGCTTGCATTCCTCGGGCGTGTCATCCCGTGAGCAGGTGATGATCTGCCAGCCCCTCTCTAGGAATAGCCGCGCCGTGGTATGGCCGATGCCGCGGCTGGCACCGGTGACGATCACGGTTTTTCTGTCTTCCTCCATGGTCCCAGACGTTAGGGCATTAGACGGTATCTTTCCAGGCCGGCATGGAGCCCTCACTTGATATACTGTCCCCATGTGCTCGCGTTTTGAAATGAATGCCCGGCCGGGCGAACTTGCCCGGCGCTTCGGCCTCAAAGCCGCGCCGCCGCTACCCAACACCCCGGAATTACGTCCCACCGACCAGGCCCTTGTCATCGGTACCTGGGCCAGGGACGAGGACGAGGAAGACGGGCCGGCGCCCCGAATTCTGGGCTGGGGGCTTGCCGTCACGTGGAACGCCAAGCCGTTGATTAATGCACGCGCCGAAACCCTGACCCGGAAACCGACTTTCCGGCCGTTGCTCGACACCCGCTGCCTGGTTCCGGCGACAGCTTATTTCGAGTGGCGAAAGGTTGGCAAAGTCAAACTGAAGAACCGGATCGCGCTTTCGGAAGGAGGCGTATTCGCCTTCGCCGGGCTGACCGACGGCGATCGGTTCACCATCGTCACCTGTGCTCCCCAGCCGGCAATCGTCCATATCCACGAACGCATGCCGGTGATTCTAAACCGCCGGGCGGAATCGCCATGGATCAACCCGGACGTTTCCTTCGCCGAGGTTTCGGGCCTTCTCGTTCCTTATGGGGCGGAACCGTTGAAGGCCGAGGAGGAAACGCCAACTGGCCAGAGGAGTTTCCCATTTAATGGGCCATGAACAGCGGTATGGCGGCCTCTTCGAGGACATGACGGGTGACGCCGCCGAGGATCAATTGCCGCATGCGGCTGTGGGTATAAGCCCCCATGACCAGCAGGTCGACACCGGCCTCGGCACACTCCGCCAAAAGGCCGGCGCCTATGGACTGCCGGTTTTCGGAGGTGAAGGTCCGGGTGGCCGGAGAGATTCCACGCCATTCCAGGTACGCGGCCAATTCCGAGGCACGGGCCACCGAGGTCCTGTCGCTGGCGGCGGTCAGCACGGTCACCTTCTCGGCCCGGCCGATAAACGGCATGGCCGAGCCGACGGCGCGTGCGGATTCGGCGCTGCCGTTCCAGGAAATGGCGATATTTACGCCAAAAACGGTAGCGCCGTCCGGCGGCACGACGAGCACCGGGCGGCCACTATCAAAAAGCGCTGCGTTCAAGGTCATAGTGGAAGATACATCCGACGGCGTCGGCCTGCAGACGACGATCAAATCGGAGAGCCTTCCGCGCCGTGCCGTGACCTCGTCATCGCGGCCAACTTCCCCACTCCACTGGGCCGACGCCCCGGCCGCTTCCGGCACGTCCTTGACCGGCAACGAAAATTTTTTGACCAAATCGTCAAACATGCGCCGCCCGCGGGTCGTGCGTTCGACCCCTTCCTTATCAGCGAGTTCGATCATATCTTCGATCATCGAAACCGACATGCCTTCACCGAGGAGAGGGATGGTTTCATTGGGGTCGGGCCGCACATGCAGGATGTCGACATGGGCGTCGAAATCCCGGCCGATAGCCAAGCCGCATTCCATCACCGGCTTCGCGGTTTCCGATCCGTCGACAGGAACAAGAATTGTACGGATCGTCATCTCAAGCTCCTTCCCGAACCTCTATCATGGCCATTTTCGGTCAAAATATAAAGTGCAGATTGATCCCAACCGAGTTCCCGGGGATCCGCTTTAGGAACCGAGGACCGCGCGCGCTATTTTGAAGGTGTCCTCCTGGGAATCCGCCGCCGCGCCAGAGGGGACGGCGATCAATGAAATACCGCCCGTTCTTCTTCGACCCCTTCCGGGTCTTCGTGGATCAGGACCTCTGCGTTCGGAAAGGCTTCCTTGACCTTGGCCTCGACCCCGTCGGAAATGACGTGAGATTCATGGAGCGAGATGTCGCCGTCCATCTCCAGGTGCATCTGGATGAAGACCTGGCTTCCCGACGACCGGGTGCGCAAATCGTGCAGTCCCAGAACCCCGGGCTGGGCGAGGGCAATGTCGGCGATCTTCCGGCGATTCTCGTCCCCGAGCTCGCGATCCATGAGCATGTTCAACGCCGTCATTCCGATCCGCCAAGCGCCCCACACGATGTAGCCGGCAATGGCCAAGGCAAACACCGGATCGGCCCACATCCATCCGAGCCCGCCGGCCAGAATTAGTGAAACGATGACGCCGGTGTTGACCAGGATATCCATCCGGTAGTGAAAGGAATCAGCGGTGATGGCGAGTGATCCGGTTTTGGCGACGACGTAGCGCTGAAACCCCACCAAGGCGACGGTGAGGACGATGGCAAGAACCATCACCCCGTAACCGATGGCGGTGTTTTCGATGGCTTGGGGGTTAAACAGCCGTTCCCCGCCTTCGATCACCAAGAACACCGCCGAGCCACAAATGAATGCCGCTTGCGCCAGTCCGGCCAGGGCCTCGGCCTTGCCGTGGCCGAAGCGGTGTTCCTTGTCGGCGGGCTCGAGCGCATGATGTACGGCGATGAGGTTCAAGAGGGAGGCGCCGGCATCCATCAGTGAATCGATCAGGGTCGAAAGCAGGCTGACCGCATCGGTCATCAACCACGCCGCGAACTTGGCCACGACCAGCGTCGCTACGACGGAAACCGAGGCGTAAGTCGCGAGCTTCATCAAGCGGCCGGCCGCGGTTTGGTTTCCAGTCTCGGCGGAAGCTTCGGGCATTAGGGATAAAGCCGTTCCATGGTCCACCCGTCTTCGGTGCGATGGTACACCCGCCGCTCATGCAATCGGAACTTCCGCTCGGTCCAAAATTCCAATCGTTGGTAAACGATGCGGTACCCGGACCAGAAATCCGGCCTCGAAATGGAGCCGACATGAAACTTGGCTGTATATTCGACGACTTTTTTTTCGAGATCGAATCCACCTTCCATGGGGCGCGACTGCTGGGATGCCCAGGCGCCGATCTGGGCCGCTCGATCGCGGGTGTCAAAATAGGCGTCGGCCTCGGCCTCGCCGACCACCTCGACAAAGCCATCGACGCGCACTTGGCGAGCCAGGGACTTCCAGTAAAAACAAAGCGACGCTTGCGGGTTGGCGGCGAGCTCTTCGCCTTTTTGGCTTTCCATGTTGGTGTAAAAGACGAACCCCCGGTCATCGACCCCCTTCAGCAGCACCATTCTCACCGACGGCTTTCCGTCCGGGGTACTGGTGGCAAGCGCGGCCGCGGTGGGGTTGACCGGCTCCGAGGCCTCGGCTTCAGCCAGCCAAGCCTTGAATTCAGCAATGGGATTTTGGGTCGCGGTGACGGCCATCACTGCCTTCGTTTGCATCAAGGGTTACCAACCCGGTATGGGTACGATAACCCACTGTCACCGGGCACCCAACGTTACCGGGACTTCCGACGTCGGGACTCCGAAAAGGCCCGCCTATCTGCTATATTATATGGTTAAGGGAGTTTCGCCCGTCTAATTTATCTGGCGTCATCATACCAGAGGGCTTTCAAAATGACCGGAACCAAAAGCTTCTTGCGATTCTCTGCCGCCGCCGTGGTGGCCGTGGCGCTCGTTGGCTGCGAAAACGCTCAGAACAATCCCAAGCAGAGCATCGGCACCCTGCTCGGCGCCGGACTCGGCGCCCTTGCCGGATCGCAACTCGGCAGCGGCAAGGGCCAGTTAGCCGCCGTTGCCGTCGGGGCCTTGGCCGGCGCCTGGACCGGCAGCGAAATCGGCAAATCCCTGGACAAGGCCGACAGGCTTTACGCACAACGCACCGCCCAGAACAGCCTGGAATACAGCCAGACCGGACAGGCGCAAGCCTGGAAAAACCCGGAAAGCGGCAATTCCGGCACCTTCACCCCGACCGCCACCTACAAATTGGCAAACGGGACGAATTGCCGCGATTTCGAGACCACCATCTACGTAGACGGCGAGAAGGAAACCGGAGTAGGCAGGGCCTGCAGGCGTCCTGACGGCATCTGGCAGATCGACCGCTAGACCGCCCGGCGGGTCGCCAAGGCCGGCCTTGGCGCGGTCTTGGTGGGGCACGAGTTCTGTCCCACAGTCGCGGGCCATGAAGGATTTATATAAAATCCTCGGTGTGGCGCCGGGCGCCAGGGCCGAAGAGCTTAAATCGGCCTATCGCCGGGTGGCAAGAAAGGTATCGGAACCAAGGGTGACGGGTTCGTCCACCTTCGGGTGGTGTTGCCGAAAAAGCCGGACAAGGCGTTTGTCCAGTTTCTCGACGAATGGGCGCCGGGCAAGGCCTATAAGGTGCACGCCAAGGATTTGGTCAAGCGCCGCGCTGGGAAACAGACCCCCGCCGAAAACACCTGCCAGCAACAATCTGCAATGAAATGTGATCGGGCCCGCTTTTGCCTTTTGTCCTTGATTGTGTAATTTTCCACATCTCTACGGCTCGCAGGGGGCAGGCAGCGCAACAACAGGCAAGGAACCGATGGCCGACTCCGGGCAACTAATGGCAGAAAAAAAAGGTCTGGTCATGGGTGTCGCCAACAACCGGTCCCTGGCCTGGAGCATCGCCCATGCGGTCCACGCCCAAGGAGCTGAACTGGCCTTTACCTATCAGGGCAATTCCTTGAAAAAACGAGTCGAGCCGCTGGCTGGGTCAGTCGACTCCGAATTCGTGGTGCCCTGTGACGTCACTGACGTCGCTTCCATGGACGCAGTGTTTGCCGCCATCAAGAACCGCTGGGGGAGGCTCGATTTCTTGGTACACGCCATCGCCTTTTCCGACAAGGAGGAATTGAAGGGCCAATACATCAACACCACGCCCGACAATTTCGCCACCACGATGAACATTTCGTGTTACTCGTTCACCGCCCTTTGCCAGCGCGCGCGGCCATTGATGGGGGGCGGCAGTCTGTTGACGCTGACCTATTTCGGGGCCGAGCGGGTGATGCCCCATTACAACGTCATGGGCGTCGCCAAGGCGGCGCTGGAAGCCAGCGTTCGCTACCTGGCCGAGGACCTGGGAAAAGAGAACATCCGTGTCAACGCCATCTCGGCCGGGCCCATGAAGACCCTGGCGGCGTCGGGCATCGGTGATTTCCGCTATATCCTGAAATGGAACGAGTACAACTCACCGCTTCGCCGGAACGTCACGCAGGGTGACATTGGCGGCGCCGGGGTGTATCTGCTGTCTGATCTTTCCAGCGGCGTTACCGGCGAGACCCATCACGTGGACTGCGGCTACAACGTCGTCGGCATGAAGGCCGTCGATGCGCCGGATATTTCAGTCGTCTAGCGCTCTCCGCCGGGCTCCGCTACAGTAGGTCCGTCATGAGCGCCAACACCTTCGGACACTTGTTCCGGTTCACCACCTTTGGTGAAAGCCATGGCCCTGTCATCGGCTGCGTCATTGACGGCACTCCGCCCGGCATTCCGCTGGCCGAGGCTGAAATCCAGACCTACATGGACAAGCGCCGCCCGGGCCAGAATAGGTACACCTCCCAGCGCAAGGAATCGGACACGGTCAGGATCGTTTCCGGCGTCTTCGAGGGCTTCACCACCGGCGCGCCGATCGCTCTGATTGTCGAAAACGAGGACGCCCGGTCGAAGGATTACGACGATATCAAGGATGCGTTCCGCCCCGGCCACGCGGATTACACGTACTTCAAGAAATACGGTGTCCGCGACCACCGTGGCGGCGGCCGCTCGTCGGCCCGTGAAACCGCCATGCGGGTCGCCGCCGGCGCCATTGCCAGGAAAATTTTAGGCGACGGCGTCACCATCCGCGGGGCGCTGGTAATGATCGGCGACATCGCTGTCAACCGGGATAACTGGGATTGGGCGGAGGTGGACAACAACCCCTTCTTTTCGCCGGACGCCGAAGCGGTGAAGGCGTTCGAGGACCTGCTTGACGAAACGCGCAAGGCGGGCTCGTCCGTCGGCGCAATTATCGAGGTCATAGCGTCCGGCGTTCCCGTCGGACTCGGCGCGCCCGTCTATGCCAAGCTTGATGCAGAACTGGCCTCGGCGTTGATGGGAATCAACGCCGTCAAGGGGGTTGAGATCGGTGCCGGCTTCGAGGCCGCAAGGTTATCGGGCGAGGAGAATGCCGACGAGATGCGCATGGCCGGTGATAAGGTAACGTTCCTGTCCAACAACGCTGGCGGCGTGCTCGGCGGCATCTCCACCGGCCAGAACATCGTCGTCGCCTTTGCCGTCAAGCCGACGAGCTCGATCCTGAAACCGAAAAGGACTGTCAATACCGCCGGCAAGGACACCGAGGTTGCAACTAAGGGCCGCCACGATCCCTGTGTCGGTATCCGCGCCGTGCCCATCGGCGAGGCGATGGTGGCCTGCGTGTTAGCCGATCACCTGCTCCTTCACCGGGCCCAGTGCGGGTAAGGAGCGGCTAGGCGCGGGCGCAATTACGAGCCAGGGCGTCGTTGAGGACCCGCTCAAAAAGGTCCCGCTGCGCGTGGCTGCCGCCGAGGGTGACTAAATCCTTCCGAACTCCTTGCAGCAAACGGGCGGCGCCCGCGTAGTCTTCCGCCCGGTGGGCGATCAAGGCCTTGGCGACGGGGGCGCCAACATCGGCGAAGACGCCGCCCGCGGCCGCCATGGCGCCGGCCATTTCCCGGGCCACCTCCATCCACCCCGCCGCCGCCAAGGCGGCGACGAAATGGCAATCGATGAATGCCAGGATACGTTCGTTAGTGCGGCCTTTGACTTTGTGGGCTAAGGCTTGCCAACGGACGCCGACATCGACGCCCAGCAATTCAAGCCTAAGCAACAGGGAAACGTCGTTGCAGAGGTCCAGGTATTCATCGGATTCCGGGTTCCAGATGTCCTCATCGTAGAGCCGCATCACCTCGTTCCCTTCGCCCCGGCTCAGGTGCATGAGCGCCCGGTGCCACCAGAGGTGATAGCGGAAGTTGTTGGCCCTAGTCCAATGAGGCTCGAGACCGGTAATCCACTCGATGCCTTCGGTGTGCCGGTCCTGCATTTCCATTACATGGGCGACGGCGTGAACGGCCCAGGGATCGGCCGCGTTGATTCCGATAGCGCGGCGTCCTGTTTCCTCGGCGGCCGCGTATTCGCCCGCTTCCTCCAGCGCGAAGGACCGCATGCCGAGGACGAAACCGTATCCGGGAACGCTATCGTCCCAGGCTCCCATGATCCGATCCACCGACGCCAGCATGTCGCCAGCGGCGCCCAGGTAGAAATAGGTATGATGGGCGAGCCGGAGCGCTAGCACGTCCCGGGGGTGGTCCGCTAAGATTTCCTCCCACACCCGCGCCGCCGCCGGGGAGTCGTCCGCCAGCCAATGGGTCAGCGCCGCCAGGTGGGCTTTCTCGCGCGCCGTCGCCCCGGCTAGGCCGGCCTCCGCCGCCGCCACAGATTTTGGCACCCGCGCCTTGAGGGGCCCCGAGCCCATCAACATCAGGAAATAGCCCTTCAGGCAGTGGGCCATGACCATGTCCGGATCAGCCTCGAACACCGCCTTCAACAGGCCGCCCGTTTGGCGGCCGATAGCGAGATAGCTTAGGCAAGTTTTATCGAGGGCGGCGACGGCGACGGGATCGGCGGCGGTCACCGCGTGGCCCCATTGATCGGTGGGAAGAAAGTCGGACATCGGAGGAGCTTCTCCTAAATAATCAGGTGAAATTTAAATCCCCGGCACCATATGTACCAGCGAATATAATTTCCGGGAGAACGGCCACTATGCCTGAATTCACCGAAATTCCGCCTCATATCGTCCACCAATGGGTCAGCGATGGCGAGGCCGTCATAATCGACGTCCGCGAGGCCGAGGAACTGGCCCAGGCGCGCCTCGACGGGGCCATTCACGTACCCATGTCAGCCTTCGACTCGGCGCTCATCCCTATCGATACGGGCAAGAAGGTCGTCTTTGTCTGCGCCCACGGCCAGCGCTCCGAACAGTTGGGCCTGTACGTGGTCGCCGAGGGCATTCTGTCTGAGGCCTTTAACATGGCCGGCGGACTGGCGGCTTGGGCCGAGGCTGGGTTGCCGTTGGAGATGGGATCTCCGGCGGCCTGATCCTTATTCAAACACCGCCGCGATCAGGAATTCCTTGTTGCCGGCGGCACCGGTGATCGGGCTTTCCGTGATCCCCAGCACCCGCCAACCATCCTCACCGTCGATCCAGGCGGAAATCCGTTCGCAGACTTCATCGTGAAGCACCTTGTCTCGGACGACGCCGCCCTTGCCGACCTTTCCCTTGCCGGCCTCGAACTGTGGCTTGATGAGCGCCACAAGATGGGCTTCCGGCCGGGTTAGCGCCATGGGTGTCGGCAGTGCCGTCTCGAGCCCAATGAAGCTGACGTCGCAGACGATGAGATCGACGGCATCGGGCACCCGTTCGCGGGTCAGGTAGCGGGCGTTAGTTTTGTCAAGCACCAGGACACGCGGGTCTTGTCTGAGCTTCCAGTCCAGTTGACCGTGGCCGACGTCGACGGCGTAGACCCGTTTGGCGCCGCCGGTCAGCAGAACGTCGGTGAACCCTCCCGTCGAGGCACCGACGTCCAGGCAGACCTGATCCTTGGCATCGATCCTGAAATGGTTGAGCCCGTGGGCCAGCTTCACCCCGCCACGCGAGACCCAGGGGTGGTCCGGGCCCTTGACCAGAAGCGGCATGTCGCCGGCGACCTGCTGGCCCGGTTTGTCCAACCGCCGGGTGTCCGAGAACACCAACCCAGCCATGACCAGGGCACGGGCACGGGTGCGGTTTTCGGCGAGCTCGCGCTCGACGAGCAGTTGATCGAGGCGTCGTTTATACGTCTTTGGCATGGCGTAAGCATACCGCGCCCGCCAATTGTGGAGAAATTTCCGAGTGATTCAGGGGTTAGCCCGTATATTTCATGAAGGGAACGGAATTTGCGACGAGCAATTTTTTTCCAATGCGTAGGGTTAGACGAACCGAGGAAGCAACAAAGGATTAGCCTAGCTGGCGCGGCCCAGCGCGGTCAGGACACGGGCAACATCCCAGATCAACCGGTCCCCCAGCGTGTTTAAATGTAGTGGATG
>CAZQZB010000002.1:0-102299 GCA_964597695.1 uncultured Thalassospiraceae bacterium | reverse complement strand
CACGGGCAACATCCCAGATCAACCGGTCCCCCAGCGTGTTTAAATGTAGTGGATGGCAACCGTCAACTCGAGGACGCCCGGCAACGCGCCCAAGTGACCGCAGGTTATGGAAACCGAGCGCAGCGTATCGTCGCGGAGTTCCTTCGAGAGCTGCTTTAGCTGTTTAATTAAAAGTCCCTGATATCCGAGGGATCCCGAATCTTGTTAAGGAGTGGTGTCTTACTTTTTTGAGCCACGATTCTTATCCCTCCCCAGGCCCCGTAGGGGCCTCCTCGACACACGATTGGACGGTCAAATTGCCACGGATTTGGGCGTCAGGCACGCCTGTTTACGACGAAATACGCCAATTCTTTTAACAGCTTTCCCTTTTCTAAGAAAATTTCAAGGTGTTGGACCGCCTGATCGGCCAATAATTGGGCCTGTTCCCGGGCCCTCTCCACCCCCATAAGGGACACGAAAGTGGCCTTTCCAGCAACCGCGTCCTTGCCGGTCTTCTTTCCAAGCTCGTCTTCGTCGCCCTCGACGTCCAGGAGATCGTCAGTGATCTGAAACGCCAGGCCGACGTCGTAGGCATAGGCATGGAGCAAATGACGGGCCTGTTCGGAGGCCATACCCAGGATAGCGCCCGCCTCGCAGGAAACGGAGATCAGGGCTCCCGTTTTCATTCGTTGCAGGCGCGTAATCTCGGGCATGTCGAGGCTGTGAGTTTCGGCGTAAAGATCGAACATCTGGCCGCCGACCATGCCGCCATTACCAGCGGCCCTGGCCAACGCCGAAACTAATTCCGCCCGGACCTTGGGGTCGGTGTGGGTCATGTCGTCGGCCAGCACCTCGAAGGCCTTGGTCAGGAGTCCGTCGCCGGCCAGGATTGCCGTCGCATCGTCGAATTTGATGTGACACGCCTTCTTTCCGCGGCGTTGATCGTCGTCGTCCATGGCCGGCAGGTCGTCATGGACCAGGGAATAACAGTGCACCATCTCGACCGCCGCCGCTACCCTAAGTGCCGATGAGCGGTCGACGTTGAAGAGATCGGCGCTGGCGGTAACCATGAACGGGCGAATGCGTTTGCCGCCGCCGAGCGTCGCATACCGCATGGCCTCCGTGACGCGGACTTCCGGCCCGTCGCCTTGAGGCAACAAGTCATCGAGAACGCCGTTGACCGCCTTGGCGTTATCGGCGAGGACTTTTTTGAGATCGCTCAATGAGACCTCAACTCAATCCAAATCCGCGGGCTCGGTCCCTATGCCGCCATCCGGGGCGAGAACGATTTTGTCGATCCGGGCCTTGGCTTCCTTAAGTTTAGTTTCGCAATGAATTTTCAAGTACGTGCCGCGGGCGTAGGCGTCTATGGCGTCCTCCAACTTGACCTGCCCCGATTCAAGGCGGCGGACGATATCTTCCATCTCGGCCAAGGCGTCCTCAAAACCAAGCTTGCGAATATCGGCGGGAATTTTATCTGCCATCTCCCCCTCGTCCTATCTTGCCAGCCGTTTATCCTGCGGCCGCCGACCGCAATCCGCCATCAGCACCCGGACGTGGGCCTGAACGCTTTCGCGGAGCGCGTCGAGATTGTAGCCACCCTCGAGCAAGGACACCACCTTGCCGCCACAGCATTCATCGGCCACCGCCAGTAATTCGCCAGTAATCCAGGCGAAGTCATCAGTCTGAAGGCTTATCTGAGCCAGCGGATCGCGGTCGTGGGCGTCGAAGCCGGCTGAAATCAGCAACAAGTCGGGGTTAAAAGCTCTAAGCGCCGGCAGAATTTTGTCATGGTATCCCTTGCGAAAGGCGTCCGATCCCTCCCCCGGCGATAATTGCCAATTGCAGATGTTGTCGAACTCGCCGGTTTCGCTCTCCAGGCCGGTCCCCGGATAGGCGGGCCATTGGTGGCTGGAGGCATAGAAAAGCCCTGGATCGTGCTCGAAGGTATGTTGGGTGCCGTTACCGTGATGGACGTCGAAATCGACCGTGGCGACGCGCTCCAAACCATGAATGGTGCGCCCGTGCATGGCCCCTATGGCGATGGAATTGAACAGGCAAAAGCCCATTGCCTTGGTCGATTCGGCATGGTGTCCCGGCGGACGCACGGCGCAAAAGGCGTTTTTTCCGTCGCCTTTCATGACTTTATCAATGGCGTCGCAGACGGCACCGGCGGCACGGCGAGACGCTTCGCCCGAGGCCGGCGACATGCCAGTGTCGGGGTCCAGGTTGACCCGGCCCTCGGTCGGCATGTTGTTGAATATCTCGTCCATATAATAGGGCTCGTGCACCTGCTCGATTTCCTTGAGGTCGATCACCGGCGCCTCGTGGCGTTCCAGGCCGGCGAAATCCTCGTTCTCGAAACCCGCCATCACGGCGCGCAGCCGGTCCGGGCATTCGGGATGGCCGCGGCCCGGATCGTGTTTGATGCAGATCGGGTGGGAATAAAGCAGCGTGGTCATGGTCGGATTTCCTGCCGGGGGGGGATTAGTGTTATTCAGCCTATGGGGCTGGGGCCGAGGTCAGCTCCTTCAGGTAATCGATGAGCTGGGTGAGCTTCTCGGCGTTGGGCACCTTTTGCAACGGCATCTTGGTTCCGGGCAGGTACTTGTCAGGGCCCAGGTCGAAAAGCTGATAGAGGGTTTTTTCGTTCCACCGGAAATCGACCCCGGTTAGGGCTTGAGTATAGTTGTAGCCTTTCACGGAGCCGGCGGGGCGCCCGAACAACCCCGCGAAGTGGGGCCCGGAACGCTTTTTACCGTCGGCGCCAAGTGAATGGCAGCGGGCGCATTTCTTGAACAGCGAGGCGCCGGGGTGGTCGCTCTTGAGCCACGGCTTCGGCTCGTCCATGCCCTCATCGGCGAGGCCGATGCGGTCACCGCTTTCAAGGTGCCAGACGCGTACCAAATCGTCGGAACCGGCGGTTAGCGCAAACCGGCCGTCGGGCGAGAACGCGACCGCCCAGATGATGGCCTCGTGGGCGCGGATGGTGCGGATGGTTTTGCCGTCGACCAAGTTCCTGTGAGTCAGGTATCCGTAACGGCCCGCTGACAGCGCCGTCTTACCGTCAGGGGAAAAGGCGGCGGCGTATATCTGTCCGTCATCGTCCTCGAAAGAGCCGACTTCGGCCATCTTTTCCAGGTCCCAGAGCCTCAGCGTCTTGTCGATACCTGCCGACAGAAGCCGCCGCCCGTCCGCCGACACGCTGAGCTGGGTGATGCCCATTTTATGGCCTTCCAATGTGCCCCGAAGGCGTCCGCTTTTGGCGTCCCAGAAGCGGATCTTGCCAGCGTGGTCGCCGGCGGCGACGTTTTTCCCACCATGGGTAAAGACCACCGCATTGACGGGCGAATTGTGACGGATGACCAGGGTCTCCTTGTCTTGGTCCAGGTCCCAGTACCGCACCGTCTTGTCCCAGCTTCCAGTGGCGGCGCTACGGCCGTCGGCGGAAACCGCCAACCCCATGATCTTGTGGCCGTGACCTTCAAGCTTGCGCAGAGGCTTCAGCGTCTCCAGGTCCCACAGGATTACTGCATGGTCGTCGCTGGCGGTCAGCGCCCGGCGGCCATCGCCGACGAAGGCGACGTTGGTGATCGGGCCGAGGTGGGCATCGAGAATACCGATTTCTGTCTGATCGCCGAAATTCCAAAGCCGCGCAGTGAAATCGAAGCTGCCGGTCAGCACCCGGCTGCCGTCCGGTGAAATATCCACCGCCCGCACCATGCCGCCGTGGCCGAAGAGGTCCGCAGCGCCTGGCGTCACCACCGATGGCAACACCACAAAAATAAGAACGATTAGAGCTTTTGGGCTTAGGCCTTGAATTTTCACGACACCTCTCGGCAAGGGCATTTTTTAAAAGGCGCCCATTTTGAGGGAAAGTGGCGGCAGTTGCCAATGCTGTTTTGGGCTAGAAAAGACTTAGAGCGGATTCACGTGATTGAAAGGATCGCGTAAGCGATTCCGATCAATCCCGATCTGTTCTAGGCCGGCGCGTGAGCGGCCAGGAAGGCGGTCACCGCCTCGTCTACCACGACCTCGATGTCGGCGGCCGGGGGCTCGGGCGTCAGGCCGAGCAGCCGGCGCATGTAGAGATCGCCCCGCAGCATGGCGAAAAAGAGCTTAGCCGAAGCCGTCTCATTCGATATCGCAAGCACCCCTTGGTCGCCAAGTTTGGCCAGATAGCTGGCAAGGGTTTCGGTGACGGTCGTCGGGCCGGTCCGGTAAAAAGCCTCAGCCAGTTCCGGAAAACGAACGCTCTCCCCGATTACGACACGGAAAAGGGCCGAGTTGGGGTCCGCCAGAACCGTGGTGAGAAATTGCCGGGCGAAGGCGGCGAGGGCTTCCGCGTGGTCCTGTCCTGGGACCAGCTTCAGCGAACCCGGCGCCATCAGCTCGTCGCATTTGACCTCGATAATGGCTTCGAACAGCGCATCCTTGGCCCCGAAATGGCTGTAGACGGTTTGTTTGGATACACCGGCCTCGGCGGCTATGGCATCCATGGAAGCGGCGCCGTAGCCCATTTCCAAAAACACACGGGCCGCTGCCTCGACGATAGCCAGGCTCTTGCCGGAGGGGATTTTCTCTTTCCTGGTTTTATGGGTGATTGCCGTCTTCGACATATCCGTCACCTTACCGCCCGGGCCCGCCGGGCATAAAAGAGACTTAAAATAACGATCAAATTTGTTGCACTTATGCAGATACTACTATAAATTGGACTAGACGGTCTAGTCTAATTTTTGACTTGTACCCCCCCTAACACGTTGGGAATGGCGGGACCACGGGAACGGAGACCATTAAAAAAAATGCGGCAACTGCCTTCAACGCCATCCCGCCCGATTCTACCGGATGGAAGCGCCCGGCCTTCCGGAAACCCCAACCGGTCCCCGACCCAAAGGGACTTCCCGGTTTCGCGTTGGCCGGCCTTGGGAGTTGCCTGGGGCGTTGCGTTGGTGGTTGCCGTTGTGGTCGCCACCCCGTTGCCGGCGGCGGAGAAGGAGAAATCCGCCCGTCCACCAATGCAGGTCGGCGTCGACGCCGTCATTCACCAGCCCTTCAAACAAACGGTCCCCGTCATCGGCCGCTTCGTTGCCCGCCAGACCGGTATTGTCGCCGCCCGCACCAGCGGTCCCGTCGGCGAGGTCCGGGTCGAGGTAGGCGACAGGGTCAAGGCCGGCGACGTCATCGCGGTTCTGGTCAAGGACCTGTTGAAATGGCGCCACGCGCTTCAAAAGGCCGAGGTCGCGCAATATGCGGCCGCGGTCAAGACCCGCAAGGCGACGACCAAGCTTAGGCGCCAGGAATTAACGCGGATCGAGAGGCTGGAGAAATCCGCCGCTTTCTCCCAGGCACGGCTCGACGACAAGCGCCAGGAGGTGGCAGTGGCCGAAAGTCAGGCTGCCGAGGCCAAAGCCAAATTAGGCAGCGCCCGCGCCAACATGAAAATTACGGAAACTAATTTGTCCTATGCGGTCGTCCTGGCGCCCTATCCGGGCGTCGTAACCAAGCGTCACATTGAAGCCGGCGCCTATGTCAAAATCGGCGAGCCGTTGGTCACCCTGGTCAACGACACCCGTCTTGAGATCGAAGCCGAGGTTCCTGCCATCCGCACCGCCGAGCTGACGCCGTCCACCCAGGTTGACGCCTTCATTAACGGGACCACTAGGATCACCGCCCACGTCCGCGCCGTGGTGCCGAACGAAAACCCCCAGACCCGGACCCGCACGGTCCGTTTTGTTCCCGAACTGCCGGTGGGCCTGAAGGGCTTGGCCGGCAATCAAAGCGTCACCCTTCATCTTCCCGCCGGAAACGACGGAATCGTTGTCACTGTCCACAAGGACGCCGTCCTCTCGCGCAAGGGGAAAAACTTGGTCTATCTGGCCGAGGACGCTAAGGCGGCCCCCCGCTCGGTGCGCCTGGGCGAAGCCATCGGCACCCGCTTCATTGTCTTGGGCGGACTGCTTCCCGGCGACTTGGTGGTGGTGCGCGGCAACGAACGTCTGCAGCCGGGACAGGCGATTCGCTACACCGATCCGGACAAGGTCAAAGGCTAACCTGCCATGAACCTGATACGCATTTCCATCGACCGTCCTGTCGCGGTCATCGCCGCGGTGTTGATGGTGGTGATGTTTGGCGTGCTGGCGCTTTCCCAAATTCCCATCCAGCTGACCCCCGACGTGCGCAAGCCGGTGATCAGCCTCAATACCATCTGGCCCGGGGCGGCGCCGGCGGAGATCGAGCGCGAGATCACTAACCGCCAGGAAGAGGTCCTGAAAGGCCTCAAGGGTTTGGAACAAATCGTCAGCCAATCCCAGGACGGACGTTCCCGGATCACGCTGGAATTCGCCGTTGGCACCAATATGTCGGAAGCCCTTCTCCTGGTTTCCAACCGGCTCGACCGGGTCAACGGCTATCCCAGCGAAGCGAACGAGCCGTCCATCCGCACCGCCAGTTCCGACGATAATCCGATTACCTGGATCGTGCTGATCCGGACCCCCGGTAACGAACGCCCCATCCATACTTACGGCGACTTGGCCGAAGACGTCATCCAGGACCGCCTTGAAAGGGTCAACGGCGTCGCCCGGGTCAATGTCTACGGCAGCGCGCTGACGGAAATGGAAGTCGTCATCGATCCCGATCAGATGGCGCGGTATGGCCTGACCGTGACCGAGGTGGTGAGAGTTCTTAGAGCCGCCAATGTGTCTTTGTCTGCCGGTGACGTTGACGAAGGCAAGCGCCGCTACGTGGTGCGGACGGTAGGCGAATTTTCCCGCCTGAAGGATGTGCGCCGGGTGGTGCTGCGTTCGAAAAAAGACCCGGAGACGGGAAGCATCGCCAGGGTGACCGTCGGCGACATCGCCAAAGTCAACTTCGTCAGCAAGGAGTCGACGGCATCCATCCGCTTCAACGGCCAGCCGGCCATCGCTATCAACGCCATCCGCGAAACCGGCGCCAATGTCATCGAAGTGATGCAAGGCGTCCGCGCCACCTTGGAGAGCCTGAACAAGAACGTCCTGCCCGCCGAACGGCTCCAATTGCGCCAAGTCTACGATGAAACCACCTATATCAATTCGTCCATCGACCTTGTGCAGCAGAACATTTTCGTCGGTGGTTCGCTGGCCGCGCTGATGTTGCTTTTGTTCCTGCGCTCGGGCGGCGCCACTTTGGTGGTGTCGCTGGCAATTCCGGTGTCTATCATCGGTTCCTTCGTCGCCATGGCGGCTCTGGGGCGGTCCTTGAACGTTATCTCGCTGGCTGGCATTGCCTTCGCCGTCGGCATGGTCGTCGATGCCGCCATCGTGGTGCTGGAAACCATCTATCGTCACCGGGAAAAGGGCGCCAGCCGCGCCGAAGCGGCGTATAAAGGCACGCGCGAGGTGTGGCCGGCGGTTTTCGTCTCGGCGCTAACCACGGTCATGGTGTTCATCCCGATCCTAGTCATGGAGCTCGAAGCGGGGCAATTGTTCCGCGATATCGCGGTCGCCTTGTCAGTCGCCGTAATGTTGTCGCTGATCGTGGCGATAACGGTTATCCCGGCCCTGTCGAACCGGCTGCTGGGCGACCCGCCATCCGTCGGCCCCAAGGGAAAATCCGGAAAACGATTTAAGATTCCCATCCTCGACGGCCTGGCCAAGCTGTTTTTTGAAAAGACATTGGCTTTCACCCGCCGGGTGACCAAAAGCCGCCCTCTCGCTATCGGCGTTGTCGGCGGGCTGTGCAGCGCCGGCGTCCTTGTGACCATGACGCTGTTGCCGAAGCTGGATTACCTCCCGAGCGGTAATCGCAATCTTATCCTCGGGCATATCCTGCCGCCGCCGGGCTACAATCTTGAAACCACGGCCAAAATCGCCAGCGAATTCGAAGCGAAAACCCTGCCGCTCTTGGCGGAAAACTCAGGCCCGGGGTCCGAGCCGGGCGGACCGCCGAAGTTAAAGCGTTTCTTCTTTGTTGCATCGCGTGGCCGCACCTTCATTGGCGCCTCCGCCCAGGACCCAACCCGAATCAGGGAACTGATCTCGGTCCTGAAGCGCTCTGTCTACAGCGAGCCGGGAACCTTCGGGGCGATCACGCAAAGATCGCTTTTTGGGCGCGGCCTCGGCGGTTCCAGGTCCATCGAACTGGATGTTTCGGGGCCGGAGCTTGAAGAAGTCCTGGACGTGGCGGTGAAGGCCGTCAGACTGATCGACAAGGCCCTGCCCCGCAGCGAAGGCACCCAAATACGCCCCAAACCGGGACTGGAACTTGGCGCGCCCGAGATCCGGGTGACCCCCAACCGGATCAAGCTGGCCGACAGCGACGTCACGGCCCGGGAACTGGGCGATACCTTGGACGTCTTTAACGATGGCCTGCGCGTCGCTAAAATAACCGTCGGCTCGAAGCGCATGGACCTGATGCTCCGGGGTATTCATCGAAACATCAAGGAAACCCAGGGGATCAACCAATTGCCGGTGGTAACGTCGTCCGGCACCATCGTGCCGGTGGGTTCGCTGGCCGATTTGGAAGTGACAGCGGGGCCGGTTCAAATCCGCCATCTGGAACGCCAGCGGACGGTAACGCTGGCCATACACCCGCCCCAAGAGATGGCGTTGGAAACGGCCCTTGATAAGCTTGGTTCCGAAGTCATCGACGTGCTCAGGGAAGAAGGATTGCCCAAGGGCGTGCGCCTTGGCATCTCCGGTACTGCAGATAAGCTGAGCCAGACATGGGACGCCATGGTGGTCAATCTGGTTGTCGCCATCATCATCGTTTACCTGGTGATGGCGGTATTGTTCGAGAGCTTCATCTATCCCCTGATCATCGTGCTGTCGGTGCCACTGGCGACGGCCGGCGGGGTGATCGGCCTGGCGATTGTGAATCTCTTCACCTTCCAGCCCCTGGACATGCTGACGCTTCTGGGCTTCGTCATCCTCATCGGCATCGTCGTCAACAGCGCCATCCTTCTGGTCCATCAGACCCTGTTGCACATCCACCAGGAAGGGATGGCGGTCGGCGATTCCATCTTGGAGGCGACCCGGAACCGCATCCGCCCGATCTTCATGTCGACGCTGACCAGTGTCTTCGGGATGATGCCCCTGGTTGTGTTCCCAGGGGCCGGATCGGAACTTTACCGGGGGCTCGGCTCGGTGGTATTGGGTGGGCTATCCTTGTCGGCGATTCTGACCCTGGCGATCGTGCCGCCGTTGCTGACGCTGTTCGCTGGTACGCTCGAGAAAAGCCAGGCCAAGGCCGCCGCTAAGCTGCAGGAAAAGCCGGCCAAATAACCCGGATCACCGGCGGCTGCCAAGCTCTTGGGAACCGCGATCCCCGCCAGTCCACGAAAACCTGTACGGCCCGGATGGGCCGGGTCAGGTAATTTATCGGGAGTCTAAGGGGGGTTTTGGCTTTAGCCGAAGGTTGGTAAGTGACGACCCGGAGCTTTGATATTGGGGCTGTCCTAGATAAGGTCAATAATCTATGAAAGCCCCAATATCAAATGGATTTTCCAAAAGGAATTGGTCTGCCTCCATGTCTAAAAGGAGGCCGTTTTTGTGGTAGTGGAACTGCCTTTTGATAATTTTCATTTTTATATATTATATTCCACTAATATATTGTATTTTACTGATAGGATTTCCGCGTTATTAGCCGGGTAAAAAATTTGGAGGCGAACAGGATTAAGATGGTGACCGTGACACTTGATACCAAAGGGTTAAACTGCCCGTTACCCGTCTTGAAGACGAAAAAGCGTATTAAGGATCTTCAAGCGGGTGACACACTTGAAGTGCTGTCAACGGATCCTGGTTCTGTTCGGGATTTCGAGGCCTTCTGCAGGGCGACAGGAAATCTGATCCTAGAATCGGGAGAAGAGGCGGGGGTGTTTCGTTTCGTGGTCGAGAAAAGCTGAGGCTAGGCGTGGCGTCGCCGCGTCAGGTCTCCAGTTTAATGCGATCGGCGCGGAGAATCTTGGCGTAAAGGTGGTTCTTCACGGAAACGGCGTGGGTCTGATTAACGCCTGTTATTTCCTGATTCGAGAAAGAAATGGCTTGGTCGTCGGCGGACAATACCGGGCGACCGACCGACTGATCATCGGTGTGGAGGGCTTCGCCAGTGAACCTGGAGAGGACGACGGCGTTCGCGCTGCTACGGCAAAGGCCGCCGATCGCTGGTATGAGGGTATCACCCGGAAAATGTTCGGGTAACCGGGCGTAGTATCGAACGTGGGGAAAAGCATCCGGGTGGTCGTTTGGAATCCCACCTGCACGCTCTCTTTTAACGCATTCCACTGAAGACAAACATATTCGATTGTGATAAATTATGATTTGCCAGCAACCGACGGTAGGTTTGATTTGCACGTGGCAAACCACGAGGCATAAAAGGTTCCTGCCTGTTACGAATGTTGGAGATCGACTAAAAATGCGACGTATATTTTTTTTGCTGGTTGTCGTCATCTCCCTGCCGGGCTCCCTGAACGCGGCCGAACTCGTTATGTTCGATTCGCCCGTGTGCGAGTGGTGTGAAATTTGGGAAGACGAGGTGGGGATTGTCTATCAAAAAACAGACGAAGCCCGGGTGGCCCCGCTGCGTCGGATTAGTATCCACGACCCACACGCCGACGACCTCTGGAACATCAGGCCAGTTATTTATACTCCTACCTTTATCTTGATGGAGAACGACCTCGAGATCGGGCGGATCCGCGGTTATCCAGGAGAGGCTAATTTCTGGAGCCTGTTGGGGATACTGATTGAGATGCTTGAAACCGATACCGCCCGCTGCGCATTGGGAGGCCGTCTAGCGTACGAGGGGTCAAATCCTTCGAAGGAGAACTCACTATGTTGAGACTCTTGTTTTCCGCCTTGATCGTTTGGGTTGGGGTATCGCTCCCCGTCAGTGCCGAAGAGAAATCTTTGGTCTCTTTCAAGATCCTGACGTTGGAGACGGCCATGGAGCTGGCGCAGGCATCGCTCGCCGACTGCCGCAAGCGCGGTTATCAGGTCGCCATCACGGTCGTGGACCGTTTCGGCACCGTTCAGGTAGTTCTGCGGGACCGCTTCGCTGGCCCCCATACGCCGGAGACGGCACGCCGCAAGGCGTGGACGGCAATCAGCTTTCGCACCGATACGTTGTCGCTTGCGGAACTGACGCTAGCAGGAAAGGAGCCGTCCGGCATTCGCTTTGTCTCCAATGCCCTCATGGTGGGCGGCGGTGTGCCGGTGGAAGCCGCCGGATCGATCGTCGCCGGCATCGGCGTTTCCGGCGCGCCCGGCGGGGATCAGGATGACGCCTGCGCTCGCGCAGGCATCGAGGCTATCACGGACAAGCTGGAATTCTAAGGAATCGGCTGTTTTGGTGACAAGGGTGATATTTGAACCGTCGGGGTTACTTAATTTAGATACGTTAATGCGTTGTAAATACAATCATATTCTGTTACTTGATATTATAAAAATATAAGATGGACTGAAGCCAATTTTGAGTTCTAGGATCGCGACGGCAGACGATGCCGTCCAAAGGAGATTGCAAATGAAGGCAGTGCCGTTAGATGACGGGTTCAAAAACGTAAAGCGAGCGTGCCAATTCCTGAAGTCTCTCGCTAACGATAATCGGTTGATCATCCTCTGCACTCTTGCCGAGGGTGAGAAGAACGTAGGCGAATTAGAGGAGGTTTTAGGAATCCGTCAGCCGACCCTCTCGCAACAGTTAGCAAGGCTCAGGGCCGACAATTTGGTGTCGACCCGCCGGAGTGCCAAGCATATTTTTTACAGCCTCGCAAGCAACGAAGCGGAACGGATGGTCGGCCTCCTCTATGAACTCTTTTGCGCCGAGGATAAGGACGGCACAATGGCGACCGCCGATAGGACGGATAAGTTCGAAGTGGTGTAAATCTTCCCTGGTCGCCTGTGGAAATTATGGCATCGTCGCCAGGCCGCGGTTACAGGATCACCAAGACGGAACTTCCTTTCCGGCCTTGATTTGAGCGTTGAACTTGGCCTGTAGGTAGGATCGATAGTCCGTCGTTTCGTAGGCTTTTTCACGCACGTACTGGAACATGGCCAGAAAATGGAACGGCTTCAGGTAGCCGGGAATACGGGCGACCTCGAAATGCTTACGACCGGCGCCGCCGTCAAAGCCGTCTGCGGTCTCGGCAAAAAACTGTATGGTTGGCGTGTAGTGGACACCGTAAAGCTTGGCCAGTTTCTTCTCCGGCATCACCTTGCCGTCGAAGTCCGTCACCTCGCGCGCGCCCTTGATATCCAGCTGCACGACGTCGAAGTTGGCTTTGATGTAGTCGCTGATCTCAGGGATGACGAAGTTGACGAAGTGCATCTCGCGGCAATAGGGGCAGCCCACCCGTTCCCAGATGACGGCGAACCGCTTGCCTTTTTTCCGAGCCGCGTCGAGGTCGTCCTTGAGTTCGAAAAAGCTGTCCACAAACCAGGGTTGGGTGTAGTGGCCGTCGCCCTTGAGGATGGGCTCGTAGCGCTTCGGCTTAGCCAGGGCGCGTGCGCCTACTGTCCCCACCACCAGGGCGGCGGTGCCGCCGAGGGCAAAGTGATTGAAGCATCGTCTCGTGACCCTGGGGTTCGGGTTCTTGCGCTGTCCTGGAACCGTCATGACCAACAATAACACATTCTAAAATTGTATTTATAATATATTTAGAATCGTTTAGGTATACATGCGTCAGCTTCGTCTTGCCCTTACCGCGCTAATTATCTTTAGCACCGCCGGAGGCTTCGCCCTGGGCGCCGGCGTCCACGACTTCCACGACGCGTCCGCCCTCGCCTACCGCCATTACCGGGCGGCCATGTTCTATCTCAGAACCGGCAATGCCATAGTGGCGTCGTTCGAGCTCGAACAGATAGCCCGCCGATGGAACGCCGTCATCGACCGCCTCAGCGTAGCTCCTCCGGACGTCTATTCCACCGATCCCGTATGGGAGAAAGCGCTGATCGAGGTCATGGAACGGATCGACGCCGGGCTCGAGATTGCTATCCAGGGCGACGCCAAGGCGGCCCGAAAAATCCTCGCGGCGCTCAGAAAGCGGAACGGGGTGACGTCGTATTCCGACACCGTGGATGCCACCAATGTCGCCTTCGCGACGCTCTACCAGTACCGCCACGAGCCACCCGACTTTTCATCTGTGGAAGAGCTCGATCGGCTGCGCCAAGCGCTTGCAGTGACCATCCACTGGTCCGATAAGACGCGTGCCAACGCGCCTCCCGCCATCCGCGACGACGAGGAATTCAAGCGGCTGATGGATCGGCATCTCTATTCTGTGAGCCGCGTGTGGGTAGCGATCAAGGAGAAGAGTCAGCTCAACCTGATTAACATCCTGCGCGAACTGCACTCGTCCGACGACCTGCTTTTTCTAAAGTTCGGTTGAGGGATCTAACCAACACGGCCAAGGGCGGGAAATGCCTCCAGTATCCAAAAGGCGATGTCGTTCATGGAGCCGGTCATGAATAACAGGCCGGTGATTACCAGCAAGCCGCCGATGACCCGCTCCACGGCCTTCAAGTGACGCCGGAACTGGCCCATGAAGGCCAAGAACGGTTTCATGGCCGCGGCGGCGATCAGGAAGGGGATACCGAGCCCGGCCGAATAAACCGCCAGCAGGCTGGCCCCATAAGTAACGGTGGCTTCGCTGCCGGCAACCATGAGCAGGGCCGCCAGCACCGGTCCTACGCAGGGCGTCCAGCCGAAGGCAAAGGCAAGGCCGATAACATAGGGGCCGATCAGCCCGGCCGGCTGCTTTTCGGCGTGAAAGCGGGCCTCGCGGTACAAAAGCGGGATGTGGAAGAGGCCGATGAAATGCAGCCCGAGCACAATGATGACGGAGCCGGCGATCATGGACAAAACCTTCATGTAATCGCCGACAAACTGGCCGAGGGTCGATGCCGTCGCGCCTAAGGCGATGAAAACCGTCGAAAACCCGAGCATGAACACTAGCGCCGAGGACAGCACCCGGCGCATGACTGCCGGGTCGGAGGCTTCGTCCTCGGATATCTGGTCCAGGGTCACGCCGCCAATGAAACAAAGATAAGGCGGCACCAGTGGCAACACGCAGGGCGTCAGGAAACTTAGAATCCCTGCCACCAAAGCGCCTGCGTATGTAATTTCGGAAGCTCCCATTTACCGCCTTCTTTATTCCTGGATGGATCAAGCGCCAGTGATGCGGATGTTTTGGTTTTTAGGAATATCAATCACTTTCTTCCTCTCGATATAGCGGCTGACAAGATCATAGACCGGCGGCCCTTGGGTCGCTTCATTGACCGATGCCCAGCCGGATACCACGTAGGACTTGTCGGGATCGATGGGTTTTCCAGTCTTCAGTAGCCTCATATCCGAAATCCGCTGGCCGATGGGATTTTTGATGTCGATACCGTAAGACATGCCGCCGACCCGCACCATGTCGCCGCCCTGTTGCAAATAGGGATCCGGGTTGAACAGGTTGTCGGCCACGTCCTCCAGGATTTCCTTGATGAACTTGCCGGTCATTTCCGACCGGTAGGCCTTCGGGTACGTGATCGCCGTCTGATTGAAGACGTCTTCGAGGGTGATCTCCTGGCCGGGAATCAGGCTGCCGCCCCAGCGGAACCCGGGGGACAGCGCAATTTCGGCGTCCCGTTCCTCGAGAAGCGCGGAACAGATCAAATCATCGAAGGTGCCGTTGAAGTTGCCGCGCCGGTAAAGCAGGCTGTTGGTCCGACCGAGAACTGTCTTGATCGCCGCTTCATGGGGCGCCCGGATTTTCCCGATCAGGGCCGCCATTTCCGGATCCGGTTTGATGACTTCGGAAAAGATCGGGATCAGCTTGAACCGGTAATCATTGACGCGACCACCTTTTACGTCCAGGTCCAGCCGCGCCAGGAACTTTCCGTGGGACCCGGCGGCCACAAGCAGGGTATCGTTCACCTTGACCACCTCGGGTATCGCGTCGTGGGTGTGCCCGGTCAGGATCACATTGATGCCGTCGACCCTGGACGCCAGCTTGCGGTCAACGTCGAAGCCGTTGTGGCTAAGAAAAACCACCAGCTCCGCACCGCCAGCCCGCGCTTTGGTTACCTTTTCGCGCACCAGTTTTTCACGGATGCCGAAAGACCATTTGGGAATCAGGTATCGCGGGTTGGCCACCGGCGTATAGGGGAAAGCTTGGCCGATCACCGCGATCTTAACGCCGCCACGCTCAAAGGTGGCGGTGGATTCGAAGACTTCTTCCTCCCACTCCGTATCGACGACGTTGCCGGCCAGGAATGGAAAATTGATCCGATCCTTCAATTCCTCCACCCGTTCGGTTCCGTAGGTGAATTCCCAGTGTGCCGTCATAGCCTCGACGCCGAGCGCGTTCATGACATCGACCATGTCTTCGCCGCGGCTCATCAACGAGGTGTACGATCCCTGCCAGGTATCCCCGCCGTCCAGAAGCAGCGTGTTCGATGGGCGCTCGGCACGGATGGCCTTGACCAATGTCGCCATGCGGTCGAGGCCGCCGACGCGCCCATAAGTCCGGGCCAAATTGACAAAATCAGCACTGGTGAAGGCGTAGGCTTCGGGAGACGATGCTTTGAGACCGAATTTGGTCATCATTTCTTTGCCGGTGATATGGGGCGGCAGGCCATGGACATTTCCAATGCCTAGGTTGAAAGAGGGCTCGCGGAAATAAAGCGGCACCAACTGCGCGTGACAGTCGACGAAATTGAGCAGCGTCACCTGGCCCACCGGCTCGAAGGCAAGAAGGTCCTGTTGGTCGATCGTTTGGCGTGCGAGCGCCCGGGTACGCAACCCGATTGAGCCGGCCATCATGGCCGCCGTGGCTGCGACTTGGAGAAACTGACGACGGTCCAGCACCTATTTGACCCCTTCATAAGGAAAAAGGGGAATGCAGACACCTGCACTCCCCTTATCGTTTAAAGCGTGTCTCGCTTTAATTACGTACGGCGGGCGTCTTCACCGCAAATGTTCCCTACATACGGACGGCCGGGGTTTCCACCGGGAGCGAGCGACCCCGCCAGGCGAGATACAGTTCGAGATTGACGTATTCTTCGGAACCATAGCTGTAAGGCTTCGCGCGCACCTGTTTGTTGCAGCCACGGAAGCGCCGGTGCAACGACCCCGGTTTCTGCCACTTCAAGCGGTAGGTAGGAAAGCCGTTGCTCTGCCCCTGGCTTAACAGGTTGGCGCGGACCATGTCGCCCGGATGATCGACGTGGCAGTTGGCGCAAGCCATGTCCAATTGGCCGCGGCGCTGGAAGTAGAACTTCTTGCCCTTTTCGAAGAAGGGAATGACCGGCCCGTCGATACTGACATTCATCGGCATGTCCTTGGACTGGTTGCGGACGTACATTGTCAACCCCAGAAGCTGCTTGGATTCATTTTTAAAGGGCTTCGCCTGCATTTTTTCCGTCCGTTCCTGGTTGATACGTTGCTCCAGGTTCTGCATCTTTCCGAGTTTTTTGCTATAGACGGGATAACGGGCGCCGACGCCACGCATCGAGGCAGACGCGTCGTCATGGCACGACGCGCAGGACTTGCCCGCCTTGCCTTCCTTTTTGTTCCAAAGAGCCTCGCCCTCATCGACCCACAGGAACGCCGGGTTCTCAAAATCGTCGTCCTGAATCGCCCGCGTTTCCGGCGTAGAGTAGGTATAGCCGGTGCGTATTTCTCCGACTTGGTATTTGCCGAATTTATTCTCTCCGGCGAAGGCGGTGCCGGCGAACGCCGAAAAGGCTACCGCCAGAGCGGCCAAGATCCCTATTCCCTGAATGGATTTTTTCATGTTGTCCCTTTGTTATCACGTGACCTTGATGTTGACGGTTTTTTCCGTGGTCTTGCCGTCGTCATCGGTCCATTTGAAGGTCATCGGCCCGCTTGTTGACGCCTTGACGAAAAAGGCCAGATACGGGTTGGCCGAAATCGCCGGATGCCAGTCACTGGTGAACACCTCCTTGCCGCCATAGGCGCATGAGAACTTGTTTATGATCTTTCGAGGAATCTTTTTCCCGGTTTTCTTGTTCTTGCGCAGGCCGGTTTCCATCTTGTGGGACACCAGCGTCTTGACCTGGAACACCTCGCCCTTCTTGACGGACTTGGGCACCTTTGCTCTGGCTTTTGCCATACCTAATTCTCCCTATTTTCGCCGTCAGCCGCCGCAGCCGCCGATGGTGACCTTGACCGGGGTCTTGACCATATAAACCGAACCTTCGCTCATTTCCGCGACGGCAACCACATTCTGGCTCTTCATCAAACGCATCCGCGTCGAAACCTTGGCCTTACCGTTGCTGGGTGTGAACCGGAAGGTGGCGACGTTGGGCGCTGGGTTTTTTTCGGCAAAGATGTGGACGGCCTTAACGTAGTCGCTGTCGGTCATCGGGCTTTCAACTTCAAAGCCCATAGGAACCGTATTGCCGTTTTCCGCGATCTGCGGCAGTTCCAAATTTATACGGCCGACCTTTGTCTTCTTGTCGCCGATCAGTTTTTTTATGGCTTTTGCCACCGCGGCCGTGTCGGCATTAGCGGCACCCGGCAGGATGCCGACACCGGCAACGACGATTGCGCCCTTACCTGCCATCGACAGAAAATCGCGCCGCGGGTATTTTTGGGTTTCAATTTTATCAGCCATCAATGTCTCCTTGGCTTGTTCTCTTCCGTTTAACTACAAATGGGAAAAGCCACCCAATCCGCCCGGCGGCTAATCCTTATTTAAGCGTCATCGTATAGGCGACCAAATCCTCGACCTGTTTGGCCGAGAGTATGGTTTTGCCCTGGAATTTCTTCATCACCCGGTGCAATCCATCCTTGCGATAAAATGCCGGCATGAAAGTATCCGGGTTGACGACCTTGGGATTGACGATCCTGAGCCTTATTTCGCCTTCCGTGAGGCGGCTGGCGACGCCGTTGAGATCGGGGCCGGCGTTGCCATGAAACGGTTGTTCCGGAATCGGCATCACGTGGCAGGCCAGGCAATTACCTTGCTTACGGTTGATCGCGACCTTGCGCCCTTTGGCCGGGTCGCCGGACTTGCCCGTCAAAGACTTGGCAATCGCCCCGTCTATCACCATGTACTTCATCATCATTTTTTCCGCGGCAATGGCGTTGGCGCTGATCGCCACGCTTAACGCAAGTCCCGCGGCAAAAACGGCTAAAGTTTTGACTCCCAAAGCTGCCTCCTTTTGCTAGCTGGGCGAACTCCAATCGGTCACATGTCCCCAAAAATCCGGGGGTGAGGCGATAAGTTTAAAATTCGCGGTCAATGCCATAATTTCCCTGATATCCGGAAGGTTTGTTATTAGTTGCGCGTTATCATATTACATTATTATAAATTATCAACATTGATTATTAGAATACCGGCGCGGCGGCGCTGTAATCGCCCAGGAAATGATGCTCCGGCAGCCAATTGGCCGACATTTCAATTATATGCTATATTATATACGCCATATCCAACCAGCTGGATATCGGTAGCGGACCATGAATAGCAGATTTTGGATCGGCGTAGTCATTGCCCTATTCGGGTTGACCGTGGCCGCAGGTGCGGCCCGAGCGGGTGAAAAGTTGTTGCCCGAGATCGAGCCCAGAGAGGATGGTCTCTATCATCAACCGTGGTTCCTGGAGACGTTTCTCGATCTCCGCGAGGACATCGCAGAAGCGGCCGCGAAAGGGAAACAGCTCGTCCTATTCTGGGAACAGCGGGGTTGCCCTTATTGCCGGGAGACGCACCAGGTCAACCTGCGCATTCCAAAGGTAGTCGACTACATCAAAGCCAACTTCCATGTCATCCAGCTCGATCTTTGGGGCTCTCGCGAGGTCACCGACGTGGACGGTAAACCCACCACGGAGAAGAAACTGGCCCGCAAGTACCGAGTTCAATTCACACCAACGTTGCAGTTCTTTCCACCGGCAATCGAAGCGGGCAACAAGAAACCAGGCCACGATGTCGAGGTCTGGCGGCTACTGGGGTATTGGAAGCCCTTTCACTTCCACAACTCTTTCGTCTACGTCAAAGAGAAAGGCTATGAGAGCGAGCCTAACTTCCAGCGCTGGCTGCAGGCGCGGGGGGATAAGTTGCGCGCCGAAGGCAAAAAGGTCAAAATTTGGTGAGGGCCCAGCAACGGGGAATTTACGAACGGCCCCGCCCGGGGCATTTTATGCGCCCGTCAGCCGCTGCGGGAAAACATGGCGCTCAAGACGCCAGTGAAGCTCCCCTCTTCCAGGTACTTCATTCCGACGACACCGCCGGCGATGATGGAAACCAGGGCAATCAAGGAACCCAGCGCTAGGGTCGACATACCGGTGATCCCTTGCCCGATGGTGCATCCCAAGGCCATCACCCCACCGATGCCCATTATCCCGCCGCCGGCCATGTGGCGGACCATGTCGGTTGCATCGGTGAACGACTCGACGCGGAACTGGCCAGACGCCTTGGCCATGATGAAAGAGCCCGCAATCACGCCGCCGACCACGGCAATGCCGAAATTGATCGTCGAACCAGTGAAGGTCATCAGGTATTGAAGGCTTTCACCCACGGGTGCGACGAAGGTGAGCGAGGAAAGGGGAACAGGCTCGAAGTCGTCGCGGCCTAAAGCGCCGGTGATAAACCAGGCGACGGGCACCAATGTGCCGATGACAAGCCCGGCCGCGACATCGAGCTTGGAGCGACGAAACTCGGCACTCTTAAAACAAAACCAAAGAAGGCCTCCGGCAAACACGGTGATGGCGAAGAAGCGGGCTATTTCCTGCGACAGCCCTGCCGCAGCGAGCAGGTCGGGAATGCCCTGCGTCTCGAGGCCAGCGGCTGTGAGGTCAATGTTGGCGAGGCCCTCGATCTCCATGCGTGCCAGTCCCATGAGGCCCCGTAGCGTCATGTAGGCGAAAATCCCGAGGAAAATTGCGACGACCAGCGATTTAAGGTTTCCGGCGCCAAGCCGAACCAGTGTCTTGTTGCCGCAACCGCTGGTCAGAGTCATGCCAAATCCGAAAAGGAGTCCCCCGATGATGGCCCCGGCCCAGCCGAAGTTGGATGTGAGATAGATCGATTGAGAAAGGTCGACCGTTTCAGTCATGTGGAGCGCCTGGCTGCCCAGGATCGCGACGGCCACGGCAAGCATCCATGCCCGGAACCGATTCCATTCGTTCATGAAGAAGACATCGGAAATCGCACCCATGGTGCAAAAGCTAGTTTTCTGCGCTGTGGCACCGAAAGCGGCTCCGAGACCAAATCCCAGGGCCGACACCACCAAAACGACTGGGAACTCTTCCATACTCTCCTTCCTACCATATCCAGTTTACGGTTCCTTATGTTCCATCTTGACCATGCAGTGGAACAGTGGCACCTTATCATATTCAATAGATATAAATTAACAAGGGGCTGCCCTAGAAAACGTCGATTATCCAGAGTGGCATTATCAAGCCAAAGCGTTGTCGTTTAACGGAAAAACAGCAAGATAGACTGCTTAAATTTTTCGTCGGGGAAATGACGGCTCGCACGGCGGCCGATCTGGCCGGCATCAACAAGACAACGGCGGCCTACTTATTTCACCGTCTGCGCGAAATCATTGCCTGGCAATTGGATGAAGCCTCGCCTCTAGACGTCAATGTTGAGGCTTTTGAAAGTTATTTTGGCGGCAAGAGAGAGGGGAAGCGTGGCCGCGGCGACGGGATGCAGCTTTTTTCCCCGGCCATCAGAGCGGGTCAATTTGGGTGGACAAGGCCCTGGACCAGACATAAAGCCGTGGCGTAACATTTCGCCAGATATTTTTTTTCACAACTAGAGTCGGCGCTTCTCGACGCCGAAGGACGATGATGATTTTCCGCCAGTTGTTCGATGGAATTTCATGTACCTACACCTATTTATTGGCAAGCCACCCAGGCGGCGAGGCGCTGATCATCGATTCGGTGCTGGAGAAAGTGGACCGATACCTTCAGCTCCTGGACGAACTGAACCTGACGCTGGCCAAGTCCATCGACACCCATATCCATGCCGACCACCTCACCGGTCTGGGCGCGCTTCGCGACGCCACCCACTGCGTCACCGTCATGGGCAAGGAATCGCAGGTGGATAGGGTCTCCATGCGCGTCGGTGACGGTGACAGGATCGAGATCGAGGGGCTTGCTCTCGACGTCCTCCACACCCCCGGCCACACCGACGATTCCTACAGCTTCCTCATGGACGACCGGGTGTTCACCGGCGATACGTTGCTTATCCGGGGTACCGGGCGCACGGATTTCCAGCACGGCGATGCATACGCCGCCTACAATTCGCTGTTCAACAAGCTCTTGACGCTGCCGGACGAAACCCGCGTTTATCCTGGACATGACTATAAGGGCGACACCGAGAGCACCATCGGCGAGGAAAAGGCCTTCAATCCGCGCCTGCAGGTAACCTCGGCCGAGGAATACGCCGAGATCATGAACAACATGAAACTGCCAAACCCGATGATGATGGACGAGGTGGTGCCTGCGAACCTGACCATTGGATTTTCCGACGACACCCCGGATATCCGGGAGCATACAATCTCCGCCAACCAAGCCATAGAGCACATCGGCCATTCGGAGACGCTGTTTATCGATTTGCGCGAGGAAAGCGAGCGCACCCGCGACGGGGTTATTCCCGGATCGGTGCATATGCCCTATCAAACCCTTCGCGCCAACATCAAGCCTGGCGGCCTGCTGGCAGCAATCGCGTCAAACCCGAAACAGGAACTGATGCTCTATTGCGCCTTCGGGGAACGTTCGGCGCTGGCCTATTGCCAGATGCACGAGGCCGGGTTTGTCAACACCTGCCATCTGGAGGGCGGCATCGACGCCTGGATCAAGGCCGGCGGGCCGGTGGAGCAGAAAGTGAAGCAGAATTTTTTCTAGAGCGGATCGCGGTGGGTCAGATCCGCTTCGTGCCCCGTCCAGCGCGTGAATCCGCTCTATTTCAATAAATATGAGCAAATTCACCCGATTGATAGATAGCCAGAGGATCGCCCCGTGGATCACCCCGTGGCGATTTCATTCAATTTGGTTTTGCTCTAAAGAAGCGATTCTCGAAAACCCGTTTTCTACAAAATTAAGGACTTCCCGTATAAGACCCCATGCCCTTTCCAGGCTAATCCCCGACAGGCACGACGGCCCCCATACCGTCCGCAGGCGAACGTAAACCGGAACCGAAAGAAGAGGCGGGCGGCGTGGATTCCGACGTCACGGTTGAAGAAACCGCCGAGGCGGACGATGATGACCCTGCGGAAGAATTGGACGGGGACGGGGACGGGGACAAGAACGAAGACAAGCCGTCCTGACGCCGTGCCCCGGCCGCAACGGGGCCGTCCCATTTGATAGGCTTCAAATGACCGAGGAACATCCTTTTTCACCCTTTGTGCGGATCATCGCCCGGGGGCCCAAACTGTCCCGTCCCTTGACCGAGGACGAGATGGCCGTCGCCACCCGCATGATTCTCGCCGGCGAGGTTGAGAGCCTGCAACTGGGCGCGTTCCTGGCCGTGCTCAGGGTGCGGACGGAGGACCCGGGCGAGGCAGCGGGGTTCGTCCGCGTCGTCAAGGAGGAAGCCATCGCCAAACCCGATGCGGCTATCGCCGATCTCGACTGGTCGTCCTACGCCGGGAAGAAACGGCAACTGCCCTGGTTCTTGCTGTCTGCGCTGCTTTTGGCCGCCAACGGGATCAAGGTCTTCATGCACGGCACCGAGGGCCACACCCCCGACCGCGTCTATGCCCGTGAGGCCCTGGCGGCGCTCGGCATCGGCTACGCGGCGTCCATGGAAGACGCCGCCCGGCATATCCGGGAGCGGAATTTTGCCTACCTGCCGTTGGCCCACCTGGTGCCGAGGCTGGACGAAATCCTGAACCTGAAGCCGATCCTGGGCGTGCGCTCGCCAGTTAATACCTTCGCTAGGCTCTTGAACCCGTTCGACGCCCCCTATTCAATCCAGTCCGTCTTCCATCCCAATTACGGTGAGATCCACCGTGAAGCATCGCGCCTCATCGGCCAGCCGCACATGTCCGTCTTCAAGGGCGAAGGCGGCGAAACGGAGCGCCGCCCGGCCAAGCCTATGCAAATCGAAAGCCTGCACGGGAGCGAAAATGTAGACGAGGAATGGCCGGCCATGCTGCCCGGGACCACGGTCAAGACGGACGAAGACATGGACCTGGGGCGCCTGCTCTGCCTCTGGCGGGGCGAGGACGGCGATCCCCTCGGCACCGCCGCCGTCATCGGCACGGCCGCCATCGCGCTCCGCCTGATGGAGCGCGCCGATAGCCCCGGGGACGCCGAGGCCCAGGCCCGCGCGCTTTGGGAAAGTCGCCCCGGCACGCCCCTTGAAATTGGCAACGCGGCCTGAGCCAACTGAGGCTTAAGCCCATCCCCTGCTGATCTATCATGGCAACAAATTCTTGGGGTTTCTTTTAAATTTTATGCCGCGCCTGTACCTACCCATCCCTCATGTTGCTTTCCCCGAACTCAGGATTTCTTTTTCCCCAGGCTGAGCTTGATGTGCAGTTCCTTCAGCCGTTCCCCATCCACCGCCGCCGGCGCCCCCATCAGCAGGTCCTCGGCCTGCTGGTTCATGGGAAAGGCGATGACCTCGCGAATGTTGGGCTCGTCAGCGAGTATCATCACGATGCGGTCGATGCCCGGCGCCGAGCCGCCGTGGGGCGGCGCGCCGTAGCGGAAGGCGTTCAAGAGCCCGCCAAATTTCTCCTCGACCACTTCGGCGCCGTAGCCGGCAATCTCGAAGGCCTTGATCATGATGTCGGGGCGGTGGTTCCGGATTGCACCCGACGACAGTTCAACCCCGTTGCAGACGATGTCGTACTGCCAGGCTAGGATATCGAGCGGGTCTTCATTTTCAAGTGCCTCCATACCCCCTTGCGGCATCGAGAACGGGTTGTGGCTGAATTCGATCACGCCTGAGTCCTCGTTCCGCTCGTACATCGGATAATCGACGATCCAGCAGAACTTGAGCTCCCCTTCGCTGTTCAGTTCCAGGTCGGCGCCGATTTTCAACCGCGCTGCGGCAGCGAAGGAGGTGAAGTCCTTCGGCACCCCGCAGACAAAAAAAACGGCGTCGCCGTCGCCGAGGCCGAGATTGTTGCATAGGGCTCCGGTTTTATCCGGGTCCAAGTTCTTGGCGATGGGGCCGGCCCCATCGCCGTCCCTAAAGAAGATATAGCCTAACCCCGGCTGCCCCTCGCCCTGGGCCCAACTGTTCATCCGATCGCAAAAGGCGCGGCTGCCGCCGGTTTTAGCCGGGATGGCGTAAACGCGCACGTTCTCGTCGCCATCGATCATCTTGGCAAAGATTTTAAAATTGGAGTCCCGGAAAACATCAGTGACGTCTAGCATTTCGATCGGGTTGCGCAAGTCGGGCTTGTCGGTGCCGTACTTTTCCATCGCCTCTTCGAAGGGGATGCGTGGAAACGGCGGTTTGGTGACGGACTTCCCTTCCCCAAACTCCTCGAACACGCCCGACAGCACCGGCTCGATGGCGGCGAAGACATCTTCCTGAGTAACGAAAGCCATTTCGAAATCGAGCTGGTAGAACTCGCCCGGCGAACGGTCGGCGCGGGCGTCCTCGTCGCGGAAGCAGGGCGCAATCTGGAAGTACTTGTCGAAGCCAGCGACCATGAGCAGCTGCTTGAACTGCTGCGGCGCCTGCGGCAGGGCGTAGAACTTTCCCGGGTGGTTGCGGCTCGACACCAGATAGTCGCGGGCCCCTTCCGGGCTCGAGGCGGTCAGGATGGGGGTCTGGAACTCCATAAACCCGGCCTCGGTCATGCGGCGGCGGATCGATGCGATTACGCCGTTGCGGAGCCTGATGTTCCGTTGCATGGGCTCGCGCCGCAGGTCCAGAAATCGGTGGCGCAGCCGCAGGTCCTCGCCGTAGTCCTCGTCGCCGACGACCTGCATCGGCAGCACTTCCGCCGCGCTCTCGATGGTGATCTCGTCCATGGTCAACTCGACCTCGCCAGTGGGCAGCGACGGGTTGACGGTGTCTGCGGAGCGCTTGACCACGCGGCCGATGACGGTGAGCACGCTTTCGACGCGCACCGACTCGGCCAGGGGGAACAGGTCCGACGAGACGTCGATGACGCACTGGGTGAGACCCGTCTGGTCGCGCAGGTCGACGAACAGTAGGTTGCCGTGGTCGCGCTTGCGGTGGACCCAGCCCGAAAGCCGGGCCGGCAAGCCCTCATCGGCGAGGCGCAGTTCGCCGCAGGTATGGGTGCGGTAGGGGTGCATCTAAATCCACTTTATTTTTTAGCCCTCTTGAAAGGCCCGGAAGTAGCAAGAATGTCCTCACTTGTCCGCCATTTTCGCACCCGCAATAAAACGCCGCCGGTCACTGCGCCCCAGGGGGACGTGGGGGGGGCGCCAGGAGAAGCGGACGGGAAGGCGGAGACTGGACGCCGGCTCGGCCTTGCTTTCGATGGTCGGCGGCCCCGGCGGCAGTGGTGCTGGCGGAGGCGGTGCCGGTTGTATCTAGTTTACCTTTTCGCTTCTCAGTGGATGCAATTTTGGTCGGCCCGTTACGCTGGTTCATCCGGGCCGTCGTCGGAGACGAGTCGATCGGCCCTATCATCGGTCTCGTCGACGGCCTCATCACCGCCCTCTTTATTGGCCTTGGCCTGGCGGGATTTTTCCTCCTTCGCCTCTTGACGCTTGCGGCGCTTTTCGGCTTTTTGCCGTTGGCGCTCCATGCGTTGAAATCGGTAGTTGGGTTTACCTGCCATCGTGCTGTTCGACTCTCCGGGGTGGGCTGTAGCGATCTCGGCCCATGATCGGAGCGGACCGCACTGCCACGTTAGTCTATGACGACGATATTATCGGCGGCGGATCTGCCGTCGCGGCTCGGGGTGAGTTCGTAATCTACCTTTTGCCCTTCGTTGAGAGTCGTCAGGCCGGCCTTTTCGAGGGCGGAGATGTGGACGAAAGCGTCTTGGCCGCCGTCGTCGGGTTGGATGAAACCAAACCCCTTTGTGGGATTGAACCACTTTACGGTTCCTCTAGGCATTGTTGCTCCTCACGTTCGCATAACGCCCCCCCCACCCTTTACGGGGGCGTATCTTGCCCCGGTGTCACAAAATCAAGGAGCAACAAGCGGGTCCGGCAAAGGCCTGCGAGGTACGCCAAGCTAATGTGGTTCCAACGGGAGGACTATAGGACCCAAATGGATGGTTTGTAAACGTCGCCGCATCGGCGGTTCCACACACCCATCTTTTGAAACCCGTGACCCATAGTAGGCCCGCTTCAGGCCGCAAGCGGACCGACGTACGGGGTTTACTGGTCCGGGTCCCCTTCGCCCTTGCGCCAGCGGTCCAGGCGATAGGGGTCCTTAGACGCGGGGCTCGACAGGTCCCTGCCCGCGATCTCAGATGCCAGCCACAAGGCCAAAATCAAAAAACACAAGCCAAACAGGTACGTCATGCCCGTGATGGTACACGAAAGTTCGCCGCCCGTCAGGACGAACGCGAAGACACTTCAGGACGCTTCCCCACGGGACTCGTTTCCACCTGTCGCCTGGCGTGAGTTTCGCCGCGTTTACAGTCCTTTTGACGTTCGTCGTCACTAACAGGGGAAGGCCGCCAACAGGGCCGCCGCGACCAGACCTTTGGTAACGTAGCGGCGGTCGTCGTGGTAGGCTTCCAGCCACCGCCTCACGGCGACGACCGCGTGCTCAGTCATCTCGGAAAGCGACATGCAAGCCCGGTGCTCGACCGTCACCCTTGAAGCAAGCCAGTTTCATTGTTTTTCCTTCTGTCCCGGTCGCGGTATGCTGGCGGCGCCTCTGTAACAATTGGAGCTAGACAATGAAACGGCTGCATGTCCATGTCACCGTCAGAAACCTCGAGGCCTCGATCGGTTTCTACAAGACCTTGTTCGGCCAGCCGCCCTCGGTGGAGAAGGACGACTACGCCAAGTGGATGCTCGACGATCCCCGGGTAAACTTCGCCATCTCGTCCACGGGCTCGGACAAACCCGGCTTCGACCATCTGGGCATCCAGGTCGAAAGCGCTGGCGAACTTGAGGACCTCACTGGGCGCCTGACGGCGGCCAAGGAATCGGTGGTCGAGCAAAAACAGGCCGCGTGCTGCCACGTCGTTTCCAACAAGGCCTGGGTCGCCGACCCGGAAGGTGTCGCCTGGGAGGCTTTCCACACCACCGGCGAGGCTACCCATTACGGCGACGACCGTTTTGACGCCCAGAGCCTCCCGCCCCGGGTCAACGGCTAGGGTCGAAGAACGGAAAAGGGAACGGGCCATTGAACAAAATCATCCTCCATCACTATCCGCAGTCGCCGGTAGCGGAAAAGGTCCGCGTCGTGCTCGGCATGAAGAGCCTGGACTGGCACTCGGTGACCATCCCTAGGCTGCCGCCGAAACCGGACCTGATGCCGTTGACCGGCGGCTATCGCCTGACCCCGGTGATGCAGATCGGCGCCGACGTCTATTGCGACTCCCAGAGAATCATCCGCGAAATTGAGCGCCTGAAACCGGAACCGACGCTGTTTCCCGGCGGCGCCCACGGTATGGCTTGGGGAGTCAGCCGGTGGACCGACGGGCCGCTTTTCACCGCCGCCATCGCGCTCGTCTTCGGCGACGCCGGCGACGACATGCCTGAAGACTTCAAACAGGACCGCGGGACGCTTTACTTCGGCCCCGGTTACGACATCCAGGAAATGACCCGGGCGCTGCCGGAAACCCTGGTTCAGCTTCGGGCCCAGATTGCGTGGATGGACGAACGCCTGGAAACCCTGGACTTCATGCTGGGCCCGGACCCGGGGCTGCCGGACGCGCTTTGTTATTACCTCATCTGGTTTATCCGCGGGCGCTATTCCAAGGGGCCGAAATTCCTGAGCCAGTTCAAGCGCTTGGCAGCCTGGGAGGAACGGGTCAAGGAAATCGGCCACGGCCGGCCGGTCGATATGGAAGCCGCCAAGGCCCTGGCCATCGCCAAGGCGGCGGCGCCGGCTGAAGGCGAAGGGGCGGATTCGGACGACCCGGCGGGACTCGAAGCCGGCATGGAGGTCACCATCGAACCGACGGAGGTCAGCGGCTGCCCCGCCGCCGCCGGGCGCATCGTCGGGCTCAACGCCCACGAGATCGCCATCGCCCGCACGGACGAAAAGGTCGACGAGGTGGTGGTGCACTTTCCCCGCATCGGCTATCGGGTGAATCGAATTTGAATTTATTTTACTCCGGCAAAATTCTTCATTTCTTCAACAAAAAAGTGTCATTTGTCCCCAGGTTCCACAGGGGAAACGGGCGAATGTGGATTGAATAGTTCTTCTTGCGGGCTGGAGAGGTGATATTATTACCTTGGAATTTAGGAGTTGGGTTGGCTTGCCAATTTAGTTTCTGGGTTCTGGCTCAGGGTTTCCCAGGGTCCGCAAGGATTTTAAGAAATTTTGAGTCGGAAAGGCCCGGCCGAGCAATCGGACGGGCCATTCCATTTTAGGCGCTTCGCGGGTTCGGGGGTGTCCCCCGGAAACGAAAAATTAGATCCCGGGGTTCCCCGAAACATTTCTATCCCCTCCCCGCCACTTGTTGCTATACCTCCTACCCATGCCGATAATCACCGACACCCGGGCGCTGACAGATTTCTGCGATCGCCTTGGAGCCTGCGACTACGTCACCATCGACACCGAATTCATGCGCGAGAAAACGTATTGGCCGATCCTGTGCCTGGTCCAGGTGGCGGGGCAGGACGAGGCCAAGGCTATCGACGTACTGGCGCCGAGGATCGACCTCGGGCCATTATTCGACTTGATGGCCAACAAAAACGTGCTCAAGGTCTTTCACGCCGCCCGCCAGGACCTGGAAATCTTCCACCACCTCACCGGACGGCTGCCGACGCCGGTGTTCGATACCCAGGTGGCGGCCATGGTCTGTGGCTTCGGCGACTCGGTCGGCTACGAGGCACTGGTGATGAAGCTGGTCAACGCCAAAATCGACAAGGGCTCGCGTTTCACCGACTGGACGCTAAGGCCGTTGAGCAGCCGCCAGGTCGATTACGCGCTCGCCGACGTCGTCCACCTGCGCCCGGCCTACGAGAAACTGGCCAAAAAGCTTCATGGAAACGGCCGCGAAGGCTGGCTCGAGGAAGATGTGGCGGCGCTCGCCAATCCTGCCACCTACGACGGCGATCCCCGCGAAGCCTTCCGGCGGATCAAGACCCGGTCGGCCGACGGCAGGGTGTTGGCCGTGCTCCGCGAAGTGGCGGCGTGGCGCGAGACCGAGGCGCAGCGACGCGACGTGCCCCGCAACCGGGTATTGCGCGACGAGGCGCTGGCTGAGATAGCCCACCACACGCCTGCGACGGCGAAGGAGCTTTCCCGCACCCGCGGCCTCGGCGCCAAGCTGGCCAATGGTTCTTACGGCGAACAGATTCTGGAGGCCGTCCAAAAGGGCCTCGCCGTGCCCCGGGACGGCCGCCCCGAACCCAAGGTGCAGGCACGGCGTCCCCGGGGGATGGGCCCCGTCGTCGACCTCCTCAAGGTGCTTCTCAAGATGAAGTCCGAAGACTCACACGTGGCGACGAAGCTGCTGGCGTCGGCCGCTGATATCGAGCTCATCGCCGCCTTAGGCGAGAAGGCCGGCGTGCCGGCGCTCAAGGGCTGGCGGCGCGAAGTCTTTGGCGACGACGCGCTGCGGCTGCGCTCCGGAGAGGTATCGCTGGCAGTCGCCGACAAGAATCTGAAACTGGTGCCGGGGCCTCTTTAGGCGACGACGCCCTTCAGCCCCAAGACTTTGCCCAACGTGCCGAGGCGACGTTCCACGGTTTCCGAGACAAAGATTTCGCCCTCCTCGGCTTGTTTGAGGATCAGGTCCAGGCCCTTGACCTCGAGCCGGGTGCGTCCGAGCAGCCCCGGCGCCGATCCGGACAGCGTGTGGGCGAGTCGCAGCGCCAGCCCGATGGCATTGACTTGGGTCATGGTTGACTCGTCCAGGAAGCCCTTGACCGGCGTCAACAGGGCGTTTTCCGGATTGCCGTTGTTGCGGGTGAAAATGGCCAGCGCCAGGAACACTCGGTCGCGGTGGCTGAGCCCGGCAAACGGCAGCCTGAGGGCGCGCAGGAAGGTGTGCTCGGCCCGATAATCGGGGTGTTCGCTCCAACCGATGTCGCTGATCAGCACGGCGGCGAGACGGAGCCGCTGGTCGGCGTTTTCCGTGCCTTCGAAGAGTGGCGCCATCCAAGTCATAATTTCGTCGGTGTCAATGGCGAAACGTCCGGTGCGTTCGGCCATCCCGGCACAACCGGCGATCAGCGGGTCCTGGTGACGCATGTCGGGCGGCAGCATTTCTAAGAGCCGGCCCTCGCGCATACCGAACCCCGAAAACACCAGTTCGTGGGCCTCCATTTTCACCAACAGCCGCTCCAGCACCAAGGCAGCGAACGGCAGTGTCGCCAAGCGGTTGGGCGGGATACCGCGGAGGCTCTTGAGGCTGGCGGGGCCAAGACCGGCGACCAGGCTGGCAAGCCGAAGCGCCTCGCCGCCGGCGAGCGTGAAACCGTCGATCACGTGCAGTGGATAGCCGATCTGTTCGATGAACACCCGGGCCAGCGACCGCAACGACCCACCGACGCCGTATAAGGTCTGCCCCTTGACGTCGGCCAGCCATGGGTGTCCCCTCAGGTGCTCCTCGATGATCGCCGCCGCCGCTTCGCTGTCACCGCCGGCAGCTTCAGGCAGCCGCAGATGCCCCAGCGGCAGCGTCCCGTTGGCGGCGAAGACGCCCTTGTCGAGAACCATCAGTTCCAGACTGCCGCCGCCGAGGTCGGCAACCAGGCCGTTGGCTTCCGGCATGCCGCTGAGGAGTCCAAGGGCCGACATCCGCGCCTCTTCGGCACCGTTGAGCACCTCAACCCGGACGCCGAAGGTTTTTTCGATCTCGGCCACGAAGTCGGGCCCGTCGGCGGCGTCCCTGACCGCCGCCGTCGCCACCAGGTCCAGCCGTCCAACCCCCATGGCGTCGGCAAGCTGGATGAAGCGGGCCAGGCTGCGCAGCGCCTCGGCGACACCTTCGGCGTTGAGCCGGCCGCTGTCCTCAAGGCCGCGCGCCAGCCCGCACTCGGATTTTTCGTTGTATATGGGAACCGGCAGCCGCAAGGGTGCGTCATAAACCACCAGCCGCACTGTGTTGGAGCCGATATCGATCACCCCCACCCGGCCGGGTGTTTCCCTGCTTCCCTTGACCATTTCGGGGGGGATATCAGGGACCGCCGGGGGAACGCTCGAAAGGCCGGGTCGCTCGGACACTTCAGGAGGTCTTTCGAGCCGCCCGCGAACCCTTGGCCAGGCTTTTGGAAAATTTTTTCTTGCGCTCGCCGCGGCCGGAAAGCGATGGTTTGGTGAGGAAATAGGCATGGGCCCCGAAACCCTCGGCCCGGTCATTGACGCGGGCATAGGTTCCGTCCGCATCCAGGGTCCAGCTCTGGGCTTCGTCCTTGAGGTTGGCGGCCATGATCTCGAACAACACCTGGCGGTGCACGGTCGGATTTTCGATCGGCACCAGGGTCTCGATCCGCCAGTCCAGGTTGCGGGGCATCCAATCGGCGGAAGAGATAAAGACCTTGGCCTTTTGCGACGGCAGCCCGTGTCCGGCGCCAAAGCAAACGATGCGGGCGTGTTCCAGGAACCGCCCGATGATGCTCTTGACGCGGATGTTTTCCGATAGTCCCTCGACCCCCGGTCTCAGACAGCAGATGCCGCGCACCACGAGCTCGATCTCGACCCCGGCCGCCGACGCCCGGTAAAGGGTGTCGATCATTTCCGGATCGACAAGCGCGTTCAGCTTCGCCCAGAGGGCGGCAGGTTTTCCAGCCCGCGCATGTTCAATTTCCGCGGCGATCATCTCCATCAGGGTCCGGCGCAGAGTCAACGGCGCGAAGATCAGCTTCTCCATGGTTTCCGGGTTAGCGGAGCCGGTCATGAGGTTGAAGATCCGGGCGGCGTCCCGGCACAGCCCCGAGTCGCAACTGAACAGCGACAGGTCCGTGTAAACCTTGGCCGTCACCGGGTGATAATTGCCGGTGCCGTAATGGACATAGGAACGCAGCCTCCGGCCCTCGCGGCGCACTACTAGGTTAACCTTGGCGTGGGTCTTCTTGTCCACGAACCCGTAAACCACCTGGGCGCCCGCCCGTTCCAAGTCCTTGGCCCAGCGAATGTTGGCTTCCTCGTCGAAGCGGGCCTTGAGCTCGACCATGGCGGTCACCGACTTGCCGGCCTCGGCGGCCTCGATGAGCGCCTGAATGACGGGAGAATCGTTGCTGGTCCGGTAAAGGGTCTGTTTGATGGCGACCACGTCGGGGTCGCCCGCGGCCTGGCGGACGAATTGGACCACCACATCGAAGCTCTCATACGGGTGATGGACGATAATGTCCTTCTTGCGAATGGCGGCGAAGATATCGCCGCCCAGGTCGCGGACCCGTTCGGGAAAGCGCGCAACGACCGGCGGGTATTGCAAGTCCGAGCGGTCCAGGGTGATCAGCCCAACCGTATCGACGAGCCCCAGAAGCCCATTCACGGGGAACAGTGACTTGGGCCCGACGTCCAGCGCGCCGGTGACCAGATCGCGGAGTTCGTCGGACATGTCGGCGTTGAAGTCGAGCCGGATGACCGATCCCCGTCGGCGGCGCTTCAACGCCGATTCGAAAGTGCGCACCAGGTCATCGGCCTCTTCTTCGATTTCCATCTCGCTGTCTCGGATGAGCCGGAAGGCGCCCTGTTCGACGAGGTCCCAATCGGGGAACAGGCGGCCGATAAAGAGCCCGATGACGTTTTCCAGGGCCAGAAAACGAGCCTCGACCCTGGGCAGCCGCCGGAAGCGCTCCAATTGACCGGGCACCGGCAACAGCGCCTTCAACGTCTCGCCGGAACGGCGGTGGCGCAGCATCAGCACCAGCGAAAAACCGAGATTGGGAATGAAAGGGAAGGGATGGGCCGGGTCGATGGCGACCGGGCTCAGGACCGGGAAGATATGGTCCATGAAATGTCCTTCGAGCCACACCCGGTCAAGGTCCGAAAGCGCATCGGCGCCAACGACGTGGATGCCGGTGTCCGCCAGCTCGACCTTGAACTCACGCCAGCACGCATACTGGCCGTCAATTAGATCGCCGGCGGCACGGCGAATGGCGTTCATTTGGCTCTTCGGGGCCAGGCCGTCGTCGGACGGCGTCGTCACGCCGGCGCGGATTTGCCCTTCCAGGCCGGCCACCCGCACCATGTAGAACTCGTCCAGGTTCGCCGCCGAGATGGAAAGCAGCCGGAGCCGTTCCAGCAACGGGTGGCAGGTGTTGTTGGCTTCCTCGATAACCCGCGCGTTGAAGGCCAGCCACGAAAGCTCGCGGTTGATGTACCGGTTCTCCGGGCCGTGGTGGGCGGGTTTTGCCCGTTCGCGGGCGCCTTCGATGTCAATGATCTTGGCCATGGGGCCGGATCATACTGGGAAAGGCCAAAATTGTCATGGCGGCGGCCAGGAACCGGGGTCTTCCTGGCGTTCCCCCGCGCCGCCGGGTGCCCTCGCCTAGAACGTCCCCGGGTAGCCACCGCCGTCGATCAGCAGGTTCTGACCGGTGATGTAGCCGGCCTGGGCTGAACAGATGAAGGCGCAGAGCTCGCCGAACTCGGCTGGGTCGCCAAAACGCCCGGCGGGATTGGATTGAGCGCGCTGCTTGGCCATTTCTTCTTCGCCAATACCGGCATTTTCAGCCGCCACCCTGACATTGGCGCGCAGGCGGTCGGTATCGAACGGCCCCGGCAGGATGTTGTTGATCGTGACGTTTGAGGCCACAGTCTTCCTGGCGATGCCGGCAATGAAACCGGTCAGGCCCGACCGGGCGCCGTTGGAAAGCCCCAAAATCTCTATCGGGGCCTTCACCGCGCTCGAGGTGATGTTAACAACGCGCCCGAACTTGCGCTCGATCATGCCGTCCACGGTCGCCTTAATGAGGAAAATCGCCGTCAGCATGTTGGCGTCGATGGCGGCAATCCAGGTGTCCCGGTCCCAGTCCCGGAAGTCGCCGGGCGGCGGGCCACCGGCGTTATTGACCAGGATATCGGGCTCGGGACACGCCGCCAGCACCGCCTCTTGGCCTTCCAGCATGGTGATGTCGCAGAGCACGCCCTTCACGTCACCGCCGCCTAGGGCCCGGATTTCGTCGGCCGCGGCTTCCAGCGTTTCCGGAGTCCGCGCGCAGATGGTGACGTCTACGCCCTCGCGCGCCAATGACATGGCGCAGCCCTTGCCCAGCCCCTTCGAGGCGGCGCAGACGATGGCCTTCTTTCCCGTTATGCCCAGATCCATGAGTTTCCTCCCTCTTTACGGTGATTTTTCACTTCACTTCTTGCATTGCCAAAACCTGCCGCACCAGCGGCACTGTGATGTTGCGGCGCTCGGCCAGGGAAAGGTCGTCGATGGCGCCAACCACGGAGCGGGCGGCCGCGAACGAGCGTTCAATACGCCTCAGCAGATACGTTATGACGTCGTCATCCACCTTCAATTGACGGTCGGCGAACTGCTTGACCAGCACGGCGGCGATCAGCCCGTCGTCGGGAGGGCCTATGCCGGCCTGGGGAGCCGCCTTCAACCGCGACGCCAGATCGTCGAGACCAAAATTCCAGCGCGCCGCCGGCAGCTTGGCCGTCAGCATCATATGGCGGCCGGATTCCTGGACGTAGTTATAGAGATGAAGCAGCGGCTCTTCCCCGCCTTCGGCGAGCACACTCTCGGCGTTCTCCAGTAGGCAGGCCGCCGCGTCCCCGACAAGTGCCGGCGGGTCGAGGCGCCTGAGTTCCGCAGAAGTGATCGCCCGCGCCCCGCTCTGGAAAAAGAACACCTGGGCCAAGTGGGTTTTGCCCGATCCGGCGGGCCCGAAAATCACCAGCGCCGGCCCCGGCCAGTCGGGCCAGGCATCCAGCCAGCCGACGGCCTCGGCGTTGGGCGGCGCGACCAGGAAGTCTTCGCCCGACAGCGCCGGGCGATGGTCGAAACTCAACACCAATTGAGAACCCGAGGTCACTTTTTCTTTGTCTTTTTTTTCTTGGCCTTGGCTGGAAATTTTTTCCCGCCGCCATGATAAAATGGGCTTTCCAGGTAGCAAGATAGGCCGAAGCGGATCAGGACTCCGATGACTGCCGCCGCTGGCACCGCTAGCAACAAGCCAGTGAAGCCGAGGAGCGCGCCCCCGGCCAGCAACGCGAAAATGATCCACACCGGGTGCAAGCCGATGCGGTCGCCGACCAGCCGCGGCGTCAGGACGTAGCTCTCCGCGGTCTGGCCGATGATGAAAATGAGCACCACCCCACCGATGGGCAGCCAGTTGGAAAACTGCACCAGCGCGATACCGACGCCGATGGTCAGCCCAGTGGCGGCCCCCAGGTAGGGAATAAATGAAATTGCCCCGGTGCCGAGGCCGACCAAAAGTCCGGACTCGAGGCCGACCAAGGACAACGCGGTACCGTAATAGGCGGCCAACAACAGGCACACGCTGGCCTGGCCACGCACGAAGCTAGCGATGGTGTCGTCGATGGCCCGCATTTTCTCGCGGATCGTCGGGGCCGCCTCCTGGGGTAGGTAGGAATTGAGGCGGGCGACGATACGGTCCCAATCCCTGAGCAGGTAGAAGGCGACCACCGGCGTTATGACAATCAGCGACAGTACGTTGAAAAGCGCAATGCCGCCTTTCCAGATGTTGGCGATGAGGCCCGAGGCCCATTCGATGACGGTGCCGGCGTAGTTGCCGGCGGCGGACTTCAGGCGCTCCAGCGCGTCCGGCGAAAGTTCGGCTTGAAGCCTTTCCAGGAACGGCCCGGCGAAGGCGCGGGCCTTCTCGATAAGGTCGGGGATCAACGCTGCCAGCCCGACGATCTGGGTCTGCAACAACGGAAACAGAACTATCAGGACGGCGATGACGGCGATGAAGAAGCCGGCGACGATGATCGTTGTCGCCAACCCCCGGGACACCCCCTTTTCTTCCAGCTTGTCGGCCACCGGATCGAGGAAATAGGCGACCGCCATACCAGCGACGAAGGGCATCAGGACACCGGCCAGCGAATGAAGGATGAAGAGAAATACCGCCAGCCCCGCTAGCCAGAAAAGGGTTTGTCTTTCTCCGCTCATTTTCCTTTCCCCGCGTCTCCATCGCTTTCCAAGGCGGTGGCGCGCTGGCTCCACTCGACCACGTAGCCGACCCCGGACCACACCGTCGTCACCACGACAATATAGGCGATGATATCGATTGCCACGCCATCTTCCACTGCAAAGCCCTCCCTGCCCAGAACGACGATGGCTAGGATCAGTTGCATGAACGTATTGACCTTGGAGATCAACAGCGGCTGCATGGTCAGCGACAGGGTCACCGTATGAAACAGGATGGCCCCGCCAACGATTACTGCATCCCTGAACACCACCATGATGACCAGCCAGGTTTCGAGGTGCCCTTGGTGCCCCAGGCTCAAGTAAACGGACACCAGGAGCACCTTGTCCGCGATAGGATCGAGAAAGGCCCCAAACACGGTTTCGGAATTGAATTGCTTGGCGATGATGCCGTCGGCGGCATCCGACAGGGCGGCGATAAGAAACACCCAGAAAGCGACCAGCATGTTGCCGTCCAGGATAAGCCAGACGACAACGGGAACGCTAAACAAACGCGCCAGCGTGAGAAAGTTGGGAACATTCATACCGGTGGGTTACCCGCCTCTAGGACACCTCTTAAAATACCCACTCTGAACTGTGATCAGGCAGAATCACGTTATCATGACCCCTTGATCAGAAAAAATGAATATGGGGAAAATGGGTTTTTTCGACATCGCTAACCGATATGCTGATCCGTCGGCTGTTCAAGAGCTCAATGAATTGCTGGATAAATCTGTCTCAAATAGTAAGCAGATTAATAAAAAAATTGCCGAAGGAAGGGCTTTGAATTATCGTATTTTTAGAGGTCCCCTCCAGTGTATAAATCCACTAGGACTTTCCGGGCGGCGGCCGGCCGAACGGGCTGAGAAGCCAATTGCCGCCTTCCTCGCTGAGGCCAAGGTCCACTTGCTCCAGCGCCAACATCAATTGCTCGGTCTTGCCGATAAAATGCAAATTCACCCGCGCCTCGGTGTGGGACAACAGCACCAATTCGGCGCGCTGGATGACGGCGACGCCTTCGAGCCTGGAACGCACCTCAAGCCAGTCCCTAAGGTCGGCAATCGGCACCACCGCCGCAATCAAGCCCGAGTGCCCGAACTCCAAGATGTTATCCCGCTTCCAGTTGTCCTCGACGATGGCCGTCAGTTCCTGCGCTGCGCGGGCCAGCAGCCCGGAAACGGTTTCGCCGTCATTCTGGGTGAAGTTCATCACTTCGGTCTGCTCCTGGAGCTGGGTGCCGTAGCGGGTGAAGTAAACTTCCAGAATCCGCCGGGCCCTGGCCGCATCCACGCGCATCACCCCGATAACGACGAGGATGTCGCTAGCACCATAGCCCTTGGCGATGGCGTTCAGCCTTTGCAAGTCTCCCTCCAAGGCCTGTTCGACGCCGATGGCGGCGATATCGGCAAGATCGCCGACCGGCAAAAGGGTCGGCACCAGACTTTGGGTGTCCGGCAGAGCCCCCCAGGCCTCGCGCCACGGGTTGGGGTCGTCCCACAGGATCAGCGCCCCGGCGTCCTGATAGACCGGCAACACCAACACCGGCTTGGAGACGGTTTCCGCGAACCTAAGGTCGAAATCGTTGAGCAACGAACGGATTTCCCTGCTTTTGAAGCGGTAATTCAGGTGCGCCAGATAGCGGACAGCGGAGACCTTCTCGCTGGCGACCGAGAAGTCCTTGACGTAGGTAGTGATCTCCTCGGCCATCAGATCCGGCAGGCGCTCCTTTTCGGCGCGGAGCGTCAGGCGCTTCAGGAGCAACCTGAAGGCCTCGGCTTCGCCTTCGGCCAGCGCCTGTTCGCGGGCCTTGGCGGCGGTCTCGGCGGTGACGTCGACAACCACGTCCCGGACCTCGTATACGTCCTTTTGCTGGGCGGTTGCGGGTCCAGAAACCGAAAACCCGAGCGCGGCGATCAGGCCCACCAGCCACATGCGATGGGGGCTAAGATGGTTCATTACAAAAGGCCCCGGATACACTATCTTCCCCCCTGGTGGAGGACGGGTAATCTAACACAGGTCACCCAAGGAGGAAGGTATTACCCAAAAAAGTCGCAAAAACAGCGGCCTGAACTACAAGCAGGTCGGGGTCGATATAGATGCCAGCGCCGCCTTCGTCGAGGCCATCCGGGGGCTGGCGGAATCGACGGCCCGGCCCGGCGTGGTCTCGGGCCTGGGCGGTTTCGGGGCGCTGTTTGACGTCAAGGCGGCCGGTTATGCCGATCCCTTGCTGGTCGCCAGCACGGACGGCGTCGGCACCAAGGTGCTGGTGGCCGAGGCCGCTGGTCATCATGACGCCATCGGCGTCGATCTGGTCGCCATGTCGGTCAACGACCTGGTGGCCCAGGGTGCCGAGCCGCTGTTTTTCCTGGACTATCTGGCCACCGGGCGGCTCGAGGCCGCCGCCGCCCGCGAACTGGTCGCCGGTATCGCCGAGGGCTGCCGCCAGGCCAGCTGCGCGCTGATCGGCGGCGAAACGGCGGAAATGCCCGGAATGTACGAACCCGGGCGCTACGATCTTGCCGGGTTCGCCGTCGGCGCCGTCGAGCGGGATCGGGTGCTTACCGGCGACAAGGCGGCTGAAGGCGACGTCATCTTTGGGCTGGCGTCCGGCGGCCTTCATGCCAACGGATTTTCCCTGGTCAGGCGTATCGTTGCCGACGCAGGCCTCGATTACGCCGGCCCGGCGCACTTCGATCCGGAACGCTCCCTCGGCCGAGCGCTTCTCGATCCGACCCGGATTTACGTCCAAGGCTGCCTCGCGGCGCTGAAAACTGGCAGCGTCCAGGGCCTGGCGCATATTACCGGCGGCGGGCTGGTGAACAACCTGCCCCGGGCGCTGCCAGAGAGCCTGATGGCAGTGCTCGACGCCGAGGCCTGGCCGGTGCCGGCCGTGTTCGCCTGGCTGGCCGGCGAGGGCGGCATCGCGGCAGCGGAAATGGCCCGGACCTTCAACTGCGGTATTGGTATGGCGGTGATCGCCGCCGCCGACCGGGCCGAGGCTGTGGAGGACGCGTTATCGAACGCCGGCGAACTAGTGTTTCGCATCGGCGTTGTCGCCAAAGCCACCGAAGACGCGGCCGGTATAGCCATCGATAACCTTGAAAGCGCCTGGGCGTCATGAAGGTCGCGGTCCTTATATCGGGCCGCGGCAGCAACCTTCAGGCCCTGATCGACGCCCAGGCGGGGCCCGGCTGGCCGGCCGGGATTGTGCTAGTAATATCGAACGTGGCGGGCGCCCAGGGACTGGAGCGGGCCGAAACAGCCGCCATCCCGACCACCGTCATCGACCACCGAAACTTTGGCGGCCGCGAATCGTTCGACGCCGCCATGACCACCGCCATCGAGGACGCCGGCGCTGAGTTTGTCTGCCTGGCGGGCTTCATGCGGATTCTTTCCGACCCCTTCATCGACCGCTGGTGGGACCGGCTGATCAACATCCACCCGTCGCTGCTGCCGGCTTTCAAGGGGCTCCATGTACATGAACGGGTGATCGAACAGGGGGCGCGTTTTTCCGGCTGCACGGTTCATTTCGTACGCCCGGAAATGGACACCGGGCCAATCATCCAGCAGGCCCGGGTTCCCGTCCTGCCCGGCGACGACGCCGATACCTTGGCCGCCCGGGTACTCGAGCAGGAACACATCATCTATCCCCGGACACTCAGGCTCATCGCCGAAGGCAGGGTGACGGTCGAAGATGAGCACGCCCTCGTTGACGGCGTGCCGGCAAACACGCTTGACAATCCCGCCTAGAGCATTATCCGACGATTTCTGAGTCTTCGAAGAAGTAGGCGATCTCGAATATCGCCGTTTCCGGCGCGTCGGAGCCGTGCACGGAATTGGCCTCCACGTTCTCGGCGAAGTCCTTGCGGATGGTGCCGGGATCGGCGTCTTCGGGATTGGTGGTGCCCATGACTCGGCGGTTAATATCGATGGCGCCCTCGCCCTCCAACACCTGCACCACCACCGGGCCCGAGGTCATGAATTCGCAAAGGTCATCGTAGAACGGCCGCTCCTTGTGAACGGCGTAGAAGCCCTCGGCCTGTTTGCGGGTGAGGCGGAGCCGCTTCTGGGCGACGATGCGGAGTCCCGCTTCCTCGAGACGCTTGTTGATGGCGCCAGTGAGATTGCGGCGGGTGGCGTCCGGCTTGATGATGGAAAAGGTCCTCTCGACGGCCATGCGGTGAAATCCTTGACACTTAGTGGGTCCCAGGGAGCCTGGGGGAGCCAAGTCCGGCTCCGGGAAGGCGGGCGGGTTATACCGGCAACCCCAGACCCTTGCAAGGCAAAGCCCCGCCGATAACAATACCTCCGACTGAACGGTGGGATTCTGGACATGAACAGCAAAGGCGCCTTGCTGGCACTGTTGGCGGTTTGTCAGATCGCGACCATGGTGCTCTGTTTTTCCGCCACCGTCGTGGTCCCATAGTTACAAGCCGAATTTGCCATCGGCCCGGCCCAGGCCTCGCTGCTGACCAGCGCCGTGCAGTTGGGGTTTGTCTTCAATACCTTGACCAGCGCCATTCTCGGGCTCGACGACAGTTTCGATCCGCGCCATTTTTTTATGCTTTCTGGCCTGGCGGCGACGGCGGCCAACGCCGCCATCCTCGGCGTCGATCCGACGGGCAACACCATCATTCTGCGTCGTTTCGTCACCGGCGCCTGAATGGCGGGCGTTTATCCGGTCGGCCTGAAAATGGCGACGACCTGGGTGAGAAAGAATGGGACCAGGGGTGACATAAGCATGCTGTTCGGCGGCCTGATCGAGGCGCTGACGCTTGGTACCGCCACGCCATGGCCTCGCTTTCCCTTTCATCGTCCACCGAAATAGGACTCCTCCACTTCGATCTCGCCACCGACAAACCTGTCGGCCTCCTGCTCCAGCTAATAGCAAATGCTCTCAAGCAGACGATGAAAGTAATAGGCCGCCGTTTTACGATTCAAGCCGAAAAGCGCAGTTGCGCAACGAGCCGTCGTGCACGCTACGAAATGTTCAATAAAATGATCGTGTTTACCTTGCTTAACCGACTCTTTCTCATGCTATCCCTCATAACGCTTATGGCGTTATGAGGGATAGCCCCTAAAATTGTTCTAATATGTCGGTGATCAGCATCACGCATGGCAAAATATCGAAATCAGGCCAAGACCGAGGTCCGGCGCCCCTTCACCAACCCTGCGGAGGTCCCCTCCCCGCCCTCGTCCGCCCCTTTGATCGACTCCGCCGGCGCCGAACACTGGCCGGCCGGGCCCGAAGCCCGGATTTTGTCCCTGGTGCCGAGCCTGACTGAACTCCTGTTCGCACTCAGCCTCGGCCACAGAGTCGTCGGCCGTACCCGGTTCTGCGTCCTGCCCCAGGACGGCGTCGCCGCTGTCAAAACCGTCGGCGGCACCAAGAAGGTGAAAATGGAGAAGGTACTGGCGCTCCGGCCCAGCCACGCCGTCGTCAATATCGACGAGACGCCAAAAGAGCTGGCCCAGACGCTTGCCGGGCATGGAATCCGGGTGATCGTGACCCATCCCGTCGAGGTCACCGACAACCCCAGCCTTTACCGCCTTTTGGGCGGGATTTTCGACGCCGAGGCGGAAGCAAGGTCGCTGACCGCCCAATTCGATGATTCCTACCAATCATTATGTTCAAAACACCCAAAATCGGCTTCCCGGCGGGTGGTCTACCTGATCTGGAAAAAACCCTGGATGACCGTTTCTGGCGATACGTATATCTCGCGCATGCTGTCGCTGATCGGCTGGCAAACGGCGTTTCACCCCCCGGTCGGCGATCCAGCCGACCGCTACCCCGAGATCACGCTTACCGACGACATGCTGGCGGCAACGGACCTGGTGCTGTTCTCGACCGAGCCCTTCCCCTTCACCGAAAAGCATGTCGCCGAGTTCCGGGCCGAATTCCCGGCCCATGCCGCCAAGGCGTGGCTTGTCGATGGCCAGTTGCTCGGCTGGTACGGCAGCCGGGTGATCGAAGGGTTAAGGTACCTGGAAGAGCTGGCCGCGGCCAAAGGCCCCTAGGCCCTGGACCCATTAATTTGCAACGGAGAAGAATAAGGGAGCAAAAGACCGGCCCCGAGCAAAAACCGGATTCTCCGGTGGGCCCCTGTGGAAACCCCTGGAGAGCCTATGTTCCGCCCGCGGGCAGGCTAAGGGCGGCCATGCGCGCTACCGGGTCAGCCTGCTTTCGATCAATTCAACCGTCTTTTCGGCCGGAAGAGGCTTCGCCATGTAAAAGCCCTGACCGTATTGGCATTCCAATTCCCTCAAGGCTTCCATTTGGGCCTTTTCCTCAATGCCCTCGGCAATGATGCCCATCTCCAGGGACAGAGCCAGTTGAACAATGCTCCGGACGATTCGCTCGCTGCTTTCGAACTTGTCCATGTTGTTTATGTTAGATTCTATCCACTAGCGCCGCCAGGAATTCCCCGTGGACCGGCGTATCGACGCCAAGCGCTCGCCCCAGGTCGACCACCGCCCCAGAAAGCCAGGGCAGTTCCAGCCGCTTGCCGGCCATCAGGTCGTGGTACATGGAGGCATACATTTCCGGCGCCAAGCCGTCGAGGAACGCCATGCGCTGGTCCACCAGGTCGTCGGCGAGCGCTATCCCCTTGGCGGCGGCAACGGCGGAGGTCTCCTCCATGGCGCGGCGGAACTGAGCGCGGTGCTCAGGATCGTCGCGGATTGGCCCGGCGGGCAGCCGCAGCATGCAGGTAATGCCGCTGAACGCGGAAAGGAAAACGAATTTGGACCAGATCACGCCGGTGATGTCATCGGCAAGCGTGGCGTCGATGCCGGCCTTCCTGCAGGCCTCGTAAAAGGCCTCGGTGCGGGGCATCGGCCTCCCATCCCATTCGCCGAAAGCGATTGTTGCCAGGGTCCCGGTTTGGGCGATGACCCCCGGGGCCTCGATCTGGGCGGCGACCGACGACGAACCACCAACAATCCGGGCCTGACCGAAAGCGTGGACAAGCACATCGGCCGCCGTGACCCCATTCTGAAACGACACCACCCCGGATTCGGGCCCGACAAGCGGCTTGCAGGCCTCGGCGGCGGCCTCGGTGTCGTAAAGCTTGACCGCCACGATCACTACGTCGGCGGCACCGACGTCGGCGGCATCGTCGGTGGCCTGGGCGGGGTCGATAACAACGTCGCCGAGGGGACTCCTGATTTTGAGCCCGGCGTTTTGGATGGCGTCCAGATGGAGGCCACGGGCGATGAAATGGACGTCCTCGCCGGCCGCCGCCAGCCGGGCGCCGAAATAGCCGCCAACCCCGCCGGTACCGAAAACAGCTATCTTCATCGGGCGGTTTCCTCTGAGGCGCGCCCCTGGTACCCCCCTGGTTCCCCTGGGGGCGGAACCGGGGTTCCTGGGCGCATCCAATCACTCTATCGTACCCACCTTCCCTCTCTATCCTGCTCCCTGGGTGTAGGACAAGACCATGGCCGCTGAAAAATCCCTGACCGCCCCGCGTCTGGCGCTTTTCTACGGCGCCGTCTTTGCCATGATCGGCATTCATTTGCCATTCTGGCCGGTGTGGCTGGCGGCCAAGGGATTGGAACCGAAAGAAATCGGCTTCATCATGGCCGCCGGCGTCGGTGTCAAAATCATCTTCAACCCGCTTTTCTCCCATGCCGCCGACCGGCAGGGGCAACGGCGCCCGATCATGGTGGCGCTGGCGGCAGCGGGGTTGGTCTTTTTCGCCCTGTTCGGCGTCACCGGGGATTTTTGGACCATCCTTCTGGTTACCGTTCTGTTTTTCGCCGTGTGGTCGCCGATCATGCCCTTGGGCGAAAGCCTGACCATGCTATCGGGACGCGGCGGCACGGATGGGGAAAGGGAATTTGATTACGGCCGCATCCGGCTTTGGGGGTCCCTGGCCTTCATGGCGACCGCCGTCGGCGCCGGCTATTTCCTGACCGGACGGTCCCCGGACGTTATTTATTGGGTCCTTCTGATCGGCCTCGCCTTTATCTTTTGTGTCACCTTGGCGCTGCCGGCAACCCAGGCGCCCGCCGCCACCGGGACCCGCTTCGTGTCCCTTGAAGTGCTCCGCGACCGCCGATTCGTTCTGTTTATCGCCGCCGCCTCCTTGATCCAGGCGAGCCACAGCGTCTATTACATTTTCGGCACCCTGAATTGGAAGGCCCAGGGCTACTCCGAAAACGTCATCGGGTGGCTGTGGGCGGAAGGCGTAGCTGCCGAAATCCTGCTGTTCGCGTTCGGCGCCAAACTGATCGGCCGCCTGGGTCCCGCAAAGCTGATCGCGCTCGGCGGGCTGGCCGGCGCCCTTCGCTGGTCGGTGACCGGGGTTTCCGACGCGCTGCCGGTGCTGGTCGCTATCCAGACGCTGCACGCCTTCACCTTCGGCGCTACCCATCTGGGCGCCATTTATTTCATCGCCCGGCGCGTTCCTCAGGCTCTGTCGGCGTCGGCCCAAGGCCTCTATTCGGCCATTGTCATGGGCCTCGCCCTGGGCCTCTCGGCATTGGTTTCAGGAAAACTTTTCGGGCTTTATGGCGCCGGCGCCTACTACGCGATGGCGGTGCTGGCGGCGGCCGGGGGCGGAGCCGCCCTGATGGTGATGAAACGCCACTGACGGGACGGTTTGAAGCCTGTTTGAGACCGGGTTTCAAGGGGCACACGCTAGTCAGATTCAGGTTTTATAATAAATCAGTTACGGGAAATTTACTGGTTATTAGTTATAATTCCTGCTCGATCCGCCATAGAACCCATGGGGATTATGCGGCAAATACGGGGGTTTGAGGCCCGCCGTCACCAGCTTTTAATTCCTGTCCAAAGGACATGAGATATGGATATTGACACATTCATGACGTCGTTCGGTTCGGGAAGAATACGTTCATCATCGGCAACATCTGACTTGTGGTGATGCTGGGAAATTTCGTCGGCGGGTTGATAAGTAATATTTTTTTCTCTCAAGGCGGCTCTATCCGCGAGCGCACCCTATACCCTGCGCACATCGTTCCGCATCGTCATAGTGGCGGAATTGTTAATCTTCGTTTACGCCGGCTACTACCACACCGTCCTCGGCCCCGGCATCAACACCACGCAAATCATCTATTGGGCCTTCCTCTTTCTCGCCTCGCCGCTGTTGGCGGTGCGGGGCGCGAAGCTCTCCTACATCGCCTTCGACAGCAGGATCGATGAACTAAAAGATGAAGCCCTGGACCTCGACCGGGAGGAGCGGTCCCAGGCGAACTTCGACGACACCCATTAAGAGGCCTTTTCCCGCTCAGGGGCGTCGGGGTTGAAGCCAAAGTCCATCAGAGGGTGCCGATGGGGGTCACCGGCGAGCCGACGGCGCCGGGTAGGCGGAGCGGCGGGGCGGTCAGCAGATAGCGGCTGCGGCCGCGGCTTTTAAGGGCCGCCGCTAGTTCCGACAGACACCAGATTTCGCCCAGGTGAACCCCCAGCCGGAACAGGCAGTGGCGGTGGATGGGCAGGTGCGAGCGGCCGCCCTGAGTGTCGCCGTGGCCGCGCGAGTTCTCGACCGCCATGTTGTCCGAAACTATCACCGAAACCCCTGAATCGGTGATCCATTGCAACAACCTGTCGTCATAGCCGTCGAGCACAGGGCAGGACGAATGCAGCTTTTCGGCGTCAGGATTGCCCCCCATGCCCAGGATCATGTCGTCCCAGCCCGTGTGAAAGCTCAGCATATCCCCTTCCTCAACGGTGATGGCGTCTTTCTCGAACACCTCCATCAACTGATCGTAATTTACCGCAACGCGCTCGTCGCCGTAGTGGGCGTGCAGATCGACCATGACGCCCCGGCCCTGGACGCAGGCCTCGGCCATGTTTTCGATACCCAATGCCCGGGCGCCGAGCTTGCCGTCACCGGGGGTGCCGCCGACGTGTTCGCCAGGCCGGTAGCCGTTGTAGTAGACTGGCTCCGGCTCGCCGTCGCCATCGGCGTCAAACTTGGAGCCGATGTGGCAAAGGCTGTCCCACTGGGTCGAATACTGGCTATAGATCAATATTGCTTCGTCGCAGCTGACGTCCATGTCACCGGGGTTGTATTTATCCCAGACATAGTTGAAGTAGACGTCGCCTTCGACGAACACGGGCTTGAACTCCGGCGGATGGCGCTTTGGATTGACGGCGTTGCCACCCGGCAGGTCTAAGGGCATGGAAAGGCAGAAACTGAGTCCCTCGGTAACTTCGGCGCAGGCCGCCTTGACACGCTCGGGCGTCAAAAGATTGAGCCGCCCGTGCTGGTCGTCCTCGCCCCAGTCTCCCCAGGTCGATCCCTTGGGCCGGCTTTTCCAACGTTTGGTCATCCGCTCCCCCTTAGTTTTTCTTCTTCTCCCAGCCGCCGTCCTCGGTCTGGCGCCAGTAGGTCAGGTCATGGCCGCCGTCCCCATAGGCCTTCCAGCGCCCCCGGGCGACCTCAACGGTGTTCGGATCCTTGCCGTCGAACAGCTCGAAGCAGCGCTCGAACTCGGCCACGAGGTCCGACGTAGCGCCGTCGGTCAGGAACAGGAACTGGGCTCCGTTGGCGTTGTCATCGGCCGTCGCCAGCCACACCGGCTGGTCCTCGGGTGCGCCGTCCCGGGCGGTGCCGTGGGGCAGCCAGGCGCCTTGGGCATAGGTCCAAAGAAGGTCCGCCAGCGCCTCCACCCGTTCCTCGGAACCGGCAAGCACCAGGGCCCGCTTGCCAGCCTCCAGCGTCTTTTCCAGGAGCTTCGGCAGAGCCCGCTCCAGGGGCCATTTGTCTAGGTGATAGAAGGCGATCTCGGTCACTAACTTATACCAAGGATCGTTGATAATGACCCATCATAGACCGCCTTGAGCGCCCAGCCGCCTATTTCTTCTCGTAGTGATCGGCGATGAGGCGGTCGAGCAGGCGCACCCCGAAGGCGGTCGCCCCCTTGGGCGCCAGGGCCAGGTCCTTCTTTGCCCAGGAGACGCCGGCAATGTCCAGGTGCGCCCACGGCGTCCGGCCGACGAAGCGCTTCAGGAACTGGGCCGCCGTGATGGAGCCGCCGCCACGCCCGCCGGAGATGTTCTTCATGTCGGCGATGTCGGACTTCAACATCTTGTCGTATGCTTCGCCCAACGGCATCCGCCAGACCTTTTCGCCGACCTTCCTGCCGGCCTCGGCAAGCTGCTCGGCGAGCTTGTCGTTGTCGGCGAAAAGACCCGCGTATTCGTTGCCCAGCGCAACAATGATGGCGCCGGTTAGGGTCGCCAGGTCGACGATGAACCGGGGCTTGAAGCGGTCATTGGCGTAATGGAGGGCGTCGGCCAGCACCAGCCGGCCCTCGGCGTCGGTGTTCAGGACCTCTATGGTCTGCCCCGACATCGACGTCACCACGTCGCTGGGGCGCTGGGCGCCGGCGCCGGGCATATTCTCGGCCAAGGCGACGACGCCGACGGCGTTGACTTGCGCGCGGCGGCCGGCGAGGGCCTTCATCAGGCCGATGACGACGCCCGACCCCCCCATGTCGTACTTCATATCCTCCATGCCGCTGGAGGGTTTGAGCGAGATGCCGCCGGTATCGAACGTCACCCCCTTGCCGACGAAGCAGACGGGCTGATAGGCCTTGGCCCCCTCCTTGGTCCCCTGGCCCATCCTGGGCGCCCTGCCCTTAGGCAGCCCCGCCCACCGCATGACCACCAGTTTGCTCTCGCGCACCGAGCCTTGGCCGACGCCGAGCAGCGCGCCCATTCCGAGGCGCTTCATCCGCGCCTCGCCCAAGACCTCGACCTTAACGCCGAGGCGCGTCAGTTCGCAGCAGCGCTGGGCCAGGGTTTGCGGATAAATCACGTTCGGCGGCTCGGTAACCAGATCGCGGGTCATAAAGACCCCGGCGGCGACCTTGTCCCGGGGCCTGAAGGCGGCACGGGCAAGGCCTGCGCCTTTGCACCTGAAGGTCAAGGAGCGGAGCGTCGGCATTTTGTTGGCATTGTCGTTATTGTTGCCGCCGTTCTTCCTGGTCCGGTATTTCTCGAAGCGGTAGGACCGGAGCCGGGCCCCTTCGGCAAGCGCCACGACCATTTCGGCCGGGGTCAGCTTGACCTTATCGAGGACGTCGATAGAAACCGTCGCCGTCTTGGACCCGGTGTTGCCAAGCGCCGCATAAAGGCACCCACCCAGTTCCTGCATGGCGAGCCCGTCCACTTCGCCCGCCCTGCCGAGGCCGGCGACGATGATCCGGTCCAGCCGCGTGCCCTGGGGTGCCAACACACTCAGGCTCTGGCCTTTCTTACCCTTGAAGGTGCTGGCCTTGAAGGCGCGCTTGAGCCCGCCCTTCATCCTTTTGTCCAGCGCCCGGGCCGAGGGGGTCAGCTTGAGGCCTTCCTGGACGCCGACAACAAGGGCGCCGCTGTCGGCCGAACCGGGACCGGAAAAAACGATTTTCATGGATGGGTCCTTTTGCTCTTGCCGGAAAACCAAACGCCGATTTTAGCGGCCCCGGTGACAAAGAAAAGAGTTTGTTAGAGCTGTTCTAGAGCGGATTCACGCGATTGAAAGGACCGCGAAAGCGATTCCGGTCAATCCCGATCTGCTCTAGGCGTCCCGGGCGTCGCCGGGAACGGCGTCCGCCGGCGGCGGTTCGTCGGACTTTATGGCAGGGGTCCGGTAGTCCATGGTCTCTCCCTTGTCGCGGGTAGCCAGCCAGACGGCGCCGCCGGGCAGCGACACCGCGATACCGGCCAGTCCGAACAGGATCGATAACACCACCGCCCCTTCGGCGGGAACGCCGATAAGGCCGAAAAAGGCCACCATGGCGGTTTCGCGCACGCCCCAGCCAGCGATGGAAATGGGTAGCGTCATCACCAGCAAGACCGGCGGCACCAGCACCAGACAATCGAGCCAGGTCACGTCCAGGGCCAATCCCATGGCAAGGAGAAAAACGCCGAATGAGATGTTGACATGGGTCACCAGCCCCCAGGCCAGGACCCGGAGCAGGTGCCCCGACAGGAACACTCGGCGGGCATCGACGCCCAGATTTCCAAGTCCGCGCACCAGCCGCCAGCGTTGCAGTCTCGCCGGCAGGCGGTCAAACATCATTAGGAAAACCAGGCCCACGGCGGCGCCCAGGGTGACCAGGACGATGCCGGGAAGGATCACCGCCATTGTCGCGTCGTCCACCCGGGGCGCGAACCAGGGCTGGGTCGCGTCGACCAGTACCACCAGCGCCACCACGGTGACAGTCCGCTCCAGGACCACCCCGTTGACGGCGGCCCGAATCCCCAGGCCATGCCGGTAGGCCTTGTACATGCGCACCGCGTCGCCGCCCACCGACGACGGCAGGGTTTGGTTGAAGAAGGCGCCAATATAGAAGAGTTGATAAGACTTCAAGAAGCCAAGAGGCTTACCGATGGCCGTCAGGACCGCCCCCCACCGGAAGCCGCCGATGATCGACTGCACGAAAAGGATCAGCATCGCGCCGGCCAGCATCGCCGGATCGATCTCGATCAGCCTGTCCATAGCGGCGACCAGGTCGATGTTCGACAGCAAATACCAGATCAAAAACCCCGACACCAAGAGTTTCAGTGGCAGGGCCAGCCATTTTTTCGACATCGCGGTTCCGATTATTGAGGGAATTCGATTGGCGCGGACTCCTAGCAGGTCAAGGAATAGGTTTCAAACCGTCAGGTGCCGCCGAAGCTGACCGGCATGCGCTTGCGCCCCCAGTCGCCGGCGGGGCCGTCGAAGACACCGGGTACGAGGGTCCCGCAATGGGTGCAGTTACCGGTGTAATTGCCATCGAAACTGATTGTCCAGGTCGAAAGCTCGTACCAGTCGCGCCCGATCAGGATCTCGCCGCAATTGTGGCAATAGGTGCTCGATCCGTCGTAGTCGTGGACGTTGCCCGTATAGACGTAATGGAGGCCGTTCTCGAGGGCGATCTCGCGGGCCCGGATCAGGGTCCCGATGGGGGTGTGGGTCTTCTCCATCATCTTCCAATCCGGGTGAAAGGCTGAGAAATGCAAAGGCACGTCAGGGCCCAGATTCTCCATCAGCCACTGGGTCATGTCCTCGATTTCGGCCTCCGAGTCGTTCTCGCCAGGGATCAGCAGGTCGGTGACCTCGAACCAGACGTTGGTTTCGTGTTTCAGGTACTTCAAGGTTTCCAGCACCGGCGCCAGCGACCCGGAACAGAGCGTCTTGTAGAACTTCTCGGTGAAGGCCTTGAGATCGACGTTGGCGGCGTCCATGTGGCGGTATAATTCGACCCGGGGCTCGGGCGTGATGTAGCCCGCCGTCACTGCCACCATCTTGACGCCCACCTCATGGCAGGCCTGGGCCACATCGACGGCGTACTCCAGGAAGATCACCGGGTCGTTGTAGGTCACCGCGACGCTGGAACACCCCGTCTTGATGGCGGCATCCGCGATCATTTCCGGCGACGCCTTTTCCTGCAGCTTGTCAAACTCGCGGGATTTGGAAATATCCCAGTTCTGGCAAAACTTGCAGGTTAGGTTGCACCCGGCGGTACCGAAGCTAAGCACCGGGGTGCCGGGCAGGAAGTGGTTCAGGGGCTTCTTCTCGATGGGATCGACGCAAAAACCCGAAGACCGGCCATAGGTAGTCAGGACGACCTCGCCGCCTTTGTTGGCGCGCACGAAACAAAGTCCTCGCTGGCCGTCGCGCAATTTGCAGAACCGCGGGCACAGGTCGCATTGCACGCGGCCGTCGTCCAAGGCGTGCCAGTAGCGGCCCGGAAAAGCCTCGCCGAAGGTTTCGGCATCCATGGGGCTTGGCGATTGTTCGTTCATGCACCCCCGCCGGTATCGGAGTCCTTATCGGAAAGAACCTTGTGTCTGACGAATTCAAATTCCGTCTTAGGGCAACTGCCGTCGTTGAAAACTTATTGCCTGGCCTCGAACTCGCTCTCGAAAAGGCCGACGGCGGGGCCGGCAAAGGACCCGTCGGCCTTCTTGTAATATAGTGCGTACATATACATTGCATGCATTCTTTCGGGCCGGGGCCGGAAATCCGGGGCAACGGAATGCGGCCCTCCCTTTACCTCGTCCCTTTACAGGGTAACCAAGCGGGATTACTTAGACAATCAGCAGCCGTCATCAAATTCGGATGGATTTGCCATGACCTCGGTCAGAGAGGCCGCCGTCGCCGGCCAGTTCTATCCCGGCAACCCCGGTAAACTGGACGCCACGGTCCGGCGATTATTAGACGAAGCCTCCCAAAATGCCGTTACCGGCGGCGATGCCCCGGTGCCTAAGGCCATCATCGCGCCCCATGCCGGTTACATCTATTCCGGCGCCGTCGCCGCCGCCGCCTATGCCCGGCTGGCCCCGGCGGCGGCGATCAAGCGGGTGGTGCTGCTGGGCCCGTGCCACCGGGTGCCGATCCGGGGGCTAGCGCTAAGCGACGCCGATGTATTTCGGACGCCGTTGGGAGACGTCCCGGTGGACAAGGACGGGGCGACCAAGGCCGCCGGCCTGCCCGGAGTCGAGGTCTTCGACGCCACCCATGAACTCGAACACAGCCTCGAGGTGCACCTGCCGTTCCTGCAGGTGGTGCTGGACGATTTCTCCGTCGTGCCGCTGGTCGTCGGTGAAGCGGGCACGGCCGAGGTGGCGAACGTGATCGAGGCGCTGTGGGGCGGCCCGGAAACGGTCATCGTCGTCAGTTCGGACCTCAGCCATTATCTCGATTACGACAGCGCCAGGAAGATCGATTCCGCAACCAGCCGGGCGATCGAACGGCTCGACCCGTCGGCGGTCTCCCGGGACGGCGCCTGCGGACGGTTCCCCGTCGGCGGGCTGTTGGAAATCGCCAAGCGCCGGGGGATGACGGTGACGACTCTGGATCTGCGCAATTCCGGCGACACCGCGGGGGGCAAGGACCGGGTGGTCGGCTACGGGTCGTGGATGTTTCAAGAGGCGCAGAGCGGCGTCAGTCGCGACAGGGACGATATAAAGAGCCCCCCAAACGCGTGGTGACGATGACATTGAACTTGACCACCCAGACCAAGGGCGCCAAAGCGGACACCGGCGGCTTCGGTGAAGATGAGTTCGGCAACGTTACCAAAGCGCTCCTGGACCGGCACGGGGAAACGCTTCTCCGGCTCGCCGCCGGGTCTATCGAGCACGGATTGGAAAAAGGCCGAGCGCTGCCGACCGGCACCGACAGACACCCGGCCGAGCTGACAGAAACTGGGGCGTGCTTCGTGACCCTGAAACGCGAAGACAAGCTCCGGGGCTGTATCGGCACCTCGGAAGCCCGGCGGCCCCTGGTCATCGACGTCGCCGACAACGGCTACCGCGCCGCCTTCAAGGACCCCCGCTTCCCGGCCCTCACCGACCTGGAGTTGGACGAGCTTGAACTCTCCCTCTCGGTGCTCGGCCCGCAAACGCCGATGACCTTTTCCGGCGAGGCGGATTTCCATAGCCAACTCCGGCCCGGCATCGACGGGCTGGTGATCGAAGACGGTGCCAAGCGCGCGCTTTTCCTACCATCGGTGTGGTCGCAATTGCCGAAGCCCCAGGTCTTCGTCGAGCACTTGAAGGTCAAAGCCAGCATGGCCAAGGACTACTGGTCCGGAACCTTCAAGGCCAGGCGTTTCGACGCCTGCGAGATATCCGCCGCCGACCTGCCGGACCCGACCTCGATCTGGAACCGGGCCGGCTGACGCATCCACAATTGACATCTAGTTTCAGCCCCCGGATCATGCCGGGCAGCAACGGAGAAGGCGAGTGCTCAATATCAGCCTGGATATGCTGGAACAGATCAGGGTCATCGCCAAGCGGGCCGGCCAGGAAATCATGAAGATTTACGAGACCGACTTCGAAGTCGAGACGAAGGCGGACTCGTCACCTGTCACCGAGGCCGACCGGGTTGCCGAGGACCTGATCATGCACGCCATCCGTGAGGGAATCTCCGACAAGTTCCCGATCATCAGCGAGGAAGCAGCCGCCGACGGGAACGCCCCGGTGGTGGGGAATACGCCCTTTTGGCTCGTCGATCCGCTGGATGGGACCAAGGAGTTTGTCAAACGCAACGGCGAATTCTCCGTCAACATCGCCATAGTGGACGGCGGCCGGCCAGCGCTCGGCGTCATCCACGTGCCGGTGACGGGACGCACCTTTTGGGGTGCCGCCGTCGGCGTTTTCACCCAGACCGGGGACGGGGAGGAACGGCTCATTACCTGCCGCGAGGCGCCGGCTGACGGGCTGGTGGCGTTGGTCAGCCGGTCGCACAATACGCCCGAGGTGGATACCTTCTTAGAGGATTACAACATCGCCAGAGAGTCCAGCGCCGGCAGCTCGCTGAAATTCTGCCTGGTTGCCGAAGGCGCGGCGGACATCTATCCCCGGTTCGGGCGCACCATGGAGTGGGATACCGCCGCCGGCCACGCCATCCTGCGTTTCGCCGGCGGCACTGTCGAGGACCTGGACGGCAATGAACTGACCTACGGAAAACCGGATCTCGAAAACCCCCACTTCATCGCCAGGGGCCCCGGGGTCGCCAAAGCGACTCCGGATGCATGATGGCCGGGGGGACACTCTCCGCTGGACGCCCCGGGAGTCGAAAAGTCCTCTTGACGTGACCGAGGCGCGAACCCCCATCGTCCCCGCCGATAACGAGAACTTCGCCGCCGCGGCAAGATTGATCCGCGACGGAAAGCTGATCGCCTTTCCCACCGAAACCGTCTACGGCCTCGGCGCCGACGCGACCAACGACGATGCCGTGGCGCGCGTCTTCGCGGCCAAGGACAGGCCCCGGTTGAACCCGTTGATCGTCCACGTCAAGGACGCCGACGCGGCCAGGGCCGCCGTCCGCTTCGGCGAGGCGGCGGAGAAACTGGCCAAAGCCTTCTGGCCCGGGGCCCTGACCCTGGTGCTGGAGCGCCGGGACGAAGCGATCTCGACCCTGGTCAGCACCGGGCTGGAGACCCTTGCCGTCAGGGTTCCCAGCCACCCGGTGGCCCAGGCGCTGCTGACCGAGGCCGGGGTGCCGGTGGCGGCGCCGAGCGCTAACCGGGCCGGCCGCGTCAGCCCGACGGCGGCCGGGCACGTGTTGTTTTCGCTCCCCGGTCCCGAAAACGGCGGTCCGGAGATGATCATGGACGGGGGGCCGTGTACCATCGGCATAGAATCCACCGTCGTCGATCTTTCCGGCCCGGCACCCACTCTGCTCCGGCCCGGCGGCATCGTGGCGGAAGACATCGAGGCGCTGATCGGCCCCCTTTCGGCGCCCGCCGCCGATGACAAGAAGGCCCCGAAGTCGCCCGGCATGCTGGACCGCCATTATGCGCCGGATTTGCCGCTGCGCCTGAACGCCGAAGCCCCCAACCCCGGGGAGGTGTTCCTGGCCTTCGGCCCCGACGCGCCCCTCGACGCCATTAACCTGAGCTGCACCGGCGACCTGGAAGAGGCTGCGGCGAACCTGTTCGCCATGATCCGGGTCCTGGACGGGCCGCCGTTCGAAGGCATCGCCGTCATGGCGGTGCCCGAAACGGGGCTGGGGCGGGCCATCAACGACCGGCTCAGGCGGGCGACCCGAGTTGGGAGCTCAGGGGGTGGCTAAGCTGGGATAGGCCCCGCCGCGGCAGGAGGGGAGTTCTAGGCGGCCGGCACGGCTAAGAGCGCCGTTTCCTCGCCGACCCGGGCGGGAAGCAGTAGGGCGGCAAGGACGACGAAGCCAGCGGCAACCGCCAACACCATCATCAACGTATCGAAACCGCCGCCGGCGGCGAGGATGGTCCGGGCCGTCATCAGCGCCATCGCGCCGATCACCAGGTTGAGCATGAACTTGACCGACAGCACCTTCGCCCGCCACAAGTCTGGCACATAGCGCGACAACACCGCGTCGGTGATGGGGATCTGGCCGAAGACGAAAGCCATGGCTGCCAATGAAGCGGCCAAAAGCCCATAGTCGGTCTGCGTCGCCATCAACCCGATCAGCACCGGCTGTCCAGCTGCGACGATCACCAGCACCGGCTTGATCCGGCGTTGGTCAATGAGGCGGCCTACACCGAGCTGCGCCCACGCCGCGACGGCGTAGACCAAGGCCGCTAGCGCGCCGGTCACGGCGATATCAACGCTGACGCCGGGCATGGAGACCTCGAACATGCGCGGGATAATGAAGGTCATGGCACCGAAGACGAAGCCGCCCGCCGCCGTCACCAGCGCCAACGCGAACAACGCCCGCTGCCAGCCGGGCTGGAAGCCGACCATGGCTTTCTCGCGCGGGGATGGGGCCGGCGGGCGTATGCGCCCCGAGCGAACGAAGCCGATGAACCCGAGCCCGATGACGATGGCAACCGCGCCGGGCAAGGCGAAGGCGAGGCGCCAGTCGTAATCGGCAAGGACGAAGCCGGTAATCAGCGGCGCCGCCGCCACGCCCATGTTGCCCCAGACGCCATTGGCGCCGAGCCGCCCGCCGACCTTGCCGCCCCCCTCGACGATCATGGCAATGCCGACGGGATGGTAGATGGCGGCGAAGACTCCGAGAACGCCAAGGCCGACTCCGATCCCGAGCACCGACGTGGCGAAACTGGTGGCGATGGAGGCCCCCCCGACGCCGATAAAGAAGACGGCGATCATACCGTTCCGGTTCCACTTGTCGGCCAGGTGCGCGGCGATGGGCGCGCAGGCTCCGAAAAGGACCAGCGACGGCACGCCGTATGGGATCATCTCGGCGTAGGCCCCGTCCTTCGCCAGCCCGAACGCGAGCCCGGCACTGAACGCCGCCTTAGCGAAGATCAGCATGAACAGGTGATCGACGAAATGACCGACGTTCAGGAACAGGAGCCGGGCGTTGGGGGCGGCAAATCGGGGCATGGGTACCTTTAACGGACGGTGGTTTTTCTTTTTCCCGTTTCTTTTAGTCTAGAAAGATTCAATTATCTTTCGATATTATGTCAATAAATATCGAATAAATGCCAAACATGCTTATATTGCCTGAAATCCAAAGGGTCCAGGACATCCCCCGGCCCATCGCCGCCACCGCCACCGATTATGGGCCGGATTACGAAATCGATTGGCACAGCCACCCGCGGGCGCAACTGATCTACGGCATCAGCGGCGTCCTAACCGTCATCACCGAAGCTGGGCGGTGGGTGCTGCCGCCGGAACGCGCCGTCTGGGTGCCGGCGGGAGTCGAGCACCGTTCCGACATCACAGGCAAGGTGCGCATGCGTAGCCTGTTCGTCACCGCTGAGGCCGCCAAGGCCCTGCCCCAGGATTGTTGCGTCGTCACCGTGCCGGCGTTGTTGAGGGACCTGATCCTGGAGGCCGTCTCGGTGCCGAAGCTGTATGACATCGACGGCCCCGACGGCCGCCTGATGACGGTGATCCTGGATCGGCTGCACCGGCTTGAGCCAACACCCCTTTACCTGCCCATTCCCGCCGACCCCAGACTCCGGCGAGTCACTGACCGGCTGACCGTGGACCCGGGGATGCGGGCCGGGCTCGACGCCTGGGCGAAGGAAGCCGGCGCCTCGGATCGCACCCTGGCGAGGCTGTTCGTCAAGGAAACAGGGCTTACTTTCGGCGCCTGGCGCAGGCAGGCTAGGTTGTTGAAGGCGCTCGAATGGCTGACCGCCGGAAGGCCGGTGACGGCGATCGCGCTCGACCTCGGCTACGAAAGCCCGAGCGCCTTTATCGCCATGTTTCGCCGCGCCTTCGGCGTGTCGCCGGGGCATTATATTGAAGGCCGCTGATCAATACCAAAGCGCCGGTTCTCCCTTGGGCGCGGGCCGCTTCCTGAGCGCCCGCTCGCGAAGCGCAATATACGCCGTGGCGGCGAAGATCATAGCGCCTCCCAGCCAGGTGTAGAGGCCAGGCACCTCGGCGAAGGCGACGTAGGCGATTATCGAAATCCAGATTAATTTCACGAATTCCACCGGCATGATGGCGTGGGTATCGCCTAGCTTCAGGGCTTCCGCCATGGCCATCTGGGCGCCGCCGCCGACGAGCCCGATAGCGATCAGCCAGATGATCTGCTCCCACGTCGGCCACTGCCAGTAGAAAAGCGCCGGCACCAACGACAACGGCGCCATCACCAGCGACATATAGATGGTGATAGTGACGCTGGATTCCGTCCGTCCCAGCTCCTTGATGATAATCATACAAATGCCCCAGACGAAAGCGGCGAACAGCACCAGCATCGGCCCCAGGCCGATTTCCGTGAAACCGGGGCGCAGAACCACCAGGGCACCTAGGAACCCAACGCCGATGGCGGCCCAGCGCCGGAACCCGGCCCTTTCGCCGAATACCCCCATAGCCAGGATGGTAGTAAAGATGGGGGCGGTGAACATCAACGCCGTGACCTCGGCGAGGGGCGTGATGGAAAGGGCGAAGAAAAACGCCAGCATGCAGGAAAGGTTCAACACTCCCCGCGCCACCTGCAGGCCGGGCCGTTTGGTCTTGAGCGGCTGCCAACCCAGTTTTACAAACCACGGAAGGACGACGATCAGGCCGAAAACTAGCCGGAAGAAGGCGATCTCGAACGGGTGCAGGTCGCCTGAAACGAAACGCACCAGGCCGTGCATAGAACTCGCGCACAGCGTACCGACGGCCATCCAGAAAATGCCGCGCAGGTTTTCAGTGCCTGAGGAGGGACTCGGGAGGTGCAGCATTTAAGCCAGAGTTCATTTCACTTGGAGCGCTGTAGTTAGTTGCGTATGCTTTCGGGGGTAAAGCAAACGTAATTCACGGCCCGTCTAAAGGTCCGCTAATAGCCATAAACGGATATGGAGCCTAGCCTTCTCTTAGTCTTAGTCAAACGACCCCGTTTTAATAATGCATCACAGCTACTTGGCTGCGCTAACGACGATTTCCACCAAAACGTCCGGCTCCAACTCGACGCCACCTATACACGCCCGGGTCGGTCGGTTTAGATCACCGAGCCAGGCCTTCCAAACCTCGTTCATAGCGGGCTTCAACTGTATTTCAGTGAGATAAATGGTGGCACTCAGCAGTTGAGACTTATCACTGCCGCACTTAGCCAATCGGTCGTCGATCTTGGCTAGGACCTCTTTGATTTGGCCAGAAACGTCGAGTTCGCGGTCCGTCGGGGTGAGGCCACAGAGGTAGACGGTATCACCGTGGACAACAGCTTGACTCAAAATCTCGCCGGAATCGAGGTGTTCAATTGTCATGGTAGGTCTCCTGCAAATGGGATGGCAGAGGATCGGTGTCGTGAATGTCCGCTTTCAGAGGCAAAGCAGACGTAAATCACTAGGTCGCTGAATGTCTGCTAATAGCCATAAGCGTACATCCATACGCATGTGACGGCGATCGCGCTCGTTCTAGGCTACGAAAGCCCGAGCGCCTTTATCGCCATGTTCCGCCGCGCCTTCGGCGCGCCGCCGGGGCGCTACCTCAAGGGCCGGTGAGGGCATTTTCGAGAAAGTGGGCTGTCCCCTTGCGGCGACAAAGCGGGCCTCGATCGCCACGGCTGGAATCTCCCGCTTTTGACCCCAAAGCGGATATTCAGAGAAAACACATGCAGAGCAGGAATTTTGAGGGTAAACAGGCAGGAATTTTTCTGCCCCCGGGCGGTGCCGGGCGGCAACAGAACCGAGGCTACGAGCCCCGGGGTACCTAGGATTCTGATGGTGGCATCCATGGAGGATCGCCCCTATCCTATCTTATCCGCACCCAAAAACGGCGTGGCCTGCTCGTGGCTCATTGTAGCAAATAATGAAAACCCCAGATCAATTATTAAATTCCATCCGCCAAGCCATCGGCGAGAAAGGCTGTACTACCGACCCCGGGGGGCTCGAGCAGCACGTCACTGAAATGCGGGGGCTTTGGCGAGGCACTTGCGCAATGGCCGTCAGCCCGGCCACGACCGACGAGGTCTCGGCGGTGATGTCCCTCTGCCATGGAGCCGGCGTCGCCGTCGTGCCCCAGGGCGGCAATACCGGGCTGGTCGGCGGTGGCGTGCCCGATGGCGGCATCGTGCTGTCACTGGCGCGCCTCAAAAGGATCCGCGTCATCGACCCGGTGAACTACACCCTCACCGCCGAGGCGGGATGCATCCTCAAGGACGTCCAGGACGCGGCCGCGGCCGAGAACCGACTGTTCCCCTTGAGCCTGGGCGCCGAGGGCAGTTGCCGCATCGGCGGCAACCTAGCGACCAATGCCGGCGGCGTCCACGTGCTACGCTACGGCAACACCCGCGACCTGACCCTGGGCCTCGAGGTGGTGTTGCCCGACGGCCGCGTCTGGGACGGTCTCAGGGGATTGCGCAAGGACAACACCGGCTATGACCTGAAGCAGCTTTTCATCGGCGCCGAAGGGACGCTGGGGGTGATTACCGCCGCCGTCCTTAAACTTTTCTCGCGGCCCGGCGGACGGCTGACGACGCTCTGCGGTTTGCCGACGGACAAGGACGCGCTGGCGCTTTTCGTCCGCGCCCACGCCCAAGCCGGCGATGCGCTGACGGCGTTCGAATACATGAGCCGTCCCAGTGTCGATCTTGCCGCCGCCCATGTCCCGGGTGTCGGCATCCCGCTGGCCGAGCCCCACGAGTGCTATGTCCTAATCGACCTGACCGGCCCCGGCGTTGACGACGACGGGGATGCCGGTGAGGCCCTCAAGGAAACCCTGGAGTCGATCCTTGCCGGGGCCTTGGAGGACGGCGTCATTGCCGATGCAGTAATCGCCGCCAGCGAGTCCCAGGCGGCGGCGCTGTGGCAAATTCGCGAAGCTGTACCCGAGGCCCAGCGTGCCGCTGGCGCCAGCATCAAGCACGACATCTCGGTTCCGGTGTCCCGGGTGCCCGAGTTCCTCAAGCGGGCCACACAAACTGTGGAAGCGGAAATGCCGGGGATCCGGGTCATGGCCTTTGGCCACCTCGGCGACGGCAATATCCATTTCAACCTGTCGCCGCCCGAAGATATGGACGCGGACGCTTTCCTCGGCGAGTGGCAGCGTTTCAACAGATTGGTCCATGACCTGGTCCATGATCTGGACGGCAGTTTCAGCGCCGAACACGGCATTGGGACGCTAAAGAAGGACGATCTGGTGCGTTACAAATCGGCGGTCGAGCTGGAACTGATGAAGGCCCTGAAGCAGACCCTCGACCCAAAGGGCATCATGAACCCGGGAAAGGTGTTGTAAGAGACCTTTCAGACGACGGGCAAAGTGCTTATATCAAAAAACGAATTCTTCAAGCCGCTCAACAGTTACGGACGCCGCCCCATGCTCGCCTTAATCTCACCCGCCAAGAAACTGGATTTCGAAACCGACCCCGGGCTGTCCGTCCACAGCCTGCCGGATTTCCTCGGCGAAACGGAAATCCTGATGGCGTCGGCACGCCGGCTCAGCCGCGGCGACCTGCAACGGACCATGAAGCTTTCGGACAAGCTAGCCGACCTTAATTACCAGCGCTTCCAGGCCTTCGAGACGCCGTTCAACCTCGCCAACGCCAAGCAGGCGGCGCTGGTCTTCAAAGGCGACACCTATTTGGGGCTCGACGCCGGAACCCTGGACGACGCCGACATGGCCTTCGCCCAGGACCATTTGCGGATTCTGTCGGGGCTTTACGGACTCCTCAGACCGCTCGACCTGATCCAGCCCTACCGGCTCGAGATGGGGAGCCGGTTTAATCCGCCCCGGGGCGGCGACCTATACGGGTTCTGGGACAGGCGGCTGACGGCGTCCATCATCGAAGCCGTCGCCGGCCAACCGGACACCAGCGTTATCAATCTGGCGTCAAAGGAATACTTCAGGGCCGTCCATGAGGAGGACCTCAAGGGCCCGGTGATCACGCCGGTGTTCAAGGAGGTAAAGTCGGGCATCGCCAAGGTGTTGGGCATGTTCGCCAAGCACGCCCGGGGCGCCATGGCTAGGTATATGGTCAAGAACCGGCTCGAATCCCCCGACCGGCTCAAGTCCTTCACCGACGGCGGCTACCAATACCGGCCAGACCTTTCCAACGAAACCCACTGGGTGTTCACCCGCGAAAGGACCTGAGCGGCCCTGGGGGGCGTGATCTCTGGACACTCCCCTTCCGTTGGTATTGATTCGGCCGAACGACAATCAATCCGCTGGAGAACCCCTGACGATGAGCGACTATCGGGCACCCCTGGCCGAAATGCGGTTCGTGTTGAACGAACTGGCGGGACTCGGTGACGTCGCCGGGTTGCCGGGCTGCGAGGACGCGACGCCGGACCTGGTGGACGCCATCCTGGAGGAAGCCGGCAAGCTGGCCACGGACGTTCTGGCGCCGCTGAACCGGCCGGGCGATATCGAGGGCTGCACCTTCGAGAACGGCGTCGTCCGCACCCCGAAGGGGTTCCCGGAAGCCTACGCCAAGTTCATCGAAGGCGGCTGGAACGGCATTCCCTTCGACCCCGAATTCGGCGGCCAGGGCCTGCCTTACATGGTGGCAACGGCGGTGTCCGAAATCTGGCACGCCGCCAACATGGCGTTCGCCATTTGCCCGTTGCTGACGCAGGCCGCCGTCGAGGTTCTGTCGGTTCACGGCTCGGACGCGCTGAGGGCGCTTTTCATGGAGAAGCTGGTGTCGGGCACCTGGACCGGCACCATGGTCATGACCGAACCCCAGGCCGGGTCCGACCTGGCGAAAATCAGGACCAAGGCGGTCAGGGACGGGGACCGTTACCGGATCACCGGCCAGAAGATTTTCATCACCCACGGCGAGCACGACTTAACCGAAAACATCGTTCACATGGTGCTGGCCCGCTCGCCGGATGGGCCTGAAGGGATTAAGGGATTGTCCTTGTTCGTAGTGCCGAAGTTCCTGGTCAAGGACGACGGGACCTCGGGCCCCCGCAATGACCTCCGCTGCGTGTCCATCGAGCACAAAATGGGAATCAAGGCCAGCCCCACCGCCGTGATGTCGTTCGGCGACGACGGCGGCGCCGTGGGCTACCTGGTGGGCGAGGAGAATCACGGCATCGAATACATATTCACGATGATGAACAATGCCCGCCTCGCCATCGGGCTGGAAGGCGTCGGCGTCGCCGAGCGCGCCTTGCAACATGCCCAGGCCTACGCCGCCGAGCGCATCCAGGGCCGGGCAACGGGGTCCGACGCGCCAGAGTCCGTCGCCATAAACCGCCACCCGGACGTCCGCAGGATGCTGCTGTCCATGCGTGCCCAGACCGAGGCGATCCGGGCCTTTGCCTATTTCACCGCCGCCCAGCTCGACGCCGCCAAGCGCCACCCGAACGAGGCAGTGCGCCAAGAGAAAAAGGCGCTGGTCGATCTGTTGACCCCGGTGGTCAAGGCATGGGGCAGCGATACCAGCATCGATGTCGCCAACACCTGCGTCCAGGTCCTAGGGGGCGCTGGTTTCATCGAGGAATCCGGCGCCCCCCAATTTCTGCGCGACGTCCGCATCGCCGCCATTTACGAAGGCACCAATGGCATACAGGCCCTGGACCTAATCAGCCGCAAGGTAGCGCGCGAGAAAGGCGTCACCGCCAAGGTCTTGATCGCCGTCATGCGGGAGCTTGATGATGAACTCGCCGGGGTTTCCGGAGAAGATTTAGGCGCCATCCGGAAGGCCCTGGCCCAAGGCATCGACGCGCTCTCGGAAGCGACGGACTGGGTCGTCGATACCCACCGCCTAGACCCCGAAGCAGTGGCCGCCGGCGCCGTTCCCTATTTGCGACTGTTGGGCGTGGTTGCCGGCGGCTGGCTGATGGCCCGGGCGGCGCTGGTCGCCGAAAACGGGCTTGCCGCCGGGGGAGAGAACGGGGCCGGCAAGGATTTCCTGGCCGACAAGGTCGTCTTGGCCCGGTTTTACGCCGATCAGGTCCTCGTCCAGGCGCCAGCGCTCGGCGCTACCGTCATCCGCGGCTGGTCCGCCGTCGCCCGGTTCCGGAGCGCAGACGAATAATCACCGGTTCCGGGAGCCAGATGAGGCCCAGGCCTCAAAAACCCTCATAAGCCAAAGGCGAACTGGGCCCATCGCTGGAATGTCCTGTTTCCGGCTGGGATTAGACGCCCCGGCGGGCCGTCATCCATATCGGAAAATAACCAAAAAATGGAACCCCGGGATAAAGCTCGGAAGCCCGGAGTTTCCCGAACAGCGTCGTCAGGCGGATTTCCGGTATCCCCCCGTTAAGCCTTGCAGGTCATTGACTTCTTCGGAAAATCCTCTACATATCCCATTTACGTGTTGCATTTGTTTTGTGTTACCTAAATGACCGGTACGCCGATTAGCGTTAGTTATCCCCTGACAATGTGAGCGTTGGACCGACCGCGCCGTCATATGGTGTGAAGCGCGGAATTAAGACAACTGTTAGAGGAAATAACTATGGCTACTGGTACTGTAAAGTGGTTTAACCCGGCCAAGGGTTTCGGATTCATCGAGCCTGAAGACGGCTCAAAAGACGCTTTTGTCCACATTTCGGCCGTCGAGCGCGCCGGACTGACAACTCTCAACGAAGGGCAGAAGGTCTCCTATGAGCTTCAGCCCGGACAGAACGGCAAATCTTCCGCCGAGAACCTGTCCGTAATCGAATAACAACGCAAGGCGCCGCCTCTGATTCCCGTTGGGGGCGGCCGCCCCTCGCCGTCGGCGACGTGACCTTCAACGATCGCCTGGCGGACCGAAGGAGGTGTAAGGACCGACCTGCGGTTATTCCTTCGACAACAATAATACGACGAACAATAAAATAAACGGCGTGATACGCCGTGCCGTCGCCGACCTTGCGCACTAGCCTGCGGGCGGTCCTTCCCGCGTTCCGGGATAAAAATTTCCGACAGTGACTCCTCGAACTGAAGCAGAGGATTACCGAAGTGTTGAAGTCAGTAAAATCGAGGGCCGAGGGACAGTTCGCCGCAACCCAGAAGAAAAACAAGAAGGCCCTGAAAGAAAAGGAAAAAGCGCGGCAGGAGAGAGCAGAACACAGGACGAAACTGCGGGCCCTCCGCCTAGCCAAAGAGGCGACCGACAAGAAAGCCGCCGAGAAGGCCGCCACTGAGAAAGCGGCTGCCAAAAACAAAGAGACATCACGTTTGCACTAGAGTGCGATAGTTTCAAATTAAATCAATTCAAAACGTTTAAGCCCTCTAATTCATATATTTAGTGGCTTATACCTGATCATCTGGCGCTCCCTATGGCTGGATTTTCTATGGGATTTGGGTTCCCTTGAAAAGCGCGGAGATTTGCGCTCATTAAATGAGCCCCGTTATATCATCCATGTTCTACGCGGCTACAACCCTAGACACATACGCAAACACCTCTTTCCCATACCCATGCTTTTCGCCTCTTGAGAGAACGGATAGAATACGCGCCAGCGGAACGCAGGGATTGGACTATACTCCTCTGTACCCACCCGGGCTGGAAAATGAGGACAAATAATTGGGCTTCCTTAGCATTTTTGGTCGCCTCTTATGTCGGCTTGGCTTTCACGATTTTAAGGTTCTTGAGGCAACTATCGGATTTGGCGACGCGGGCAGTGTCCAAAAGGTCAAGTGCCAACGCTGCCGGTTAATTTTCACTCGCGAAATTTGAGACATTGGAGTACGGAACCTTCTTCATTTCCTTACACCATCACCTGATTTCACACTTAGAGGCTCATAACGTGCAATGCCCGCAAAGGGTCAATGATCAGACATAAGCGTCGGTTCTTAGCCGGAAGCGGGACTTAAGCCGTAATAACAATGACAGGGCCAAGGGAAGGCGCCACCGTCACTTGGCGTCGACGGCGAAGGGTTTGACTTCGTTCGTCACGAGATTGAAGGAGGAGCGGCCGGTGTAGTTGATATGCCGGCCGTAGGTATGGAGCGACACCATTACGTGGTCGTTGTCGTTCCAGACCACTTGGATGCCATGGGGCTTCAAGCAGATCACATCGCTGGCGTTCTCCGTAATAGTGCACCGTTCTTCCAACGCCGCACAGTCGGGCCGGGAGCGGTCGTTGAGCCGGTTGTACTTGGTGTTGCGCTCGGCGCCGTCGACCCCCGCGACCACGGCCCAGGTGCCGAGATTATGGGGTGGCAGAACGTCATGGGGCGTTCAGGCGACGTCAAAAACGGCCAAGGAATGGTTTTCCTCCTCGTGCAGGAGGTGAGCGCCGAAGTCCTGCTCCTCATCGGCCTCGTAGTGTTTGGGCTTGAGCTAGGTCTCCTTGGCAAGCACCAGCTTGCCGGCCAGTGGCGCCACCTATTCGAAAATTTCCGCATAACCCGAAGTTGCCGCAGTGATGCGCTGAAGATTGGCCACATAGTCACCGAGGGAGTACGATGTTTCGTTCGACATTTCCCTATCCTCACGTCCCCACCCTATCACATGCCAAAACGGCGAAGCAAAGCGCCACGAAGTGGGTCTGATCCACCGCTATCCGCTCTAGGACTAGGCGTCGGCTGCCGTTCGCCGTTCGACAAGCGCGCTCAGTTGCGCTGTCGTCTCCCGGAGCTGGGCATTTATCTTGTTTTGCGGGATCTTCTCGTCCGCCGTTTTCTCGTAAGCCTCCGGCAGGATGAGGCGGATGTCGTAATCATCATCAACGCTGTCGATGTCGAAATCGTCGTCGGAAATATTCTGGTACTTGAGTACTCCGTTGGTCCAGGCAAAGAACCAGAACTGGAAGTACCCGAAGCCGCCCTTGCCCGGAAGCCGCGTCATGGCCAGTGTCAAGCCCTTGAAGGCGTAATAGAGATTGACCGGCTTAGCGGCAAACAGGGCCAGGCGCGTTGCCATTTGCCTGAGCGCCGGCAGATCGCGGACGATCATCCGCGCAAACAGCCAGAAATTGCCGAAGCCCTTGGCCTTGATGGGGATGAAGTTGCCCTCCTCCAGGAGATCGAAGAAACCCTTTAGGCGGGCGTACTGATAACTCCCGCTGGTAATGCCGGTGACGATCTCCCGGTAGCCCGCGATCATCTGTTCCCTCTTCATCAGGTATTTGATGTTGGTCTGGTACTTGTAGCCGCCGAGGCCGAAACGCACCTGGCGCAGGCGCCCGGATTGCTTGATGCGCCGGTAGAGAGGCGTCCCGGGAAGCGCCGTCAGCAGCGACGGGTCGCCTGAAATCAATGCCGAATCCTTGAGCCCCTGGAGGGTCAGGTTAGCGCTGTTCTCGTCATCGGAGTCGAAGCCGAAGATCAGCCCGGCAACGACGATCAACCCGTAGGACTGGATTTCCCGCACCGCTTCCACCAGCCCAGAGGCCATGTTCTGCACCTTGGCCGTCTCCAGCAGCGAGTTGCTGTCGAAACTTTCGATGCCGATGAAAAGCATGTCAAAACCGGCCAGGCGCAATTTACTCATCAGCGGCTTAAGCTTGTAGAGGTTAACGGTCAGCCAGGTATAGAGGCTCGGCCGGAAACCAGTTTCCTCTTCCCAGGCGATGATCTTGTCTAGCACCTCCTCGGCCCAGCGAGGTTCGCCGATGAAATTGTCGCAGGCGAACAGCACCTGTTTAACCCCCAGCCGCAACAAGGTGTCTAGTTCCCTGACGATGAGATCGGGGTCCTTGTTATGGGACCGGTTGTTGTCCTCCATGATTCGGATGTCGCAGAATTCGCAGAGAAACGGACAGCCCCGGGAGACCTCGATCACGGCACCGTAGTACTTGCCGATCGTCCGCTCGACCATCGGCCGGTACAAGGGGCGCGCCCGGTCGATGGAGAACCGTTTTGGGGCGCGGATCAGGTGATCCAGAGGGCGTCCCTGGCAGAGCCCGTCCAGGATTTCGACTATCAAGTCCTCGCCGTCGCCGACGCAGACATGGTCGTAGCCGTCCAACTGGTCGAGCGACCCCGCTTGATCGAACGACCAGCAGATGGGGCCGCCAATGACGCTCACGGCTTCGGGGTAGCGCTCCTTCAGGTCGGAGCGAATTCGTTCGAGGTTGGAGAGGTCCTGGTTGATGCCACTGAACAGGAAGACGTCCGCTTCGGCAATGTCCGGAAGTCGGTCGAAGCGGTTGTCGTACAGCACCATCTCGAAACGCCCGTCGTCGGGGACATGGGCGGCCAGGGTATAGGCCCAGATGGGTATGAACTTAGCCCCGTAATTCTGGGTGTTGCTGTACACCGGATCGGGGGCGTGGACGAAGGCGCAGCGGAAGACACGCCGGCTCGAGTCTTCTTCGGCCGCCCCTTGGGCAAGCGTTGATGTCTGGTTTCTATTCACTGTTGGGCCGTACCTTACCACACCGCCCACGTACCGCCACACCGGTTTGGTCTTTGCTGGGCGGCAAAAACATCTTGCAGGACCATATGTGGTTTCGCACCGCCGCTTAGACAGGGTGGATTTCATGATTCCCCGGCCCCTAGGGGCGGCCCCAGAGCGAAAGTCCTAAATCTAGGTTAATCCTTGATTTTTTGGAACTTTTCAAACATTTTGAGCCAGATTCAACAAACAAAAAACAGGCGATGAACGGCTTTACAAGATACGTTCTGCGGCAACTGATCGTGGGAATGATCCTCGTCAGCGCGGGTCTGACCTGCATTATTTGGCTGTCGCAGTCGCTTCGATTCATAGAAATGATCGTCAACCGCGGGCTTTCTATGGGGACGTTCGTTTACTTGACGGTGCTTCTTTTGCCCAATTTCCTGGTCCTTGTCCTGCCGATCGCGTTGTTTACGGTGGTCGTGTTCACCTATTTCAAGTTAATCAATGACCGGGAATTGGTGGTCATGTCGGCCGCCGGCCTGAGTCAATTTTCGCTTGCCTTGCCGGCGTTGATCCTGGCGTTCGTGGTGACCCTTTGCGGGTATGCCCTCAATCTGTATTTGGTTCCCCAGTCTTATACGAAGTTCCGCGACCTGCAATGGGACATTCGCTACAACTACAGCCATATCCTGCTCCGTGAAGGTGTCTTCAACTCGGTGATGGACGGGATTACCGTTTACGTGCGCCGACGAACCAACGAAGGCCAATTGCTGGGCATTCTGGTTCACGATAAGCGCGATAAGGACCATTCCTTCACTCTGATGGCGGCCAAGGGGGCGATGGTGCAGACCGAAGAAGGCGCGCGCGTCGTCTTGTTCGACGGCAATCGTCAGAAGGTCGACAAGGATACAAACAAATTATCGATCCTCTATTTCGACCGCTATGTCTTCGATCTGAACACCACACAGGAAAAAATTACTGAACGCTATCGCGAGCCCAGGGAACGGACCCTCGAGGAGTTGTTCAACATCGATCAAGTGAGCAAAAAGGAGTTGAACCCCAAGAACTACGGAAAATTCATCGTCGAAGGTCACAAACGCCTAGTATCGCCGCTGGCCGCTATCGGCTTCATCTTGGTCGGCTTGGCCTGCCTCATTTCCGGTGGCTTCAGCCACCGCACCCAGACCCGCCAAGTAGGTATCGCTATCGCCATCATGGTGGCGTTGCAGGGAAGCGCCTTGGGACTGGACAGCCTGGTGACCAAGAACCTGGACTTTATACCGTTAATATACGTCCATGGAATGCTGCCGATCGTCATCGGGTTTTTGTTCATGATGCAGCCACAATCCCGTCGGCAGCCGGCGCCCCGTCCGAGCCCCGCGTAAGTTATAATTTAGGAGGAACCAGATCCCGTGCGCCTTTCGACGACCTTATTGATCTACATCGGCCGCCACTTTCTCCTGAGCTTCGTGGTTTTGTTGGCATTGTTTCTTTTGCTGATCGTGCTTTTTGATGCTATCGAACTGCTACGCCGGACCGCCGCCCGGCCCGAGATCACCTTCGGCATGGTGGTCGAATTGGCGTTTTTGAAGCTGCCCCACATGGGCCAACAGGTCTTTCCCTTTGCCGTCCTTTTCGGGGGCATGGCCGCGTTCTGGCGATTGACCCGGACCAATGAATTAGTGATCACGCGAGCCGCCGGGGTGTCAGTTTGGCAGTTCCTTTTTTCGGTGATGGCTATCGCATTTATACTGGGGGTGTTTCAGGTGACGGTCCTCAATCCCCTTGCTTCGACGACGCTTTCCCGCTTCGAACGCCTGGAAGCCATTCGGCTGAAAGGTAAAACCAGTTTCCTTGCTTTGTCACCGGACAGCCTGTGGCTGCGCCAGGCTAACGCCGAGGGACAGTCGGTTATTCACTCGGATTACGTTCTCCAGTTAGGCAAGAACGTGGAACTCAGAAATGTGATCGTTTTCAACTACGAAGGCGCCGACAGGTTCCGCAGCCGTATCGACGCCGACATTATGCGCCTGGAGGACGGTTTTTGGCACATGACCAATGCCTGGGTGCACCAACCTGAAAGGGAGCCGCGGTTGGAAAAGGATTATTGGCTGGCCACCGATCTGACCCTGGGGAAAATTCAGGACAGCTTCGCACCCCCGGAAACGATGTCGTTCTGGGACCTTCCGGGGTTCATCAATACGCTAAAAAAGGCCGGGTTTTCGGCGGTCAGGCATCGGCTTTACTGGAACACGCTGTTGGCGGCTCCGTTTTTGATGTGTGCGATGGTGTTGATCGCCGCGACCTTCGCCTTGCGTCATTCCCGGCGTGGCGGCACGACCTTCGTGATTACCGGCGGCGTGTTGACAGGATTTATTCTATATTTCTTTTCGGACATCGTTTTTGCCCTGGGCCTTTCGGATACTATACCGGTGATCCTCGCCGCATGGACTCCGTCCGGAGTGGCGATGCTGCTTGGTCTTGCGACGTTGCTCCACCTCGAAGACGGTTAGTCTGCCATGAGACGAGACCTGGGGCACTTCATTGCATTTTCAGCGCTGCTGATCATCGGCCTCGCCGCGCCGGCTGTCGAGGGAGCCCCCTCCCCCAACCTTGGCAAGCCGCTGGGCACACTTTGGTACCCCGGTCCCTACAAGCCGCCGCACGAAAAAGCCCCCGAAACAGTGCCGGCGCCAGCCTTCTCCGCTCCCGCGCCCGATTCCCCACCCCGGGCAAAGGTTCCGGAGCCGCCGCCTATCGGCACCCCTCAACCGGCCAAACCGTTGGGCACGCTTTGGTATCCCGGGGCTTACGACCCCAAGGCCCCGGCGGTGCCCTTGCAGGGGCCGATCGTCGAACCGGCGGCGCCACGGCCAGCGCCCCGGCGGGAATCCCGCAAACCCCTTGGCACCCTTTGGTACCCGGGTCCCTACAACCAGAAGGGGCCACCCGGGGGGGCGCCGATTCCGGTTCAGGAGCAGGCCCCGGGGGCGGCCAAACAGCGAGGAATCATGGGGGGGGGCCAGAGGGCGAGCCCGCTGCAACCGGCGGCGGGGGTCCGATCTGTTCCGGCCGGCGGGCCGGCAACCCCGGCGCCGGGCCCCAAAGTCAGTTCCCCTGGCAGCCCCGTTCCGTTGGTCCATCTGAGCGCCGACGAGATGAGCTTCGATCAGGAAAGAAACCTCATCACGGCGAGGGGCAACGTCGAGGTCGTCTATGGCGACCGGAAGCTCGTCGCCGACATCATCACCTATGACCAACGCACCGATATTGTTTATGCCTCGGGCAACGCCGAATTGACCGAACCCGGAGGCGAGAGGATATTCGGCGACCGGATGGAGATTTCAGGCGATCTCAAGGATGCCATCGTCGAAAGCATCGGCATCATCCTGACCGACCGCTCGCGCATCGCCGCCACCGGAGCCCGGTTGTCAGGGGCAAACATTACGGAGATGCGTAGAGGCGTCTATTCGCCGTGCAATCTGTGCCAGGACGAACCGGGAAAACCGCCCTTGTGGCAACTCAAGGCGGTGAAAATCATCCACGATAAGAATGCGAAAGTCATCACATACAGGGACGTCTGGCTGGAGGTTATGGGCGTGCCCATCGCCTATACGCCTTACTTCTCGCATCCGGACCCGACCGTAAAACGCAAAAGCGGGTTCCTGGTGCCCTCCTTTGGCGGCTCGTCGGATCTGGGATTTTTCGCCCAGGTTCCGTATTTCTTCAACATTGCCCCCAATCAGGACGCAACCGTAACTGCGCTGGCCACCGGCAAAGAGGGCTCAGGGGCCATCGGCGAATACCGTCATCGGTTTCTCTCCAGTTCCTTGGACGTAACGGCAAGCATGGTCTTAGGCGATAGGGAGGACAATTTCCGCGGCCATATTGATGCCGAGAGCCGGTTCAATATCAACGACACCTGGCGTTTAGGGTTCGATTTGAACCGCGCCACCGATGACACCTATTTACGGCGTTACCGTTTCTCTTCCAGTAATTCGCTGAACAGCAGGCTCTTTGCCGAGGGATTTCGTAAGCGCAACTATTTGGCCGTAAACGCCTACGCTTTCCAGGGGCTGCGGGAGGAAGACGACGTCGGCCTCGAACCATTGATTCTGCCCATAATCGACTTCAATCACATAGGCCAACCCGACCGCTTCGGCGGCCAGACGATTCTTGACGCCAATCTTTTGTCATTGACCCGGGACGCAGGCGCCAATACCCGGCGATTGTCGATCAGGCCCGGATGGCAATTGCCGTTTCTTGGCCCCTTGGGGGACGCTTACAAGTTGTCCTTTTCCGTCCTTGGCGATTTCTATTTGGTCGACGAACTTGCCCGTACGGGCAAGTCAAACTATTCCGGATTCAGCAAACGGCTCGTCCCTCAGGTGTTGCTGGATTGGCGTATGCCCTTCGTCAAGGAAGGCCGCGACGTCAGCCAGATCATCGAACCGATCGCCGTCGCCATTTACAGCCCCAACGGCGGCAACCCGGATGAAATCCCCAATGAGGACAGCCAGGAGCTGGAATTCGATGACACCAATTTGTTCAGTCCCAACAAATTTTCTGGCATCGACCGGATCGAGGACGGCCCCCGCATCAACTATGGTCTCAAATGGGGGGTGTACGGCAAGAAGGGGGGTAGTTCTTCGTTTTTCATAGGACAGATCTGGCGGCCAAGGTCGTCCAAAACCTTCGGCACGGGTTCGGGCCTCGAAGAGGAGTTTTCTGACTTCGTAGGAAGGGCCAGAATCTCGCCGCTAAAAGGTCTGAACCTGCTCTACCGCACCAGGTTCGCCAGCGATAACTTCACATCGAAGCGAAATGAGATTGCCTTTACGGCTGGCGTCCCCTTGTTGAACGTCAGTGCGGATTACGTCTTCATCGAAAGACAACAGGACAGTGAGTTCGCCGGACGTGAGGAAATCAACATGTCGGTGAGTTCCCAGTTGAACCAGTTTTGGAAGGTGAGCGTATCGGGCCTCAGGGATATCGACGTAAATGAAATGCGAAGTTTTAACTCCACCCTCGTTTACGAAAATGAGTGCGTTATCTTTACCACCAGGGCGTCGCGCTCCTTCTTCCAGGACCGCGACCTGAAACCGACGGACCAGCTTACATTCAACGTTGTTTTTAAGACGCTCGGGGAAGTCCGGACCGGTTTCTCCCGAAGTCAGTAATCGGATAAAAGGCCTGCCGGGCGGAGCCGAATGTGTCCATGGTTGCCCGGGTCATATGGTAAAATCGATTATCTATATCCATTCTTGAAGACTCGGACGGCTTGACCATGAAACGAATTTTTTTGTGCGTATTGCCTTTGGTTTTTTCCCTTTGGTCAGGCAGCGCCGGGGCGCAAGACGCACTGCGAATTGCCGCCGTGGTCAATGACGAAGTAATTTCCGTCTATGACCTTAACATGCGCCTGTCTCTGGTCATTCTTTTCGGGAGCCTTCCCAACAACCTGAAAACCCGCCAACGCCTGGCCCCTCAGGTATTGCGTGGATTGATCGATGAAGAACTGAAACAACAGGAAGCATCCCGGTTCAAGATTTCCGTTACCGATAGTGAAATTGAAAGGGCTATCGGCCGGCTGGAAAAGCTAAACGGCCTCGAGGCGGGTGGATTGGTTGCCGTCTTGTCACGCCAGCGGGTCAAAAAAATTACGCTGACAAAACAGATTGAGGCCAGCATAGGCTGGGGGAAGTTGATCAATGCCAACTTTGGTCGATCCGCCCAAATCAGTGAGGAAGAAATCGACAGGGTCATGAGGGAGATCGAAAAGAACAAGGGAAAGCCGGAGAATCTTGTCTCTGAAATTTTCTTGCCTTTCGACCAGCAAAAAAGCGAGGGTGAAACGTTGGCCCTGGCCAATCGTTTGGTCAAGCAGATAAAGTCCGGCGCCAACTTCGCGGCTCTTGCCCAATATTTTTCTAAAAATTCGACCGCCGGCAGGGGCGGCGATTTGGGCTGGAACATGCTTGGCCAACTGGGCGGGAACCTCGATGCCACGCTGGTTAATCTCCAGCCGGGACAGGTATCGCCTCCGATCCTCACCTTAGACGGATATTACCTTCTGCTGCTCAGGGACCGGCGAAAAGCCCGGGGCCTTGCCGACGCCGAGGCCGGTTCATCCATCATCAATGTGCAGCAACTGTTTCTGCCTATCGAGAAAAACGCCAGCCCTGCCTCTATCGCCGATACCATGGAGGCAGCGAGAATTTACGGCAAAAAGGTGAAAAATTGCCAGGATATGGAGCGCATAGCCAAGGACATCGGTTCTCCCCTTTCGGGTAACTTAGGGGACATAAAGTTAAGCGACCTGGGGGCCCAACAAAGGACTTTGGTTCGGGGCCTTCCGCCCTTGAAAGCCAGCCCGCCGCTACGGACCGCCGACGGCATCATTGTGTTGATGGTCTGCCGGCGCGAGGAAAGCCAGCAAGCCGTGCTGAATATCGAGGATCAACGCAACCACATTTTCGACCGGCTGCTTGACGAGCGTTTGAATCTCGTCGCTCGCCAACATTTGCGTAACCTGCGCCAAGCCGCCTTCGTGGACATCAGACTATGACGACAAGCCGTATTCCCTCCGGCGCCCCCAACAAAGCAGCAGCCGGGGCCGGAACCGCTAGCGGCGGCGGGCCTATAGCCTTGACCATGGGTGAGCCCTCCGGCATCGGCGGCGAAATCACCTTGAAAGCTTGGGTTCGCCGGCATGACGGCTTGCCGGTCTTTTTCGCCGTCGACGATCCGGTCCGTCTCGAAGCCCTTGGCAGCCGGCTCGGACTGGCGGTCCCTGTCAAGGTGATCGAGGCCCCGGGAGAGGCCGAAGCGGCCTTTGCTTCGGCGCTGCCGGTATTAGCGCCCCCCCTGGTGGTCCCCCTGCCAGCCGACGCCGTCCCGGGTCGGCCGGACCCGGCCAACGCCAAAGCCGTTAAAGGCGCCATTGAAACTGCGGCCGAATTTGCGATCTCGGGCCAGGCGGCGGCCGTGGTCACCAACCCGATCCACAAAAGCACGTTGTATGCGGGGGGGTTCCCCTATCCCGGCCATACCGAATTCCTGGCCGCCTTGGCCGGCATCCAGACGCCGCCGGTGATGATGCTGGCGGCGGACGATTTTCGGGTCGTTTCGGTCACCGTGCACGAAAGCCTCGCCGAGGCCATTGCCGCCCTCAACACCGGCACCATCACCCAGGCCGGACTGATTACGGTGGCGGCGCTCAAAAACGATTTCGGCATCGTCCGTCCGAGGCTGGCGGTGGCCGGGCTTAATCCCCACGCCGGCGAAGACGGCGCCCTGGGCACGGAAGAGACGGAAATCATCAGGCCCGCCGTCTCGGCCTTGGAGGAAACCGGTATCGATGCTTTCGGCCCGGTGCCGCCTGACGCCCTTTTCACCCCCGACGCCCGACGAACCTATGATGCGGCGCTTTGCATGTACCATGACCAGGCGTTGATCCCGATCAAGGCGGTGGCTTTCGACCATGCGGTTAATGTGACGTTGGGATTGCCTTTCGTCCGCACGTCTCCCGATCACGGCACCGCGCTGGACATCGCCGGTACCGGCAAGGCCAGCGAGTCAAGCCTAGTTGCGGCGCTCAGAACTGCGGTGGCGATGGTACGCCACCGCGCCCGCACCCAAGCAGCATGAGGGCCCGGCGGCCATGCCCCCCCAGCGAACCGCCGGAGCTGCCCCCGCTTCGCGATGTCATCAAGCGTTTTGGCCTCGGCGCCCGTCATTTTCTGGGCCAGCATTTTTTGCTCGACCTCAATTTGTGCGCCCGCATTGCCCGCGCCGCGGGTGACCTGAAAGATATTACCGTCATCGAAATCGGCCCCGGCCCGGGTGGCCTGACCCGGGCATTGCTCGACGCCGGTGCCCGCCAGGTGGTCGCCGTCGAGCGGGACCACCGTTGCATCGCCGCCCTCGAGGAATTGGCCGACGCCTATCCTGAACGGCTGAGGGTTGTGGAAGCCGACGCGCTCGAGATTGATACCGAAGCCTTTGCGCCGCCGCCCAGGCGCATTGTCGCCAACCTGCCCTATAACGTCGCCACGCCACTGCTGCTGGGCTGGCTCCGGCAAATCAGGGGCTTCGAGGGCCTGACGCTGATGTTTCAGAAAGAGGTCGCCGAGCGCTTGGCCGCCAACCCGGGGAATAAGAGCTACGGGCGACTTTCTGTCATCACCCAGTGGCTGGCCGAGGTCCGCCACGAATTCAATGTCTCGAAAGAAGCCTTCACGCCGCCGCCCAAGGTGGCCTCGTCGGTGATATCCCTGATTCCGCGCCCCGCTCCGCTGGCGCCGGCGGACTGGGAAACGCTGGAAAAGGTCACGGCTCAAGCTTTCGGTCAACGCCGCAAGATGCTGCGCGCCAGCCTAAAGCCGCTGGGTTTGGATTTCGAGGCGCTCGGGATAGAGCCGACGGCAAGGGCCGAGGAATTGTCGGTGGAGCAGTTCTGCGCCATCGCCAGCGCCCGCGGCAAACAACGCCCCGTTATTGGCTGACGCCAATGTTCCTGACGAAATTGACGAGCCCGGGTTGGCGTTTCCGCTTCAGCCGTTCGGCGGCCAGGACCGCTTTGAGGCGGGCGACGCTTTCTTCCACGTCCTCATTGACGATGATGTAATCGTATTCGGCCCAGTGGCTCATCTCAGATGTCGCCTTGGCCATGCGTTTTCTGACCACTTCGTCGGAATCTTGGGCGCGGCTATGCAGGCGGCGCTCAAGCTCCTCGACCGAAGGCGGCAGGATAAAGACACTGACCAGGTCCTTGCCGGAGTTCCTCGCCAATTGCTGGGTGCCTTGCCAATCGACGTCGAACAACACGTCCCGGCCTTTGCTGATGACGTCTTCCACCGGGCCTTTCGGAGTGCCATAGGAATTTTCGAAGACGGTGGCGTGCTCGAGGAACTCGCCGCCCTTGACCATGGCGTCGAATTTTTCCTGATCGATAAAGATATAATTCTCACCCTCGACCTCGCCCAGGCGCATCGGCCGCGTCGTCGCCGACACCGACATGGTGATGTCTGGTTCCTGGGCCAGAAGTTCCTTTGCGATGGTCGATTTGCCGGCGCCCGACGGCGACGAAAGGACCAGCATCAGGCCACGCCTGGAAATTTCGATCGTGCCTGTGGCTTTGTTTTTACTCAATGTTCTGCACCTGCTCGCGGAGTTGTTCGATGGCCGCCTTCAGTTCGAGGCCGACGCGGGTCAGTTCGATGTCTTGGGACTTAGAACATAACGTATTGGCCTCTCGAATGAACTCCTGGCACAGAAAATCGAGCTTGCGGCCGACGGCGTTGTCGGAGGCCACCAGTTCCCGCGCCGCTTTCTGGTGAGCCTTCAGGCGGTCTAGTTCCTCGCGCAAGTCGGCTTTGCTTATCAGCAATGCCGCTTCCTGGGCCAACCGTTCCTCGGAGATTGCAGGAACATCCTCGAGAAGCGCCTGGACCTGGGTTTTCAGGCGTTCGCGGATGGCGTTGGGCTGCGACGCCGCCAGTTCCTCCGCCTTGCCACAGAGCCGGCCGATATCGTCGAAGTGCGATTCAATCGCCGAGACCAGCCTCGACCCCTCATCCCCCCGCATCTCCGCGAGGCCTTCCAGGGCTGAATCGAGGTCGGCGAGGATGGCCGATTCCAAGGCTTCGCGGGTTTCGTCGGACAGGTCTTTCTCGGTTGGCTCGATGACGCCCCGAAGGCCAAGCAGGCCGTCGGCGCTGGGGGAGCCGGCGCCCGGAAACTGCTTTTGAATTTCAGGCAAGGTCGCCAGCAGTTCTCCGAGCAGGGCTTGGTTGACCCGAAACCCGGCCCCGACGCTTTTGTCCCAAGTGACGTTCAGCATCAGCGTCAAATTGCCGCGCCGGAATATTTTCTTCACCCGCTCTCGCACCGAGGGCTCTAGGCGCTCGAAAACGCCCGGCAACCGGTAGCGCATATCTAGGCCCTTGGCGTTGACGCTTTTGACCTCCCAGGTCCAGGAACAGGTGCCGTCCTGGCCCACAGTGCGGGCGAAGCCGGTCATCGATGAAAGGGTCACGAGGGGCCTCCTTTATGGTTGACCCGGATTTTATACGCGGGCGGGGGCTAGCAACAACCGGAACAACTCGCCACTACGTTTTTTTCGCCCTATAACCCCGGTCATCATGACCGGTCAGAACCCAAACCCCCGCCCAAACACCAGGGCCATTCTCATCACCGGCGCGTCGAGCGGCATCGGCGAGGCGTTGGCCCGCGGCTATGCCGGGCCGGGGCGGTTTCTGGCCCTGTCGGGCCGAGACGTCGGCCGCCTGGAAGCCGTGGCCGAGGCGTGCCGCAACTTCGGCGCCGAGGTTGCCGCCGACACCATGGACGTCCAGGACCGGGGCGCCACCCGGCGATGGATTACCGGCCTCGACGCCGAACACGGCCTCGATTTGGTAATCGCCAATGCCGGCGTTTCGGCCGGCACCGGCAGCAGGGGCGAGAACGAAACCCAGGCCCGCGATATTTTTGACGTCAATCTCGCCGGCGTCCTGAACACGGTGTGGCCGGTCATCGCACCGATGCGCGAACGTGGCCAAGGACAAATCGCCATCATCAGCTCGGTGGCCGCTTTTCGCGGCCTGCCCGGTGCCCCGGCCTATTCCGCCAGCAAGGCGGCGGTCAGGGCGTATGGCGAGGCATTGCGCGGCTGGCTCGCCGCCGACGGGGTCCGTGTCTCGGTCGTCTGTCCCGGTTTCGTCCGCACCCGCATGACCGAAGGCAACGTCTATCCGATGCCGTTTCTCATGGATGCGGACAAAGCCGCCCGCATCATCCGCCGGGGCCTGGAGCGCGACAAGGCCCGGATTGGGTTTCCCTGGCCCAGCTATTTGGGGATGTGGCTGCTCGGTTCCCTGCCGCCGGGACTCACGGACCGGTTTTTCCGCTTGATCCCGAAAAAGGAATAGGCTCCCACCTTATCCCCAGCTTATCCAGGCCTTATGGGGCATTTTCCCGGCCCTTTTTGATAGCCTTATTTAATTGGCGCCATTTGGCGGCGTTCCGGTTGTGCTCTTTCAGGGTGGCCGAGAAAACATGGCCGCCCGAACCGTCGGCGACGAAATACAAATCCTGGGTTATTGCCGGCCTGAGGACCGCCTCCAGGGCTGCGCTGCCGGGATTGCTGATCGGCGACGGCGGCAACCCCTCAATCATATACGTGTTGAAGGGCGAGGGCTTTTTCAGATCGGCGCGGGTCAACGGCCGACCCAGCAACCGGTTACCGCCGGTCAACCCGTAGACCACCGTTGGATCCGATTGCAATCGCATGCCTTTTTTCAAGCGGTTCAGGAAGACAGCGGCGATCCGGAGCCGCTCCACAGCTTTGGCGGTTTCCTTTTCTACGATGGAGGCCAGGATCAGGGCTTTTCTTGCCGACGCCAGAGGCAACCCGGGGGGGCGGTTCCGCCACAGGTTTGCAAGCAAAGAATCCATGGCGTCGGTCATGCGGTGGACGATGGCCTGGCGCCGATCGCCGAAGGAGAAATGGTATGTTTCCGGCAACAACGTTCCTTCCTCGGGGATAGGCGCTACGACCCCCTTCAGGCCTTCGGCGGACGCCAGCAGGGAAATGATATCCGCCGTAGTCAGACCCTCGGGGACGGTCAGGCGGCGAACCACCGTCTTGCCACTTCGCAGGAGTTTGAGCGTTTCCTCGGGGCTGATCCCGGGCGCAAAAGCGAATTCACCGGCCTTGAGTGGGTTATCGGCCGCCCCGAAACGTGACGCGATGCGAAACACCAGCGGATGGCCCAAAACCCCGGCTTTTTGCAAATCCCGGATTATGGCATCTATGCCCGAGCCGCGCTCGATGATGATTATGGTCTTGGTTTTTAAGGGGCCCGGCGCCTTAAACTGGCCATAGCCCCAGGATACGACCGCGCCGGTGACGACGATCATGGCTGCGAGGACGGCGGTAGAAATTTTTACAAAGCGACCCATGGGGACAGATTAGCCGAAACCCTAAACTAAAGCATTTCAAGATTGATCGCGCCCGGGCGATCAATCCGCATTCAAATGCCACGCAGGCTTACGCCCGCTGATACGTCTTAATTCAGGGCTTTGAAAATCAGCGAAGCGTTGGTGCCGCCGAAGCCGAAGGAGTTGGATAGCGCCATCTTGACGGGATGTTCCTTGGCTAGGCGCGGCACCAAGTCGATGCCGCTTTTGAGGGAGGGATGGTCCAGATTCAATGTCGGCGGCACGACGGAGTCCCGCATCGCCAGGATGGAGAAAATGGCCTCCACCGCGCCCGCCGCCCCCAACAGATGACCGATTGCCGACTTTGTAGACGACATCTTGGGGCTGTTGGCGCCGTCGCCAAACACCCTCTGCACGGCGCTCAGTTCAATCTGGTCGCCGAGCGGCGTCGAGGTGCCGTGGGCGTTGATGTAATCAATATCCTCGGGGTTGGCGCCGGCCCGTTTCAGGGCCGCCATCATGCACCGTTGGGCGCCGTTGCCATCCTTGGCCGGGGCGGTGATGTGATGGGCGTCCCCGGACATCCCGTAGCCGACGACCTCGGCTATAATATTGGCGCCGCGCGTCTTGGCGTGCTCGAGTTCCTCCAGAACCACGACGCCAGCCCCATCCCCCATGACGAAGCCGTCCCGGTCCTTGTCCCACGGCCTCGACGCTTTTTCAGGGGTGTCGTTGAACTGGGTCGATAACGCCCGGGCGGCGCAGAACCCGGCCATGCCCAGACGGCAAACCGCGGCCTCGGTGCCGCCGGCGACCATGACATCGGCGTCGTCCCACATGATCATCCGAGCGGCGTCGCCAATGGCGTGCGTCCCGGTGGAACACGCCGTGACCACGGAATGGTTGGGGCCCTTGAAACCGTATTTGATGGACAAGTGCCCGGAAACCAGGTTGATCAGGCAGGCGGGGATGAAAAAGGGGCTCACCTTCCGAATCTTGCCGTTTTCGACCGTGATCGAGTTTTGGGAAATCTCTGAAAGGCCCCCGATGCCCGACCCGATCAAGACGCCGGTTCGAATTTTGTCTTCATCCCTTTCAGGTTCCCAGCCGGAATCCGTGACCGCCTGGGTCGCCGCTGCCAGGCCGTAAACGATAAAATCGTCCATGCGGCGCTGTGCCTTTGGGGCCACCCAGTCGTCGACATTGAAAAGCCCGTCGTCGGTGGAGCCTTTGGGCACCTGGCCGGCGATCTTGGCCGGCAGGTCGCTGACATCGAAGGATTGAATGGAGCGGATACCGGATTCAGACGCCAGCAGCCTTTCCCAACTCACCTTGACCCCGCAACCCAAAGAGGTCACGAGGCCCAAACCGGTTACGACCACACGTCTCATGGATACCCGCGTACTGAACCCATCAAAAACGATCAGAAGAAAAACAGGCCGGAGCCACCACGCCCGCTACCCAATCAAACCTTAGGAACCCTGGGATTCAATGAAGTCGATCGCGTCCTTGATGGTCAGAATTTTTTCGGCTTCATCGTCGGAAATCTCGCAACTGAATTCCTCTTCGAAAGCCATGACTAGTTCCACGGTATCCAAGCTGTCGGCACCTAGATCGTCTATGAAGCTTGCATTTTCGACAACCTTAGATTCGTCAACGCCAAGATGCTCCAAGACGATTTTTTTCACGCGATCAGCGACATCACTCATAGTGTTTTTCCTCGACTTTCGAAATATTGATAAACATCTTTGCTGGGTGCTCCCCGGACGGTTCCTCGCAATAATCGTTTTTCCGTCGTTCGCGACTGGAAATCGCCGCTAACTATCACACTTTTTTTACCTTGACCAGCGCTCTCCCCTTGCCCGGCGGTTTTCCTCCCGCCGCCGCCAACGCTCGGCCAAGACCCTAAATCATCGCCATTCCACCATTGACATGCAAGGTCTGACCGGTCACGTAGGACGCTTCCTCGCTGGCCAGAAAAACGCAGGCCCCGGCCACGTCGTCGGGGTTTCCCAAGTGGCCGGAAGGAATGCGGTCGATCAGTTTTTCCTTCTGGTCCTCGCTAAGACTCTCGGTCATGGCCGTGACTATGAAACCGGGCGCCACGCAGTTGACGGTGACGTTGCGGCTCGCCACTTCCTGGGCCAGCGACTTGGACATCCCGATTATGCCGGCTTTGGAAGCGGCATAGTTGGCTTGACCCGGATTACCGGTGACGCCGACAATGGATGTGATGGAAATGATACGCCCCCAGCGTTTCTTCACCATCCCCCTGAGACACGCCCGGGCCAGCCGAAAGGCCGACGTCAGATTGACGTCAAGGACCTGTTGCCAGTCCTCGTCCGTCATCCGAATGGCCAGCTGATCGCGGGCGAGGCCGGCGTTGTTGACCAGGATATCGACCCCGCCCATGGCGGCTTCAGCTTCCTTCGCCAGCGCCTGTGCGCCGTCGGTGACGCTCAAATCGGCGGGCACCACGAAGGCCCCATCGCCCAGTTCCCCGGCCAGGGCTTCCAAGGTGTCGGTGCGGGTGCCGGAAAGCGCCACCCGGGCGCCCTGGGCATGGAACGTCCTGGCGATGGCGCCGCCGATGCCGCCGGAGGCGCCGGTGACGATGGCACTTTTTTCTATCAGATCAAACATGCGGTCCTAATTAGAGTCCGTTCAGAAATTCCTCTATTGTCTCGGGGGTGCCGATGGAAGTTGCGCCCAGGTCGCCGTCGATCCGCCGGTTGAACCCCGAGAGAGCCTTGCCGGTGCCGACTTCGACGATCGTATCCACGCCTTCCCCTTTCATAGTAAGCACACATTCTCGCCAGCGCACCATACCCGTCACCTGTTCAACCAGAAGGTAGCGGATTTCCTCCGGGTCCGTAACCGCGCGGGCGGTGACGTTGGCGACCAGCGGGACCTTCGGCGGTTTCATGGATACCCCGGCCAGGGCCTCGGCCATGACGTCAGCGGCGGGCGCTAACAGGGAGCAATGAAAAGGCGCGCTGACCGGCAACAAAATTGCCCGCTTGGCGCCTTTCGCCTTGGCGATTTCGATGGCCCGCTTAACAGCCCCAACGCTGCCCGAGACCACCACCTGGCCAGGCGCGTTGTCGTTGGCCCCCGTACAGACCTCACCGGCGGCGGCCTCGCCGGCGACGGCCTGGACCACGTCAAGGTCGAGCCCCATTAGCGCCGCCATCGCGCCCTGACCTACCGGCACCGCCTCTTGCATGGCGAGGCCACGGGTTTTCAGGAGCCTGGCCGTATCGGCAAGACCGAAGCTACCGGCTGCCGACAGGGCAGAATATTCGCCTAGCGAATGGCCGGCGACGAAGGCCGCGGAGGAGGCCAGATCGAACTCGCCTTCGACCCTCAGCACCCGCATCACCGCCAAGCTAACGGCCATGATCGCCGGTTGCGCGTTTTCGGTAAGGATCAGCTCGTCGTCGGGGCCCTCGAACATTAGCCTCGACAGGTTCTGCCCTAGCGCCTCGTCGATCTCCTCGAACACTTCGCGGGCGGCGGGAAAGGCGGCCGCCACCTCACGGCCCATGCCGACGGCCTGGCTCGCCTGGCCCGGAAAAACGACGGCGCGTGACACGAACGAAACCTCCCCCTTACTCTTCATGTAATGGCTTGGGGGTAATGCGCCGCCGCGTCGCTGTCAAGGCTCCGGTGACCGTCATTCCCGACCGCCGTGGCGCCGCCGACAAAAGCCTTTTTCCCCGCTTGCCTGGGTTAAACAAACATGTATAGTGCGCCGGCTTCTACATAGCTTCCTGCCGGGGTGGGCCCGGCTATACCCGCCGTCAACGGACGGGTTGAGACAATCCGAAGGGAGATAAAAACGTGCCTTTTTACGAAAGCGTGTTCATCGCACGCCAGGATTTTTCCACGGCTCAGGTAGACAGCCTGACCGAAATCTTCGAAAAAATCATCAAGGGCCAGGGCGGCTCGGTGCCCAAGAAGGAGCCGTGGGGCCTTCGCTCGCTGGCCTACAGGATCAAGAAAAAACGCAAGGGCTATTACGTGCTCCTGAACATCGACGCGCCCGCCAATGCCATTCATGAGATGGAGCGTCAGATGCGACTTAATGAGGACATCATCCGCTTCTTAACAACGCGGGTCGACGAGTTAGAGGAAGGCCCGTCGGCCGTCCTACGCGCCAAGGAACGGGGCGATGACCGGGGACGGCGCGGCGGCCGTGACGACCGCCCTTTCTGGAAAAGCAAGGATTCCCGGGACGCCGGTGACGACGACAAAAAGGCGCCTGAAAAAGCCGACGCCAAGACTTCCGAAAAGGAGGGCGGCAAAAAGGAGGGCGGCGCCAAGACTTCCGAAAAGGATGCTGGCAATGAAGAAGGAGGCGATAAATGACTCCCCCTTATGGTGGTGGGCCGCGGGGCGGCGGTAGAGGAGGCCAAGACGGACCCAGGCGGTCTTCGTTCTTCCGGCGCAGCAAGTCATGTCCGTTTTCCGGTTCGAACGCGCCGAAAATTGACTATAAGGACGTCAAGTTGCTGACTCGGTTCACGTCGGAACGCAGCAAAATCGTGCCCAGACGCATCACCGCCGTATCGGCCAAGAAACAGCGGGAACTGGCAAAGGCAATTAAGAATGCACGCTTTCTTGCCTTGATGCCGTATCTCATCAAGTAATCGGCAGCCTCGAAAGGCCTCTCGGGGTTTGAGCCCCAACACGCGTTGGATGACGCGGAGCGCGGAAAAGCCGGTTCCAGGACCGCTCCGAAGGCGGGTGCGCCCGTTTACTGCAATCCCCTAAGGAGAATGTCAATGTCCAAGGAAACGCTGATCGCCATTGGCGCCGGCGTTTTGAGCGCCGTTTCAGCGATGACGCTGTTCGGCCATATACCGGGGGCCATGATCTTCGTTTACCTGGCGCCCTTGCCACTGTTCATGGCCGGCTTGTCCGCTGGACCGAGGGCCGTGACCATCGGCGGTGGCGTCGGCTTCATGCTCGCCGGCCTGTTGGGCGGCGGCATGGCGGCCGGGGTTTTCGGTCTCATACAGGTACTGCCGGCTTGGTTGGTGGTCAAGCAGTCGCTGTTGCAGCGGCCTGCCGGCGCACCGGGCGACCAACCCAAATGGTATCCCGCCGGCAACACCCTTTGCTGGCTAACAATGCTTGCGGGGGCGTTGCTGGTGGTGGCGGCGGCGGTGGCGAGCCTGTCCGATGACCTGACTTTTTCCGCCGCCGTCACCAAAAATCTAGGCAGGGTCTTTAAGGCCATCGCCCCGGAACTGGATGCGGTCGAACGGTCGTCGATAGTGGGGGTCATCACGCCCATATTTCCAGGCGCTGTAGGGGTGTCGTGGGTGTTGATGACTATCATCAACGCCACTCTTGCCCAAGGCATTCTGGTCAGGATGGGGCACAACCTGAGGCCGTCCCCGGCCTATGCCGGCTTGGAACTGCCGCAGTGGATGTCCTGGCCGCTGCTCGGATCGGCGGTATTGGCGTTGCTGGGATCGGGAGAAATAGAGTATACCGGACGCAATCTAGCGATGGTCCTGGCCGTCCCATATTTCTTTTTGGGCCTTGCGGTGGTCCACATTTGGGCCCGCCGGTTGTCGTTCACCGGCCTTATGTTGGCGTCGTTTTACCTGGTGTTGCTGCTGTCGGGATGGGTGATGCTGGTGGTCGCCGGAATTGGCATGTTGGAACAATGGCGCGGACTGCGCGGAGAGGCCCCGGGCCCCGCCAAAGGTGGGCCACCGGAACGAACCGAATAAGATTATCCGGGTCTGTATTGCCGAGCCGGGATTTTTTGCTTTGGGGAGCGAGGAAAGATGGAAGTTATTCTGCTGGAGAGAATCGAGAAACTGGGCCAGATGGGCGATGTGGTGAAGGTAAAGTCCGGCTATGCCCGAAATTACCTCCTGCCCAAGAAAAAGGCTCTCCGCGCCACGGAAGAAAATAAGCGCCAATTCGAAGGGCAACGGGAGCAGTTCGAGACCAAAAACCTCGAATCCCGTACGGAGGCCGAGGCGCTGAGCAAGAAGATCGACGGGCTGACGGTGATCCTGATTCGCCAAGCCGGAGAGGGCGGTCAGCTTTACGGCTCGGTCAACGCCCGCGACATCGCCGCCGCAGTCACCGAAGCCGGGGTTTCCATCACTCGCCAACAGGTGGCGCTTGCCCATCCGATCAAGGCGCTGGGTCTCCATGAGGTCCGGGTCAACGTGCACCCCGAGATCGGCGTACAGGTCGTCGTCAACGTCTCCCGCTCCAAGGACGAGGCCAAGATTCAGGCCAAGACCGGAAAGGCCGGCGTCAGCGGCGAGGAAAAAGCCTCAGAAGCGCCCCAGACGCCTGTTGCTGTCGCCCTTGAGGAGGATACCCCAGGGGACGCCAAGAAGCCGAAGGTCAAAAAGGCGAAAGTCAAGGCCATCGAGGACGAGGAAACCAAGACCGCCGAAGAGGCGGCCAATGAAGCGGTCGCCGATCAGTCCGACCAAATTTTCGAGGAAGGCGCCGCGCCGAAAATTGAACCTTTGGACGGCGACGCCGACGAATCCGAAGCTGGAAAAGAAGACGCGAATACGGCGGATTCGGAGGACACAGGCAAGGAATCGGCTGATAAGTCTAAATAATTCCAGGGATCTGTATACACCCATCGACGGCGCGATGTTTTTCAAATCCAGATGGCCCGGCACCAGGATGCGATGCCCCTGACCCTCGATTATATGGCCGAGCCTCCCGGCGTGCCTCTTGGGCTCATTACGCTTATGCACAGAAAACTAATCTTATCCCCGATATCCTCAAACCGGGTGAGTAGCCTACGACAACCTAATTCCCTAGCTTCGTCAGATGGCAACGACAACGGCAAGAACCACGACAGGGGTCGCCAGGGACACCAACGCCCCGCCAGGCATCGAGAGCGGACCCCAGTTCCGCACCATGCCCCACAATATCGAGGCCGAGAAGGGGCTCTTAGGCTCCGTCTTCGTCAACAACCGGGCTTATGAAACGGTTTCTGAATTTCTCAGGCCCGAACATTTCTTCTATCAACAGCACGGCCGCATCTTCGAGGCCGTTGCCAAGCTGATTGAACGCGGCCAGATCGCCGACCCGGTGACCTTGCGGCGCTATTTCGAGGCTAACGAGAACCTTGCCGACATCGGCGGCCTAGCGTACCTAGCGGAACTCGCCGCGTCCGCTGTAACGGTCATCAACGCCGGCGAATACGGACACCTTGTCTACGATTTGTTCTTGAAGCGCGAGTTGATTGCCTTGGGCGAGGACGTGGTCAACAGCGCCTATGACGGCGAGGTCGACGAAACCGCGACCGACCTGATCGAAAGCGCCGAGCAGGACCTCTACGAACTGGCCACCACAGGGGAATACGAGGGTGGCTTCCGGCCGTTCAAGGACGCAGTCATCACCGCCATCCAGATGGCCGAAACCGCGCATAGCCGCGAAGGCGGGCTGGCCGGCGTCGCCACCGGGTTCAGCGATCTCGACAAGCTTCTGGGCGGGTTCCACGGCTCGGACCTGGTGATCCTGGCTGGTCGGCCGGCTATGGGCAAGACAGCGCTGGCCACCAACATCGCCTACAACGCAGCCTATAACTATCAATACACCGAGGGCCGTGAGGGCGCCGTAATCGGCTTCTTTTCGCTGGAGATGTCGTCGGAACAGTTGGCCAGCCGTATTCTTTCGGAACAGTCCAATATCTCGTCTGACCGCATGCGCAAGGGGGAACTATCCAACGAAGAATTCAATCGCCTGGCGGCGGCCAGCCAGACCCTTCATCAGATCCCGATCTTCATCGACGACACCCCAGCGTTGACGGTCACCGCGTTGCGTACCCGCGCCCGGCGGCTGAAACGCCAGCACAACCTGGGGCTCATCGTGGTCGACTATCTTCAATTGATTTCGGCCAGCGGCACCTCCAGAAATGACGGCCGCGTGCAGGAAGTGTCGGAAATCACCCGCGGGCTCAAGACCCTGGCCAAAGAACTCAACGTGCCGGTGCTGGCACTCAGCCAGCTTTCCCGTGCCGTCGAGCAGCGCGAACCCCCCCGGCCGCAGCTTTCGGACTTGAGGGAATCCGGGTCCATCGAGCAGGACGCCGACGTCGTCGCCTTCATCTTCCGCGAGGAGTATTACCTGCAACGCAAGAAACCGGGCCGGCGCGCCGATGAGGACGACTTCATGAGGCGCCTGGAAAAATGGGAAGATGCGAAGGCGAAAGTGGCGAACCTGGCCGATATCATCATCGCCAAGCAGCGCCACGGCCCCATCGGCGATATCCAAATGCTCTTCCACGGCGCCTTTACCCGCTTCAGCGACCGGGACCTTCACCACACTGCCGAAGACTGAGCCGGCAATAACACAATGCCCAGTCCCCCTTCCTCCCTCGACATCAGCGAGGCGCACGCCGGCGCCATCCTGACCGTCGATTTGGATGCCGTCGCAGCCAATTACCGGCATCTCCGGGACCGGCTTGGGGGAACCGCATGCGCCGCCGTGGTCAAGGCCGACGGCTACGGCCTCGGCATCGAACGAGTGGCCCCGGCGCTGGCCCGGGCCGGGTGCTGGGTGTTCTTCGTCGCCCATATCGAGGAAGGAATCCGCCTCCGCCAAGTCCTCAACGATACCGGCGAAAGCGAGTTCGTGCAGGCGGAAATCCATGTCCTGGACGGGCTCATGGCGGGTGCGGAGGAGGCCTACGATGCTAGCCGCCTGGCGCCGGTGCTGGGCAGCCTACGCGAGATCCACGATTGGAAGACCTATTGTGCCCGGGTGGAGCAGCCGCTTCCCTGCGACATCCACGCCGATACAGGCATGCTGCGCTTAGGGCTCCCGCCCGATGAGCTTGATAAACTGACGGAAGAGCCAAGCCGCCTCGACGGCCTCGATATCTTGGGTGTCATCAGCCACCTGGTCTCGGCCGACGAACCGGAAAGCCCCAAAAACGCTGAACAGTTGGCGGCCTTCACCGATGTCCGGCGGCAGTTGCCCCAGGGGAAGGCGTCGTTCGCAAATTCGTCCGGTATCTTCTTAGGCCCCGATTATCACTTCGACATGGCCCGGCCGGGGGTCGCGCTCTACGGCGTCGGGCCGGTCCCAGGAAAACCCAATCCGATGGTGCAAGTCATTAGATTACAAGGAAAAATAGTCCAGGTTCGTGACGTTGACACTCCCCAGACCGTTGGCTATGGTGCGACCCACCAGGTCGAGGAGCCGGGCCGCATCGCCACCGTGCCGGTGGGTTACGCAGACGGTTATCTCAGATCCCTCAGCAACAGAGGGACCGGCTATATCGGAGACTTCCCGGTACCGGTCGTGGGGCGCGTATCCATGGATCTCATTACCCTCGACGTCACCGGCGTCCCCGAACATCTTTGCGCCACGGGCACTCTTGTCGACCTGATCGGGCCCAAGAACCCTGTCGATCAGGTCGCCCTGGAGGCCGGCACCATTGGCTACGAAATCCTGACCAGCCTCGGACACCGGTATCGCCGGGTCTATATCGGCGGCAGCGCCTGAGAGCCCGGCAATGAACGTCCTGCAGCCCATCGGACGAACGTTCCTTGCTTTCCTGGCGACCATCGGGCGGCTGACCCTGTTCACCATGGCGTCGTTGAACCACTGTGTCAGGCTGCCCTTTTACCTGCGCATCATCGCCTGCCAAATGATTGAAATCAGCTATTACTCGCTGCCGGTGGTCGGGCTGACGGCAATCTTCGCCGGCATGGTGCTACCCGGCAAAACTATACCGGCTTCTCCCGCTTCTCGGCTGAGGGCGCCATCGCCAACGTGGACCAGTTCATCCACAATAAGGCCGAAGGCCCGAGCAGGGTGGCCATCCGGGCGTGAAAAACGCTACCATGGCACTGATGGGATGCCGGGTTAAGGAACCGCTTTTATGCCCCGCAAAGCCGTAAATTACGTCTGCCAGGAATGCGGCGCGTCGTCGCCCAAGTGGGCGGGCCGGTGCGAGAGTTGCGGCCGGTGGAACACGCTCGTCGAAGAGGCCGCGCCCGAGACTGCGCCCAAGGGCCTCGGCCGCAAAAAGGGCCGCAAGCTCGTATTCCAGGACCTCCGGGGCGAGGCCGCCCAGGCGCCGCGCCAGGTCACCGGGATTAAGGAATTCGACCGGGTCGCCGGCGGCGGCATGGTCGCGGGTTCCGCCTTGCTGGTCGGTGGCGACCCGGGGATCGGCAAATCGACGCTGTTGCTTCAGGTCTCCGCCCGGCTTTCTAAAACCCAGTCCTGCGCCTACATCTCCGGCGAGGAGTCCATCGACCAGTTACGCCTTCGGGCCGAGCGCCTCGGCCTCTCCGGCGCTGACGTGGCGCTGGCGGCGGCGACTTCAGTGCGCGACATTGCGGCGTCCCTGGACGACCCAGGCGGTCCCGAGCTGGTGGTCATCGATTCGATCCAGACCATGTTCGTCGATAGCCTCGAATCGGCGCCGGGCACGGTTTCCCAGGTCCGGACCTCGGCCCAGGAGCTGATCCGTCTGGCCAAGCGGCGGGGCTTCGCCCTCATCCTCGTCGGCCACGTCACCAAGGAAGGCCTGATCGCCGGCCCCCGGGTGCTGGAGCACATGGTCGACACGGTCTTGTACTTCGAAGGCGATCAAAGCCATCAGTTCCGCATCCTGAGGGCGGTCAAGAATCGGTACGGGGCGACCGACGAAATAGGCGTTTTCCAGATGACCGACAATGGCCTGGTCGAGGTCGCTAACCCGTCGGCGCTGTTCCTGGCCGAGCGCGACGAAGATGTATCGGGCACCGCCGTCTTTGCCGGCATGGAGGGAACTCGGCCTGTTCTTGTGGAAATTCAATCACTTACCGCCGCCTCGATTCTGGGCACGTCAAGGCGCGCGGTGGTTGGTTGTGATTCCGGCCGGCTGGCGATGATCATGGCCGTGCTGGAGGCCCGGTGCGGCCTTGCGCTCGGCAGCCGCGACGTGTACCTAAACGTCGTCGGTGGATTGAAGATCGGCGAGCCGGCCGCGGACTTGGCGGTGGCCGCTGCCTTGGTGTCCTCCTTCGACGGCGTCCCGATGCCGCCGGAAACGGTGGTCTTCGGAGAAATAGGACTTTCGGGCGAGATCCGGGCGGTGGCACAGGTCGATTCCCGGCTCAAGGAAGCCGCGAAGCTTGGCTTCGGCTGTGCGATTATTCCTGTGCAGAGGCGCGCTAAACGCTCTCAATTGGGCAAGCCCCAGAGGGAATCCCGGAACGGGACCATGGAGATTACTGAAATCTCCCGTCTTGAAGAGCTGCTTAAGCTGTTCGCCAAACCGGATGGGGAAAGGACTGGACCGCCGGCAACGAATGAGTCCGCGGCCCGGCGCCGGAGCCATGGATAACCCAAGCGGCGCTTCGGCCGTTAACATGGTCGACATTGGCATTATCGCCGTGTTGCTGATATCGGCGTTGTTAGCTTATGTCCGGGGACTGGTTCATGAGGTGCTGTCCCTGGCCGCCTGGATTGGCGCCATCTTCGCCACCCTTTACGGCTTTCCCTACTTGCAGCCCCATACCCGGAAACTGACAACCATCGACACCATCGCCGATTTCGGCGCCGGGGTCGTCATTTTCGTCGTTTCCCTGGTGCTGTTGTCGCTGCTCACCCGCCGCATTTCGAAAAAAGTGAAAGACAGCGCGCTGAATGTCGTCGACCGGCCGCTGGGATTCCTGTTCGGGCTTCTTAGAGGGGCGTTGATCGTTTGTATTGCCTATATCGGGCTCGAACTGGTCTATTCCAAAGACGACCAGCCCGAGATGGTGCGCCAGGCCCGGGCCCTGGATCTGGTGGAACCCGGCGCGAAGATATTGACGTCGTTGATTCCCGAAAGTTTCTTGACCGTCGGAGCGCCCTTCGGCGACGACAGGAAGGAAGATACCGGAAAAGACCAGGGCACTCGGCGGGTGGTGCAGGATCTGTTGGCGCCGAAGCCGAAAAGCGGCGAAAATAGTAACGCTGGCGGAACGAACGGCAGCGCCGACGTCGGCTATGGGCAAAAGAAACGCCAAGAAATGGACCGCCTTCACGACAGCATTCAAAACCGGTAACGGAGAAAGCGCAAAGCATGAAGAGTCCAGGTCCTTTCCCCAACCTCCACGCCATCGGTGGAGAAGATGACGACCACCCCAAGGAGGAATGCGGCCTCTTTGGCATCTACGGCCTCGTCGATGCCGCCCCCCATACGGTGCTCGGCCTACATGCGCTCCAACACCGGGGGCAGGAAGCGGCCGGCATCGTCGCCTACGACGGAAAGCATTTCCACAGCCACCGGGCGCTCGGTGAGGTCGGCGACAATTTCAACGCGCCTGAAATCATCGGCCGGCTTGCCGGTCACACGGCCGTCGGCCATGTCCGTTATTCGACCACCGGCGATACGGTGCTTCGCAACGTCCAGCCGCTTTTCGCCGATTTCAAGTTCGGCGGGCTCGCCGTCGCCCACAACGGCAATCTCACCAACGCCTACGAGGTCCACCAAGCGTTGGTCCAACGGGGCTGCATCTTTCAGTCCACCAGCGACACCGAAATCATCATCCACCTGATCGCCATCAGCGAATACGGGCGCGTCATCGACCGCATGACCGACGCCTTGAGTCAGATCCAAGGCGCCTATTCGCTGGTCGCCATGACCCAGAAAAAGCTCATCGGGCTTAGGGACCCCTACGGCGTCCGGCCCTTGGTCCTGGGGCGGCTCGGCGAGGCCTGGATTTTAACGTCTGAGACCTGCGCCCTGGATATCATTGACGCCGAGTTCGTGCGCGACGTGGAACCGGGGGAGATCGTCGTCATCGACGAAAAGGGGCTGCACAGCCTCAAACCCTTCGCCAAGGTCCCTAACCGCTTTTGCATCTTCGAATATATCTACTTCGCCCGACCCGATAGCATCATGGAGGGCCGCAGCGTTTATGACGTGCGCAAGGCCATCGGCGCTGAGCTGGCCCGCGAGAGTCATGTCGAGGCCGACATGGTAGTGCCGGTTCCCGATTCAGGCGTCCCCGCGGCAATCGGGTACGCGCAGCGGGCCGACGTGCCGTTCGAGTTGGGGATCATCCGTAACCATTATGTGGGACGCACCTTCATCGAACCCACCGACCAGATCCGCCATCTCGGCGTCAAGCTGAAACACAACGCCAACAGGGCGGGACTCAAGGACCGCCGCGTGGTGCTGGTGGATGACTCGATCGTCCGTGGCACCACCAGCGTCAAGATCGTCGAAATGGTCCGAAACGCCGGCGCCCGGGAGGTGCACATGCGGATTTCCAGCCCCCCGAACACCCATTCGTGTTTCTACGGCATCGACACCCCGCGACAGGAAGAGCTGTTGGCGGCCCAATACGATGTCGAGGCCATGGCCAAGCATATCAACGTCGACAGCCTGGCCTTCTTGACCATCGACGGCCTCTACAGGGCGCTCGGTGAGGCTGGACGCAAAATCGAGGCGCCCCAGTACTGCGATGCGTGTTTCAGCGGCGATTACCCCATCCCGCTCGTCGATCACAAAAAGGACCCGGCCCAGCATCAATTGTCGTTGCTGGACGAACGGGAGTAAGATGCCCGGACCGGGCGCCGAAATCGGGAACCCGAAACGGCTCGACGGACGGATCGCGTTGGTCACCGGGGCATCTCGGGGCATCGGCGCCGCCGTCGCCCGTCGTTTTGTGGAAGAAGGGGCACACTTGGTCCTAACCGCCAGGACTGCCGGCGGGCTGGAGGAAATAGACGACAAAATCCAGAAAATCACCGGCGAGCCGGCGACCCTGGTGCCGCTCGATTTAACCGATTTCGACGCCATCGACAAATTGGGGGCGGCAATTTTTGAGCGTTTTCAGCGGCTCGACGTGCTGATAGGCAACGCCGGTCAACTTGGCACCCTCGGTCCCGTGGGCCACACCGATCCAGCAGTTTGGGAACAGGTCATGGCCGTCAACGTCACCGCCAATTGGCGCCTGATCCGCTCCATGGATCCGTTGCTCCGGGCGTCGGACGCCGGGCGCGCCGTGTTCGTGACCTCTACCGTCGGCCACGAGGTCAGGCCCTATTGGGGTGTCTACGCAACTTCCAAGGCGGCGCTTGAAATGATGGTGATGATCTACGCCGCCGAGATTGAAAAGACCGCCGTCCGCGTCAACCTCCTCAACCCGGGGCCGACACAGACGGCGATGCGGGCCGAGGCCTTCCCCGGCGAGGACCCGAAGACCTTGAAGGCGCCCGAAAGCATCACCGGCGTCTTCGTCGATCTTGCCGAGGCCGGGTGCACGCAAAACGGCGAAGTGATCGTGGCGGATTAATCCTCCTACCGGCCGGGCACTAAGCCCTTTGAATTCAAAAAAATTATCCGTTGCCCGGGAGTGACCGGAATTGCGTCTTTTCTCCCGGAATTCTTGGCCTATAATGGCTAATGGCGGCGATTTTGGGCGATGGCCGCATCGGCCGCCACCACATCGGTATTTTTACCAGTTTCGACCCGAGGCACGATTCATCTTCGGCGTCGAAGGCGTTCGGCGGGGTTCCAAGGAGGAGACGGATAATGGCGCTAATGAAGAAAATTTCCCTTTTCAGCCGCACGCAGGCGCTGGAAAGCGAGATCGACGACTTTCTCGACAAGCTTTTGCAATCCTCGCTGCTGTTCAAGACCGCCGTGAACCTCTACCTAAAAAAGGGCTACACGCCGGATTTCGAGAAAAAGCTCCAGGACGTTAACAAAATGGAGAGCACCGCCGACAACCTCCGCCGCACCATCGAAACCAAGCTTTACGCCCAGACCCTGATCCCGGAATCCCGCGGCGACGTGCTCGGACTGATCGAGAACCTAGACCATGTGCTGAACATGTTAGAAGGGGCCCTGTGGGCGTTTTCCATCGAAAGACCGGACATCCCCGAAGAGTTCCACACCGACTACGAAACCCTCACCGAAATGGCGGTGCAGTCGGTGGAGTCCCTAGTGCTGGCGTCGAGGGCATTTTTCCGCAACATCGAGGCCGTCGGAGATCACAATTACAAGGTGATGTTATACGAGAAGGAAGCCGACAAGATCGGCACCAAGCTGAAAAAGGCGATTTTCGCCTCCGACCTGGACCTCAGCCGGAAATCCCATCTGCGAAATTTTGTCGAGCAGATCGACGACGTCCCCGACTGGGCCGAGGACGTCGCCGACCGCCTTGCGATCTATTCCATCAAGCGGACCGTCTGAACGGCGCTTCGGTCAAGGGCAAAGGCGGCGGGCGATGGAAATTTCTGTCCTGTTATTCTTGAGTAGCGGATTGTTTCTGGGCTGGGCACTGGGCGCTAACGACGCCGCCAACGTGTTCGGCACCGCCGTCGGCACCCGCATGATCCGGTTTTCCACGGCGGCGCTTGTTTGCTCCGTCTTCATCATCCTGGGTGCCGTGTTCTCTGGCTCCGGCACCACCGAGACCCTCGGCAAGCTGGGCGCCATCGATACGCTGGCTGGCGCCTTCATGACCGCGTTTGCGGCGGCGCTTTCGGTGCACCTGATGACAATGGCGGGGCTGCCGGTTTCCACCACCCAAGCGATCGTCGGCGCCATCATCGGCTGGAACCTGTTCAGCCACACCCAGACCGATTCCGGCGCGCTGGTCAAGATCCTATCGACCTGGGTGATTTGCCCCATTTTGTCAGCCCTGATCGCCATTCTGCTGTTCAAGGCGACGGCGGCGGCGCTGGCCCAGGCCAAGCTGCACCTGCTGCGCATCGACGTCTGTACCCGTCTCGGCCTGCTGGTGGCCGGAACCTTCGGCTCCTATAGCCTGGGCGCCAACAACATCGCCAACGTCATGGGGGTGTTCGTGCCGGCATCGCCGTTCACCGATTTCGACTTCGCCGGCCTTTTCACCTTTTCGTCAGCCCAGCAGCTATTCCTGATCGGCGCCATCGCCATTGGCATCGGCGTCATGACCTATTCGAAGCGCGTCATGATGACCGTCGGCAGCGGCCTGATGCCGTTGTCGCCGATCGCCGCCTGGGTGGTGGTGATGGCCCATTCGATCGTGTTGTTTCTGTTCGCCAGCACGGGCCTGGAAAGTTTCATGGCCGAAATTGGACTGCCGACAATTCCCCTGGTGCCGGTCTCGAGTTCGCAGGCCATCGTCGGCGCCGTCCTGGGGATTGCCATCCTCAAGGGCGGCCGCGGCATCCGCTGGCGGGTACTGGGCGGCATCGGGATGGGATGGGTGGCGACGCCGGTGATCGCCGGCCTCGTCTGCTTCATTGGCCTGTTTTTCCTCCAGAACGTCTTCGACCAGAGGGTCTACGCCGGCGCGCCCGTCACAGCACCAATGGCGATTTCGGCGGGGGCGCCGGGGCGCCCCGGGCCGGCCAAGCCGTCCGTGGCAACGGTCCCGAAGTTCTGACGGAGCCCCCCTTAACCCTTGCCCTTGCCGGCGACGAGGATTTCAGAGCTCAACCTCGCTAGCCCCTTGGCCATCGCTTTGTCGGGCTTCAAGTCGATGATCAGATGGCTGACGCGGTCCAGGTTGGTCACCCGGACTGGCGCCGTGCGGTTGAACTTGGTGTGATCTGCCAGTAGCACCGGGGTGCGCGCCTGGGCCAGCATCTCGGCCCTGGTCTCAGCGGCCTCGCGTGAATAGTCCATTAGCCACGGATCGGTGCTCAAGGCGCTGGCGCCGACAAAAGCGAAATCGGCGTAGTAGTTGGCCAACATCTGGGTGGTGTCGCGGCCAAGTGTCGCGCCTTCGCTGCCCTGTAACTCGCCGCCGAGCAGCAAAACCCGGTTGTTGTTGCGCCCGGCCAGGCGGCCGGCGACATGGACGTCGTTGGTATAGACGGTTAGTCCCCGGCGCTGACCCAAGGCCTCGGCTACGCACAGCGTCGTGGTGCCGGAATCGATGATCAGCGAAGCACCGTCGGGAACAAGGCCCGCCGCCATCCACCCGATCGCCCGCTTGCCTTCAATATTGACCTCCATGCGCTCGGCGAACGCTGGTTCTACCTGATCAACGGAAAGGGCGCCGCCGTGGGTCTTGCGCAAACGGTTCTCGGCCGCCAGCCGAGTGATGTCGCGGCGGATGGTTTCGCGGGATACCTTGAGGCGGCGGAACAATTCTTTGACCGATACCGATCCCTTCTCGACGAGAATATGGAGGATTTGATCGCGTCTCTGTTCGGCCAGCATATTCATCCCCCGGTGCGGCCGCCTCCTCTGGGTTGGGAGTGCCCCCCAATCCCTGGCGCAGGCTCTTTGCCCTTCGGCGATAACACTGCCGAACCCGCCCCCGGGGGTCAAGGCGGCGGGCTCCGCTTCAAGACCGCCATGGGCAGCGTGACGATGTTGACGCCACCCCTGATCGTAACCGAAGACGCAAATGGACCGGGCGCTCGACATTATCGAAGACGCGCTCGGCGGAGAGGAGGCAGCCTGACCCCAGGCCATGGCCCCGCCAAATTAACGGAAGGGCCTGATATCTGTGGCATAATCGCCCTAGCTATGGAACAATACCGGCCGGTGCCAGGCTGCTCCCCTCCGCAAAGGAAAGGTTGACCGGAGTAATCCTGGGCTATCGAAAAAGATTTAATGCTGGTGGACGACAAAAGACATTTAGAACCGGTAACCGTTAACTAGGGAGATGGAGAACCAATTCATGCTCAAGAATTATTTGAAACAATTGGCGGCCGTTGTCGCCGGTATCTTGTTGGTGCTCGGCTTCGGAGCTGGCGGTGCGTTGGCCAAGACGGATCTCTTGGTCTATACCGCCATCGAGGCCGACGAGCTTGCCATGTTCAAGCGCGAGTTCGAAAAGGACTATCCCGACATCAACGTCAAGTGGGTTCGCGATTCCACGGGAATCGTCACGTCCAAGCTGTTGGCCGAAAAGGAAAACCCCAGGGCCGATATCGTCTGGGGCCTTGCCGCCACTAGCCTGGTGCTGCTTGGCAACGAGGGCTACTTCCAGGGCTACGCGCCGAAAGGCCTGAACAAGATCGAGAAGAAGTACTACGACAGCAAAAACAACCCGCCCCAGTGGGTCGGGCAGCGGGCCTGGATCGCTTCGGTCTGCTACAACACGGTCGAAGCCGGCAAATACAACTTGCCTCTGCCGACGTCGTGGGCCGACTTGGTGAAGCCCGTCTACAAGGGTCACGTCATCATGCCCAATCCCAATTCCTCGGGCACCGGCTTCCTGGACGTTTCCAGCTGGATCCAGATGCAGGGCGAGAAGGCCGCCTGGAAATTCATGGATGACCTTCACGTCAATATAGCGCGTTACACCCACTCGGGTTCCAAGCCCTGCAAGCTGGCCGCGCGCGGTGAGATCCCGATCGGCGTTTCTTTCGCCTACCGTGGCGCCAAGTCGAAGAACGCGGGCGCCCCGATCGAGATCATCGCGCCTATCGAAGGCGTCGGCTGGGACCTGGAATCCTTCGCCATTGTGCGTAACACCAAGAAGCTCAAACAGGCGCGAGCACTTGCCGATTGGTCGATAACGAAAAAGGCGATGGTAATCTACAACAAGGAATACGCTGTCGTCGCCATGCCAGGGATCGCCAAGCCGGTGAAGAACTTCCCGCCGGGGATTCTCTCGAAGATGATCCTGAACGATTTTGCCTGGGCAGCCAAGAATCGCATTCGAATTCTCAATGAATGGCGCAAGCGTTACGACGCCAAGTCGGAACCGAAGAAAAAATAACACCCCTGGCGTAACCTGATCCTAAAAGCACCCCAACCGCCCCTTTGACCTGGCGGTTGGGGTTTGCTTTATTCGGGCCTGATACCAAGGAGCGTGCGGCGTGGCGATGCGCGGGGCATCTCGCGACTATGTCCGAAAGCCCTAGCAAGCCGTCCCTATAAGTCATTATCACCACTCCTTGATATGAAGGAGATATCGAGGCCGATGGCATCCAAGGACGCGTTTCTCAAGGTCGAGAACCTGACCAAGAAGTTCGGCGACTTCACGGCGCTGAAAGACATTTCGCTCGAGATCAACGAGGGTGAATTCATCTGTTTCCTGGGCCCTTCCGGCTGCGGCAAGACGACGCTGCTTCGCGCCATCGCCGGGCTCGACATCCAGACCCGGGGACGGGTCGAACAGGCCGGAACCGATATTTCCGACCTGCCGCCGTCGGAACGGGATTTCGGCATCGTCTTTCAGTCCTACGCGCTGTTTCCCAATCTCACCGTCAACAAGAATGTCGCCTACGGGCTCGAGACCCGAAAGATCTCGAAGTCCGAGATCGGCGCCCGGGTCTCGGAGCTCCTGGTAATGGTCGGCCTGTCCGACCAGGGCACCAAGTACCCGGCACAGCTTTCCGGCGGCGAGCAGCAGCGGGTGGCGCTGGCCCGGGCACTGGCGACGTCACCGGGGCTGTTATTATTGGACGAGCCGCTGAGCGCGCTCGACGCCAAGGTGCGGGTCAGGCTCCGTCACGAGATCAAAACCCTTCAACACCAGTTGGGCGTCACCACCATCATGGTTACCCACGACCAGGAAGAGGCCCTGACCATGGCCGACAGGATCGTGGTCATAAATGACGGCGTCATCGAACAGGTGGGCACGCCTCAGGAAATCTACGGCCGCCCGGCCAACCCTTTCGTCGCCAACTTCGTCGGTGCTATGAATTTCCTGGCCGGCACCGCCGCTGGTAACGGCCGGGTGCGATTGGGCAATATCGAATTGGCGGCCTCCGATGGCGCCGACGGAGTCGCCGACGGCGAGGCGGTGACGGTTTGCATACGCCCCGAGGATGTGGTTACCCGCAACGTCACGCCGGACACCGCCAATGCCATGCCGTCGACGGTCCAAGAGCTAGAGTTCCTGGGCTCGTTCTACCGCGCCACCCTTCACACCCAGGGACCGGACCCGACGACGTTCCGGGCCGACTTCTCCATCAACCTGATGCGCGATCTCAGCATTAGCGAAGGCGGGGAGGTCGCCGTGGCGCTGCCGGCGGACCATATCCGCGTCTACCGGGAAACCTTCGCCCACGCCGACGACATGGCGTAAGCGCCCGGGACCGCAACCATGGCCAACGAACCACAGGCTATCGACGCCGGCGTCCCTCCCGGCGCCCCTTCCGGCGCCTCTGTCAGGCTAAAAATCAGCCGCGAGGACTGGATCATGCGCGGCGTCCTTGCCGTCATCGCGTTGTATCTTTTCGTCGCCATCGTGATGCCGCTATTTTCGTTGCTTTCCAGGGGCCTTCTGGACCGCGACGGGAATTTCATCGGGTTCGCCAATTTCGCTGAGTTCTTTTCGACCCCGGCTTTGTTCATCTCGATCCAGAACAGCTTCACGGTGACCCTAATTTGCACGCTGATCGTCGTCACCCTCGCTTTCATCTACGCCTATGCGCTGACCCGGTCGTGCATGCCGTTCAAGCCTCTGTTCAAGGGCATCGCGATGGTTCCCATTCTTATGCCGTCCTTGCTGCCGGCGATTTCGCTGGTCTACCTGTTCGGCCGCCAGGGACTCCTAAGGGAGCTGCTCATGGGCTACGATCTCTATGGCCCTATCGGCATCGTCATGGGCGAGGTTTTCTACGTCTTCCCCCATGTGCTGATGATCATCCTGATCGCCATGTCCATGAGCGACGGCCGCCTCTATGAAGCCGCCCAGGCGCTTGGCGCCGGCAAGGTCAAGACCTTCTTCACCGTCACCTTGCCGGGAATCCGTTATGGTCTAGTGTCGGCGGGCTTCGTCGGCTTCACCCTGGTCATCACCGATTTCGGCGTGCCCAAGGTGGTCGGCGGCAATTTCAATGTGTTGGCCACCGACGTCTACAAGCAGGTGGTCGGCCGCCAGGATTTCTCCATGGGCGCCGTCGTCAGCCTCGTGCTGTTGGTACCCGCGGTGCTGGCCTTTTTCGCCGACCGCATCGTCCAGCGCAAGCAGGTGGCGCTGCTGACGTCGCGCGCCATTCCCTACGAGCCGAAACCTTCACGGACCTTCGATTTCGTCATGCTCGCGTACTGCGCGGTGATAGGCTTCTCAATTCTGGGCATCCTCGGGATCGCCGGCTATGCGTCGCTGATCAAACTGTGGCCCTATAACCTGTCGCTGACCCTTTTCCACTACGACTTCTCGCTCCGCGATGGCGGTAGCTGGGGCGCCTACGCCAACTCCATTGAATTGGCGTCGTGGACGGCGCTGATTGGCACCTGCATCGTCTTCATCGGCGCCTATCTGGTGGAAAAGAGCAAAGGCTTCCTGGCCGGGCGCGCCGCCATGCAGTTCCTGTGCATGATGCCGATGGCGGTGCCGGGGCTGGTCCTGGGGCTGGCCTACATCTTCTTCTTCAACCACCCGGACAATCCGCTGAACTTTGTTTACCACACCATGCCGATCCTGGTGATCTGCACCGTCACCCACTTCTACACCGTCTCACACCTGACCGCGATGACGGCCTTGAAGCAGATGGATGCCGAGTTCGAGTCCGTCTCAGCGTCCTTGAAGGTGCCATTCTACAAGACCTTCTGGCGGGTCACGGTGCCGGTCTGCGTGCCGGCGATCCTCGATATTTCCATGTACCTGTTTGTCAACGCCATGACCACGGTATCGGCGGTGATCTTCCTCTATTCGCCGGACACCATGCTGGCCTCGGTCGCCGTCCTCAACATGGACGACGCCGGCGAACAGGCGTCGGCGGCGGCGATGGGCATGATGATTGTTATTACCGCCGCCGCCGCACGCCTGCTCCATGCCCTTTTGACCCGCAGCCTCGCCCGTCGGACCCAGGCCTGGCGGAAACACTAGGGCGCCAGCTCGGCGACGAGGTTGTTAATTTTTGTGGAATTGTGACCGTTTTTGCCTGACACTCCCCGAACCGTTTCACCGGTCCGCTCACGGAAAGAAAAAACCATGACCGATAACGAAAAAGACCCCTGGCTGTTGACGCCCGGCCCCTTGACCACTTCGGCGGCAACCAAGGAGGCGATGCTTCACGACTGGGGATCCCGGGATAGGGATTTCATCGCCATCAACGCCAGGGTTCGCCGCCGCCTAGTCGAGATTGCCGGCGTCGCCGGCACCCACGTTTGCGTTCCCTTGCAGGGCAGTGGCACCTTCGCCATCGAGGCAACGTTAGGCACCTTGATCCCGAAGGACGGCAAGGCCCTGGTGCTAATCAACGGCGCCTATGGCCGCCGAATGGCCAAAATTCTTAACTACGCGGGCCGCCATTACGAGGTCTTGGAGACGCCGGAGGATACCCCCCCCGGCCTCAATTTCCTGGAGGCGGCCTTGAAGGCGGACCGTTCTATCACCCATGTCCTGGCCGTTCATTGCGAGACCACGTCGGGCATCCTCAACCCCATCGCCGACATCGCCGGCATCACCGCCGCTCAGGAACGCCGCTTGATCATCGACGCCATGAGCGCCTTTGGCGTCTTGGAGTTGGATGGGGCCACCGTCCCCTTCGACGGCCTGATCGCGTCTTCCAACAAGTGCCTGGAAGGGGTGCCGGGCCTGGGCTTCGCCCTCATCCGCACCCAGTCGCTGGAGGAATGCCAAGGCAACGCGCACGCGCTCAGCCTCGATCTTTACGACCAGTGGGAATCGATGGAGAAAAACGGCCAGTGGCGTTTCACCCCGCCGACCCACGTGATTGCGGCCCTCGATAAGGCCCTGGACCAGTTCGAGGCGGAAGGCGGCGTCGAAAGCCGGCACCGGCGCTACCAAGCCAATTGTAAAATCCTAGTGGACGGCATGCGGGCGCTGGGGTTTGAGACCATTTTGCCCGACGATCTGCAGGCGCCGATCATCATCACTTTCAAGATGCCGGCCGATCCGGCATTCCGGTTCCAGGACTTCTATGACGCGCTCGGTCGGCGCGGTTACGTGATCTATCCCGGCAAGCTTACCGAAGCGCCGAGTTTCAGGATCGGCTGCATCGGCCATATCGGCGAGGCCGAAATGCAAGGCGTGCTGGACGCCATCACCGACACCGTTCGGGAGATGGGCATCACCACCGTCGCCCCGGCGCCGCTTAACGAACAACCATTATTGAAGGACAAGGGTTAAAGTCATGAGCATTCGATCCGATAAAGCCGGCGGCGAGGGCTACCACGGCAAGACTCCGGACCAGTCCGACGTGGACCGCATGTTTGAGGACTTTATGCCCATGCAGGAAGCCTGCCTATCAGACTATTCGACCCTGATCCCCTGCACTACTTGGTAGGGCCATATTCCAGAATACCTAGAGAATGTAGAGGCGAAAGAGCTTTCGCAAAATCGCCCAAAAGGAGACCTATTAC
>CAZQZB010000001.1:0-160032 GCA_964597695.1 uncultured Thalassospiraceae bacterium | reverse complement strand
CCTGGCGTCACCTTTGGCTTCCACCTCTGCCGCGGCAACCAGAAGAGCCGCTGGCTGGTCGAAGGCGACTACGAGGCAATCGCGGAACCGATCTTCCGGGGTATTCGCGCGCACCGGTTACTGCTCGAGTAAGACGACGCTCGCCCGCGTTCCCGACGACCGAATGGTTGTGCTCGGGCTTGTCTCCACCAAGCGGCCAACGCTCGAAGAACCCGAGCTACTCACCCGCCGCATCGACGAGGCGGCGCGCTACGTGGACAAGGACCGTCTTGCGCTTAGCCCCCAGTGCGGGTTTTCCACCTCGATCATCGGCAACGAATTGTCGATCGAGGACGTGAAGGCGAAGCTCCGGTTGGTCACGGAGACGGCGAGAAGAGTGTGGGGGTAGCAAGATCAGACACCGCCCGTCGCACGTTGGTCCACCGCTCACCATCGGTAAAGCGGGCGACGATGGTGGCGGCTTCCAGTTGGTGCGTAAGAAGTAGGGTACGGAAACCACTTCTTTTCCGTACGCCCCTTTGGAACCACATAATCCAATAAATGTCCGCTTTGGATCGACACTGTTGAGCGTTAACATGGGTCGCAAAGATAAAAAGATGCCGGGGAGGCACCAACCATGAAAATCAAGGCCGCCGTACTGCACGAGATGGGGCTGGATCGTCCCTACGCCGATTCCGAGCCCGTAAAGATCGAGGAGCTCGACCTCGATCCGCCCGAGGAAGGCGAGGTCCTGGTCCGGGTGAACGCTGCCGGGGTATGTCATTCCGATCTTTCGGTATTGGAAGGTGTGCGCCCACGGCCTTTGCCGATGGCCCTGGGGCATGAGGGAGCCGGCGTCGTCGAGAGCGTCGGTGCCGGGGTCGACGACCTGGCCCGTGGCGACCACGTAGTGTTCGTTTTCATGCCCGCCTGTGGTGTCTGCAAGCCGTGCTTGAAAGGACGGCCCGCGATTTGCGAGACGGGGCTGGCCGCCAACGTCGCCGGCACGCTTCTAGGCGGCGGCCGGCGGCTTCATCAGGATGGAGACTACATCTATCATCAGGTTGGTGTCTCGTGCTTTGCCGAAGCGGCGGTGACGTCCCGCAAATCACTGGTCAAAATCGACCCGGAACTGCCGCTAGACCTGGCGGCACTGTTCAGTTGTGCCGTCATCACCGGCGTCGGCTCCGTGATCAACGCCGCCAATGTGCTGGCCGACAGCTCCGTAGCCGTGGTTGGCCTCGGCGGCACCGGGCTCGCCGCGCTCCTCGGCGCCAAGGCCGTCGGAGCGGCCAGGATCGTCGGGCTGGATACGCTGCCGCACAAGCTGGACCTGGGCCGGGATCTCGGGGCCGACGACGTCTTCGACGCCGGCGCCGACGATGTAATCGAACAAGTGCGGGACGCCACCGGTGGTGGCGTCGATTACGCGTTCGAGTGCGTCGGCCGGGTCGAAGCTATGGAACTCGCCTACGCCATCACCCGGCGTGGCGGCACCACGGTCACTAGCGGCCTGTCGCACCCGGAACACAAGATGCAAATCTCGCACGTCAACATGGTCGTCGAGGAACGCACCATAAAGGGCTCGTACCTGGGAAGCTGCGTGCCCGAGCGCGACATCCCGCATTACATCGAACTCTTTCAGCACGGGAAGCTGCCAGTGGATGCGTTGGTCAGTTCCAAGATCACGCTCGATGACATCAATGAGAGCTTTGATGCCCTTGCGAATGGCGAGGTGGTGCGTCAGATCATCACCTTTTAAGGCATGGAGCACGTACCCTGTTGGAGCTTTCGCGGGGTCGGGCTTCGCCGTAAACCCATACAACAGACAACGAAAACAGCCCACCGCGGAGGATTTGTCGTGGACGCCAAGGTGTTTGACAAGGCCAGCCAATCCAACCTTCGGAGGGCCGGGCCTCAGGACTTGGGCTTGGCTTCCTCGATTAGGTCTTCGAGGCGCTTGGTCAGGCCGGCGCCCGCGTAATCGGGTATCCGATAGACCCAACCGGCCGTCCTCGCCGTCAGGTCCTGGGCCTGCTGGGCGGCGGTTTTGCCGTCTTTCGCCGGCGGCGCGCCGTCTTCGGCGGAGGCCTCGAGCCGGAGCCAGAATTCGCCGTTCCGCTTGGTGACCCGGATCCGCACCGAAAGCCCGTCGAAGGTGGTGAAGTCGGCGGTTGTCGTGGCGGCGGCATCGAAGGGGGCGGAGTCCTTGCCGACGTCGTTGAGCTGCAGGTCGGCGAGCGCTCCGCCAACCCCGTTCAGAGCCGACTTGGTTTTTAGTTTCTTGCCCGGGGGCATATCGTCGAGGGTGAAGTCCTCGGCCTCGGGCGTGGCCTTGGACAGGCTCAGGGTTTGGCCGTCCGGGAGGCGGATGACAACCCGGCGGACCCGGCCCCTGGTAAGGTTGACGATCTTGCGCTCCAGCCAATTCGGGCGTTCGGCAGATATATCCAGGTTCCCCGATCCCAGCCACGTTTGCTCGTCGCCCGGCAGGCGAAAATAGGCACCGCCTTCCGCCGTCCCCACCTTGCCGGCGCGGCTGTTGCCGATGATAAGGTTGGCCACAAGCTTGCCTCCGCCGCCGAATAACTTAATCCGGCTGGAAGCGGCGCCTTTTTCGGATGGATTCCGGAGGCCCAATTTGGCGAATTTTTCCTTGCGGCGGGTCTTCGGTTCCACATACGTGAGCTGCGCCAAGCCGAGAATGGTCCGCTGCACTTTGACGGTGCGGGCCGGGTACCCGTCGCGGTCCTTCATCGACCAGCCGGCCTTTCCGTTCTCGAGGGTGATCGTCACTCCGCCCGGCCGTTCGATAACCATCGATTGGACACCGTTGATGCCGTCCAGGAGTTCCGGAAAGACCCGTTCTCCGGTTTGCGCCGCCAAGCCATAACCGCGTTCACGGTCCAGGGACAGGCCGGCGGCAAGCGCCGCGATGGCGGCGACGGCGGCAACAACGATGAACGTCTTCGGAGACACTAAACTGATTTCCTTTTCCGTTGCCGGTCAGTCCACGGCCGCCCGCGCCTTGCGGCGGACCCGGCTGACAACCGTCAGGATGATGGTGCCGATGGCCAGCAGCAGCGGTATGGCGGCAATGTTGAGGAATTTCAACCAGGCGTCCAATTGGTCGATATCTTTGCGAAGCGCACGCTGAACGCCGCGAAGTTCCTTACGGACGACGATCAACTCGTTTCGGAACCCTTCGATAGCGGCCTTGTCTTCGGCGCTTAGTACCAAATCCCGGCCGGCGTCTGACCGGCGCTCAAGCCTTTGTAGGTTCAAGCGCACGTCATCCAGCTTCGCCACCAGGGCCTTTTCCTTGGTCCGGTACTGCCGCTCAGCGTTGCGCCGGATGGTCTGCACCCTATGGAACGGACGCCTTGAATCGGCCCGCCCCCTGAGCCCGATCAAGGCTTCGCTGCCGCTGAGGTTGTCCAGGGCATTGACGACGAAATTGGCGTTGTTGGCAAACGGTATCAAAAGCCGTCGGCCGCCGATGTTGCGGACGTCGACCCAGTATCGGTCGTGAAGCATGTCGACGTCGGCAATGACAATAAGGTTGACCGGCTTTTCCGATTGGACGAGATGTTTGGCCGGGGTCCCGGTCTTATCGTCCGTTTTCTTGTCCGTTTTCGGGGGGCCGTTCGGAAACGCGGTCTTGACGTCGCCCTTGACCCGGGCGGCCAGCATCAACGGTTTATCCCCCGGCTTGAAGTCACGGAACATGCCGATTACGTCCGGCTGCAACAGGATTTTTTCGGTGCCGATCTCCATCGATTTGAGGCCGGTGAAGGCCAGCGGCGAAATCGTCGTCCCCGGGGCGTCGGTCTTGTCGAGAATGCCGGCGGTGGTCAAATTGAGAAGGCGGATATCGCCGGTGACGACATCGCCGGCATCTAGGTTCCGGGGTGTCAGGGACAACCAGGCCACGTAATCGGTGACCGTCATTTTCCCGCCGACGGTGATATTGACCCGCCGGGCGGCCTCCAAATCGCCGGCGAACTTGCCGGCGGTCAGTTTCAGTCCCCAGGTTTTGAGGATCCTGGCGAATTCGGAATGGCGGGGGAGACCGATCTGTTGGCGGGTCGTGGGTTCGACGTCGGCGCTGGCATCGACGAAAACCAGGGCTCGGCCGCCGCCGAGCACAAACTGGTCGATGGCGTAAAGGGTGTAATCGTCCAGCCCCTTGGGATGGATCAGCATCAGGATGTCGATGTCTTGGGGAATTTCGCGCAGCTCGTTGGGCAACGACTGGATTTCGAAGAACTCGTTGATCTGATCCATGACCGCCCACCTGGGAGAAGGGGTAAAGGGCGGCCGCGTCGCCCCGCCTTCGATGGGCAGCCGGCTCATCACCCCAACCACCTTCCTTTCAGGATTGGTAAGGGTATAGACGACCTTGGTCAGGTCGTATTCCAGGAAGGTCTCCCGTTCGGGGGTGAAAAACGGGATCGCCGCCCGATCGTCAGTGCTGTTGGTGGCGGCGAGGCCGAAATAGCCGAGGTCGCCGGCGTTGTTGAGCGGCGCTCCCTGCAGGCCGGCGGCGACGGCGCTGTCCTCGGCGTCGGTAAAGGGCTCGGGGTCCAGCAGTTCCAGTCTCAGCTTGCCGCCGGAAACATCGGCGTATTGTTCCAAAAGCTCGCGAACGCGCTCGAAATAGGTGGCGTGATAGGGGCTGCGCTCGCCCAAAAGCTTGGTGTAATAAAGCTTGACCGTGATCGGCTCGTCGATGGCGTGAAGCACGTTCAAGGTGCCCTGGGACAGGGTAAACAGTTTTCCTTCCGTCAGGTCCAGGCGCAGGGACTGGAATGTGGCATTGGAAAAGATGTTAAACGCCAACAAAAGCACCACCGCCAGGACAAGCCCCCCGGCGGCAAGGCGCGAACGCTCGCGTTTTTCCAGCCATTTCATGAATCCGGACGTCATGCCGCCTTCCTGATGTCGATGATGACGATGTTGGCGAACAGCCAGAACACGATGAGAGAGGTAAAGAAAACAATGTCCCTGAGCTCGATCACGCCCTTCATCACGGCGCCGAAGTGGGTGAGGAAACTCATAGACGCCACCGTCCGGACCAGCAGTTCCGGCGCCCAGGTGCGAAAAAAGTTCAACACCAGTTCGAGGCCGCTCATGGTGAACAGAAAGCACACGGTGGCGGCGGCGATGAAGGCGATGACCTGGTTCTTGGTCATGGCCGATATGCAGGACCCGATGGCGAGAAAAGCCCCGGCCATGAAAAGGCTGCCAACGTAGCTGGCCATAACGACTCCGTTGTCGGGATCGCCCAGGACATTGACGGTGATCCAGATGGGAAAGGTCAGCGCCAGCGCGATTCCTGAAAACGCCCAAGCCGCCAGGTACTTTCCGAGCACCGCCTCGGTGACCGAAATTGGAAGCGTCATCAGGACTTCGATGGTTCCGGTCTTGCGTTCTTCAGCCCAAAGCCGCATGGCGATCGCCGGGATGAGCATCAGGTAAATCCACGGGTGATAGATGAAGAATGGCCTCAGGTCAGCCTGTTCGCGGGTGAAAAATCCGCCAACGTAAAAGGCTAATGCCCCGGTCAGCGCGAGGAAAATGACGATGAAGATAAAGGCCAGTGGAGTCGCGAAATAGCTCATGATTTCGCGCTTGGCGATGATACGGATGTTACGCATCACCGCCCTCCTTACCGCCGCTGCTCGCCTTACCGCCGCCGGTCGTGATGTCGCGGAACATGTCGTCCAGGAAGCCCTTTTCAACGAACATCTCGCTGACCGGAAAGCTCTTGGCGCGGATCAACTGACCGATGTCGGCGGCGATCGATAATTTATTTTTGGGGAGGACGCGGAGCCGGGCAAGGCCGTCGGCCTCGGCTGCCATTTCGACACCGGCAATGGTGTCGAGTTTTTCCAGCTCCCGGATGACGGCCCCGGCCTTCGGGGCATCCACCGTCATTATCACGGCGTTATGGTTGGGCGCTCGAGCCACCAGTTCGTCCGGCTTGCCGTCGGCGAGCAGGCGGCCGTGGGCGATGATAATGGCGCGCGTACATACGGCCTCCACCTCTTCGAGGATATGGGTGGAGATGACGATGGCTTTTTGCTCCGACATTTCACGGATCAGGGACCGGACCTGTTGTTTCTGGTTGGGGTCGAGACCGTCGGTGGGCTCGTCCATGATCAGGACGTCCGGATCGTGCAGCATCGCCTGAGCAAGGCCGACGCGGCGCTTGAACCCCTTCGACAGGGTTTCGATGGGCTGGCGGATGACGTCGGCCAATTCGACCTTTTCTACCACCGCGTCGATGCGGCGGCGTTTTTCCGCGCCGTCGAAGCCGCGAATTTCGGCGATGAACCCGAGATAGGATCCCGGCGTCATGTCGCCGTAGGTGGGCGCGCCCTCCGGCAAGTAGCCGATGCGGCGCTTGACCTCGACCGGGTGCTGGGTGACGTCGAGACCCGCGACCTCGGCGGTTCCGGATGACGGCTCGATAAATCCGGTGACCATTCTCATGGTCGTCGATTTTCCAGCGCCGTTGGGGCCTAGAAAGCCCAGGACCTCGCCGGTGGCCACGGTCAACGAGATGCCGTCGACGGCGACAAGCGGTCCGAACCTTTTGGTCAAGGTTTTTAAGGCGATCATCTCGGCCATGATGTGAAGTCTCCTGGGTCACCTTTTCCGGCGGTGGTTTGTTTAGAGCACTATCCGATCAGATGGAACCATATTATCGGGATGATTTTGCATCGTGGTAAGGCTTCGCCGCAAGAAAGTTAAAAATAATATCAATGGGTTGACTGGACAATACGGAATCAGCCCAGTAAAACGGAAGCGATCTGGGCAGGAAACCTAAATCCTCGAAGTTGTTGCTGACAAATGTCATCGGTTTAACCCGGTCGGACGGCAACGAAAACAACGAATTCACTTGAGGGAGAGAGCCCTTGAAACCAGCGCTTGCCGCCGGTTTGTTTATTGTCGTCGTGTTGGCCGTTCACTCGAGGACAGCCGAGGCGGCGAGCGCCAGCAGCCTCTACGATATGGACAGGATGCTTTTCGAGCCCCATCCCCTGTCACATCAGTATAGCACCCGCTGGAATCCGGCCCCCGTCGCTCCGCCGCCGGCGGCGCCGGCCCTGTCCCCGCGGTCGAAGGTCGAACCGGGTCCGGCGCCTCGGCCCGTAGCGCCGGCCAAGGCCCCTACCCAGCGCCCGTCCAAGGCCAAGGGCGCCGGCGGTGTCCTCTCGGAAATCCGCGTCGGCTTGCTGGGCCACGACCAGGGCCCGTTCAGTTCCAACAAAGAAGACGGGGTCGACGGCCAGATCGAGCTGCGTTTCGTGTCGCCGAATTTCCTTGACGTGATTTCGTCACCCAATCCCCATATCGGCGCCAATATAAATACGTCGAGTAACACCAGCTCGGTATGGCTCGGCCTGGTGTGGGAGAAACCGGTGTGGAAGAAGATGTTCGTCGGCTGGAGCATGGGTGGCGCCTATCACACCGGCGAGACAAACCAAGGGACGGCAGCGCTCGACGAGAAGGAACTCGGCTGCAATCCGCTGTTCCGGCTCGCCGTCAACGCCGGGTGGCGGTTCGACAAGCACCACTCCCTCGACCTGATCCTGGATCACATCTCTAACGCCAAGCTCTGCGACACCAACGAAGGCCTGGAAAACGTGGGCATCCGGTTCGGGTACCGGTTCTAGGGCGGCGGCGCTTACCCCTCGCCCGAGGCCGCGCCGCCGGCCTCTTCTGCAAACGCCTTGGCCAGGCGTTCGAACACCGGCTCCCAGGCCCCGGGGGCATTCTGGCGGAATAGCCGCATGGTCGGATACCAGGGATTGTCTTCGTGGTCCCGAAGCCATCACCAGCCACCGGCATAGAGCACCCCCCCACACCGGCTTGCCAAGCGCCCTCAGCGCCACCCCCAAGTTGTTGTAACTGTCGGGAAGCGACGGGTTCAGGCGTAGGGCCTCGGCGGACGTCCTCACAGCTTCGCGTTCGCGCAGCGCCAAGCGCTGATCGGGCTCCAGGGAATGCCAAAATTCAACCTGGTCCGGCGTCGGCTTGCCGTCCCCCCTGGAGTTTTAGGGGGGAGTTTCGAGGGGTGGTTTTGGGGGCGGTGTCACCAGGTACTCGACGATCTCGGGCTCGATGCCGCGCTCCTGGAGAAGGCCCAGTGTTTGGCGGGATTTGCTACACCGGGGGTTGTGATATATGGTGGTGGTCATGGTTTTCAACCCCTCTTAGGGGCGATCAACCGAATACCCCGAATCGGCGCCGAAATCAAACTTCCAGCACCTGGCGGGCGACGTCATAGGAAAACCCGGCCCGAGCCAGCGCAGCTAACTGCTTTTCCCGTTGGTCCGCGGACGGTCTGCGGGCAGCATAGGGGCCGAACCGCCGCCGCCGGGCGTAGGCGGCGGCAGCCGCTAATTCCGTCTCGGCGGCGTCTTCGCCAAGCGCCTCGAGGGCCATGCCGATGACATCCTGGGCGATCCCCTTTTGCCGGAGCTTGCCCCGGATCAGGCGCACCGAATTGCCCCGCCGATGCAGGCTTTCGGCCCTGGCCCGGGCGTAGGCGGCGTCATCGAGCAGACCGGAACGCTCGAAGCGGCGGATCATGTCCTCGACGTGGGCCCGGCCTTCCTCGGCATCGGTGCGGTGGAAGCGCGCCGAGCGGTCCACCTTGCGCATCATCACGCGCCTCAGGTTTTCCGCCGAGGTGGCGAAGCGCGAAAGGTAATAGAGCGCCGCGTTTTCAAGGTATTTCGGCGTCGCTTTCCTAGGCGTCCGCCTTTTGTCTTGCCCCTGTCGGGCCCCAAGAGAGTTCGGGGGTCCTCCGCGCCGCTTTTTCGGACGTTCGGTTTTACGGTCTCCGGTTCCCGCCATGGTTGGATATTGTCACGACCCGGGCGTATATATCCAGGTATGAACAGGCCATCGAAGCCGCCCCTCATGGGCGCCGTCAACTGGATCGGGCTTTGGACGCTCTATCTGCGCGAGGTCCGGCGCTTTATCAAGGTCTATACCCAGACCCTGTTGGCGCCGGTGGTGACGACGCTGCTGTTTCTGGCGGTCTTCTCGCTGGCGCTCGGCGGCGCCGTCAGGACCGTCGTTGGCGTGCCGTTCATGGAATTCCTGGCCCCGGGCCTGATCGTCATGGCCATCGCCCAAAACGCCTTCGCCAACACCTCGTCTTCGATCGTCATCTCCAAGATCCAGGGCAACATCATCGATTCCCTGATGCCGCCGTTCACTGCCCACGAACTGACCTTCGGCTTTTCCATGGGCGGGGTGACGCGCGGCATCGCCGTCGGCATCGTCGTCGGGCTGGCGATGAGCTTCTTCGTCAAGCTCCAGGTCCAAAACTGGGCGTTCGTCCTCTATCACGCCGTCATGGCGTCGCTGATGTTGTCGCTTTTGGGCACCGTCGGCGGCATCTGGGCGGAGAAATTCGACCACATTGCGGCGGTCACCAATTTCGTCGTCACGCCGCTGTCTTTCCTGTCGGGGACCTTCTATTCCATTCAGCGGCTGCCCGAGGCGGCCCAGATCGTCGCCCATTTCAATCCTTTCTTCTACATGATCGACGGAGTGCGCTACGGCTTCATTGGTCAGGCGGACGGCTCGCTGCTGGCCGGGATCGTAGTCATGGCCGGGGTCAACGCGGCCCTTTGGGCACTTTGCACCTGGATGTTCGCGTCGGGCTACAAGTTGAAGGCCTAGAGCATTTCCCACGTAAGTGGAAACATGCGATTACCCTGCGCGGCGCGTGAGCGGCCAGAGGCAAAACCGAGAGCGATTCCATTTGCATGGAATTCGCTCTAGAAAAGGCGCGTTGACAGGGCTGAGCCGCATCAAGATACTGGCCTGCTTTCCTCATCCGGCGCCCGGCTTGAGCCGGTTGCCCGAGGTTGCAGGAGAGCAACCCCGATGATTTCGCCCGTCATGCCCACTTATGCCAGGGCCGACCTTGCCTTCGAGCGGGGCGAGGGGGTGTACCTTTATGCCGCCGACGGAAAACGGTATCTGGATTTCGGGGCCGGCGTCGCGGTCGCCGGCCTCGGCCACTGCCACCCGCGCCTCATCGAGGCGTTGACGGCGCAGTCCGGCCGGCTCTGGCATTGCTCCAACCTCTATCGAATTCCGGAACAGGAACGCTTGGCCGAGCGGATCATCGAGGCGACCTTCGCCGATACGGTCTTCTTCTGCAACTCCGGCGGCGAAGCGGTGGAAACGGCGTTGAAAATGGCCCGCAAGTACCACGATGCCCAGGGCCACTCGGAGCGCTACCGGGTGATCACCTGCGAGGGCGCTTTTCACGGCCGTTCGCTGGCGGCCATCGCAGCCGGCGGCCAGGAGAAGCATCTCCAGGGCTTCGGGCCCGCTGTCGAGGGCTTCGATCGGGTGGCCTTCGGCAATCTGAACGAGATGCGCGCCGCCGTCGGTCCTGAAACCGCCGCCATCCTGGTCGAGCCGGTGCAGGGCGAAGGCGGTATCCGGCCCATGGGCCTGGATTACTTGCGGGGGCTTAGGGATATCGCCGACGAGTTCGGGGTGCTGCTGATGTTGGACGAGGTCCAGTGCGGCATGGGCCGGACGGCTAAGCTGTTCGCCCACGAATGGGCGGAGATCGAACCCGACGTGCTGGCCGCGGCCAAGGCCATGGGCAGCGGGTTTCCCGTCGGCGCGTGCCTGGCCAAGGAAGCCCCGGCGAGCGCCTTGACGGCGGGTAGCCACGGATCGACCTTCGGTGGCAACCCGCTGGCCATGGTGGTCGCCAACGCCGTCCTCGACGTTATCCTGGAGGACGGGTTTCTGGCCCAGGTCGATGCCGTCGCCCGGCGGCTGTGGTTGCGGTTGGAGACTTTGATCGCCGACCATCCAAATGTCTTCGAAGGCGTCCGGGGCGCCGGGCTGATGGTCGGGCTCCAGTGCGTGCCGGAGAATACGGCCGTCGTCGCCAAGCTCGCTGAGGGCGGGCTGCTGACGGTGGCGGCGGGTGAGAACGTCGTCCGCCTGGTGCCGCCGCTGATTATCGACGACGACCACGTCGACGAAGCGATAGCGATCATAGAGAAGGCCTCCGTTGAATTGGCGGGGGAAGGCTGAGATGGTGGACATAAAGCATTTCCTCGATCTCCACCGGCTTGACACCAAAACGCTTCGGGGAATTCTCGATCTGGCGGCGCGGCTCAAGCGAGACCATGCTGACGGCAAGTCAAGGCCGCTTTTTTCCGGCAGGACCCTGGTGATGATTTTCGAGAAACCCTCGACCCGGACCCGGGTCTCGTTTCAGGTCGGCATGCAGCAACTGGGGGGCCAGGTGGTGGTGATGAGCGAGGCCGAATCCCAGCTCGGCCGCGGCGAGACCGTGGCCGACACGGCGCGGGTGCTCAGCCGCTATGCGGACGCCATCATGATCCGCACCGGCGAGCCCGGTAAGCTCGAGGAACTGGAAACCCATGCCGCCGTGCCGGTGATCAACGGCCTGACCGACTTCTCGCACCCCTGCCAGATCATGGCCGACGTCATGACCTTCGAGGAATACCGGGGCCCCATCGAAGGACGTGCCGTTGCCTGGTCCGGGGACGGTAACAACGTTGCCCACAGCTGGATTCACGCCGCCCAGCGCTTCGGCTTCAAGTTACGGCTGGCCTGTCCGGAGGGCCTGCACCCGAAGGCGAAAGTCATGGACTGGGCCCGGTCGGAAGGCGGCGACGTCTCGATCACCGATGACACAGCTGAAGCAGTCGCCGGCGCCGACCTGGTCATCGCTGACACCTGGGTCTCCATGGGCGACGCCGACGCTGACAAGCGCCGCCGACTGCTGGCGCCCTACCGGGTCGATGAGGCACTTATGGCCAAGGCCAAGCCCGAAGCGCTGTTCATGCATTGCCTGCCGGCGCACCGGGGCGAGGAAGTCACCGACGAGGTCATGGACGGGCCGAATTCGGTGGTCTGGGAAGAAGCCGAAAACCGGCTGCACGCACAAAAAGGCATCTTGGCCTGGTGTTTGGGGTAAAATATTTTCATGATTGGATTCTTCAGAAAACTTTCCCTCTTCATCCTGCCGGTGATGGCGCTGGGCTTGGCGGCCTGCGAGACGCCGGTCAGCACCCAGAAACTGCCCGAGCTGACCTACGGGCATCTGCCGCCATTGAAGCTGAACGTCGCCAAAATCGAGGTCGTCGTCCAATACCAGCCGCCCCTGAAGGAGCCGAACGTGGAACACCTGTTCCCGACGCCGCCCTTGAAGGCGCTCCGGCGGTGGGCGTCGGACCGGCTTCGGGCCGTCGGCCGATCGGGAAAGGCGCGGCTGTTTATCAGCGACGCCAGCGCCATCGAAACGTCGCTGCGGAAGAAAACCGGTGTCGTCGCCACCTTCACCAAGCAGCAGTCCTACCGTTACGACCTTACCGTCGCTTCGGTCCTGGAAGTTTCAGACGGCCGCCGCGGCGGACACATTTCGGCCAGGGTGACGCGTTTTACGACCATCAGGGAGGACATCACGATCAACGAGCGCAACCGGGCTTGGTTCGAATTGACCAAGGCCCTGGTCAAGGGCTTCGACGCGGAGATCGAGAAAAACATCCGCCAGGTGCTCGCCGACTGGGTGCGGTAGGGGTCTCCTAGTCCCGCCAGAACGAGCGGCTGAAAAGCACGATCACCGTAACTAATTCCAGCCTCCCCAGGAGCATGCCGCCGGCGAGCAGCCACTTGGCGGCATCGGGCAGCGATTGGAAGTTGCTCGACGGCCCGACAATGGGGCCAAGCGCCGGGCCGACGTTGGCGATGGCGGTGGCGGCGGAGGAAAAGGCGGTCAGGAAATCCAGCCCCAGCATGCCCAGCGCCAGCGCCAAAAGCGAAAACGACAGAAACCACATGAAAAAGAAGCTCAACACCGAAACGATAACTTCTTCGGAAATGGGCCGGCGGTTGTAATAGGGGATGAAAACGCCGTGGGGCTGCAACAGTTGGCGGATCTGGGTGCGGGCGGCGGCATACAAAACCTGGAAACGGAAGATCTTGATCCCGCAGGTGGTGGAACCGGCGCAGCCGCCGATGAACATGATAAAAAAGAACACCGGGAGCGCGAAGCTTCCCCACAGGCTAAAGTCCGAGGTGGCGTAGCCGGTACCGGTAATGATGGAAACGATGTTGAACGCCGCCAGGCGTAGCGCCAACACCGGTTCTAGGCCCCTGTCGAGCCATAGCCAACTGGCGGCGGTGATCATCACCACGGCGACGGTGGAAATGAACCATTGCACCTGGGTATCGGAGAAAAGGGCCCGGAAATTCCCTTGCATGGTCTTGAGGTATAGGATGAACGGCAAAGAGCCGGTAATCATCCCGAAGGTAGCGATGGCATCAATGGCGGCGTTGTCGTAATAGCCGAGCGATGCGTCAAACGTTGAAAACCCGCCGGTGGCGATGGTGGTCATGGCGTGGGCGATGGCCTCGAACCCGGTCATGCCGGCCAACCAATAAGCGCCGGCGCAGGCGCCGCTCAGGAACAGGTAGATGACGCCAATAGCGGTAGCGACGTGGGCCGCTTGGGGCAACGCCTTTTCCGACTGGTCCGAGCTTTCCATCCGGAACAGCTGCATGCCGCCGACCTTCAACATCGGCAGCACCGCGATCGCCATGACGATGATGCCGATGCCGCCCAGCCATTGCAGCAGCGCCCGCCACAGTAGGATTCCCCTCGGCGCCTGATCGAGCCCGGTGATGACCGTGGACCCGGTGGTGGTGATCCCGGACATGGCCTCGAAAAATGCGTCGGTGAAGCTCAGGCCTAGTCCCGAATAGTGAAACGGCAAGGATGCGAAAAGAGTGATCGCCAGCCAGCTCAACGTAGTCATGAGGAAGGCCTGGCGTATGGACAGATGCATGGCCCCGGCGCGGCTGGTCAGCGCCATGGCGATGCCCACGAACAGCGTCACCCCGGCGGAGATTGCAAACGTCTCCCAGTCGGGGTGGTTGTCGAAGGCGTCCACCGCCGCCGGCACCAGCATCATCAGCGCCAGCGTTGCCAGAAGAAGACCGATGATTAGAAATATGGGCCGAAAATCCATGGGTGGGAGCAATCCAAGATGGCTGGTTCCGGGACAATACGGCTAAACGCCGTCGACATTCACTGAAATCCGTTCGGGGCGTGGGGTCAAGAGGGGGAGTCGGAATCAGGAGAAGGCCGTGTCGCCGGTGGACGAGGCGCCGATCATGGCCAGAAATTCGTGTCGGGTCGAGGGGTCATCGCGAAACACGCCCAGCATGCGGCTGGTGACCATGGTAACGCCGGGCCTGTGGACGCCACGGGTGGTCATGCAGTGATGGGCGGCCTTGATCACCACGGCGACGCCCTCGGGTTCGAGAACCTTGTCGATGGTGTTGGCGATCTGGACCGTCATCTTTTCCTGAATCTGCAAGCGCCGGGCATAGGCCTGGACCAGTCTCGCCAGCTTGCTGATGCCGACGATGTGGCGGTGGGGAAGGTAAGCCACGTGCGCCTTGCCGATGATTGGCGACATATGGTGCTCGCAATGGGATTCGAACGGAATATCGCGCAACAGCACGATCTCGTCGTAGCCGTCCGTTTCCTCGAAGGTGCGGGTCAGGATGGTTTTAGGGCAGGCGCCGTAGCCCTCGAAGAATTCTTCATAAGACACGACGACCCGGGCCGGGGTGTCCCGGAGCCCCTCGCGGGCGGGATCGTCACCAGCCCATTTAATCAGGGTGCGAACCGCTTCTTCGGCCTCGGCGCGGTTGGGCCTGTCGGCGACGGGTTCGATCGGGCCGCCGAAATCATCGATATCGGTTTCATCGCCGCTGGCCTCGCCGTCGATCACTTTCAAGGGCTTCGGGGCGGTCACGAGTTTATCCATGGCCTCTTTCCGGTTCGGGGCAAAAGTCCCCTGCCGTCAGTGGACTTGGCCCGGCTGATGGGGGCTGTCAAGGGAAAAAGCGGGAATGTCAACGTCGAAGCGGTCCCCCGATTCGGTTTCCATCTGATAGGTGCCGACCATAATTCCCGACGGCGTGCCGAGGGGCGTGCCGCTGGTGTATTCAAAGGACTCGCCGGAGATCAGCACGGGCTGTTCTCCAACCACCCCGTCGCCCTGGACTTCCTGGGTGTTGCCCAGGGAATCGGTGATCCGCCAGTGGCGGGTCATCAACTGCACGGTCCTTTGGCCGTTGTTTTCGATGCGGACATGGTAGGCCCAGACGAAATGGTTGTCTTCGGGTTCCGACTGCTCCTCGAGAAAAAACGGCTCGACGATGACCTTGATGGCGGCGGTAGTTTGGGCGTAGGAGGAAGAGGCCATTATCCTAATCTTTCTTTTGGTCCCTGGTCGGCGGGTGCTGTTCCAGGTTCTTATAGATAGGCTCGGGTCGTTAGTCGTTATTAGATAGGCTCGGGTCGTTATTTTTCCAGTCCTTGCCGGAGAAGCTAATCAAAAATAGCGGAATTCCGCAAAAATCCCGGAAATAAAGGAAGTCGGGACCACCTCTGTTCGATGCCGGAGCGTCTTGGGGCCAGGGGCGCGGTCATGGGAACCGCCGTCATTCGAGGCTGCACGAGGCGCCGCCAAGCACGCAGAACTTGGAGCAATGGGGGTGGTTGAGCTGCACCGTCTTGGCCGCTTCGGCTAGGCCCTGTCCCAGTTCGAAGGCCTCATCGTAGGGTAGCAGCGTGCACGGCACCACCGCCGGTTTGTTGGCCCCACGGCGCTTGACGATCATGCGCGAGGTGGCGCACATCATGGTATCCGGCGCCACGCCCAGGATGTCCCAGCAGTTGATGGTGATCTCGGGAACATCGGCGCCGGCGTCCATTTCCGGGAACAGGACCAGGCGCGCCGCATCGAAGGCGTCGACGGGGATGTCCTCGTCCGCGAACAGGCGGGCATAGCCCTGCCGGGCGGTGTCTTCGGTTTCGTTCCAACAAGTGCGTCCTGCGGCGGTGAGCTGAAAGCCGTTCTCGGCAAGCCATTTCAGGCCTTCGATCATCGGCGCCCAAGAATTTTCGCCTCGGATCTCCTCGTGCCGGGCCTGGGTGAAATGGTCAATGGAAACGCGGATGGTGAAGGCGCCCGAGTGGTGTCGGTGAATGTCCAGAAGTTGCCGGCGCTTGTTCCACATCGGCTTCATGGCATTGGTGAGCACCAGCACCCGGAATCCCCCGGCCAGGGACTCATCGATCATGTCTAGGAGGTCGGGGTTCATGAACGGCTCGCCGCCGGTAAAGGCGATTTCCTCGACCGGCATATCCTCGGCGGCGATTTCGTCGAGATAGCCCCGCACCTCGGCAATGGTCATATAGGCGAGGCGGTCGTTGGTGGGGCTCGAATCCATGTAGCAGTTATGGCACGTGATGTTGCAAAGGCTGCCGGTGTTGAACCACAGCGTTCTCAGGTGCGTCAGCGCCACCACGGCGCGCTCGATCCCGTCGGCGGTGACACGGGGGTTTTTGAACTTGCGGGGGTCCAGGAGTTGCCGTCGGGCGAGCTTTCCTTCAGGCATGCCCCGGGTCTTGGTGGTTCCTTCGCTTGTCGCCATGAGGAAATTTTTAGCCACCCGGCGGGGACAAGCCAAACAAAAAACCGGTCCTAGCAACGCCGCCGTGGTCAAAGTTTCGCGATCGGGCGCAAATCAGCGGCCGGCGGCGCCCTGCCACCCCGCCTTGCGCTGTTTGAGTCATGGAGGCCATCCTGATGTGCCTCAGCATGTTTTGGAAGATGTCCGAATACAGGCCCGGCTAGACCCCCCCAACACGATAGAAAGGCACGATAGAATGGTATGTGTGACGGCCCCGACCGGACGGTCGCCTTTAAGAGCCTTTGTCATTGTGCCTTGGCTTGCGCTGGCGCCATTTCTTTTCGGCCACGAGGACAAGAACGAAGACGACAGCCACTCCCAGGAGAATCAGCGGCCCGAACCCCCCTGCCAGGTTTTTGACGCCACTCGCGCCATGGGCCAACGCCGGCGAAATAAACATCTTGACCTCCCACAAGCAGCCCGCCGGGGTGACTTCACGAATAGGTTGGGATAGCAGTCAGTTCCAGGCAGCCGGAAAGCTTTGAAATGGCGATCGTCGCTAAGAACCGCCGGCGAAGAATACGCCCCGCGTAAAGAGGGTGTAGTCCGCTTCGTGGGTCATCAGGAAGACAAACAACATCAACGCTATGGTCGGAATGGCGATGGCATAAACCAGGGCCAGCCGCTCCCACAACATGTGCATGAAGACGGCGATAATCAGCCCGGCTTTCATGACCATGAACAAGAGGATCAGAAACCACCTCAAGTACCCCTCGAAGTGGAAGTAGTCGACGAGGTAGGAAAGCGTGCTGAGAACGAACAGCAACGCCCAGATCTTGATATAGATGCCGAGGGGATGTTGTTGGCCTTCTGCGTGTGCTTCTGCCTGTGCCATAATTCCGCCTTACCAAAGATAAAAGAATGCGAAGATGAATACCCACACCAGATCGACGAAGTGCCAATAAAGGCCCATGGTTTCAACGATCTCGTAGCTGCCTTTGCGGCTGGTGAAAAAGCCGCGCGTTCCGATATCGTAATCCCCGCGCATAACCTTGCGGGCGACGATAATCAGGAAAATAACCCCGACCGACACGTGAAAGCCGTGAAACCCGGTGATCATGAAAAAGACAGACCCGAACTGAGGCGCGCCGTAGGGGTTGGCCCAGGGACGGACACCTTCTTCGACGATCAACTTGGTCCATTCGAAGGCCTGCATGCCAACGAATGAGGCGCCGAATGCCGCCGTTATCAGCAAATAGATCATGGTTTTGACACGGTCCTTTCGATAGCCGTAGTTGACGGCCAGGACCATCGTGCCGCTGCTGGTGATCAGGATGAAGGTCATGATGGCGATCAGGATGAGAGGAATGGGCTCGCCCCCAAAACTCAACGCGAAAATCTCGCTGGAGTTGGGCCAAGGTATCGTCGTCGACATCCTGACGGTCATGTAGGACAGTAGGAAACAACTGAAGATAAAGGTGTCGCTAAGGAGGAAGATCCACATCATGGCCTTGCCCCAGGGGACATTCTTAAACGCCCGCTGATCCGAGGACCAGTCGGAGACGATGCCTTGCATGCCTTCGCCCCGGGCAACGGCCTCTCCTGTATTTACTTGTGCCATGTGTTCTCAATCCTCTTTACGTAAAAAATAGCAGGCCGAATAAAACCAACCAAACGACGAGCAAGAAATGCCAGTAAACGGCGCACAACCCCACGCTCACGCACACTTTCTCAGCCTCGAAACCGTGCCAAACCCTGGCGGTTGTCCGGCCCCAGGCCACCAGGCCGCCAAACAGGTGCAGCGCATGCACCGCCGTAAGTAGGTAAAAGAAGGCGTTGGCCGGGTTCGTGGCAGCGTAATAACCCAGGTCGACCAGTTGCCGCCAGGCCCAAAACTGCCCGGCCAGGAAGGCAAAGGCGAAACCGCCCGCCGCGAGCAGGCCGTTTTTCACCCCGTCCATATTATGTCCTCGATCCGCGTTGATCCACGCCCACTGAAAGGCCACGCTGCTCAGGATCAAGACGGCCGTGTTCACCCATAATACCCACGGTTCGTGCAAGGGGCGCCAGTCCGGGAACCCCATCCGTTCCAGGTAAACGACGATAAACAGCGTAAACAGCACCGTGGCGACGCCAAGAAACACCCTTAGGCCGAACTGCGGCGTCGGCAGGAAAAATTCGCCCCCCTCGTGAAGGTCGTCGATGGCGCCCTGTTCAGCCGCCCAGGGCTTTTGTTTCAGCTGTTGGAAGAAATTCACGTCCAGAACCCCTGGAGCCCGATGCTTTACCCGTTGCCTTTGCCGGTGCTTACCTGATCCGGCGGAAGGTTTTGCGGCACGAAGTCCTCATCGGCGCCCGGAACCCCGTAGGCGTATGCCCAGCGATAGACCAGGGGAAGTTCATCGCCGAAGTTGCCGTGCCCCGGGGGGAATTCGGAGGTTTGCCACTCCAGCGAGTTGGCCTTCCACGGGTTGGGTTCGGCTTTTTCGCCTTTGAAATAGCTCCGCACCATGTTGAACAGGAACACCAGTTGGGCGAAGCCGACGATCAGCGCGAAGATGGTGATGAACTTGTTCAGGTCCTGGGCCGATTCCGGAATGAAGCTGGTCTCGCCAATCTCGAAATACCGCCTCGGCACGCCCAGGAAGCCCAGGTAGTGGATGGGGAGGAAAATCATATAGGCGCCGATGAAGGTGACCCAGAAGTGGAATTGGGCCATCGCTTCGTTATACATCCGCCCGGTTATCAAGGGATACCAATGGTATATAGCCCCGAAGACCACGAGGATCGGCGCCACGCCCATCACCATATGGAAATGCGCGACCACGAACATGGTATCGGAAAGCGGCACGTCGACGACCACGTTGCCGAGGAACAGGCCCGTGATGCCGCCGTTGACGAACGTGATGATGAACGCGATGGCGAATAGCATCGGCACCGTGAAACGGATATTGCCCTTCCACAGCGTCAGCGTCCAGTTATAGACCTTGAGCGCCGTCGGCACGGCGATGATCAGCGTCGTCGTGGCGAAAAAGAACCCGAACCACGGGTTCATGCCGCTGACGTACATGTGGTGCGCCCAGACGATAAAGCTCAAGCCACCGATGGCCACAAGAGCCCACACCATCATCCGGTAACCGAATATATTGCGTCTGGCATGGACGCTGATCAGGTCGGAGACGATGCCGAAGGCGGGCAACGCCACGATGTAGACCTCGGGGTGGCCGAAGAACCAGAACAGGTGCTGAAACAATATCGGGCTGCCGCCGCCGTAGCTGAGATGTTCCCCCATCTCGACGATGGCCGGCATGAAGAAGCTGGTCTTCAGAAACTGATCCAGCGTCATCATGACGGCGCCGACGAACAGAGCCGGAAACGCCAACAACGCCAGAATGGTGGCGACGAAAATGCCCCATACCGTCAACGGCAACCGCATCAGCGTCATCCCCCGCGTGCGGGCCTGTAACACCGTCGTCACATAGTTCAGCCCGCCCATGGTGAACCCGACGATGAAGAGCGCCAAGGAGACAAGCATTAAAAGGATACCCCATTCCGCTCCCGGGGTACCCTGCAGGATCGCCTGAGGCGGATAGAGGGTCCAGCCGGCTCCCGTGGGCCCGCCGGGCACGAAGAAGCTTGCGACTAAAATCAACACTGCGAGCAGATAGATCCAGTAACTCAGCATATTGATGTAGGGGAAAACCATGTCCCGGGCCCCGACCATCAGCGGGATGAGGTAGTTGCCGAAGCCGCCCAGGAACAGCGCCGTCAGCAGGTAGATGACCATGATCATGCCGTGCATGGTGATGAACTGGTAATAATCGCTCGGTTCGATAAAATCGAAGCTATCGGGGAACCCCAGTTGTAGCCGCATCAACCACGACAATACCAACGCCACCATTCCTATCGCGATTGCCGTGCCCGCATACTGGATGGCGATGACCTTGGCGTCTTGCGAAAAGACATATTTAGTTACCCAGCTTTTCGCGTGGTAAAGGTCTTCATCTTCGGTTTCGGCGGGTGGAACAAGTTCAGCTTCAGCAGGTCCAGCATAGGCCATCAGAATACCCTCTTCGCTTGTTTTCCATGCGGCTTAATTGGTTTGAGCTTCATCGCGTAATTCCTCTCTCCTGGGAATCCGCCATAGCCTCACTCAAGACCGGATTCAAACCATTCCCGGGGTCATTCCCGGCTTCAGCCATCGTTTGGGCAAAAGTTGGCTGCTCATTCAACCAAGCCTGAAAGGCTTTCTCCTCGTCGATTACGACCGTGCCACGCATGGCATAGTGGCCGGTGCCGCAGAGCTCGAAGCACAGCGCGTCGAAGGATCCGGTCCGGGTGGGGGTGAACCAGAAGTAAGTGACTGCGCCCGGCACCATATCCATTTTGGCCCGGAACTCAGGCACATAAAAGTTGTGCAGGACGTCTATGGAACGGAGCAATACCTTGACCGGTTTATCGAGCGGGAGGTGCAACTCACTATCTTCTATGAGAACATCGTCTTTCCCGTTAGGATCCTTCGGATTCAGGCCAAACGGGTTTTCATCGTTGATGAGACGGGTATCCGACGTGCCCAGCACGCCGTCCTTCCCGGGCAGGCGGTAGCTCCACGCCCACTGCTTGCCGACGATCTCAACCTCCGCCGCGTCTTCGGGAACGGTGATGAACTGGTTCCAGACGAATAGGCCCGGGGTCAGCATCACCACGACGCCGATCGTGGTCAGGACGGTGAGCCACACCTCCATCTTTGTATTCTCAGGCTCGTATTTCGCCCGCCGGTCCTCCCGGTAGCGGTATTTAAAGACACAGTACGCCATGAACAGGAGGATGCCGACGAAAACGACCCCCGTGACCCAGAAAGTGATGATGATGGTGTCATCGATGTAGCCCCAGTTCGAGGCTATAGGAGTCCACCACCAAGGGCTCAAAAAGTGAAATAGGACAGTGCCAAGGGCGACTAAGGCTATTGCGACTGCTAAATACATAGACTTCTTTCTTTAAACTCCTGAACGTCCCAAGGACCCCAGGGGGAGCAAATCGACGAACCAACGGTAACGGCCGGATGCTTGGAGTAATATATTTTATTCTGGGAAACAAGGGAATTAGATGTACCCGATCAGCTCATTGGTTCGGTCTTATGCCGAGTCTGTGGTCGCGGAATTTACGGCCAAGTTTAGAGGATAATTCCCAGGCGAGAAGGCATGGTTCAGAGGTCAGGCGACAAGTGCGACAGGCGGCCTACAATTAGCCTATAATTATAGGGCATTGCGAGTTGCAGATTGGCGTGAACAGTAGCCGGGAGGGGTCTTTCGTTCCCCTTTGGCGCCGTGACTGCTCGGACCATGGGTCCAGGAGGCACGGCCATGACCAACGAAATGCAGGTAGCCGGTGCGGGAGCACGCGACCTGGCATATATCGACCTGGCATATATATAGCAAGGCCGTGGAGCAAGATGAGTCCTGGAACGGCCCGGCTAGGGGTTGAGAGTCAAGAGACGCCTTCGAAGATTTTGTTGAAAAAAAGCGGTTCATTTTCGATTTGTTTTCGTGCCCTCCATTGGCGTATAAAACGGCGGCGTCCCTGATAGGATTTCCCTAAAGACGAGGTTCCCGAGTGACCAAAGAGGCGACCGGAACAGCCGACTTAATCACCCCCGCCGCCCGGCCTGGGGCCAAACCCAGGGCCGAACGCCCGGTGCCCCGTTTCCGCGTCACCGATTATGTGGTGCTGTTGAAGCCGCGGGTGATGTCGCTGGTGGTCTTCACGGCCCTTGTCGGTCTCTTGCTGGCGCCGGGCGGCATCGATCCCTTGACGGGGGTCGTCACCGTCGTTTGCATCGCCATCGGCGCCGGTGCCGCGGGTGCCATAAATATGTGGTACGACCGCGACATCGACCTCCACATGCTCAGGACCATGAACCGGCCGCTTCCAGCCGGCCGGCTGAAACCGGAGGAAGCGCTGATCTTCGGCGTCGTGCTCTCGGCGGGTTCGGTGACCGCCATGGCGTCCCTGGTGAATGTCGTGGCGGCGGCGCTACTGGCGCTGACCATTTTCTATTACGTCTTTATTTACACCGTCTGGCTGAAGCGCCGCACGCCCCAGAACATTGTCATCGGCGGCGCTTCCGGGGCCTTGCCGCCGATCATCGGCTGGGCCGCCGTTACCGGTGATGTCGGCCTGGGCGCGGGCCTCCTGTTTGCCATCATTTTCCTGTGGACGCCGCCGCACTCATGGGCACTGGCGCTGTTTAGGCGCGGCGACTACGAAGCCGCGGGCGTCCCCATGCTGCCGGTCGTTGCCGGCGAAAGGGAAACCAAAAGACAGATGCTGATCTATACCGGGGTTTTGTTGCCGACGACCCTGCTGCCGGTGACGATTGGCATGTCGGGGGCCGTTTACGGGATCATTGCGGTGCTCTTGGGAGCCCGTTTCGCGGGCCACGCCTGGCGCGTCTGGAAGGACGAAAAAAAGCTGGAGGCGCGGCCCATGTTCTTCTTTTCCATTCTTTATCTGTTTTTGATCTTCGCCGCGCTGTTGGTCGACCGGATATTGTTTGTCCCCGTCTTTTAGAGCGCATTCCATGCTCATGGAATACGCTCTGGGATTTGCCTTCGGCGCTCAAGCGCCGCGCGGGCTTAATCGCATATTTCCACTGACGTGGAAAATGCTCTAGCCCCCCAGACATCCCACCAGCGACCGCGCCAACCCCCGCATGAGGCCTGCGTAAAGCCCCGGCCCCGGATCAAGGCCGGCGCCCAAGGGATCAAGCACCCCAATGCGGGTAGCCGTCCCTTCAATCAACGTCTTCGCCAGCGCCGGGGTGAACTCGGTTTCTGTGAACACGCAAGCGATCTTGCTGTCCACGATCCGCCGCTTCAAAATCCTGAGCCGCCGGGCGCCGGGGGGCCTGTCGGCGCCGGGGGCGACGGCGCCTGACGCCGCCAGCCCGTAGCGCTTCTCGAAATATCCATAGGCGTCGTGGAACACCAGATAGGGAACGCCGGTGACGGGCCCCAAGGTCTGCCTGAGTTCCGCATCCAGGGCAGCCAATTCCGCCAATAGTTCGGCGCCGTTGCGGCGATAGCTGACGGCGTTTTCGGGGTCGGTGTTGGCCATGACGATGACCATGATCCGCGCCATGGCGGCGGCATTCCGGGGATCGAGCCAGAGGTGAGGGTCCGTTCCGCCCCCGCCCCCGGAGCCAAAAGGCCGGGCCTTGACGCCTTCGGTCCTCGCCAGTTCGACGACCGTCACGCTACGCCCGAGCGTTGCCAACGGCTTGACCAGGAAGCCTTCCAGTTCGGGACCGATCCAGAATACCGCCCGGGCCGTGGCGAGCGCCCGGGCATCCGAAGGCTTCAGCGCATAGGCATGGGGCGAACGCCCGCCCGTGACCAGCAACCTTGGCCGTCTGGCCCCTTCCATCACCCGGGCGAGAAGCGAATGCACCGGCGCGATACTAGCCACGAACCCCGTTCCGGCCTCCGGCTTTGCGGCAGCCGCGGGCGAAGCGGCCGCAAGCCAGCCCGCACAAAGGATGGCGCCTAGGAGGGCACCCAAGTCGATACCCCCGATAGCCCCTGGACCGGCGGGTATTTTTCCATGATCGGTCAACATGTTCTCCCTTTATTGATATGTTATAACATTTCCGTCAAGGGGAGTCGCAAAGGGGTCGTGTCACGGTTTGCAATTTGATGCACTAAAGACGCAATTCGGACTCGAATGTCGGCTTCCCCTCCTGTTGCGGACGGTCCCCCTTCCATCCTCCGGAGCCAAGCCTTTCTTATTTTCTCCCTTGCAACCCACCCTATAAAAGACTATTTTCCTTGCATGCTTTATTAAGAGAAATGTTGAAAACGAACGGGCCGGCGCAGATTGGACGCCGCGTTAATTCTTTTATTTTCAAATTGTTAATTGGTGAAATGTAGAATTTTTGCGGACAAATGTAGACGTTTGTGGACATTTCTATGTGCTCAAATATGGTTTATGATGGGAATTCAGTCAGTTAACGGAATCGGGCAGAACAGGCCCAAATGCCGGTGTTTTAGTCCCCCGTCCAATATCATCCTGTATTGATATGACCGCCCCATGACAACCAACCCGCCCCTGGGGCCCTATCAGCAACTGAAACACCGCTTCAAGCGCCTGTCCACGCTGGCCGAGGCGGAAGCCGTGCTGCAGTGGGACTCGGCGGCGATTATGCCGCCGGGCGGGGCCGAGGCGAGGGCCGAACAACTGGCCGAACTGAAAGCGGTCCGCCACGGGCTGTTGACGGCGCCGGAAATGGGCGATCTTCTGGCGGCGGCTGAAGACGGCGCCGATGGCTCGCCCGAGGGTGCAAAGGAACCGGACGCGTGGCGCCGAGTCAACGTCGGCGAGATGCGCCGCCGGTGGACCCGGGCGAGGGCGCTTTCAGAAGACCTAGTTATTGCGCTCTCGAAAGCCTGCTCGGCTTCCGAGACGGTATGGCGATCGGCCCGGCCCGATGCCGATTTCGCAGCCCAACGGCCGTACCTGGAAGAGGTCCTTAAACGGGTCCGCGAGGCGGCCCAGGCGTTGGCCGAAAAATTGGGCCTTTCCCTTTACGACGCCCTTCTCGACGACTACGAGCCCGATGGCCGCGCGGCGGACATCGACCGGGTGTTCGCGGAGCTGGAAGATTTCCTGCCCGATTTTCTGTCTGATGTCCTGGACGCCCAAGAGGCGCGGACGAAGCCGCTGGTGCCCGAGGGGCCGTTCCCAGAGGAGAAGCAAAAAGCACTCGGCGTCAAATTCATGGAGGCGCTCGGCTTCGATTTCGACCACGGGCGGCTCGACATCAGCCTGCATCCCTTCTGCGGCGGCATGCCCGACGACGTGCGCATCACCACGCGATACGACGAGGCCGACTTCACCTCCAGCCTGATGGCGGTGCTGCACGAAACCGGCCATGCCCTTTATGAACGCAGCCTGCCCAAGAGGTGGCGCGGGCAGCCCGTCGGTGAGGCGATAGGCATGAGCATGCACGAAGGTCAATCTTTGCTGATCGAGATGCAGGTGTGCCGGTCGAAAGGGTTCCTGCAATACGCGGCACCCCTCATGCGGGCCGCCTTCGACGGCCGGAAGCCGGAAGCGGCCTGGAACGCGGATAACCTTTACCGGCTCTATACCCGGGTCAAACCCGGCTTCATCCGTGTCGACGCCGACGAGGTCACCTATCCCGCCCACGTGATCCTGCGCTATCAACTGGAGAAGGCCATGATCGAGGGCGATTTGGCAATTCCGGACCTTCCCGCCGCCTGGCAGGACGGCTTCGAAAAGCTTCTCGGGCTGATCCCGCCTTCCGATCGCGAAGGGTGCCTTCAGGATCTGCACTGGTACGACGGCGCCTGGGGGTATTTTCCCACCTATACCCTGGGCGCGATGACGGCGGCGCAGTTGTTCGACGCCGCCAAACGGGCCGATCCGGCGATCGAACCCGGCATCGCCGAAGGCGATTTCAAGCCGCTGATGAGTTGGCTCAAGACGAATGTCCACGGAAAGGGCTCGCTGCTGCCGGCGAAGGATCTTTTGCAAGAGGCGACCGGCAAGCCCCTGGACCCGGAAATCTTCAAGGCGCACCTGAAGGCCCGGTATCTTGGATAATGGCGAAGAACGGGGCATGACGTGCGACGAGGTTGCCGCGACCAGGCGCCGGCGCTAGGGTGACCCGCCTTCCGCATAGGAGGACCGTTCCTTGAACTACATTTCGACCCGGGGCGAGGCCCCGGCCCTTACTTTCGACGACGTATTGCTGAACGGGCTTGCCCGCGACGGTGGTCTTTATATGCCCGAAACCTGGCCGACGTTCTCCCAGTCCGAGATCGCCGAGTTCAAGGATCTTCCCTATCCCGAACTGGCGCTCCGGGTGATACGGCCCTTCGTCGGCGACGCCATTTCCGAAAGCGCGCTGGCGGGGATCATCGACGGCGCCTTCGCCAACTTTGATACGCCTGAAATCGCGCCCTTGAAGGAGATTGGCGACGCAGAATGGCTGTTGGAACTGTTCCACGGGCCGACGCTAGCCTTCAAGGACATGGCCATGCAGGTCCTGGGCCCGGTGTTCGACCACGTATTGAAGGCTCGTGGCGAATGGATCACCATCATCGGCGCCACGTCGGGCGACACCGGATCGGCGGCCATCGAGGCCTGCCGGGACCGCGACGCCATCGAGATTTTCATCCTCCATCCCCAGGGCCGGGTGTCCGACGTGCAGCGCCGGCAGATGACCACCGTGGCGTCTCCGAACGTCCACAACATCGCCGTCGAAGGCACCTTCGACGACTGCCAAGCCCTGGTGAAGGCGATGTTCAACGATCCGCCCTTCCGCGACCGGTTGCGTCTCAGCGCCATCAACTCCATCAACTGGGCCCGGATCGTGGCCCAGATCGTCTATTACTTCTGGGCCGCGGCCAAGCTGGGAGCGCCGGAAACAACCGTCTCTTTCGCCGTGCCGACGGGCAATTTCGGCAATGTGTTTGCCGGCTACGCGGCCCGCCGCCTAGGGCTTCCCATCGATAAGTTCGTCGTCGGGTCGAACCGCAACGACATTCTGACCCGGTTCTTCGCCTCCGGGTCCATGGAGAAGGGGGAAGTCCACCCGACCATCAGCCCTTCCATGGATATCCAAGTGTCCAGCAATTTCGAACGTCTTCTGTTTGAACTTGAGGGGCGCAACGGTGGCCGCGTCGCCTCCATTATGGACGGTCTTAGCGACAGCGGCCGGTTTACCGTCGACGCCGGGACGCTCAAGGCGGCGCAGGCACTGTTCGAAGGAGCGTCTTTCGACGACGAGGAAACGAAGGCGGCAATAAAAGCGGTCTTTGACGCCACCGGCGAACTGGTTGACCCCCATACCGCCGTCGGCTTAGCCGCTGCCAGGGCGCGCCGCCGCGACCCGGACCGGCCCATGATCGCGCTGGCAACCGCCCATCCAGCCAAGTTCCCCGACGCCGTGGAGGATGCCACCGGCGTTCGGCCGGACCTGCCGGAGCGGTTGTCGAACCTTCTCGAGCTGGAGGAGCGCTGCGAGGTACTGGCCAACAACTTAAGCGCCATTCAGGCCCACGTCTCCGAACGCGCACGAGCGAAGGCGGCGGCGTGAGCGTCGAAATCACCGAACTGAAGAACGGCCTTCGCGTCGTTTCGGACAGCATGGACACGTTCGAAACCGTCTCGCTGGGGGCATGGGTCGAGGTTGGCACCCGTGACGAGGACGCCGGAATCAACGGTATTTCGCATCTTCTAGAGCACATGGCCTTCAAGGGGACCGAGCGCCGCGACGCAAAAACCATCGCCGAGGAGATCGAAGCCGTCGGCGGCCACCTCAATGCCTATACCTCACGCGAGCACACGGCCTATTACGCTAAATTTCTGAAAGAGGATTTGGGCCTCGCCATCGATATCATCGCCGACATCCTCCAGCATTCGGTCATGGATGAGACCGAATTGGCCCGCGAACAGTCGGTCATCGTCCAGGAGATCAACCAGGCCCACGACACCCCCGATGACGTGGTTTTCGATTTTTTTCAGGAAACCGCCTTCCCCGGCCAAGCGCTCGGGCGCCCGGTGCTGGGCACGGCGGCGCTGGTCGAGAGCATGGACCCGGACGCGCTGCATGGCTTCATGAAGGGTCATTATTCGGCCCCGAACATCGTTTTCGCCGCCTCCGGCCGGGTTGATCACGCAGAATTTGCGAGGCTCGCCGAAGAGGCCTTCGATGCTTTGCCAAAACTAAGGAAATCCCGGCGCGAACCGGCCCTCTACGTGGGCGGCGAATTTCGCGAATCCCGGGACCTTGAGCAGGTCCATTTGCTGATAGGTATGGAAGGGTTGGCCTTCGTGGACCCGGACTTTTACGCTGCCTCGGCGTTCTCGACCCTGCTTGGCGGCGGCATGTCGTCGAGGCTGTTCCAAGAGGTGCGCGAAAAGCGGGGCCTTGCTTATTCCATTTATTCGTATCTGTCCTGTTTCTCGGACGGTGGGTTGTTCGGCATTTACGCCGGCACCGGCGCGGCCGAAGTGGCGGAAGTAGTGCCGTTGGTTTTCGACGAGATCGCCAAGCTTGCCGATGACGTGCCCGCGGACGAGATCGCCCGCGCTCGGACCCAGATGAAGTCCGGCATTCTGATGTCCCGGGAAAGCATCTATTCGCGCTGCGAGCAGCTGGCCCGCCAGATGATTGTCTTCAAACGTCCCCTTCCCGTTGAAGAGATCGTCGCCGGGATCGAAGCCGTCGACGAAGAGTCCCTCCGCCGGGTCGCCGAAAGATTGCTCGCGGGCCCGCCGACGCTGAGTGCCATCGGACCGGTTTCAGGGATCAAGAATTTTGATACTGCGGTCGCAAGGACGGCTTAGGAACGGCCCTAGCCCTCTTCTTCCCGGGCGTTCAGATAATCATCGACTAGGTGGTAAATGGCTTCAGCATCGGCCTCGTCGCTACTAAAGACGATGTTGCTTTTATCGCCGTAAATGTTGAGGACATAATCCCGGGCGGCGCAAATTTCCTCCAGCGCTGCGGCAAAGGGAACGATGACGTTTTCGTTGAGCTTCTCGGCGCTGTCTTCGTTTTCCATCCGCTCGTGGAGGAGCCTCATCAGGGCCCCGGCGCCGCCATTCCTTTTCGGGGATTTGGCCTTGGTCATTAAAAAATTAGGCGTGACCCGCTTTATCCGAGAGCATCCTCGGATCGATACCGATTTTGCTCATCGCCTGATCCCACTTTTCGTCCAGGTTGGGGCCGAACACCAGTTCGTTGTCAGCGGCAACGTTCAGCCAGCCGTTGCTCTTGATCTCGGTGTCCAACTGCCCCGGCCCCCATCCCGCGTAGCCCAGCGCCAGCAGGCTCTGGCGTGGGCCGGCGCCGAAAGCGATGGCCTTCAGGATATCGATGGTGGCGGTAAGGGCCAAATCCCGATCGACGACCATGGTCGCCTCTTGGAGATAATCCTGCGAGTGGAGGACAAAACCCCGTCCCGATTCGACCGGGCCGCCAAAATGGACGTTGATCCTTTCGCCCGCACCTGAGCCATCGATTTCGAGTTGTTCCAACATATCGGGAAAGCTGAGCGACTCCAGCGCTCGATTGATGACAAGGCCCATTGCCCCGTCGGAATTGTGGGCACACATGTAGATCACCGTCTTTTGGAAACGGGGGTCCTTCATGCCCGGCATAGCGACAAGAAGTTGACCGGCAAGATATTCGCCATTTTCATCGGCGGCTAAATCGAAATCGGACATCGGTCATGCTTCTCCGAAAGAGACGACGGCGGAAAAAAGCCTCAACGATTCTCTCGACAATTATGCCACATTGGCGCCGTTCCGGCAAAGCGTATGAGACCTCAACCGGGGAGGAGCGCCGACCACAACCAGTCAAAAGTTTGTGAGAGGCGCCAACTTTGGTGAAATGTGCCGGCGCATTCCTATATTATCCTTACAAAATGATTTCTTCGACTCTCAAGAAAACGGCAGGATTGACGCTTGCCCTGGCCGTGGCCGTGTTCTCCGGCGGGGCGGAGGCTCAAACGGGCGCCGGGCCGGCGGTGTCGGCCTGGGCCGAGACGGAGCAGACCGCGCTTCGCCTGATCGCCGCCACCGAAACCACGGGCCGGGCCAAGACGCTTCGCTTCGGCCTTCACTTCAAGATGAAGCCGGGCTGGAAAGTCTATTGGCGCTCGCCAGGCGATGCCGGGTTCCCGCCGGTCCCCGACTGGTCCCCATCCAGGAACCTGAAGTCGGCCGTTCTTCACTGGCCGGCCCCGGAGCGCTTTTCGGTGCTCGGCTTGGAGACGTTGGGCTACGAGGACGAAGTCGTCCTGCCGATGACCGTCGAACCATCGAACACCAGCCAGCCGCTAGCTTTGGCCGGCACCATCAGGTACCTGACCTGCAATAAAATTTGCATTCCCTATGAGGCCCAGGTGGCCCTGAACCTGCCCCCGGGCCCCGTCAAGCTAAGTCCCTTCGCGCATCTGATCGACCGCTTCCAGGCCGGCGTCCCCGGCGACGGCAGCCGCCACGGCCTCGCCATCGAGGAAGCGGAGACCTGGACCCAGGGCGGCGACACATGGCTCCGCGTTAGGGCCACCGCCACCCAGCCCTTCCAAGCGCCGGACCTCTATCCCGAGGGACCGCCGGAACTTTCATTTTTCAAGCCGGCGGTACGGCTCGGCGGCGGCGACCGGCGGGCGGTCCTCGATGTCAAGGTGTTCGGGCTCAAGGACGTCAGCGAGGCGCCGGTGGGGATGCTAGCAGGGCGCGTCCTGACCTTGACCCTGGTCGACGGTCAACGGGCCGCCGAAAAACGGCTCATGGTCGTTCCCGCCGTTGGCGCGGGGGGCGGCGGTACCCCCATGTCCATCGCGGTGATATTGATGCTTGCCGTCCTCGGCGGCCTGATCCTGAATCTCATGCCCTGCGTTCTGCCAGTGCTGTCCATCAAGCTCCTTAGCGTCGTCGGCCACGGTGGCGGCGAAAGCCGCCTGGTAAGGCTCAGCTTCGTCGCCTCGGCCGCCGGCATCATGTTCGCCTTCGGGGTCATGGCGGCGGCACTGGTGGCGCTCAAGGCGGCGGGAATGACCGTCGGCTGGGGCATCCAGTTCCAGCAACCCTGGTTCCTGATCGCCATGACCCTGGTGGTCACCGCCTTCGCCTGCAACCTTTGGGGATTCTTCGAGATCAGACTGCCGGCCTGGGTGTCGGATTGGGGCGTACATACAAGTCACGGGCATTGGCTCGGCGGGCACTTCCTGCAGGGCGTTTTCGCGACCCTCCTAGCGACGCCCTGTTCGGCGCCGTTCCTGGGTACCGCCGTCGGTTTCGCTCTGGCCCGGGGCTGGGTCGAGATCGCCCTCGTTTTCAACGCCCTCGGCCTCGGGCTATCGCTGCCGTACCTCGCCGTGGCGGTGTTTCCGGCGTTGGCCACGTGGCTGCCCAAACCGGGGCCGTGGATGGTGACCTTGCGGAAATTTCTGGGACTCGCCCTAGCGGGGACCGGGGTGTGGCTCCTCACCGTGCTCGCGGTCAGTGTTGGCTCCGCCGCTGCCGTCACCGTCGGGACGCTTTCGGCCGTCGCTGTCGCGGTGCTTTTTCTCGGCCGCTTGGCACCACAAGGTCTGGGCAGGAAGGCGCTCTTGTGGCTCGGCGTCGTGGTGCTGGCGGCGTTTCTGGTCCCCGCCTGGCTCGGCGAAGCCCCGCGGGACATCCAGAGCGGTGTCCAGGGCAGCACTCCGGGCGGCATCGTCTTCGGGTCCGGGTCCGAACGCTCGAAGACCCTGGAGGGCCTGTGGAAGCCGTTCGACGAGACGACGGTGGCGGGGCTGGTGAGGGCCGGCAAGACTGTTTTCGTGGACGTTACCGCCGAGTGGTGCCTGACGTGCCAGATTAACAAGGTCTTCGTCCTCAACAATGAGGCGGTGCTGGCGGCGTTCGGGGGCGAAAACGTTGTCGTCATGCAGGCCGACTGGACCCGGCCCGACCCGGCGATCTCAGCTTTTCTCGCTCGCCACCAGCACTACGGCATTCCTTTCGACGCCGTTTACGGGCCCGGCGCCCCCGGGGGCTTGGTGCTTCCGGAACTGCTCAGTGAAAAGGCGGTGCTGGATGCTTTCGAGAAGGCGGCGGGGGCCAAGCTGCCGGCGGGCCGGCAGGGGTAAAAAATCGGACTGCAATCTGGCCCAGGATCGACTACGTCTTGGGGCGTCCAAAACAACAACTAACTCGACGAAGGAGGAACCATGACCATCAGCGTTGGCGATAAAATTCCGTCCGTGAACCTGAACATAATGACCGGAAACGGTTCCGGCGCTATTTCCACCGATGAAATCTTCGCCGGCAAGACGGTGGCGATTTTCGGCCTGCCCGGCGCCTTCACGCGGACGTGCTCGGCGAAGCACTTGCCCGGCTTCGTGCAAAACGCGGATGCGCTTAAGGAAAAGGGCATAGACACCATCATCTGCGTGGCGGTCAACGACGTTTTCGTCATGGACGCCTGGGCCAAGGACCAGGAAGTCGGCGACCGCGTGATGATGGCGGCCGACGGCAACGCCGTCTTCACAAAGGCGGTCGGCCTGGAGAGCGACATGAGCGCCAAGGGCTTCGGGCTGCGCTGCCAGCGGTTCTCGATGGTGGTCGAGGACGGCACCCTCAAGAGCCTGAACATCGACGCTCCCGACACCTACGAGAACACCAGCGCCGAGATGATGCTGGGCACCCTCTGAGGAAGGCCCGGCGGGCACCGGCGGACGGTTGTCAGCGCATAATCCCGTGGTCGCCCTTGGGCCGCCCAAGGACCGGCAGGGTATCGGTTTGAATTTCTTTTCTTGTAAGGCCTGCGCTAAAAAATAAACTCCCCCTTAGGCGGCCTCTTCGGCGCCCCGCCGGGCCAGTTCGTCGGCGCGTTCGTTTTCCGGGTGCCCGGAGTGGCCTCTGATCCAGTGCCAGTCCACCTCGTGGCCCCCATGGGCCTCGTCCAGGCGCCGCCAAAGGTCTTCATTCTTGACCGGCTTCCTGGCCGCCGTCCGCCAGCCGTTCCGCTTCCATACCCCGATCCATTCGGTGATGCCTTTCTGGACGTATTGGCTGTCGGTGTAAAGCGCAGCGCAGGTGCCCCGGGTCAGCGTTTCCAGGGCCCGGATTGCGGCCATCAGTTCCATGCGGTTGTTGGTGGTCTCAGCCTCGCCGCCGAAAAGCTCCTTTTGCCGCCCGCGCCACCGCAGGACCACCCCCCACCCGCCGGGACCCGGATTACCCTTGCACGCCCCGTCGGTGAAGATTTCCACCGTATCGGCCGGTTCGTCCGCCACCTTAGAGCCCGTAGTCCCCAGGGCCTTTGACCCCTTGGTGGAAGCGCATCTTGGCCAGGTATTCCCGCGGGTCCTTGCGGCTAACCAAAACGTTGGCGGGGGTGTGGAGCCAGTCGAAAAGCCGGGTTGCCAGGAAGCGCATGGCGCTGCCCCGGGCCAGCAGCGGCAGGGCCGCCAATTCCTGTTCGGAAAAGTCGCGAACCTTGCCGTAGGCCGTCAACAGGCGCTGGGCCTTGGTGATGTTGAAGCTCCGGTCGGGCTCGAAGCACCAGGCATTGAGGCAGACCGCCACGTCATAAGCGAACACGTCGTTACAGGCGAAATAGAAATCGATGATGCCCTTCAGGCGGCCGTCACGGAAGAACACGTTGTCCGGAAAAAGGTCGGCGTGGATGATGCCGGCCGGCAGGCCGTTCGGCCACCCGCTTTCCAGGATGTCCAGTTCCCTTGCCAGTTCCCCGGCCAGGCCCGGTTCGACCTCGTCGGCGCGGCCCTCGGACCGTGCCACAAGCGGCCGCCAGCTTGCCACCGAAAGGTCGTTGGCGCGGCTCATTGGGAAATTGGCACCGGCAAGATGCAGCCGGGCCAACGCCCGACCCAGTTCGGTTGCGTGCTCGGGCGTCGGCCGCCGGGGCCACATCCCGGCCAGAAACGTGATGATCGCGGCGGGCCGCCCGCAAAGCCGCCGCAGCGCCTCGCCGTCGCGCCCGTGAAGGGGTGTCGGACAGGCAATGCCGCCGCCGGACAGATGTTCCATCAGGCCTAGGAAAAATGGCAGGTCGTCAGGGTTCACCCTTTTTTCATAGAGGGTCAGGATGTAATTGCCGCCGGTTGTGGCCAGCGCGTAGTTGGAATTTTCGATGCCTTCGGCGATACCCTTGCAGGACACCGCCTCGCCGATGTCGTATTCGGCCACGAAGGCGATCAGGTCATCGTCGCCGACCTCGGTATAAACAGCCATGATATTCCCCGAATAATCCCCTGGAAATTCCTTGGGCCTTTCCTCGCCCGAGTTCTTACGGAAACGCCGTCCGGCTGGCAAGAGGCGATCATTGCCTTGGGAAAAAAGGCTTTAAAGAGTATATTAAAGGTAGGGATAGTAGGTTGCGGCCCGCTTAAAAATTACGCCCAAGAAAATACGCTCCCATGAACAACAAGTCGGAGCGGAAAACGATGCTTGGCCGATTCGACGCCCAGGAAAATTCCTTTCCTGAATGGCGGTTTCGGCGTCCCCGGCGGTATCCCCGGGGGCTTTTCCGTTGCCGCCCTGATGCTGGCCGCCTTCGTGCTTGCGGCGACGCTCCGGACGGCCCTGGCCGACCAGGCTACCGGCGAGATCAAGAGCACCCTGAGCCAGGTCTGGATGTTCAGTGAAATCGCCACTAGACACGTCGACGCCGAACAGGATGCCGCCTGGGGGGCCTTCGGAAACGGTTTCGAGGCAGCACGGGCCATCGATAATCCCTGGGGCCGGGCGTGGGCGTTCGGAAAACTGGCCTCAACCCTCATAGAACTTGTCAATCCCGGCAAGGGCACGCTCACGAAACTCTGGCAAAGGCCGCCGGCGGCCTTGCCGCTAACCTGGGGCTGCTCTACAGTCCCCCAGAGGTTGATGGAGAGCCGCATTCCCGGCCCGTCGCGATTGATGAAATAAGCTCGCCCGTGGGAACGGACACCATGGATAAACCAGTCGCAGCGCAAAATTATCCTTATGGGGTCGATGTGGAAGAAGGCAAGACCTACGCATGGTGCGCCTGCGGCCAAAGCGCCAATCAACCGTTTTGCGATGGTAGCCATTCGGACACGGCGTTTACCCCTATCGCCTACACGGCAGAGAAGACCGGCACGGTTTTCTTCTGCGGCTGCAAGAAGACCCAGCACCAGCCGCTTTGCGACGGCAGCCATAACCCGACCTGACCGTGCACGCCCCCGGCAGATATCCTGTGCCTATTTGCCTGGCCATCCGAGGCGCCGGGAGGGCCTTTGCCGTGGCGGTGTTAGCTGGCGGACTCGCTGCCTGCGAGACCGCTAAAGACGTTGGCGATACGGTCAGCCTTATTTGGACTGACCCCCTTATTCTCAAGTGTCCGGATTATCGGGTCATTGCCGACGCCGCGGAGCTAGTTAGGTTCCGCCAAGGCCCCGGCCGCGACCTGACCGATATCAATTTCGAAAGCACCATCGTCGGCGTCCAACTGACCTGTGAAACCGACTTCGACAGGGAAATCGGCAAGGGTACAGTCGAGGTCTCGGTTACCGTCCGTTTCGGCGCCGCCCGCGGGCCCGCCAACCGTGACCGCATGGCCCGTTTCGATTATTTCATCAGGGTCGTTGCCCACGACGGCAAGATTCTTTATGGGGAAGACATCCCCCTCACCGTTGGGTTCTCCGGCAACAGGACCCGACTTCGGTTTCGGAGCGAGCCGATCGTCCTCGAAATCCCTGTCACGGCGAAGCGAAGCACTAACTCTTTTAGTATCTTCACCGGTTTCAAGCTGACCCCCGAAGAGCTCAAGTTCAACCGCGCGAAGCGCCTCGGACGCGGCCGTTAAGGCCCTTCCGGAACGCCACCCGGCCATGCCTCCGGGGGGCCGCGGCTCCCGGATACCCGCCCGGCCACTTCTTATGCGCCTGATCGCCGGCGGCGGACGGTTTTTCTATCATTTTCGGGTCATTGGCGGGTCGCTTTTTGGGCATCGAAATAAGAATTCCTGGTTTTTTAACCCTCGCCCAGATAAACCCTCGGTCATCGGCGGGAATGTTAGGGGATCGTAACAGCTCTCGCTACCCCGGAATGGTCCTTTTCCGCCCTTTCCCGGGGCCTGCGGGGACAAGATTTTTAAGCTTACGTATTTACCGCATCAACCTTAACTGTTCATTATGGAAATGAATTTAAACACCGCACCAAAGGACCGTCTACTGGGGGCCGAGGCTTGGGTTTTCGACCTGGACAACACCCTTTACCCGGCGTCTTCGAACCTGTTTGCCCAAATCGACCAAAAAATGACCCGCTTCATCGCCGATTTCCTAGATTTAGACATCAACGAGGCGAACCGGCTCCGGAAAATTTTTTTTCGCGAGCACGGCACCACCATGCGCGGGATGATGGATTGCCACGGTATGGAACCGGGAGAATTTCTTGATTACGTCCACGACATCGACCTCGGTTCCGTAGCCCCGGATCCGGCCCTGGGTGAGGCGCTGGGTCGGATACCCGGGCGCAAGATCATCTTCACCAACGGCCCCCAGGCCCATGCCAGGCGGATCATGGACCGGCTCGCCATCGGCCATCATTTCGAGGCCGTGTTTGATATCGTCGAAGCTGATTACGTGCCTAAGCCCGAGCCTCAGGCCTACGAGGCGCTCATCCACCGCCACCGGCTGCAACCCGAAAAATCAGTGATGGTCGAGGACCTGGCCCGCAACCTGGCGCCGGCGGCAAGCATGGGCATGACCACGGTTTGGGTGCGCTCGGAGAACGATTGGGATAGGAAACCCCCTGAAGGAGATAGCGTTCACCACGTGGTAGACGACCTTGTCCAGTGGCTCGGGGAACTGACGGGGGAGCGGCCCGTCCGAGCGCAACTTCCCCCCGGTTCATATTGACACCCTGCCCGGGGTGCCGCATTTTCTGACGCCGCTTTGAGGGCTTTTGAACCGCAAACAACGGAAAACCATGAGCACGTCCGCCCTGCAATCGACCATCGACAGTGCCTGGGAGGACCGCGAGACCATCGGTATCGACACCGTCGGTGAGATTCGCGACGCCGTCGATGCTACGCTTGAATTGCTGGATTCCGGCCAAGCCCGAGTGGCCGAGAAGTCCGGCGGCGGCTGGCAGGCCAACCAATGGCTTAAAAAGGCGGTTTTGCTTTCCTTCCGGCTCAATGACATGGTGCCCCTCGCCGGCGGCCCTGGCGGCGCCAACTGGTTCGACAAGGTGCCATCCAAGTTCCAGGGCTGGGACGAGGCCCGGTTCCGCGAGGCCGGTTTCCGCGCCGTGCCCCATTGCATCGTCCGCCACTCGGCTTACATCGCGCCCGGCGTCATCCTGATGCCCTGTTTCGTCAACCTGGGCGCCTACGTAGACTCGGGCACCATGATCGATACCTGGGCCACTGTCGGCAGTTGCGCGCAGATCGGCAAGGATTGCCATATTTCTGGCGGCGCCGGCATCGGCGGCGTCCTGGAACCGTTGCAGGCAGACCCGGTCATCGTCGAAGACAACTGTTTCATCGGCGCCCGCTCCGAGGTCGCCGAGGGCGTCGTCGTCGAGCAGGGTGCGGTGCTGTCCATGGGGGTTTACATCGGCGCCTCGACCAAGATCGTCGACCGCGCCACCGGCGAAGTCCATTTCGGCCGCGTGCCGGCCTATTCCGTCGTCGTACCGGGGTCGTTGCCGGGCAAGGAGGCACCGGACGAAACGCCGGGACCGGGGTTATATTGCGCCGTTATCGTCAAGCGGGTCGACGAAAAGACCCGTTCCAAGACATCAATCAACGACCTGCTTCGGGATTGATCCCGGCGATGGACCCTCTCGATCTCGCCCAGGCGCTGATCCGCTGTCCTTCCGTCACGCCCACGGACGCGGGCGCGCTCGATGTGCTGCAAAAGGAACTCGAAGACCTGGGCTTCACCTGCCACCGGCTGCCGTTTTCCACGGAAGACACCGCCGAGGTGCAGAACCTCTATGCCCGCATCGGAGACGCAGGACCCAATTTCTGTTTCGCCGGTCACACGGACGTCGTTCCCGTCGGCAATGAGGACGATTGGTCCGTTGATCCCTTCGCCGCCGAGGTCAAGGACGGGCGGCTTTATGGCCGGGGCGCCGTCGACATGAAGTCCGCCATCGCTGCCTTCACCGCCGCCATGGCCCGGTATTTGGACGCCCCGGGGGAAGGCTTTCCGGGCTCGATCAGCTTGCTGATTACCGGCGACGAGGAAGGCGACGCCGTCAACGGTACGGTCAAGGTCCTCGACTGGTTGAGTAAACGGGGCGAGGTCATCGACGCATGTCTGGTCGGCGAGCCCACCAACCCGGAAACACTAGGCGAAATGATCAAGATTGGCCGCCGGGGCTCCCTAAGCGCAACCCTCACCGTCCACGGAACCGGCGGCCACGCTGCCTATCCGCACCTGGCCGACAACCCGATTGAGCGTTTGATGAAGATGCTGGATGCCATCACCCGGGAGCCGTGGGACGAAGGCTCCGAGCATTTCCCGCCGTCCCACGCGGTCATCACCACCGTCGACGTCGGCAACCCGGTTCCCAACGTCATCCCCGCCAAGGCCGAGGCCCGCATTAACATCCGATTCAACGACCGCCATTCGGGCGCTGGCCTGTATAAGCTTCTGCGCAGGCGCTTCGATGGCGTCGGCGGGGACTATGAATTGAACGTCCGGGTTTCTGGCGAACCGTTTCTCGTTCCCCCGGGCCCGCTCAGTGGCATCATGGTCGCCGCGGTCGAGAAAGCCACCGGGCGGAAGCCGGAATTGAGCACAACCGGCGGCACGTCGGATGCGCGCTTCATCAAGGACCACTGCCCGGTCGCCGAATTCGGGATGACTAACGAGACCGCTCACAAGGCGGACGAAAACGCGCTCATCACCGATATCCATTTGCTGGCCGATATTTACCAGGCGGTGCTGGACGGTTTCTTTACCAATTGGCGCTGATGGTATCGTCGAGGGAGGTAGTGGCGGCTCTGTACGGCGCCTACCGGCTTGCCCGTTTCGATCCTTCAGGACTGGATTTTTTTATGCCACCATCGCCGGTTTCTGGCGCTCATTTTTCGCCGCCGTGCTGGTGGCGCCAGTGTATCTGGTGTTGTTGCTGATCCGCTATTCCCAGTTGGTGGACCAAATACCCCCGTTCCGTTTCTTCGCCATCGAGGTCATCGCCTACGTCATTGCCTGGATGGCCTTTCCGGTGATCATGGCATCCCTGGTCCGGACCCTTGGCCGCGACGCGTTCTTTATCCGTAACATCGTCGCCTACAACTGGGGGGCGGTGTTGCAAAATGGCCTTTAATCTGCCGATCGCTATTCTGGCGACGGGTGGCCTACTGGTAGGGTCGAGCGCCAATGTCCTGGGGCTTTTGGCGCTTAGCCTGATCGTCATCTATGCCTGGTTCATCACCCGCACCGCCTTGGAGATGGCGAGCGGCATTGCGGCGGGCATCGTCGGGTTGGATTTCCTGCTCAACATTCTCATCAACGGCTTTGCCGAAGAGATGCTTTAAGGTACCACTTGGGCGGAAACAACGGCGGGGGCAATAATCAGTAAACTACCTCGACCAAATAAAGACCGTCCGGCGGCGCCGTCGGGCCGCCGGCGGCGCGGTTTGCGCTGGCCAGCGCTGCTTCGACGTCGGCGGCCGTCCATTTTCCTTCGCCGACCAGTTTCAGGGTTCCGACCATGTTGCGGACTTGGTGGTGAAGAAACGAACGCGCCCGCGCTTCGACCTCGATGAGATCGCTAGCGCGGGTGACGTTCAAATAGTCCAGGGTCCTCACCGGGGATTTGGCTTGGCAGTGGATGGACCGGAAGGTGGTGAAATCGTGCTTACCTTCCAACGTCTTGGCCGCCGCCACCATGGCCGCGTCATCCAACGGCGTCGGCACCCACCAGCTAAGCCCCCGGTCGACAGTCAAGGGCGCGCGGCGGTTGGTAATGCGGTACACGTAAGCCCGTTCCTTGGCCGCCAGGCGGGCGTCGAATCCTTTTTCCACCTTGGCCGCTCCGAGCACTGTCACGGCGGCGGGTTTGAGGTAGAAATTGAGGGCATCGCGGACGGTGTCCAGCTCGACGTCGCGCTGCAAGTCGAAATGGGCGACCTGGCCCAGGGCATGGACGCCCGAATCGGTACGGCCGGCACCGAAAAGAGTTACCGGCTCGCCCGAGAATTTCCCGATCGCGTCCTCGAGCGCCTGCTGCACGCTGAAGCCATTGTCCTGGCGCTGCCAGCCGACGAAGTCACGGCCATGGTATTCGATGATGATCTTGTAGCGCGGCATGGCCAGTTTTTTATGCAACCCCTAAAAAAAGTTCTTCTCCAAGTTTACTTTTTTTCGGGCTCCGAATTGGGGAAAGAAGGCCGGTGAATGCCGGAGACGTCCGGAATTGGCCCTTTCTCCGAAAATGGCCTGAAAGGCACTGAATCATACTGAATTATACTGTAAATTTCACATGATATTGGGGACACAAAATGCTGAAACTATGCCAAGTCTGGCACTGAGGGCGCCGGAGGGTTGCCTTGTAAGTTGCATACAATGGAATGAATTTCGGCGGGCCCGGCAAACGCGCCGAATTCATGATGTCGGAGATGAAAAAGGGCATGGACAAGATCCAAATGATCGAGGACTCGGTGCCGATGCTGGCGACACTGGGTTAATCCAAACTGGGCTAGTTCAAAACCGTTCCTGCCGTCATCTCATAGCCGCGTAAAAAGGCCGCCCCGTCCTGAGGTTTCTTGCCTTCCCGCTGTACTTTTTTCAGCTTCAGCACCCCGGACCCGCAGGCTACGCCCAGGGCCTTGCCGATCAAGGCCCCCGGCTCTCCGGCGGGGCCCGGCCCGTCTTTGGCGGCCTCGGCCGACAGCACCTTGATGCGGTCGCCGGCGTGCTCGAACCAGACCCCGGGCCAGGGATTCAGCGCCCGCACCTGGCGTTCCAGTTCCGCCGCCGGCCGAGTCCAGTCGAGCCTGCCTTCGCCGCGGGTGAGCTTGGGCGCATAAGTAACGCCGTCTTCGGCCTGCGGCACTGGGGTGAGCGTGCCCGCCGCCAGCCCGTCGAAGGCTTCGAGCATCAGCCGGGCGCCGAGGCCTGCCAACTCGTCATGTAGGGCTTCGGCCGTGGTTTCGGCAGTGATCGAAACCGGTTCGGCAAGAATGATAGGCCCGGTGTCCAGGCCCTCTTCGATCTTCATTATGGTGACGCCGGTTTCCCCGTCGCCGGCTAGGATGGCGCGCTGGATCGGCGCCGCGCCGCGCCAGCGGGGCAATAGCGAGGCGTGGACGTTGAGGCATCCCAGCCGTGGCACCTCGACGACGGCTTTCGGCAGGATCAATCCATAGGCGACGACGGCGACCCCATCGGCGCCCCCGGCTTTGAATAGCGCTTGGAAAGCGGCCTGTTCTTCGGCGCTTACAAGGGTTTCGGGCATCAGCACCCGCAGCCCCCTTGCGGCGGCAAAGGCATGGACGGCGGACGGTTTTTCCATTTGGCCGCGGCCAGCGGGGCGGGGCGGCGCCGTATAGACGGCGGCGATCTCATGGCCGGCACCGATCAGGGCTTCCAGCACCGGCAGCGAAAATTCGGGAGTTCCCATGAAAACGAGGCGGAGATCAGTCATCGGCTCCTGTCGGATTTGAAATAAGCCCCTCCTCTCCGGCTCGGGCCGTTTCTTTGCGAATGACAGCTCAGGCAGTTTCCGCCGCGGCTTGTTTTTTCTCTTTAGCCAGCTTGCGGAGGATCATACCCCGCTTCAAGGCCGAAATGTGATCGACGAACAGAATCCCCTCCAGGTGGTCCATTTCGTGCTGGATACAGGTCGCCAGCACGCCGTCGGTCTCCAATTCCCTGATCTCGTTCCCGTGGTCCAGGTAGCGCACCTTGATTGCTTCGGGCCTGACGACCTCGGCGTAATGGGTGGGCAGCGAAAGGCATCCCTCCTCGTGCGGGTTCTCTTCGTCGGATACCCATAGGAGTTCCGGGTTCGCCATACGAATGGGGTCGGGGTCCTCTTCCAGGCTCGCGACGTCGACGACGATGACTCGCCGCGAATCTCCGACCTGGGGCGCGGCCAGGCCGAGGCCGTTGGCCGAATGCATGGTTTCCAGCATGTCGTCCATCAGTCTTCGGACGTCGTCATCGACGCCGTCCACCGCTTCGGCCGTGATCTTCAGCCTCTGGTCCGGGGCCACGATGATATCGAGTAGTGCCATGGTTTCGTCTCAATCGTTTTCCGCCGCCCCCCCGCCGGGGACACGAATGCAGATATGGCCTCCCGCCGCCTCAGTCAAGGACATGATCGCGCCCGGCCCGAGGCCGTTTGCGTCTGGCGGCGGCGTCCGGCAGGGTTTAATCTTCACCTATGGATGCGACGCTTCTTTTGCTGGCCCTGTTTGTCGTGCTCGCCGCCGCCGGGGCCTATTTTGCCGGACGGAAAAGCGCTGGGGGTTCCGGTGATGATCTTGATCGCATCTTCCACGCCCAGGCCGAGCTTTCGGGCCGGATGCAGCAGTCCGAATTCAGCCTGAACGAACGCCTCGACGCACTGACCAAAAGGCTCGGCGACGGCCTCGACAAACAGACCGAGAAAACTGGCGAGACGCTAAAAGGGTTGCATGAACGCTTGGCGGTGATCGATTCGGCGCAGAAGAACATCACCGATCTCAGCCACCAGATGGTCGCCTTGCAGGACATCCTTTCCAATAAGCAGGCCCGCGGTGCCTTCGGCGAATTTCAAATGGAAAGTCTCATCAAGGACTTTTTGCCGCCGTCGGCCTTTGAATTCCAGGCCACGCTTTCCAACGGCACCCGCGTCGATTGTCTCATAAGGCTGCCATCGCCGCCGGGAATCATTCCGATCGACTCGAAATTTCCCCTGGAGGCCTACCGCGCCATCCAAATGTCGAAATCCGATGCCGAAAAAATGAACGCCAGCCGGGAATTCTCAAAAGATGTGGGCCTTCACGTCAAGGCTATTGCCGAGAAATACATCATTCCGGGCGAAACTGATTGGGCGATCATGTTCTTGCCGTCGGAAGCCATTTTTGCGGAGCTTAATTCAAATTTCCCCAACGTAGTCGGAGACGCCCAACGGCGCCGGGTCGGCTTTGCCTCACCGTCGACGCTGATGGCTTTGGTTAACACCGTTAGCGCCATCCTCAAGGATGGTCAGATGAAGGAACAGGCGGGGTTAATCCAAAAACAGGTCGAATTAATGTTGAACGATGTCCGCCTGCTGGATGAGCGGGTCGGCAAGTTAAAAACCCATTTCTTGCAGACCGGCAAAGATATCGAAGGAATCGCGATTTCCAGCGGCAAAATCACCAACCGCGGGCAGAAAATCAAAGATGTCCAGTTGGAAGAGGAAGAAATCCCCGCCGAAGAACTGGAAGCACCGAGGCCGAAACTGAAGGAAATTTAGGCTATCAAACCGGCCGGCGGTCCTTGAGCGCGGCCGCGAGCGTACCGTCGTCCAGGTAATCCAGTTCGCCGCCGACGGGCACCCCGTGGGCAATCTCTGTCACGGCGACGCACGTTTTCGCCAACCGGTCGGATAGGTAATGGGCCGTCGTCTGGCCATCGACGGTGGCGCTAGTGGCGAGGATGACCTCCTTGACGGCGCCGTTAGCGACGCGCGCCATGAGCCCCGGAATATTGAGGTCGTCGGGACCGACGCCGTCGAGGGCCGAGAGCGTGCCGCCAAGGACATGATAGCGGCCCCGGAACGAGGCCGCCCGTTCCAGCGCCCATAGGTCGGCCACGTCCTCGACGATGCAGATTACCGAATCGTCACGGTCCGGATCGGCGCAAAGTTGGCACGGGTCGGCGATGTCGAGATTGCCGCAGGTCGAGCACGTCTTGACGTTCCGGGCCGCGTCCGCCATCGCTTTGGCCAGCGGCTTGGCCAGGGATTCCCGGCGTTTGATTAGATGCAGCACAGTCCGCCGGGCGGAGCGTGGCCCCAGTCCCGGCAGCTTGGCGAGAAGCCCAATCAGGCGTTCGATTTCAGCGGAAACCATGTCTGGGTCAAATGATCGGCTTAAAACGGAAGTTGCATTCCGGGAGGCAACGGCAAGCCGCCGGTCAGGTCGGACATCTTGTCGCGCATCATCCGCTCGATCTTGCCCTTGGCGTCGTTGAAGGCGGCAAGGATAAGGTCCTCCAATACTGCCGTCTCGTCGGCGGATACCAGGGCTGGGTCGATTTTCAATTTCCGGGCTTCGCCCTTGCCGTTCAATGTCACCTGCACCATGCCGCCGCCGGCGACGCCGGTGACCTCCAAGGCCGCCATCTTTTCCTGGATTTCAGCTATTTTGCCCTGAAACTCCTGGGCCTGCTTAAACATCTGTCCGAGGTTCATCATCAGCGTCTTCTCTTTTGGCTTGGGCGTAGTAACGGAGCCGGGCATTGGGCGAAACCATTCTATCATTGTATAACATTCACACCCATGCAGCATCAAAACCTCTTCGTCTTCGATATCGAAACCGTGCCCGATACGGACGCAGCCCCCAACCTCATTGGCTTCGACGATCCGGACGTGGCCAAGCGGCGCCAGGAGCTGGAGCGCTATCACCTGGAGAAGACCGGCGGCAAGAACCCGTTCCTGCCCCAGCCCTTTCACCGGGTGGTGGCGATCAGCTTTCTCGAAGCCGAAATAGAGCGCGACGGTAGCCAAGAGGCCTACCTGCTCCGCGAACTGCGCTCCGGCGGCGAGGTCGGGTTCGATGAGAAACAGTTGCTGCAGGGGTTTTTCGGCTATTTCGAGCGCTTGAAGCCCCGGCTCATCAGCTTCAACGGCCGCGGCTTCGACCTGCCGGTGTTGAAGTACCGGGCCATGGTGCATGGCGTTTCGGCGCCCTGGCTTTACGGGGCAGGCGACAAGTGGAACAGCTACACCCAGCGCTATGCCACCGACTGGCATTGCGACTTGTTGGAAGTCCTGTCCGACCACGGGGCCTCGGCCCGGGTCGGCCTCAACGAGATCTGCGCGGTCATGGGCTTCCCGGGAAAGTTCGGCATCTCCGGTGCCGATGTGGCCGGGCTGGTGGACGAGGGCCGAATCGGCGACGTGCGCGACTATTGCGAGACCGATGTGCTCAATTCCTATCTCGTTTATCTGAGGCTGATGCTCCACCGTGGCACTATCGGCCTCGACGGTTATAATAGCGCCATCGCCGACATCGTGGCGCTGATCGAACAGGAAGGCGCCGAAAGGCCCTATCTTAACGATTTCATGGAAGCCTGGGGCCGGGCGTCGGGCAACCAGTTTACCCTCTAGCCTACCTACCCCCTCCGAAACTGACTTTCCTACGGCCCCGCCCCCTCCCCGGGGCCGCCGTCAAGCGTACCGGGACCGGTGCCGTGGAAAAGCCCGGTCAGCCGTTATCGGGTTCCCCGCCGGCGGTTTCGGTTCCGGGCGAGGGCGGGGCGTGGACTTCTTCAATGGTGGCTCCGGGAAAGGTCTCCCTGACCGCCTTCACTAGGGGATGGGAGGCGGCTTTGGCTTTGACGTCCTCTTCGGCGTTCTCCAACTGCTGTTGCAGGGTCGGCTCGCCGGAGTCGCTGGAAACCGTCAGCGTCCACGTCCTAGCCGTGGCCTCGTTGAGGAATTCGCGTAGTTCCTGAACCCTGTCTCCCGGGGCCCCGGCCTGGAGTTTGAACTCGATCCGTCCGGGCTCAAACCGCACCAGGTGGACGTCGCCCGTCAAAAATCCGTGAAGCCGCCTTTGACCCCTTTCGAGGGCGAGCCCGGCAACATCCTGAAAGGTGGCGGGGTCGGACAGGGCTTTGACTTCGGGACCGGGCCGGGCTTCGGCTCCCGGATCGGGAATTGTCTCAAGCGCCGCCTCGGCCACCGGCCCGGGCAAGGGCGTGTCGCCGGTGCCGGTTAACTGGGCCCCGGGTTTCTCCGGTGTCCCCGGGGCATTGGCAGGAGACCCTGAGGCGGAAGCCTCGGCGGTAGCCTTTTCCCGGCCGTCGTTCTCAAGCCCTCGGATGGCCTCTTCGGGGGTCGGCAGTTCGGATACGTAGGCGAGCCTGACCAGGACCATTTCCGCCGCCTGCACCGGGGAGGGCGCGTGGCGGACTTCGGCGGTCCCCTTCAACAGCATTTGCCAGGCCCGGGCCAGCGCCGCCATCGACAGTCGACTTTCCAGGTCCCTGCCCCGGACACGCTCGATCTCCGGCACGTCGGGCGCGTCGGCGGCCTCGGGCACGACCTTGATTCGGGTTAGCCAATGGGTGATCTCCAAAAGATCCTCGAGGATGGTCAGCGGGTCGGCGCCTTCCCGGTAGAGCTGGTCGAATAATTTAAGTGCCGGCGCGACGTCGCCCGAAATCACCGCTTCCAGAAGTTGGAAGCTCTGCGAACGGTTGGCAATGCCCAGCATCTCGCGCACCTCAGCCTCGCCGATCTCGGCACTCTCGCCATGGGCGGCGTCGGACATGGCTTGGTCCAGGAGGCTGAGGCCGTCTCTGACGCTGCCGTCGGCGGCCCGCGCGATGAGGCGCAGCCCGGTGGGGGAAATCCCGATCCCTTCCTTGCCGGCGATGTCGGCGTAATGCCGCGAAAGCGTCTCGATATCGACGCGCCTGAGATCAAAACGCTGGCAACGGCTGAGCACGGTCACCGGGACCTTGCGAATTTCGGTGGTGGCGAAGACGAATTTCACGTGATCGGGCGGTTCTTCCAGGGTCTTGAGGAGGGCGTTGAAGGCCGCTTTCGACAGCATGTGCACTTCGTCGATGATGTAGACCTTAAAGCGCGCCGTCGTCGGGCGGTAGCGCACGCCGTCGATGACCTCGCGCATGTTGTCGATGCCGGTGTGGCTGGCGGCGTCCATTTCCAGCACGTCCACATGGCGGTCTTCGGCGATCGCCCGGCAGTGCTCGCAGGCGCCGCAGGGGTTCGGTGTCGGGGCCCCGGGATCCTTGGCGCCGCCGTCGGCGCCGACGCAGTTCAGCGCCCGAGCAATGATGCGCGCAGTCGATGTTTTGCCGACGCCCCTAACGCCGGTGAGGATAAAGGCATGGGCTAGTCGGTCGGTGCGGATGGCGTTGGTCAGCGTACGGACCATGGCGTCTTGGCCGATGAGACCCGCAAACGTGGCAGGTCGGTATTTACGAGCCAGAACCTGATAGGGGGCGCCAGGGGGGTCATGGGGGGAGGCTTCGGATTCGGCACCAGAGGGGTCGGGCGGGCTATTGGGAGGGGCGGTCTCGGTCATCGCGGGTCCGGTGCAACACTGCCCGCCGCCGGTGGCGGCGGGTGGGAGGCTGGATACCGACCCAGGCCTAAACTCGTTACGGCTGCTTCCTTCCGGATCTGACCGGGTTGGCGAGGGGCCTGTCCGGCACCAGTCTCCCGGACCCACTATAACAGTTGCGGCCACGCCCCGTCACGAACGATGTCGAGGCCGGCGCACCGGTATCAGGTATTAAATGCGCACTTTTCGCTCTTCGATAATGATGACGCCGTCGGTGCCACTCGAAAAGAGGAAAGGCAGGGGCATCCAGTTGTCTTCGTATTCGTAGAAGCCGCCGACGACCGCCACCAGCCTCAGTTCAACGGTCTGCAGGGCGGGAATTCTGGGGGTTGCTAAGCACGTTTCCTCTATTGCGCGGCCGCAGACGGTCGTTTCGATGATGGCGACCTTGGAGAAGAATTCGAAGGCCCTGAAGGTGTGGACGTAATCATCGCGGTTATGGATTCGGAACATAGGGCCAGCTTTGGCGCAGCCGCAACACCATGTGGTCAAATTCGTCGTGGCAGATGCGCAGTTTGACCTCGGGCACCTGGGTCCAGTTGACCATCTTCAGGGCCTTTAGCTGATCTTGGGGCACTCGATGACCCCCGAATTGAGAGTGACGTCAAAATGCAATGCGCAGGCGCCGAGCGACAGCAGCGCCGCCGAAAGAAACGCCGTCATGGTCAGGAAACGCCTCCATGCGTTCGTTGGAACCTCTTTCGTTCCCGCCTACCCCAGGGTTTGTCAGGCCAGGGCACCCAGAGGGCTGAGAACCGTAAGAAGAACGAAAAGGCTAGGGGGCTAGGGAGAAAGTTTTAACAAAACATCAACAGCGGAAGTGACGCTGATAGAGGCCCAGGGGGTGCCCAGGGGATCTCCGGAGGAGGCCCCCCGGGGGGCAGGGAGGGCAGGCCCGGCGGTTGCCTGTACAGTAGTGCTGTGCCAGGTTGCGGGCATGGTGAAAAACCTGAGCTATACGGGCGCCGCCCTTGATCGTGCCGCCGATTCGCGGCGCAACGACGTCTGGGTCGCCGACCGGCTCGCCGCTCCCGAAACCCGGATTGTGTCCGTCTGGCAGGACCTTAACCTCATCGGCTCGGGCGCCGCAACCATCGACGGCACCCCCGGTGGCACGCCGGAAGCGGTGTTCCTTGACGCCGCCGAGGGGAAATCAATCCTCGCCGAGGCCGGCCACGTGGCCCTCCTGGGGCTGGACAGCGATACCGCCTATTTCGCCGCCGATATTTCGGAACTGGATGAAGACGCCCGAGATGCCCATGCCGGGAGCAGCGAGTTTCTGGACCTCAGGCGCGTCGGCGCCTTGATGGCGGGCCCGGAAGCAGCATTGCTGGCCTACGCGCGGGGCTTCATGCATTGGCACCGCCGGCACGTCTTCTGCGGCCTCTGCGGAAAGGCGACGGAAAGCCACGACGGCGGGCACTTGCGCCGGTGCACCAACCCCGAAGGCCCCCACAACCATTTTCCCCGCACCGATCCCGCGGTCATCATGCTGGTCTCTCACGACGATCCGGAGGGCCGGGGCCCGGCCTGCCTGTTGGCCCGCCAGAACCGTTGGGTGGAAGGCATGTATTCGACCCTGGCCGGTTTCGTCGAGCCCGGCGAAAGCCTGGAAGAGGCGGTGGCCCGCGAGGTCATGGAGGAATCGGGAATCCGCGTCACCGATGTTCGTTACAAGGCGTCCCAACCATGGCCGTTTCCGTCGTCGCTGATGCTGGGATTCCGGGCGACCGCCCAGACCACCGGCATCGATGTCGATGCCCGGGAATTGGAGAACGCCGGCTGGTTCACGGCCGAGGAGGTGCGGGGTTTCGGCGAATGGGGGACGGCACCCTCCGGGGAGAAGCACCTGCCCCGCAAGGATTCGATTTCTCGCTGGTTGATCGAAGGCTGGGTCAAGGACGTGCCACGCCCCGGCGGCGGCTCATGACCCGCGATTTCACCGCCGAACTGGAGACGCTAATCGGCGGATTGGGAAACGCCCTGCCTAAAGATGTAACCATAGACTGCAAGCGGTTCTTCAACGGCGCAGCGGCTTACGTGGACGGGCGTATTTTCATGTCCCTGACCCCGGCCGGCCTGGCGGTGAAACTGGCCGGTCCGGACAAGGAGGCTTTAATGCAGATGGGGGGAACGCCACTCCGCTATTTCCGCAAGCGCCGATCAAGAAGGCCTATGTGGTTGTGCCTGAAAATTTGGCCGCCAACATGGACTTACTCAAACCATGGCTGGCGCGGTCGGTGGCGTACGTGCTGAGCCTTCCCCGGCTAAAGAATAGAACGCGTGGGAAAGGCAGGCCCGCCGCCTGATCCCGCGCCTAGACTTCCTAGGTTGTTACCTGTTCGAGCCGGTAGGGGTGCCCCGGATAGACGCCGAGAATCTTGATCTCGTGGGTGATGAAGGCGAGTTCCTCCAGCGCCAGCTTCAAGGGCCACTGTTCGGGGTGGCCTTCTGCGTCGGCATAGAACTGGGCGGCGACGAAACCGTCGCCGACATAGCTTTCCAGCTTCGTCAGGTTGACGCCGTTGGTGGCGAAGCCGCCAAGCGCCTTGTAAAGCGCCGCCGGCACGTTGCGGACGCGGAACACGAAACTGGTCATCACGTGATCGGCTTCCGGCCCCGGATCGTCGGGCTCCCGGGCCATGACGACGAAGCGCGTCGTGTTGTGCTCGGCGTCCTCGATGTTGGCCTTGAGGCTCGCCAGCCCATCGATTTCTGCCGCTAGTTCCGACGCGATGGCGGCTTGGGTCTTGTCGCCTGACAGCGCCACGTCACGGGCGGCGCCGGCGGTATCAACGTGCTCCACCGGTTCCAGCCCCAGCTCGCGGATCAGGCCGCGGCATTGGTTGAGGGCGTGGATGTGGCTGTGGACGTGGGTCAGGTTCGGGATCTTCGCCCCGCTGATCCCGAGAAGGTAATGGTTCACCCGTTGGAAATGTTCGGCGACGATATGAAGCTCCGATTCTGGCAGCAGGTGATGGATATCGGCGACCCGCCCGGCGACGGAGTTTTCGATCGGGATCATCGCCAACGCCGCGGCCCCGGAGCGGACGGCTTCAAAGGCGTCATCGAAGGCCCGGGCGGGCAGCGTCGTCATCTTCGGGTAAACGTTGCGGCAGGCCAGGTCCGAATAGGCGCCCGGCGTGCCCTGGAAGGCGATGGTTTTTTCCGGTTTGGACATGACCCGGCCCGCGATTATGTTGCGTCCGGCGCCAGCATTTCGCGGGCGCGCTCAAGGTCGGCGGGAGTATCGACGCCGAGGGGAACCGTGTCAACGAGCTGGGCGTCGATGCGCATGCCATTCTCAAGCGCCCGCAGCTGCTCTAGCCTTTCCTGCCGTTCTAGAACCCCCCGGGGCATCTTCACAAAGCGCTCCAAGACTGGGCGGCGGAAAACGTACAGACCAATATGGTGATAGAACGGACCCGGACCCGACGGCACGGGCGTGCGGCTGAAATAGAGCGCGCGGCCCCTATCGGCCCCGTCGGCCAGCGACAGCACCGCCTTGACGACGTTGGGATCGTCCCGTTCGGAGTCATCAGTGATCTCGGCCGCCAAGGTCGCGATATCGACGGCTTCGTTGTCCAAGGGCCGGAGCGCCGCCCGGATCACGTCCGCCTCGATGGCCGGCAGGTCGCCCTGCACGTTGACGACGTAGTCGTGCTTCTTCAGGGGATCGACGATATGCAGCGCCTCGAACACCCGGTCGGAGCCGGACGCGTGGTCGGGATTGGTGAAAACGGCGTCGCCGCCCACTTCCTTGACGGCGTCGATGATCTCAATGTCACCGCAGGCGACGATCACCGGTCCGACGTCGGCCGCGACTGCCCGCCGCCAGACGTGAACAATCATAGGGTCGCCTTGAATATCGGCGATGGGCTTGTTCGGCAGCCTCTTCGAGGCCAGATGCGCCGGGATGACGACGATGGGGTTTTTCGGCTCGCTCATAGACCGCACCATAGCTCCACCGGCGGCTCTGGAAAACTGCTTTGACGGTTAAGTTCGGGCCGGGGGAGAAACCCGGGGGAAGCGCCGGTGAGGCGATGGTTGAACCGAAAGCCGCCATGGGGCACCATTCCTCCGTGGCAACCGTTTAGGGACGAGGCCGATGCATTTCTCGATAATCGGAAAAGGAGCTTTCGCGGTTCTGGTGACGGCGTGGGTGGTCTGGGGCTCGAACTCCATCGGCAATACCCTGGTCCATGCCGACCCCTTGAAAACCTCCGCCTTCAAAGTTCAAGGGGCGGTTTCGGCGGAAACGCCCGTGAAGGCGCTTGAAATGGCAGCCGCGGGCAAAGGCGGGAGCGATGCCTTGGCGATGCTGAGCACCGCCGATACCGGCGCCGGCGCCAAGACGTTCAAGAAGTGCAAGGCCTGCCACTCGACGGCAAAAGGCGGCAAGAACAAGGTCGGTCCCAACCTCTGGGACGTGGTCGGAAGGGCCAAGGCCGGCATGCCTGGGTTCAAGTACTCCGGCGCGCTCAAGGGGCTCGGCGGTGAATGGACCTATAAGGACCTAGACGCCTTTCTCGCCGGCCCTAAGGGTTTCGCCAAGAGCACCAAGATGAACTTCGGCGGCCTCAAGAAGCCTAAGGACCGGGCTGCCGTCATTATTTATCTGCGGTCTTTGAGCGATTCACCGAAGCCGCTGCCATGACCAAGACGGGTTCCGCGCCCGGTTCCTCCGATCCCTCCCAAGGCGCCCTGGCGGACGACGCCCTAGTAGAGCTGGCTGCAGGCCTCGCAGATGCCGCCGGCAAGATCACGCTTTGGTATTTCCGCTCGCCCTTGACCGTCGATTCGAAGCCGGACAAAAGCCCGATCACTGCTGCCGACCGGGAAGCCGAAGCCGCCATGCGGGCGCTGATCGAGGACGCCTATCCCGGTCACGGTATCATCGGCGAGGAGATCGAGGACCGGCGCGCCGACGCCGAATACGTCTGGGTGCTGGATCCCATCGACGGCACCCAGTCCTTCGTCACCGGAAAGCCGCTGTTCGGCACCCTGATCGCGTTGATGCAGAACGGTAAACCGGTCCTGGGGGTCATGGACATGCCGGCCATCGAGGAACGCTGGGTAGGCGTCAGCGGCCGGGAGACGACGTTCAACGGCGAGCCCATCCGCGTCCGCACCTGCAAGGACCTGGGCCAGACGTGGCTTTACGCAACCTCACCCCACATGTTCGGGGATGAAAACTTCCCGGCCTTCGAGCGCCTTCGCCAAAAGGCGTGGCGCGTTGTCTACGGCGCCGAATGCATGGCTTATGGCCTTCTGGCCAACGGCACCGTCGACCTCGTCTGCGAGGGTACGATGAAATTTTACGACTTCGCCGCCCTGGTGCCCATCGTCGAGGGCGCCGGCGGCGTCATCACCGACTGGCAGGGCAATGCGCTCGGCATGGACGGCGACGGCACCGTGCTGGCGGCCGGCGACGCCCTGATCCACGCCGCCGCCCTCGAGGTGTTGGCCGGCGGCTGACCACAATTTAGCCATCGTTCAATGGTGTCTTGATCTGGTCATGTCTCGCCCCCAATATCGAGGGGGGCCGAAACAAACGAAAGGGGGGGCGCATGCGCCAGGTTGCCGCCGTTTTAAGCAGCGTTGCCGTTTTCGGCCATTTGTTCGTTGGCGGCGCGGGCCTGGGGGCCGAAAGCGGCGTCCCCGGGGCCCACGGGATCGCCATGCACGGCGATTTGAAGTACCCCACCGGCTTCTCCCATTTTGACTATGTCAATCCGATCGCGCCAAAGGGCGGCACCGTCAGGCTCAACGCCATCGGCACCTTCGATAGTTTCAACAGCTTCATCGTCAAGGGCAACGCGGCGACCGGATTGGGCTTCCTTTACGACAACCTGTTGTTCGGCTCGGCCGATGAGGCGTTCAGCCAATACGGCCAGTTGGCGGAGAAGATCGTCGTGCCCGAGGACCGCTCGTGGGCTGCCTTCACGCTCCGGGCGGAAGCCCGCTGGAACGACGGCAAGCCGGTCACCGCCACCGACGTGATCTGGTCCTTCAAGACCCTGATCGCCCAAGGCACACCCTTTTACCGCTTCTATTACGGCAACGTCGCCGACGTGGTGCAGACCGACGAACGGACGGTGCGCTTCAACTTCAAGCCCGGCAAAAACCGCGAACTGCCACTGATCCTCGGCCAGCTCACCGTCCTGCCCAAGCACTACTGGGAGAGCCGCGATTTTTCGAAGACGACCCTCGAGCCGCCTTTGGGCAGCGGGCCTTACAGGATCGACAAGTTCGATCCCGGACGGTCGATCACTTACAAACGCGTCAAGGATTGGTGGGGCCGGGACCTGCCTGTGAACAAGGGGCAGTATAACTTCGATGTCATCCGTTACGACTATTACCGCGACGGCACCATCGCGCTCGAAGCCTTCAAGGCCGGCGAGTACGACTACCGGGCGGAAAACGCTTCCAAGTCCTGGGCCACGGCCTACAATATTCCTAATGTGGAGAAGGGCCTGATCCGCAAGGAGGAGATCACCCACAACCGGTCATCGGGCATGCAGGCCTTCGTCTTCAACACGCGGCGCGACGTCTTCAAAGACCATCTCGTGCGCGAGGCATTGGCCCATGCCTTCGATTTCGAATGGTCAAACCGGACGCTCTTCTACGGCCAGTATTCCCGTACCCGGAGCTATTTCGACAACTCGGAATTGGCCGCCACCGGCGTGCCCGAAGGGGACGAATTGAAGCTCCTAAAAGCTTATTGGGGCCGCATTCCGGACGAGGTCTTCAGCCAGGAATACAACCCGCCGAAAACAGACGGGTCAGGCAATATCCGCCCGAACCTCCGGAAGGCCAGCCGTCTGTTGACCCGGGCCGGCTGGGTAATCAAGGGCCGCCGGCGCGTCAACGAGAAAACTGGTAAGCCTCTTGAATTCGAGGTCCTGCTGGTCAGCCCCTTGTTCGAGCGCATCGTACTCCCGTTCGCCAAGAACCTGGAGAAACTAGGCGTCAAGGCTTCCGTGCGCACCGTCGATCCGTCCCAATACCGCCGCCGGCTGGATACCTTCGATTTCGACGTCATCGTCGGCGGCGCCGGGCAATCGCTGTCACCGGGCAACGAACAGCGGTCTTATTGGGGCTCCGCCGCCGCCGACCTGGAAGGCGGGCGGAACTTCATCGGCATCAAGGACCCGGTGATCGATGAACTGATCGAAAAAGTGATCGCCGCGCCCAACCGCAAGGCCCTGGTGACGAGCGTCCGCGCGCTGGATAGGGTATTGCAGTGGGGGCATTGGGTGATCCCCCATTGGCATGCCAAGTACGACCGCATCGCCTATTGGGTCAAGTTCGGCCGGCCCACCGTCACGCCGCTACAGGGAAACCAGTTCATGGCCTGGTGGGTCGACCCGAAGAAGGAAGTAGCGCTTAAAAGCAGGCTAACGTCTGCCAGCAACTGATCTTATGTACGCATATATCGTCCGCCGCCTGTTGCTGATCATTCCGACGTTGTTCGGGATAATGGTCATCAACTTCGCCGTCGTCCAGGTGCTGCCGGGTGGCCCGGTGGAGCAGATGATCGCCCAGCTGACCGGTGAGGCGGTCGACGTGACGGCCAGGGTCGGCGGCGAGGCCGGCAGCGAGGTTACCGCCGGCAGAAAGACCGCCGCCGCCGGCAAGCAAGCCGGTTTTTCGAGCCGCTACCGCGGCGCCCAGGGACTGCCGCCGGACCTGATCAAGGACATCGAGAAACAGTTCGGCATGGACAAGCCGGCCCACGAACGGTTCGTCCTGATGATGGGGAACTTCATCCGTTTCGATTTCGGCAACAGCTACTTCCAGGATAGGAGCGTCGCCAAACTGGTCATCGATAAACTGCCGGTCTCCATATCGCTCGGCCTGTGGACGACGCTGCTGGTCTATTTGATTTCGATCCCGCTCGGCATCCGGAAGGCGGTCCGGGACGGGTCGCGCTTCGACATCTGGTCGTCCGGCATCGTCGTCTTCGGCAACGCGGTGCCCGGGTTCCTGTTCGCTATCCTGTTGATCGTTATGTTCGCCGGTGGCCGGTACCTCGACTGGTTCCCGCTCAGGGGGCTGGTCTCGCCCAATTTCGACGACCTCTCCACCCTGGGCCGGATCGGCGACTATTTCTGGCATTTGGCCCTGCCTCTCCTCAGCATGGTCATCGGCGGCTTCGCCGGGCTGACCATGCTGACCAAGAACTCGTTCCTGGAGGAAATCAACAAGCAGTACGTGACCACCGCCCGGTCCAAGGGGCTGGAGGAACGGCGCATGCTTTACGGCCATGTGTTCCGCAACGCCATGCTGATCGTCATCGCCGGCTTCCCGGCCGCCTTCATCGGCATCCTGTTTACCGGCGTCATGCTGACCGAGATCATCTTCTCCCTCGACGGACTCGGGCTTTTGGGCTTCGAGGCGGCGCTGAAGCGCGACTATCCGGTAATGTTCGGGACGCTCTATTTTTTTACCTTGCTGGGCCTGTTCATGGGCATCATCGGCGACATCATGTACCACGTGATCGATCCCCGCATCGACTTCGAAGCCCGGGAGGGATAACGGTGCCGGACGACGCCATCACCCGGGACACCTTAGCGGCGACGGAGCCGGAGGACCGGTTCCTGGGCGCCCGGATCACCCCCATAACCCGGCGGCGGATCGAGAATTTCCGCCGCAACCGGCGCGGCTTTTGGTCGCTCTGGCTGTTCCTGGCCCTGTTCTTCATCAGCCTCTTTGCCGAGTTTTTCGCCAACGACAAGCCTCTGCTGGTTCGCTACGACGGCCAGTTCTACATGCCCGTCTTCACCGAGTACGCGGAAACCGCGTTCGGCGGCGAGTTCATGACCGAGGCCGACTATCGGGACGAATTCGTCATCAAGCTGATCGAAGACAAGGGCTGGATAGTCTGGCCCCTGATCCCGTTCAGCTTCGATACCGTCAACTATAACCTGCCGGTGCCGGCGCCGGCGCCGCCCAGCGCCGTCAATTGGCTCGGCACCGACGACTTGGGCCGCGACGTGGTGGCGCGGATGATCTACGGCTTCCGTATTTCGGTGCTGTTCGGGCTCACACTGACTATGATTAGCGCCGTTGTCGGCGTTTCTATCGGCGCTTTCCAGGGCTACTACGGTGGCTTGCCCGACCTTTTGGGCCAGCGCTTCATCGAGGTCTGGGCCGGCATGCCGATGCTCTATCTTCTGATCATCATGGCCAGCGTTATCACCCCCAATTTCTGGTGGCTGCTGGGCTTGATGCTACTGTTCAGTTGGATGGGTTTCGTCGGCGTCGTCAGGGCTGAGTTCCTGAAGGCCCGGAATCTCGATTTCGTCCGCGCCGCCAAGGCGCTCGGGGTCTCCAACATCAAGGTCATCTACAAACACGTATTGCCGAACGCCATCGTCGCCACGGTCACCTTCATGCCGTTCACGCTCGCGGGTTCGATCACGACGCTGACCGGGCTCGATTTCCTCGGCTTCGGGCTGCCCATCGGCTCGGCCAGCCTTGGTGAGTTACTTAACCAGGGTAAGGCCAACTTGCAGGCGCCGTGGTTGGGACTGAGCGGCTTTTTCGCCATCGCCATCATGTTGAGCCTGCTGGTTTTCATCGGCGAGGCGGTGCGCGACGCCTTCGACCCGAGGAAGACGTTCCGATGAGCGCACTTCTCGAAATTTCTGGCCTGCACACGTCCTTCGGCCGCGCCGACACAGAGGTCAAGGCGGTCAGGGACCTGACGCTCAAAATCGAGAAGGGCGAAACCCACGCGCTGGTCGGCGAAAGCGGATCGGGCAAGTCGGTGACGGCGCTCTCGGTGATGCAGCTTTTGCCCTATCCGCTGGCCTGGCACGGCGGCGGCTCCATCACCTTTCGAGACACCGAGTTGATGGGCGCGCCGGCGTCCAAGATGCGCGAAATCCGAGGCAACCGGATCGCTATGATCTTCCAAGAGCCGCTGACGTCCTTGAACCCGCTGCATTCCATCGAAACGCAAATCTCCGAGGTTCTTTTCCTGCACAAGGCGCTGAGCCCCGTCGAGGCCCACGAACGGGTGCTGGAACTGATCGACCTGGTCGGGCTGGAGGAAGCCAAGGCCCGACTCGGCGCGCTACCCCACGAATTCTCGGGCGGCCAGCAGCAGCGGGTGATGATCGCCATGGCGCTGGCCAACGACCCTGACCTACTGATCGCCGACGAGCCGACCACGGCACTTGACGTCACCATCCAGGCGCAGGTGTTGAAATTGTTGAAGGACCTGCAACAAAAACTCGGCATGGCGATGCTGTTGATCACCCACGACTTGGGCGTCGTCCGGTGCATGGCCGACCGGGTCTCGGTGATGACCGACGGCGAGATCGTCGAGCAGGGCGACCTGGACCAGGTGTTCAGGAAGCCCGGCCACGCCTACACCAAGCACCTGTTGGCCGCCGAGCCCAAGGGCAAGCCCGACCCGGCGTCAGCCGAAGCGCCCAAACTGATGACGGCCGACGACGTTCGGGTCTGGTTCCCGATCAAGAAAGGCATCATCCGGCGCACCGTCGATCACGTGAAGGCGGTGGACGGGATCACCCTGACGGTGCGCCAGGGGCATACCTTGGGCATCGTCGGCGAAAGCGGCTCGGGCAAGAGCACGCTGGGCCGAGCGCTCCTGAGGCTGGAGAAAAGCTCCGGCGAGGTCGCCTTCGAGGGCCGCAGCCTGCAGGTCCTGAACGCCAGAGAGTTACGGCCCCACCGGCGCGAAATGCAGATCGTCTTCCAGGATCCCTTCGGGTCCTTGAGTCCGCGCCTGTCGGTGCGCCAGATCGTCGAGGAGGGGCTTCTGGTGCACGGCATCGGCGGCGGCTTCGACGGCAGGCGGAAACGGGTCGAGGACGTGCTGGCCGAGGTCGACTTGGAGCCGGAAATGATGAACCGTTATCCGCACGAGTTCTCCGGCGGCCAGCGCCAGCGCATCGCCATCGCTCGGGCGCTGGTGCTGAAGCCAAAGTTTATCGTCCTTGACGAGCCGACCAGTGCGCTCGATATGTCGGTGCAAGCGCAGATCGTGGACCTGTTGCGCAAACTCCAGAAAAACCATGATCTGGCCTATTTGTTTATTAGCCACGACCTCAAGGTCATCCGGGTAATGGCCCACGAAATCCTCGTCATGCGCCGGGGCCGGATCGTCGAGCAGGGCCCGGCCGACGACATCTTCGACAATCCGAAAGACCCCTACACCCGGGCGCTGATGGCCGCCGCCTTCGAGATGAAGGCCGACGACACCGGCGCGGTGAGTATTTGACCCGTAACCGGCGTTTGGAAAAAATTCATGGTCCTCCTGTACTTCTCTCCTTGGGACGATGCCGGCCGCTGGCGGGACGCCTTGGCCTTAGAGCTTCCGGACCTGGAATTCCGAGAAGGGCCGGTTGAGTCCGGGGAGGCGGCGGACATCGAGTACGCGCTGGTGTGGGGGCCGGAGAAGGGTGCATTGAAGGCGTTTCCCAACCTCAAGGCGATCCTGTCGCTCGGTGCCGGCGTCGATCACCTGATGGATGGCCGCGACCTGCCCGACAGCGTGCCGGTGGTGCGGCTGGTCGATCCGGGCCTGACCCGGGGCATGATCGAATATGTGATCTATTGGGTACTGCATCACCACCGCCGCTTCGGCGATTACGCCCGGATGACCGCCGAGGGGACCTGGGATATGCTGCCGCAGCCAGACACCCGGGTCCGGCGGGTCGGGATTATGGGGCTCGGCGTCATGGGCGCCGCTGTCGTGGCCAAACTTGGCGTGCTCGAATTCGACGTCGCCGGCTGGAGCCGTTCGCCCAAGGACATGGACGGCGTCGAGACCTTCCACGGGGTCGACGGGCTCGGGCCCTTCCTCGCCCGGACGGAGATCCTGGTCTGCCTGCTGCCGTTGACACCGGAAACGGTGGGCATCATCGGCGCCGAAACCCTCCGCCAATTGCCGGACGGCGCTGTGGTCATCAACGCCGCCCGCGGCGGCCACGTTCTTGATGAGGACCTAATTGCCGCCCTCGATTCCGGGCAAATCGCCGGCGCAACGCTGGATGTCTTCCACGAAGAGCCCCTGCCGGACGGCCATCCTTTCTGGGAGCACCCGAAAGTCGCCGTGACCCCCCACGTCGCCAGCCTGACGGTGCCGGAAACGGCGGCCCAGGCGGTGGCCGAAAACATCCGCCGCATCCGCGCCGGCGAGGCGCCGGAACCCGTCGTCGACATGGACGCCGGTTACTAGGGCGTGGACTCGGAAACCAAGGGTCTGCTTCGGCTCCATAATGGATCTTTCGAGGCCCCGCGACGGACAGCGGCTGCTGCCCCAATTCGGACCTCATTAAGTATCAGAGGCAATCGAACGGATGTGGGGAAAACGCTTTATCGCAGCGCTCCTGTCCATCTCTAATTGGAAATAGGTGCGATGTACCGTTCGGGTGCCGATCTCGGTCCGTTGCCCATCGACCGGCCCCGTCGATCAGTATGGGCCTAGCCCGCTCAGCCGTAGATGACGGCGAGCATTAAGGCGCCCAGGCAAAGCCGGTAGACGACAAAGGGCGTGAAGGTAGCGCGCCGGAGCCACGCCATCATGGCGGCGATGGCGATGAGGGCGGCGACTAAGGCCATGCCGGCGGCAAGCAGCGCCTCGAAGGTCAACTGCGGGTCCTCGGCCCTGTACAGCTCCCAGCCCTTGAGGGCTCCGGCGCCGAGGATGACAGGGATCGACAGCAGCAGGGAAAAGCGGGCCGCTTCCTTCCTTTCCAGGCCGAGGAGGCGTCCTGCCGTCATGGTAATGCCCGACCGGCTGGTGCCGGGAACCAGCGCCAGGACCTGAGCCAGGCCGATGATGATCACATCGCCGGACCTCAAGTGTTCCAACCGGCGCATCGTCATCCCCAGCTTGTCGGCGGAGAACAACAGAATCCCGAAGCCGAGCGTCGTCCAGGCGATCACCTCGAGGCCGCGAATGCCGCCCGGATAATAACGGTCGAGAAGGAACCCGACGACCACCGCCGGCACCGTGCCGAGGACCAGATAGCCGGCCAACCGGGCCCCCGGGTCGTGCCGCCCCTTGGCCATCCTGGTCAGGTCGCAGATCATTGACCATAAGTCGCGGTGGAAATATAGGATCACCGCCCCCAGCGTTCCCACATGCATAGCGACATCAATGGCCAAGCCCTGGTCGGGCCAACTGGTGACGGCGGAAACTAGGATCAAATGGCCCGAAGAACTGATGGGCAGGAATTCGGTGACCCCTTGCACAAGCGCCAAGACCGCAATATGTAGAATAGGCAAGCTTCCGACCCCCGATATATAGTAGATTATAGGGCAACGACGTGCTCCAGCCCAAGCCCCATTTGGCCAAGGCCCCCGAACCGGTGTATGATAACCTCTCCCGGGGTTCCGATCCCAAGAATTCGACATTGGTATGGACGGCAGGGCGCGGGTATCCAAGCCGCGCCGTTAGACGACGAGGATGTGACAAAAATGAGCCAACGCTATTGGCCCAGACCAGTCGGATTGCCCGAAACACAGGGCTTGTACGACCCGAAAAACGACCATGACAGCTGTGGTATCGGCTTTATCGCCAATATCAAGAACCGCCAGTCCCATGAGATCATTCGTCAGGGAATCCAGATTCTCGTCAATCTGGACCACCGCGGCGCGGTCGGCGCCGACCCGTTGGCCGGTGACGGCGCCGGCATCCTGATGCAGCTCCCGGATAGTTTTTTCCGCGACGAAGCGAATATCCTAGACTTCGAGTTGCCGGAATCCGGCGAATACGCAGTCGGCATGGTCTTCCTGCCGCAGGAAGAATCCCACATCAATGTCTGTACCCGGGCCATCAAAGGCGCGGTCCGCGACGAGGGCCAGCACCTGCTCGGCTGGCGCGACGTCCCCGTCGACAACAGCTATCTCGGCGAAAGCGTCAAGCCCATCGAGCCGGTCATCCGCCAGATCTTTATCGGCCGCGGCGGCAACTGCGCCGACACCGACGCCTTCGAGCGCAAGCTCTACGTCATCCGCAAGCGGGCCCACCGCTTGGTCTGGGACACCGATATCGAGGACATCCGCCATTTCTACATCACGTCGCTGTCGGCCCGCACCATCATCTACAAGGGCATGATGCTGGCGCCCAACCTGGACAAGTACTACCTGGACCTCAACAATGAGCGGCTCGAATCGGCGCTCGCCCTCGTCCATCAGCGGTTCTCGACCAACACCTTCCCGTCGTGGCCGCTGGCACAGCCGTTCCGCTACCTCTGTCATAACGGCGAGATCAACACCGTCAGGGGCAACATCAACTGGATGCTGGCGCGCCGCCATTCCATGAAGTCGGAATTGTTGGGCGACGACCTCGATAAGCTGTGGCCAGTGATCGGCGACGGGGCGTCGGATTCCGCCACCTTTGACAACGCCTTGGAGTTGTTGGTCGCCGGCGGCTATTCGCTGGCCCACGCGATGATGATGATGATCCCGGAAGCCTGGGACGGGCATCCGCTCATGGGGGACGAGCGCCGGGCCTTTTACGAATATCACGCCGCCATCATGGAACCCTGGGACGGGCCGGCGGCCATCGCCTTTACCGACGGCCGCCAGATCGGCGCGACGCTGGACCGCAACGGCCTACGCCCGGCGCGCTATGTCGTCACCGACGACGATATCGTGGTCATGGGTTCGGAAGTGGGCGTGCTGCCGGTTCCCGAAGACCGGATCATCAAGAAATGGCGGCTGCAGCCGGGCAAGATGCTACTCATCGATCTCGAACGGCAGTGCATCGTCGACGACGGCCAACTGAAGAACGAACTGGCCCGCGCCAAGCCTTATCAGACATGGCTGAACGAGTCCCAAATACACCTCGAGAACCTGCCCGCCGAGGTGGCGGCCATGCCGCCGGACCATCAGACCCTTCTCGACCGTCAGCAGGCTTTCGGCTACACCCAGGAAGACATTAAGTTCTTCCTCGCCCCCATGGGCACCGAAGGCCAGGACCCGGTCGGGTCCATGGGCCGGGACATCCCGCCGGCGGTGTTGTCGGAGAGGCCGAAACTGCTTTACGACTATTTCCACCAGAACTTTGCCCAGGTCACCAACCCGCCCATCGACCCGATCCGCGAGGAATCGGTGATGTCGCTGATCTCCTTGATCGGACCGAGGCCCAACCTCCTCGACCTGGAGACCGGCGGGACCCACAAGCGCCTGGAGGTCCGCGAGCCGATCCTTTCGAACGTCGATCTGGAGAAGATCCGCCATATCCAGCACCTAGCGGATGCCGCCTTCCATACCTATACCCTAGACATCTGCTGCCCAGCGGCGGACGGCGCCGAGGGTATCGCGGCGGCGCTCGATGCCCTGTGCACCAACGCTGCTGACGTCGTGCACCAGGGCCACAACATCCTGATCCTTTCCGACCGCGGGGTGAACGTCGGCAGGGTGGCGATCCCTGCTCTGCTGGCGACGGCCGCGGTGCATCACCACCTGATCCGCGAGGGCTTGCGCACCGAGGTTGGACTGGTCATTGAAACGGGCGAGGTCCGCAAGGTCCACGATTTCTGCCTGCTCGCCGGTTACGGCGCCGAGGCCATCAATCCCTACCTCGCCTTCGATACGCTTTCTGCATTGCGCCACGAGCTCCCCGAAGAGCTAGAAGAAGACGAGGTGCACCGCTGCTACGTCAAGGCCGTGAACAAGGGCATCCTCAAGGTGATGTCGAAGATGGGTATTTCTACCTATCAGTCCTACTGCGGCGCCCAGATTTTTGATGCCGTCGGCCTCAACAGCCAATTCGTCGAAAAATATTTCACCAAGACCCACACCATGATCGAAGGCATCGGCCTGGCCGAGATCGGCGAAGAAACCATCCGGCGCCACCAGGCCGCCTTCGGCGACGATCCGGTATTGAGGAACGCGCTCGACGTCGGCGGCGAATACGCGTTCCGGCTGCGCGGCGAGGAACACATGTGGACGCCCGAAACCGTCGGCGCCCTCCAACACGCGGTCCGGTCTGGCGATTACCGGAAGTTCAAGGCCTTTTCAGCCAAAATGAACGAGCGTGAAAGGTCGTTCCGCAACCTGCGCGGCCTGTTCCGCCTTAAGCGCGCAGGCGTGACGTTGCCCTTGGACGAGATCGAGCCGGTGAGCGAGATCGTCAAGCGCTTCGCCACCGGCGCCATGTCGTTCGGGTCGATCTCGTGGGAGGCCCACACCAACCTGGCCATCGCCATGAACCGGATCGGTGGCAAGTCCAATACCGGCGAGGGCGGCGAGGATTCGGTGCGCTACAAGCCCATGGAGAACGGCGATTCCATGCGTTCGGCCATCAAGCAGGTGGCGTCGGGGCGTTTCGGGGCGACCACCGAATACCTAGTCAACGCGAACGACCTCCAGATCAAGATGGCCCAGGGCGCCAAGCCCGGCGAGGGCGGACAGTTACCGGGGCACAAGATCGATGAATGGATAGCCCGCATCCGGCACTCGACTCCAGGCGTCGGGCTTATCTCGCCGCCGCCGCACCACGATATTTATTCCATCGAAGACCTAGCGCAATTGATCCACGACCTAAAGAACGTCAACCCCGAGGCCCGCATCTCGGTCAAGCTGGTGTCTGAGGTCGGCGTCGGCACGGTCGCCGCTGGCGTTTCCAAGGCCCACGCGGACCACGTCACCATTTCCGGAAACGACGGCGGCACCGGCGCCAGCCCCCTGACCTCGATCATGAACGGCGGATCGTTCTGGGAACTGGGCCTCGCCGAAACCCACCAGACGCTGGTGCTGAACCGACTGCGCGGACGGATCGCGGTTCAGGTCGACGGCGGCATGCGCACCGGGCGCGACGTCATCATCGGGGCACTGCTCGGCGCCGACGAGTTTGGTTTCTCCACCTCGGCGCTCATTTCCCAGGGCTGCGTTATGATGCGCAAGTGCCACCTCAACACCTGCCCTACCGGCGTCGCAACCCAGGATAAGGAACTGCGCAAGCGCTTCACCGGCGAGCCCGAACACGTCATCAACTTCTTCACCTTCGTCGCCGAGGAGGTACGCGAGATCATGGCCGAGCTGGGTTTCCGCACCTTCGACGAGATGATCGGGCGCATGGACCGGCTCGACACGGCCAAGGCGATCAGCCACTGGAAGGCCAAGGGACTCGACTTCACGCGCGTCTTCGCCAAGCCTGACGTCGGCCCCGAGGTCGCCATCTTCAATTGCGAGGAGCAGGACCACGGCCTCGGTAAGGCGCTCGATAATTCACTCATCGAAAAGGCCCGCCCGGCGCTGGACGACCGTATCCCGGTCCGCATCAACATGTCGATCCACAACACCAACCGCACCGTCGGCGCCATGCTGTCGGGCGAGATCGCCAGGCGCTACGGGCACCGGGGCCTGGCCGACGACACCATCCATATCGCCCTGAAGGGAAACGCTGGACAAAGCTTCGGCGCCTGGCTGACTTACGGCGTCACGCTCCAGCTCGAAGGCGACGCCAACGATTACGTCGGCAAGGGCCTGTCGGGCGGACGGCTGATCGTCTACCCGCCCAAGGAATGTCCCATCACGCCCGAGGACAACATCATCATCGGCAATACCGTGCTCTACGGCGCCATTGCCGGCGAGTGCTATTTCCAGGGTGTCGCCGGTGAGCGTTTCGCTGTCCGTAACTCTGGCGTCATCGCCGTTGTCGAAGGCCTGGGCGACCACGGCTGTGAATACATGACCGGCGGCTGCGTCGTCGTTCTGGGCCGCATTGGGTGCAACTTTGCCGCCGGCATGTCGGGCGGCATCGCCTACGTGCTGGATGAAGACGGCGACTTCGAGAGCCGCTGCAACTTGGCGATGGTCGAAATTGAGCCGGTCATAAGGGAAGACGCCGACGTTGAAGCCTCGCCCTATCTGGATGCCACGGCGGAGGCCGACGGCATGGCGGACATCATGGACGACATGCTCGGCGGCGACGAGCGGCGGCTGCGCTTCCTGATCGAGCGTCACGTGAACTACACGGGCAGTCTCTGGGCCAGGAAGATTCTCATTTCCTGGAAAACTTATCTGCCCCAGTTCGTCAAAATCATGCCCGTCGATTACCGGGGCGCACTCCTGGAAATGCGGGACCGGGGCCAGGAACAAGACCAAAGCCATATCAGCCTCGTCGCGGGGGAATAGACCCCCATGGGCAATCCCACCGGTTTCATGGAATACGAACGTCTCGAGCGCAGCTATGCACCGGTCGAGGAGCGCATTCAAGAGTACGACGAGTTCGTGCTGCCGCTTGCCGACCACGAATTGGCTCTTCAGGGGGGGCGCTGCATGGATTGCGGCATCCCGTTCTGTCACACCGGCTGTCCTGTCGATAACATCATCCCCGAGTGGAACGACTTGGTTTACAAGGGCCAATGGCGCCAGGCGCTTGACGTTCTGCATTCGACCAACAACTTCCCGGAGTTCACGGGCCGGATTTGCCCGGCGCCCTGCGAGGCCGCCTGCACGCTCAACATCACCGATGAACCGGTGACCATCAAGACCATCGAATGCGCCATCGTCGACCGCGGCTGGAAGGAAGGCTGGATCGAGTCCCAAGTTCCCGGTCATAGCACCTCCAAGCGTGTCGCCGTCGTCGGCTCGGGCCCCGCGGGCCTGGCTTGTGCACAGCAATTGGCGCGCAGTGGCCACAAGGTCGTGGTTTTTGAGAGGAACACCAAGATCGGCGGGCTGTTGCGCTACGGCATTCCTGATTTCAAGATGAGCAGACACCTGATCGACCGCCGCATGGCGCAGATGCAGTCCGAAGGCGTGGACTTCCGGCCCAACAGCCATGTCGGCGTCAATGTCGACGTCGAGCAACTGCTCCGGGAATTCGACGCCCTCGCTTTAACCGGCGGCGCCGAGGAACCCCGGGACCTGGAGGTGCCGGGACGCAAACTGGACGGTATCTACTTCGCCATGCGCTACCTGACCCAGCAGAACCGCCGCAACGCGGGCGAGTTCATCGACGACGACACGGAAATTATGGCTACCGGCAAGCACGTGATCGTCATCGGCGGAGGGGATACCGGGTCCGACTGTGTCGGCACCGCGACCCGCCAGGGCGCCCGGTCGATCACCCAGATGGAAATCATGCCGGTGCCGCCCAAGAAGGAAGACAAGGGCCTGACCTGGCCCGACTGGCCGATGAAACTATACACATCGTCGTCCCAGGAAGAAGGCTGCGAGCGCGATTGGTCGATTGCCACCAAGGAATTTCTGGGCCACGACGGGCGGGTCACGAGGCTTAAAGCGGTCCGCCTCGAATGGCCGGGCGGCAAATTGACCGAAGTTCCCGGCTCCGGGTTCGAACTCCCCGCCGATCTGGTGTTGCTCGCTTTGGGCTTCGTTAACCCGGTCCACGAAGGCATGCTGGACGGCCTGAACGTCGCCTATGATGAGCGGGGAAACGTCGCCGCCGACACGGAAAACTACCGGACCAGCATCGATAAGGTTTTCACCGCCGGAGACATGCGCCGCGGCCAGTCGCTGGTGGTCTGGGCCATTCGCGAGGGACGCCAGTGCGCGCGGGCCATCGACGAAAGCCTGATGGGTTCGACGTTGCTGCCGCGTTGAGCGGGGCGATGACCGCCAGCAACTTCTGGCTCCTAATTGCCGCCGTCAACGGCGGCGTCGCGGCCGTGGCCGTGGCCTACGGCTGGCACGGGATCGACACTGGCGAGGCGGCTCGCGACGCCTTCAACGCCGGCGTCCAGTACCACATGTGGCACGCGCTGGTGCTTTTGGGCGTCGCTTAGCTTGCCGACAAGCGCAATGGCAAGGCGTCGGCGGGCTGGATGCGGCGCACCGGATGGCTGTTCACCCTCGGCATGGTGCTTTTTTCGGGTTCCCTTTACGCCTATGGGCTAATCGGGGAACTGGTCGTCCCCGGGGCCGCGCCGGCGGGCGGGGGGGTGCTGATCGCCGGCTGGACTAGCCTCGCCGTCGCCGCGACGCGCAAAGACTAACCCCCCCTTCTCCGGCGGCGCGGGACGGGGCGCCCGCCAGGCGCCCTGAAACGCCTGCTGGTAGGTATATGTTATTAGTTTGTTCTCATATGCCTCAGGCTTTCGACATAGCGCAATTTGCTCTTGGAAATTGTGAATAGGTTGTGAATATCGGTCCCGGCGCCCGCCTAGGTCTTCGGGCATGCCGGGCGCATGGGCAAAAGCATTTAGGCGCGGCGGAAGGAAATGACGACTTTCGGAAAACTCACGGATAATTGCTCGCCGATGCCCCCGGTACTCCCCAGGGACCCCCCGGCGTTAAGCCGCAGCCTTGATGGCCACCGCCTTGACCTTGTCGTCGACCTGGTTTTCAAATTGCTGGAAGTTGTTCTCGAAGCGCCGGGTCAGATCCCGGGCCTGGGTGTCGTAGGCGGTGCCGTCGCTCCAGGTGTTGCGCGGGTTCAGGACTTCCGAGGGCACCTTGGGACAGGCGTCCGGGACCAGGACCCCGAAATTGGGATCGGGCGTGAACGACGTTTCGGCCAGCCGGCCATCCAGGGCAGCGTTGACCAGGGCCCGAGTGTGCTTGATCTCCATGCGCTCACCGACGCCGAAGGCGCCGCCCGACCAGCCGGTGTTGACGAGCCAGCATTTGGCCTCGTACTTGGCCATCTTATCGCCCAGCAGCTTGGCGTAGACCGTCGGGTGACGGGGCATGAAAGGCGCCCCGAAACAGGTCGAAAACGTCGCCTGGGGCTCCTTCAATCCCCGCTCCGTGCCCGCCACCTTAGCCGTATAGCCGCTGAGGAAGTGATACATGGCCTGATCGGGGGTCAACTGGCTGATCGGCGGCAGGACGCCGAAGGCGTCGCAGGTCAGCATTACGATGTTGGCGGGATGGCCGCCGGTGCCTGTTTTGGAGGCGTTCGGGATCTGCTCGATGGAATAGGACACGCGGCCGTTCTCGGTCAACGTGGTGTCGAAGAAGTCCAGCTCCCGGGTGCTCGGGTCCATGGCCACGTTTTCGATGATCGAGCCGAAGGTGCGAGTGGTTTCGAAGATTTCCGGCTCCGTCTCGCGGGTCAGGTTGATGGTCTTGGCGTAACAGCCGCCTTCGAAGTTGAAGATGCCGTCCGGTCCCCAGCCGTGTTCGTCGTCGCCGATGAGCGTCCGGGCGCTGTCTGCCGAGAGCGTCGTCTTGCCTGTGCCGGAAAGGCCGAAAAATATCGCCGAGTTGCCTTCGGGCCCGATGTTGGCGGAACAGTGCATGGGCAGGACGTCCCGGGTCGGCAGCAAGAAGTTCATCACTGAGAAGATGGATTTCTTGATCTCGCCAGCGTAGCCGGAACCGCCGATCAGCACCATCTGGCGGCCTATGTTGACGACGACGAAGGTGCCGGACGTGGTGCCGTCCTCGTCTGGGTCGGCTTCCAGGCTCGGCGCCTGCAACACCGTCCAGGCCGGCTTGAAGCCGGGAAGATCACGGGGGTCGGGCTGGATAAACATGTTGCGGGCGAACAGGTTGTGCCAGGCCTCCTCGGTGACGACGCGGGCCGGCAGCCGGTAATTTTCATCGGCGCCCGCATAGCAGTCCTGAACGAAGACGTCCCGTCCCTGCAAATGGCCCAGCATCTTTTTCAAAAGGCCTTCGAAGTTGTCTTCCGAGATCGGCACATTGACATCGCCCCACCAGATGTCGTCCTTGGTGGACGCTTCCTCGACTATGAACCGGTCGTGGGGCGAACGACCGGTGTGTTGGCCAGTGACGGTGACCAACGCGCCGCCTTGGGCCAGCAGGCCTTCGCCGCGGCCCAGCGATTCGGCATAAAGCTCGGGCGCCGACAGGTTCCAATAGGCGCCCTTGACGTTGTCCAAGCCATGATTGTCCAGGCCATGGCTACTGACCCAGTGTCCGATGTTTTCCACGGATTCCCTCCCAAGCGATACCGAAGGCTTGGCCGCTGGTATATTTCCCCTTAACGAAGAAGATAGCCTTCGGCGCTAGCCAAAACCAAATCTTTTTTCGACAATTTGTCATATAAGGCGGGATGGGCGGCACCCAAGTGAAAACCACCGCTCCTTGGTATTATCTTCGTAATCATCGCCCCTGATTCGCTAGGCGCACCAGCTCCTCGCGAACGGCTTTCCGGTCCTGAACCGAATTTTCGAACGGTAAGCGGGCAACCCGGCCGCCGAGCCTGAGGTCGGCCCCGTCGGGATCGATGCCGGTCATTTTCCAGTCCCGGCCGCCGCGCCCCAGGAGCGTGACCGCGTAATGATCGACGGCATCCGGATGATCGGTGTTCATATGTTCCAGCACCGCCGCTTCGGCCTTTGCAACCGCCGCCGCGGCCTTGGCGTCGGCAAGGATATCGGCCCCCTTCAGCCAGGCCGCCTTGGCGAACCCACCGACGAAATGGGCCTTGTCGATCTGCATTCGGAAAAAGTTGAAGTCGTCGAAATCGGCGTAAAGAGCGGCTTCCGGATGGCGGGCAAGGAAGCGCCGCCGGTGGCGGTCTTGGGTGGTTTTCTTGATCCGCCCGGTGACGGTGATGCGGGGGCCGGTCTGCGGGTTCTTTAGCCGCGACGTTTCCTCGAACAACAGCGAGGCGCGAGAATCCTGGGCCAGGTTGCGGGTATGGTCCGACAGGGTGGAGAACAGCATCAGCGGACTGCCGTCGCAGTCCAGGGCGACACTGATCAGCGATCCATAGGGCCAGCCGTCCTTCGCCGCTAAGGCTGTCGACAGCATCGCCGCCCGGGCCCTGCGGATTAATTGCCGCCCCAGGGCGGCGTGACCGGCGCGGGTCGGCTTGCCGGTCCTGGGTCTTTTGCTCATGCGGCGATTACCCCGGCCCGGTCAGGGGCGCTCGAAGCGATTGTAAAAGTAGCCCGTCAAGCCTCCCAGCAAGGCCCAAAACAGCCCCGTGACGACCAGCGTTGCGATGGCGAATTCTGTTGCCATTTCAGCCGGAACGCCACCGGTCCCGATACCGTGCCCGATTTCATGTGCGGGGGCGCCGACGGCATGTGGAAGGATGATCAGGACCACTCCCAGTCCCTTCATCAACGGCCTTGGCGTGAACGCCAACAAGCCCAGGCCCGCCGCCGTCGCCGCCGCCGTCGCCAGCCACCAGGCTTGCCGGGCGCCAAGGTCCCCGACCTGCATGCCCGGCAGTTCCGGCGCCAACCCGAAGGACGGGGCGGCGAAAAAGGCGGTGAACCCGGAAAGCCCCCAGAGAACGCCCCGGCGCCAATCGATAGGACGGCCGCTGATCGAAATCGCCCCGGCTAGCAGGAAGGCGAAGCCGATCCCGGTCAGGGCGTCCATCAGCAGGGTAAAGACGCCGCGCTCAAAACCATCGGCGGGAGCCCATTCCTCTTCCGGTTGGGCCGCCGGCGTCTGTTCCGGGTACGCCGGCATTGGTTGATCGCCGTCGGCTTGGTCCTCATAGACCTCGGCGGCCAGGATCAACGGTGTCGTCTTGACCATGTGGGCGCCCCAAACGAAAACGCCGGAAATCAAGCCGGCGGCGAGCGCCGTCAGTATAATCCTCCCGAACATGGGATTCCCCCCCTCAGTGACAGGGGAAGGCGAGGGCGTGGCGTCCGTCGTGGGCGGCGTTGTGGATGGTGGTGGAATTGGCGAAGCCCGTACCCATAACCAGGAAAGCGCCGAAGAGAAGGGCCAATACGGCCGGTCCCACCCGGGAAGCTGCGATATCAAGACTTTGATGGTGGAAAAGCGTGGTTTTTGTCGGCATGATCGAATTCTCCGTTGCGGTCCACTCAGATCGTCATCACCGCTACGGCATTCACCGTCCCGCCGGAATCCCCCGTCCCGCGAGTTCGCGATGTCTCTGGACGGCAGGTCTCCTGGCTTGCGGTTCTCCGTCTCCAACCGCCTTCCCGGTTTCCCAGTGGCATATTTGGCTCGGAAACTCACCGCTTACAGTTGCGGGGACAGCCACGGTTGAGGGTCCCCTCTGGGGTCGACCCGTCCGTGTTCCCTTTTGATCCCCAGGCCTTTTTCGCCCTTCGGGGAACCGCCCTAGGCGACTATAAATTGACGCGGAGCCAAGCGTCAATCGTTAAACACCGATACCCCAGGCCAAGACGGGTCTTTAGATGGGCGTTCCAAAAAGGCTATAATTTCGCCATAAATGCCCCTTAGCGTCATGCCCTGATGCCCCAAGACGGTCCCAGGCGTGTTGCGGAAATTCTCCTCTGTTCCGGCACATTCTGGGCAAGTGATATGCATAAGGAGTCTTCGGATGTCCCACAACATTGCCCTTGTCGACGACGACGAGAACATTCTTTCCTCGCTCTCCGCTGCGCTCGAGGACGAAGGCTACCGGGTCGATACCTACATCGACGGCGTCAAAGCGTTGGAGGGGATCGGCCGGCGGCCGGTGGACCTGGCGATCTTGGATATCAGGATGCCGATAATGGACGGCATGGAGCTTCTAGGTCATTTGCGAAAAAAGAGCGAACTGCCGGTAATTTTCCTGACCTCCAAGGACGACGAAATCGATGAGCTTATGGGGTTTCGCCTGGGCGCCGACGACTACATCAAGAAACCGTTTTCCCAACGGCTGTTGTTTGAACGGGTCCGCGCCGTGTTGCGACGTCACGAAATAACCGCCAGCGATGGCGCCGACGAGGCCATTCGCCGCGGTGAACTTGTCCTCGATCCGGTCCGGCATCTTTGTACTTGGAAGGACGTCGAGGTGAATCTCACTGTCACCGAGTTCCTTCTGGTCGAATCCCTGGCCCGCAGGCCGGGTCACGTGAAAAGCCGCGATCAGTTGATCGATGCTGCCTACGGCGAGCATATCTACGTCGATGACAGGACCATCGACAGCCACATCAAACGCCTGCGCCAGAAATTCAAGGACATCGATCCGGATTTCGCCGAGGTCGAAACCCTCTATGGCATCGGTTACCGCTACCGCATGACGTGACACTCTACGATTTACCATGACAAGGCCCTCCGAGCAGCAACGGAAAGACCGGTCGCGGAAAGACCACCCGAAGCGCTTGATTTCGCCTCTTACGCGGCGAATCCTGGCCGTCAATATTCTGGCGCTCGCCCTTCTCGGCGGCGGTCTGCTTTATCTCGGCGAGTACCGGAACAAACTGATCGACACAGAACTCAAGGCACTTGGCGTTCAGGCGGAAATGTTTGCCGCCGCGTTAGGGGAAGGAGCCGTCGTTGCCGACAGTCCGTACGGCCAGCGGCTGGCCTCGGAAATCGCCGACCAGATCGTCCGCCGCCTGGTGGAAACCACGGGGACCCGGGCCCGGTTATTCCTCAAGAACGAAAAACTGGTCACCGATTCGCGGCGTCTGATGGGACCCGGCGGCATAGTCCACATCGAGGAATTGCCGCCACCGGGCGATAACGGCGGCATCTTCCCCGCGGCGCTCGAAATCTACGACCGGTTAGCCCGGCGTTTGACCCGTCAGGAGGCGCTCCCGCTCTACAAGGAAAAGCCCCGCCAACATGCCCGAGACTACCGCGAAGCGATGACAGCTCTCTCAGGGGAATCGTCCGACGCCGTCAGAAGCGTCGGCGGCGGCAGCATGATTCTCAGCGTCGCTGTCCCCGTACAGCATTATAAGCAAGTTCTTGGCGCGCTTATGCTAACCCGGGGATCGCGTGCCATCGACAACGCGCTGTTGGAAGTGCGGCTCCATATCCTGAAGATTTTTGTCGGTGTGTTGGCGGTCACCATTTTGCTATCTGTTTATCTGGCGAGCACCATCGTTCGGCCGATCCGCCGCCTCGCTAAAGCGGCCGAACTGGTGCGCCGGGACTCCGGCCGCCACCAGGTCATTCCCGATTTCGTCGGGCGCAATGACGAAATAAGCGACTTGGCGGAGAGCCTTTCCGAGATGACAGAGGCGTTGTGGCGGCGCATGGATGAAATCGAGAATTTCGCCGCCGACGTGTCTCATGAGATCAAGAATCCGCTGACCTCGCTCCGCAGCGCCGTTGAAGCAGCGGCGCGTCTTAAGGACCCTGAACAGCAGCGAAAATTCATGACCATCATCCAGGATGACGTGGGCAGGCTCGATCGCCTAATCAGCGACATTTCGGATGCCTCCCGCCTGGACGCGGAACTGTCCCGGGCCGAAACCGAGCCGGTTAATGTGGGCGCCATGTTGGAAACCCTTGTCGAAATATACCGGACGACCGCCGGTGACGGCTTAGGAATCCATCTTCAAATCACCGGCACCGTTGACAGCCCGTTGATGGTCAACGGCATCGAAGGCCGCCTTGGCCAGGTATTCCTGAACCTGCTCGACAATGCCACCTCCTTCAGCACCAAAGATGGCACCATCGGGATCACGGCATCCCTTGACGACGGCTGGATCCGGATCGATCTCGACGACGACGGTCCCGGCCTCCCCACTGGCAAGGAAGAAGCCATTTTCGAACGCTTTTACACTCAGCGCCGGGAATCCGAGAAATTCGGTACCCATTCCGGGTTGGGCTTAAGCATCTCCAAACAAATCATCGATGCCCACGGCGGCCAGCTTTCAGCTGCCAACCGCACCCGGCCGGACGGCAGTGTCCTCGGGGCCCGTTTTACCGTCCGCCTTCCGACCGGTTGACAGAATTAACTGCGCCATCCACGTTGCTTTTCCGATGGAGCAAATTCACGCTACCTGCGTTGACGTCGAAGGCGTCGGCATTCTTTTCCTGGGCGCGCCCGGAAAAGGCAAGTCGGACCTGGCGCTGCGCTTGATCGATGGCGGCGCCCGGCTGGTAGCCGACGACCGCACCGATCTGATGCTCGAGGAAGGATGCGTCATCGCCTCGGCGCCGCCTGAACTCGCTGGCCGTATCGAAGTCAGGGGAATAGGCATTCTGGAAATGAAGGCGCTAGGGAAATCACCGGTCGGCTTGGCCATCGACTTGGTTCATCCGGACGACGTTGAACGGGTCCCCGAACCGGCAACCATTGATCTTTTGGGTGTCCTGGTTGCGCTCGTCCGCTTAGCCCCGTTCGAAGCCTCCGCCCCGGCCAAAGTACGGGCGGCTCTCAAGGCCGTTGCCAGGAACCAACCCGGAACAAAAACGGAGCTATAATGGTTTCGCCATGAACGACATCAGCCAAGAGCCGCCTGAAGCGGCCCCGCTGCTCCTGGTGACAGGGGTTTCGGGCGCTGGCAAAAGCTCGGCCTTGAAGTTGCTTGAGGATCTGGGCTACGAGGCGGTGGACAACATTCCGGTATCCTTGATCGGCCGTTTGGTGGCGCCTGGGGATTTTACTCATCCCATTGCCATCGGCATCGACATCCGGACTCGTGATTTTAACTCCGCCGGGTTCCTTGAGGAGCTGGGGCATCTTGTCGAACGCTTCGATATGGATGTGACGCTCTTATTTCTGGATTGCGACGACGAGGTTTTGGGTCGCCGGTTCGAGGAAACCCGCCGCCGACATCCCTTGGCGGCTGACCGGCCTGTCAGCGACGGGATCAGACGCGAAAAACTCTTGATGGCCCCCGTATTGAACCGGGCCAACATCACCATCGATACCTCGGAGATGTCACTGGCGGACCTCAAGCGGACGCTCAAGGGCCATTTCGGGATCGAAGGCAAAGACGAACTGGCCATTTTTGTCACATCCTTTTCCTACCGCCTAGGTCTGCCCCGTGAAGCCGATCTCGTTTTCGACGTGCGCTTTTTCGCCAATCCCCATTACGATCGGGACTTGAGGGATCTCACCGGGCTCGATCAGGCGGTTGGCAGGTTCATATCAGCCGATTCCGCGTTCCAATCCTTTTTCGACGATCTGACCCGCCTTTTGGGGCCGCTGCTCGGCCAATATGCGGCTGAGGGAAAAAGTTATCTGACCATCGCCGTCGGCTGTACAGGCGGTCGCCATCGGTCTGTTTTCGTGGCCGAGAAACTGGCCCAATGGCTTGCAAAACAAGACCGGCCGACGAAATTGCGCCACAGGGATTTGGACAAATCGGCCATTTGAGATCAAACTCCCCGACAGGCTGGCTCCGGATGAGCCTTTGATGAGCCTTTTCGGCGACTTCGATACCGCGGATTGAGGATACTCTACCCTTGGGAGAGAGCGTTTTAAGATGATCGGTATGTTGCTGGTAACCCACGGCCGCTTGGCCGACGAGTTGATCGCCGCCCTGGAGCATGTGGTTGGCCCGCAAACGAACGTAACTACCGTTTGCATCGGCCCCGACGACGACATGGAGCAGCGGCGGGCCGAAATTCTTAACGGCGCCGCCAAAGCTGACGAAGGGGATGGTGTCGTGCTTCTGACCGATATGTTCGGCGGCACTCCTTCCAATCTGGCGATCTCGATCATGGACAAGGCGAATGTCGAGGTGATCGCCGGCGTCAATTTGCCGATGCTGATAAAGCTGGCCAGCGTGCGCAAGACCGACCCGCTTATCGACGCCGTAGAAAGTGCCCAGGAAGCCGGGCGCAAGTATATCAACATCGCCTCGAAATTATTGTCACAGGAAGAGGAATGAGCACCGGTGATGGGAGCGCTCCGGATGGGGAAACGTTCGTCTGCCGCCGGGTAACCATCCTAAACAATCGAGGCCTGCATGCCCGTGCCGCGGCCAAGTTCGCCACCACCGCGGGCGGCTTCGAAGCAAAAATCCGGGTCACTAGAGGCGATTTGACGGTTTCAGGGCTCTCGATTATGGGGTTGATGATGCTGGCGGCGGCACCGGGACAAGACGTCGAACTTGTGGCCAACGGGCCGGATGCCGAAGCCGCGATTGATACTCTTTCGACGTTGATCGCCAACAAGTTCGAAGAGGACGAGAACGGGGCCTGACGGACCCCGGGGCAGGAACTGAATGGCCAAGGAGCAACATTTCGAAGGACTGGGTGTCTCGCTTGGCATCGCCATCGGGACGGCATACGTCCGCGAAAGCGGCGCCATCGACGTTCCCGAATACCGCGTCACCAAAAAGCAGGTGACGGCCGAACAGGGGCGGCTGAAAGACGCTGTCCGTCTTGCCCGCCGCCAGATCCGCCGGCTGCAGTCGCGGGCAGCCGCCAAAACAGGCGCCGCCGCCGAGGAATTGACGTTCCTCCTGGACGCCTACCACCACATGCTCGAGGATTCGCGCCTGGTGCGCGGCGCCGAGAAGCGGATCGCCGACAAACAAATCAACGCTGAGGCCGCCGTCAATGCCGAGATTGCGGTTATTGCCGAGGTATTCCAGGCTATGGATGATGCCTATATCAGGGCCAGGATCGACGACATCCGCGAGGTCGGAAACCGTCTTCAGCGCAACCTTACAAAAACCCCCGTTAAACCGTTCTCGGCCGCACTCGAGGGCAGCATCGTCGTCTCCGAACAGTTGACCCCGGCCGATACCGCGCAGCTTGATCCGTTGCGTATCGCAGGCGCTGGGACCATGCTCGGTAGCGCCGAGGGCCATACCGCCATCATGGCACGCGCCTTGGGCCTGCCGACGGTGTTGGGGGCCGCCGGGTTGATGGGCGGGGTCAAGACCGGCGACATGATCATCATCGACGGCACCGCCGGCCATATTGTCGTCAACCCGACGCCTAAAATCGTCGCCGCCTATAAACGCCGCCAAGTGGCCCACCTCAAAGAAACCCGTTTGCTGGGCCGCTTGCGCAATCTCGAAGCAGTAACCCGCGACGGCAGCCATGTGGTCCTGCAGGCGAACGTGGAACTTCCCATTGAAATGGCCATGGTGACCCAGGCCGGTGCCGCTGGGGTCGGGCTGTTGCGGAGCGAATTCATGTTCATGAATCGCGACGACATCCCCGACGAAGTGGAACAGGCCGAGATGCTGAGAACCGTGATCGGGGTTATGGGGAAGCACCCCGTAACGGTCCGCACCTTGGACGTCGGCGCCGAAAAGCCGGTGGCGGCGCTTTTGAACGGCATCGACGAAAGCGCGGTATCGAACCTTGGACTTCGCGGCATCCGGCTTTCCCTGGCCCAGCCGCATGTGTTGGAGACACAGTTCCGGGCCATTCTCCGCGCCGCCGACAGCGGCAAAGTAAGAATTCTCCTGCCCATGGTTTCGACGGTGCCGGAAGTCCGCCGGGCCCGTGAAATCCTGAAAAGGGCCGCCGCCAAGCTGCGCCGCCGTCACATATCGGTGCCCGAGACCCTGCCGCCCTTGGGCGTAATGATCGAGGTTCCCGGCGCGGCGCTGGCGGCCGACGCGCTGGCCAACGTCAGCGACTTCCTCGCTATCGGGTCGAACGATCTAACCATGTACACGTTAGCCATCGACCGCGGCAACGAACACGTGGTGCATCTGTTCAACCCCCTTCATCCGGGCGTGCTCAGGCTGATTAAGTTTGCCGCCAACGCCGCTTTCCGCGCCCGCATTCCGGTCAGCATTTGCGGTGAAATGGCGGGCGATCCCCGTTATTCGGCGCTGCTTTTGGGCCTCGGCATCCACGAACTGTCGATGACGCCGGTCAATATTCCGCGGGTCAAAAAGCGAATTCGCGAGATGGACCTTGCCGCTGCCAACCACAGGGCCGGGGTCATCATGGACCAGGTGGATTCGGGAAGAATTGCGACGCTGCTGGACGACTTCAACTCGCTGGCATAACATATGATTGCATGCAAATTTGCCGTGCGTTCCCCCCGGGGGGTGATCCGGCGCCAAAACAGGTTGCGGCCCGTTTCGGCGGCTGGTAAACCCCCTTTTTTCCGTCAACAAGCTTGAGGAGTCTCCGCCATGCCCTTCAATGATTACAAGGTCGCGGACATGTCGCTGGCCGAATGGGGCTTGAAAGAGGTCGCAATTGCCGAGACGGAAATGCCCGGCCTGATGGCGTTGCGCGAGGAGTATGCCGGCAAGGAGCCCTTAAAGGGCGCGCGCATCGCCGGCTGCATTCACATGACCATCCAGACGGCGGTCCTCATCGAAACCCTGGCCACCCTCGGCGCGGAGGTCCGCTGGAGCTCGTGCAACATCTTCTCCACCCAGGACCAGGCCGCCGCCGCCGTTGCTTCCCGCGACATTCCCGTTTTTGCCTGGAAGGAAGAGACGGAAGAGGAATTCTGGTGGTGCATCGACCAAACCATCGAAGGCCCCGACGGCTGGCGCCCGAACATGCTGCTCGACGACGGCGGCGATCTGACCGTCGTCATGCACGAGAAGCACCAGGACCTCCTCGAAGACGTCCGGGGGCTCAGCGAGGAAACCACCACCGGCGTCCACCGCCTGCACGAGATGGTTAAAAATGGCACGCTCAAGGTGCCGGCCATCAACGTCAACGATTCGGTCACCAAGTCCAAGTTCGACAATCTTTACGGCTGCCGGGAAAGCCTCGTCGACGGCATCAAGCGCGCCACGGACGTGATGGTGGCGGGAAAAATGGCCGTGGTGGCGGGTTACGGCGACGTCGGCAAGGGGTCCGCAGCCAGCCTTTGTAGTCAAGGCGCCAGGGTCGTCGTCACCGAGTCCGACCCCATCTGCGCCCTTCAGGCCGCCATGGAAGGTTACGAAGTGGTGAGCATGGACGACGCCGCCCCTGAGGCCGACATTTTCGTCACCTGCACCGGCAATATCGACGTCATCACCCTGGAGCATATGAGGGTGATGAAGGACCGGGCCATCGTCTGCAACATCGGCCACTTCGATTCTGAAATCCAGGTAGAGGCGCTGAGGAATTTCAAGTGGCACAACGTCAAACCTCAGGTGGACGAAATCGAGTTCCCGGACGGCAAGCGCCTGATCCTGCTGGCCGAGGGGCGGCTGGTGAACCTGGGCTGCGGCACCGGCCATCCCAGCTTCGTGATGAGCGCATCCTTCACCAACCAGGTGCTGGCCCAGATCGAGCTGTGGGAAAAACACGAGGCATACGAAAACGACGTCTACGTGCTACCCAAGCACCTGGACGAGAAGGTGGCGGCGCTGCATCTCGACAAACTGGGGGTGACGTTGACCCAGCTCTCCCCTTCCCAGGCCGAATACATCGGCGTCTCGCCGGATGGCCCGTTCAAGCCCGACTATTACCGCTATTGATCCCGCTCCCCGGAAATGAACTGTGTGCAAAGGTGTGACACGGCTTGTTTCTATGGTATTGATGTAGCCTCTAACCTGTTGATAAGAATTGCTTTGCGGGCGTAGTTCAACGGCAGAACGAAAGCTTCCCAAGCTTTAGACGGGGGTTCGATTCCCCTCGCCCGCTCCAAATACTACTCGGTCCGACCCTATTGAAACCGAGGTCCAAAAGATGACTACCAGCAACGTCCAAATTCACTTCCGCCGGGAACCCTTGGGGCTGCCAGCGGTGGAAGATTTCGAGATAATGGAAACGGCCATGCCCGTTCCCGAGCCGGGCCAGTTCCTGATCAAGAGTCAGACCCTGTCCCTGGACCCCTATATGCGGATGCTGATGGGCGGCGGCTGGACCTTTCTCGGTTCGGGGATGCAGCCGGGGCAGGTAATGGTTGGGCGCATCCTGGGAAAGGTCGCCGAAAGCCACAACCCCGACTTCCAACCCGGTGATCTCGTCGTCGGACGTTTGGGCTGGCAGACCCATGCGGTCTCGGACGGAATTGGCCTGGACTTCAAGATCGAGCCCAAGGACGGCGTTCCCTTGACCGCCTACCTGGGGGCGTGCGGATCGAATGGCACCACCGCGTGGACCGGGCTGAAGATGATAGGCGAGCCCAAGGAGGGCGAAACCGTCCTCGTTTCCGCGGCCGCGGGGTCCGTCGGCAGTGCCGTCGGCCAGATCGCCAAGGCCATGGGGTGCCGGGCTGTCGGCATCGCGGGCGGGCCGGAGAAATGCCGAATTGTCACCGATGAGTTCTGCTTCGACGCCTGCCTGGACTACAAGAGGGAGGACTTAAGCGGCCAGATTAAGGCCGCCGCGAGCGACGGCGTCGATGTCTATTTCGACAATGTCGGTGGCGAAATGCTTGATACCGTTTTGCCGTTAATGAACCCTCATGGCCGGATTCCGGTTTGCGGGGTGCTGTCCCAATACAACGCCAAAGGCGCGGTTTACGGCCTCGCCAATACGCGCATGATTTTCGACAAGCGGCTCCGCCTGCAGGGCTTCCTAAACGGCGAATACCGGGATAAGTGGGACCAGGCCCAGGCCGAGCTGGAAGACCTGGTCCGGTCCGGCCGACTCCAGTACCGCGAGACCATCGCCAAGGGGCTGGAGAATGCCCCGGAGGCCTTCATCGGCATGCTTCAGGGCCGAAACATCGGCAAGCAGCTTGTCGATCTCACCTGAAGCCTCGCCTATGATGGGGAGGCAGGAATTTTTCTAAGGCCCAGTCAACGGTCCCGGCGGGACCAGATCTTCTTCACGTTATCGGCTAGCTTTATCGGGTCGAAAGGCTTGGCGAAGATGTTCAGCGCCCCCAGTTTCTTTTAACCCTCGATCTCCAACGGCGCCTTGGCGGTGAGAAAGACGGCAGGGGTGTCCTTGGTCTCGGGCAAGCGGCGCAGTGGTTCGAGGGTATCGGGGCGGTCCATGCCGTGCATCATGACGTCAAGCAGGATAAGGTCGGGCCTAAATTCGGGGGCCTGGTGGATGGCCTCAGTCCCGGATTTGCAAACCAGAACCTCGAACCCGCGGACCGATTCCAAGGCTATCATGGCGATCGTCTGAATGTCGGCCTCTTATTCGATATAAAGGATTTTCCGCAATTCCTGGGGCATGGGTAAAATATGAGGCTTCGTCCGCCGGGGAACAAACGGCCACTTCGCACCTATGCCCCAAGGAGAGGGGCTATTCCGGCACCTCGCCGATGCCGGTCGTGCGTTCCATGTAGCGGGGATGATCGCCGTAATCGGCCACCGCATAGTGCATGAGCGAGCGGTTGTCCCACATCACCACGTCGTTTTGTAGCCAGCGGTGGCGGTAGCAGAACTCGGGTCGTGTCGCGTGATTGAAAAGAAGGCCGAGCAGCGCCTTGCTTTCAGCGGGGTGGAAATTTTCTAGGTGCGTGGTCATGCCGGGGTTGACGAACAGCGACTTCCTGCCGGTTTCGGGGTGGGTGCGGACGACCGGATGGACGGCACGGTTTCCGCCTTCCAGGTCTTTGCTGACGACGATGGGCTGGGCGAACTGGGTGGTCGCGGTTTGAGCGAAGTCGTGAATGGCGTGAAGGGGCCCCAGTATTTCCTTCATGGTTTTCGATAGCGCATCGAAGGCCGCGGCCATGTTGGCGAACAGCGTGTCGCCGCCAACCTGGGGAATCTCGATTGCGTGGATGATCGAGGCCGAGGCGGGGCGTTCGCGGAACGACACGTCCGAATGCCAGTACGTCCCGGCCCGGGCGCGGCCCAGGGGTTCGTCCGCCTCGATCTTGTTGGAGACACGGTAAATTTCCGGGTGATCCGGATGCAGATATCGGCTGACCGTCTCCTGCAAGGGGACCTCCCCGGGCGCCCCGAAAAGTGGCCCGAAGTTGCGGCTGAACTCGATGTGCTGTTTGGGGGTCAGGCGCTGGCCTCGGATCACCAACAGGCCGCCGGCCTCAAGCCAGGTCTGGCGGATATCACTCACCTGGTTGGCGTCCAGCGGCTGAGTCAGGTCGAGGCCGGTCATTTCGGCCCCCAGCACCGGCGATAACGGGGTAAGCGTCGAAGTCATGGTTTTTTTTACACCATTTGGCGGAGCACCAAAAGCGGCGCACCCGGGAAGCTTCCCGGCCGCCTCGACACTGTTGAGGGAATTCGCCGGTTTTTCTGCTAAAGATAAGGGCATGTTAGAACTATCGGATTCTCAGAAGCACCTGCAGGACGCGGCCCGGAAGCTGGCCCGAAAAGTGATCGGGCCCCGCGCCGCCGAGATCGACCGAAGCGAGGAATACCCCTGGGATAATGTTCGCGCGCTGACCCTGGGCGGATTCATGGGTATGACCATTCCCCAAAACCTGGGAGGCCTGGGGCTCGGCTACCTGGATGCAGTGCTGGTGATCGAGGAAATGGCCAAGGTCTGCGGGGTCACGGGCCGAATCGTCGTCGAGGGCAACATGGGCGCCATCGGAGCGATCATGGAATACGGCACCGACAAACAGAAACACTTGGCCGCCGGCCTGGTGCTGAACGGCGACAAGCCCGCCATCTGCATTACCGAACCGGGCGCCGGCAGCGCCGCCAACGAAATGACCACCCGCGCCGACAAAAAAGGCGGTATCTATGTGCTTAACGGAGCCAAGCACTGGATTACCGGCGGCGGGGTGTCGAAGCTGCATTTGATCTTCGCCCGCGTTTTCGAGGACGGCGAGGCCCAAGGCATCGCCGGTTTTATCGCCGTCCGCGACCCGGACCGGGGGCTGGAGCCCAAGGGATTGATCATCGGCGCCCGCGAACCGGCCATGGGGCTTCGCGGCATCCCGGAAACGGAAATTATCTTCGAAGACCTGGAAATCCCCACCGACATGATCGTCATCCCGCCCCAAGGCTTAAAGCACGGCTTTGCCGGGCTGATGACGGTGTATAATGCGCAACGGGTGGGCGCGGCAACGGTGGCACTCGGGATCGCCCAGGGGGCCTATGAGCTGGCTCTCGAATACGCCCAGGAACGCCACCAATTCGGCCGTCCAATCGCCGAGTTCCAGGGGCTGCAATGGATGCTGGTCGACATGGGCACCGGGCTGGAAGCGGCGAGGCTTTTGATTTATAAGGCGGCCACCGGCCCGGGAAAATCGGGGTTCCCCGACATCACCGACACCGCCCGGGCCAAAATCCTGGCCTCGGAGACGGCAATCCGGGTCACCAACGACGCGCTTCAGGTCTTCGGTGCCGCGGGGTATTCGCGCAACTTGGGCTTAGAACGCATGGTCCGGGACGCCCGAATGTTCACCATCGGTGGCGGCACGGTGCAAATCCTGCGCACGGTCGTCGCCTCGCAGGTGCTGGGCCGCAAGCTGCCGCAGACCCGGGACGGCTATCTGAAGTTGGCGGCAAAGGAAGCGGCCAAGGAGAAGAAGACCAAAACGAAAAAATCCCAAGGAAAGAAAAAGACCTGAGGCCGCCCTGCATCAACCCTCCGCGGCTTCGCTCCCGACCCCGGCCCCGACCCCGGAGCGTCTGCCCGTTCCGTTTTAGCTTCCTTCGAGAAGAGTTCCCTGCCATGGGCTTTGGTCCGTTAATAACAATTGAATCCCAGTATTTCTATTTCACTATCGTAAAGGCTTTACCCGATCCGGTTAAGATTCAGGATGCATCGAAATGTTTCAGAATTTATCAATTCCGTTGGCGGCGCCCCTGGCTCGGAGGAGCCTAGAACGGGTTACTTTCCTGTGCCATGCTGGAAATTCCAGATCAGGGAGGATCGGAGAATGAAAAAGGTCAAGAAAACAGATGCCCAATGGCGCCGGCAACTGACTCCCGAGCAGTATGAAATCTGTCGCCAGAAGGGCACCGAGAGGCCATTTACCGGCGAGTACGAAAACTGCAAGGATGCTGGCGTTTACGCCTGCGTCTGCTGCGGCCATCCGTTGTTTTCGTCTTCCCATAAGTTCAATTCCGGCACCGGCTGGCCCAGTTTCTGGAAACCGGTAGCGGACGATGCCCTCGAGACGAAAGGCGATTTCGGCATGTTCATGCTCCGCACCGAGGCCCTGTGCCCCGTTTGCGATGCGCACCTGGGCCACGTCTTCGACGACGGGCCGGAGCCGACAGGTAGGCGCTATTGCATAAATTCGGTGGCGCTGAAACTGGAGCCTGAGAAGGACTAACTGACCCTTCGGTGTTCAAGTCCTCGATCGGCCGATGAATCGTCGAAAGGATTTCATCCACGATATATAGCTGGGGGCGTCCTCAAAGTGGCCTGAAGAGGATCTATAGCATGGCGGCGCCGATCAGTGCCCAGGCGACCCGGAAATCGATGAGTTGCTTCCGGAAGTAGCCGACGAAACCTGACGGAAACCCGAAGGTCTCCGTCAAGAGGGCGACGCCGATGGCCGCCACCGGGCTAGCCAAGGGGTATTTTGGCCCCAACAACGGAAAAATGATCAAATAAAATTGGCATGAAGATCGCGGCGCCACCGATGCCGCTCAACATAGCCGTGGTAACGAAGCTGATGGAAACCGGAAACATGAACCAATAGATGTTGAAATTCATGGATGTCCTTCCCTCCAAGGTACTTACTTTTCCGGGTCGACGGCGGCTCTTCCTGGAAGGCGCCAGAGGGTAGGGGCCGGGACAAGCGATTTCCAGGCTTATGGCGGCAGGCAGGATCACTTAATTGCGACCACCGAGATTGGGGTGGCGGATAGGGGCCTCAGCCTTCCTTAGTCTTTCTTAGTCTTCCTGGGGCTTCGGCGCCGGTTCCCAGGCCATGCCTCCACCTTGGACCACCGGGGGGGAGGGGTGGGCCAACTCGGGCGGCGATGGGCGGGATGTTCGCGGGGCGGTGGGGGCGGCGCCGTTGCCCGAAATACTTTCCTGGCGGGCGGCCTTGGAAATAGTCTGGGGAATGGTCTCGGGAAGGGTCTTGGGAATGGCTTGGTGAAGATGGGGGGCTGGTTCCCGCTGCCGGTTCCTTAGGGGCCGCTTCTGGACCGTAGCCGGATCGCGCAATTCGGCAATACGCCGCCGGCCGCCGTCCGGGCCCTGGTAGAACCAGAACATCCAGGCGTTTTCGTTGCCGTCGATGACCGCCTGGCTAAGCTGGTTGAAGCTGTCATAAAGCCTGCCGTCGGCATCCAAGAGCCAACGCCCGCCGGAAACGTGGGCGCCAAAGGGACGGCCCTTGTAGGTGCGCGAAATCTCGAATCCCTCGGGGAAAAGGATACCGTAGGTGGCGTCCCGGAAGCCGGGCCGGGATCTGGGGCCGCCGGTTTCGTCACCGGGTTCGGGCATGGTGGGTGCGGCCGGGAGGTTCAGGAGACGGCGAAGAACCTGGTCTTCCGTTTCGTCGCTGCCTTGGCGGTGCGCCCGAATTCCCGAAAGCACATCCCGGGAGACATTGAGCCGATGCATAGCGAATCCCCTCTGGAAAACCCTACAAAATCACGCCTTTCAGGTAAACCTCAAATAGGTAGATAAATAGATAGATAGATTTTATTGTTCAAATGTAAAGGGGCATTTTCGCCAACGGGGCGGGCGTTCCCCATGGCGGTGATTGGCAAAGGCCCTAAGGATATGAATAAAAGACCTTAACACGTTTCAAATTTATTCAATTTGAAATAATCGCACTGTATACCATGTCAGGTTTTATCATAATTATACGACCAAACCTGCGTTCATACGCCACTCGGGCTCACGTCCGGGCTGGAGCCGGGGATTGGCAACAGAACAGCCAACAAGAGGCAGTCAACACGTGTTCTTGGAAATATTTTCGATCATCGCTCCAGTGTTTCTGTGCGCCAGTATCGGCCTGGCGTGGGCCAAGAGGGGCATTCCCTACGAAACCGCCTTCGTCACCCGCTTGGTCACGAGTGTCGGTTTCCCGTGCCTAATCTTCGCCGCCTTGATCAAGGCCGAAATCACCGCCGAAACCATGGGCACCATGGGCCTCGCTTCGTTGGCGTCGGTGGTTTTGTTCGCCGCAGTTGCCATACCGGCCCTCCGGCTGTCCGGGCTCGAACAGCGCACCTTCCTGCCGGCCATGTTGTTTGCCAATACCGGCAACATGGGGCTGCCGCTGTGCCTGCTCGCCTTCGGCGAGCAGGGGCTGGCGCTTGGTGTCGCGTATTTCACCGTCAACGCGCTCCTTATCTTCACTCTCGGGCCGGCGATCGCGGCCGAAACCGCCAAGCCCTCCGATATTCTCAGGATGCCGCTGATATGGGCCGTGCTCGCCGCCCTTGCCGTCAAGTTCACCGTCCTAACGTTGCCCGGCTGGCTGTTCAAGACCATCGAACTGTTGGGTGGTTTCGCCATCCCGTTGATGCTGATCACCCTCGGCGTCTCGCTGGCCGAGCTTCACGTCAAGAGCCTGCCCAAGAGCCTCGGGCTTTCCGCACTCAGGCTGGTCATGGGTTTTGCCGTTGGCTGGGGCTTGGCTGAAGTCTTGGGATATGAGGGCTCCGCCAGGGGTGTCCTGATCATCGAGTGCGCAATGCCGGTCGCCGTTTTCAACTACCTTTACGCCCAGCTTCATGAAAATCGCCCCGAAGAAGTGGCAGGCACGGTGCTGGTCTCCACCGTGCTGTCGTTCATGACCCTTCCGGCACTCTTGTGGTTCGTACTCTAGGGGTTTCCCAGACCTTATGCGGCGGCCGGAACGAACGGGGGATCACTCCATGACGGCATCGCAGGTTTTCAGGTCGCTTGCGATTTCGATTTCATAGCCGGTGATGGTTTGGCGCACGTCAAGGCTCGTTCGTCCGCTTCAGGCTGCTGGCACTTCTGCCCGTTAGGTTTGATCCACCTCACCCCAAGCCACTAAAAAAAACCCGCCGCAAGGGCGGGTTTTTGTTGGCTGGGGCGGGAGGATTCGAACCTCCGAATACCGGTACCAAAAACCGGCGCCTTAACCACTTGGCCACGCCCCATTCGCTTGCCGGAATTGCCAAAAACATAAGCGCTATCGGTTGGGCCCGCAAGCCGGGGTTGGCGGGGAGGCCTAAGCTACCCGCAGGGGGGCGCCAAGGGACGTTCCGGGGGAAACGTCAGGAACCAACAATTATTTTACCGCTGGTTAGGTGAATCCGATCTTCAGGCCTTTATCCGCATGCGGCAAGAGATATAAGTATTAATGTCCGCCATTGTACAGTAATGTCAATAACGTACAAAGTAATAATGAGTATATTTACCAGTAAATCGGCTATAAGATCTCAACGTCGTCGATAAAGAAAGCCGATACCAGAAACAGCCGGGTGACGCGGATTAGTTTCAGCGATACTTTCGGCACCGAGATCGACAATCACCTTCAAGAGTGCATTGGTAAGCGTATCTAGATTTTCAAAAAATGGCCGCGGAATGTCCCGAGCGGTGGGTTTACCCCTTCAAAGTCCCAGCGTCGTCGAGCAGTGGCGCCGCGCGCACCCACCAATTGGGGTGGTCCCGGCCCAGCACCGCCGCCGCCCCGGCCGCCGCGCCGGCCTGGGCGAAAAGCCCGAAGCAGGTCGCGCCGCTGCCCGACAGGCGCGCCAAAAGACAGCCGCCGAGGGCGTCCAGCGCCGTCAGCACGTCGCCGATCACCGGTTGCAGGCCGACCGCAGCTTCCGTCAGGTCGTTGCGGCGGGTGCCTAGGAGTTCCGCCAACATCCGGGCGGTGGCCGGCGACTCGTCGAAAGGGTCTGGTCGGGAAAAGTCTCCCCGGCGGGCGGCGAAAACATCGGCCGTGGAAAGGGCGACGCCGGGGTTGGCGAGGACCAGCCAAGCCGGCGGCAACAAAGGGGCCCGGGTGATTTTCTCTCCGATGCCGCCGACGAAGGAGGCATAACCCTCGAGACATACCGGCACGTCGGCGCCGAGCGCGAGGGCCAGGTTTTCGAGGCCGGCGGTTTCGCCGTCGATGTCCCAAAGCCGGGCGAGACCGCGCAACGCTGCCGCCGCGTCGGCGGAACCGCCGCCTATACCGGCCGCCACCGGCAACCGTTTCTCAAGCCGCATGTGGGCCCCCGCCGTTATCCCGGAAACCTTCCCGAGCCGGACCGCCGCCTTGATGACGAGGTTTTCGGCGTCGGCCGGAAGGTCGCCGGCAAAAGGGCCCTCGACGCTGAGGCTGACGTCGTCGGCGGGGGAAAGCGCCAACGTGTCATGGATGCCGGCGAAGGCGATTAGGCTGTCCAGCAGATGAAAGCCGTCGGCGCGGCTTCCGGTGGCGTGAAGATAAAGGTTGATCTTGGCCGGCGCGGCGAAGCTCAGGGAATTCCGGTTTGCCGTTGACTCGGAACCGGCCGGATAAACCATCATTGGGGTTTTTTTTTGGCCGTTTCGGTGTCCTCGACTAGGCCCTTTTTAAGTTTTTGGCCTATATTGGCGACGAGGTCTTCTTTCGCATCCAGCGTCAGCGAACGTTCCCATTGGAACACCGCTTCGCGGTGGCGACCGACCCGCCAATAGGCGTCGCCCAAATGATCGTTGATGATCGGATCCTGGGGACGCAATTCGACGGCGCGTTCCAAATGGCCGACGGCCTTCTCGAAATTGCCCAGCTTGTAATGTCCCCAGCCCAGGCTGTCGATGATGTATCCGTCGTTGGGACGGATCTTGGCCGCCTTCTGGATCATTTCCTGGGCCCGGTCCAGGTTGCTCCCCTTCTCGATCCACGAATAGCCTAGATAATTGAGCACATAAGGCTGGTCAGGCTTTAATTTCAGCGCCTTCAGGAAATCCGCCTCGGCCCGGGGCCACTGCTTGAACCTCTCGAGCGCGATGCCGCGCGCGTAAAGTAGGGTCCAGTGCCGGGTTTCCAGGGTCGGAATACGCTCAAACGCTTGGTCATAGGCCTTGGCGGCGTCGGCGAAACGGCCGTGGCTGCGCAGGATGTCGGCTAGATTAATCGACGGTCCGGCGTCTTTCTCCCTTTCGCGGGCCATGTGGCGCAGTTGTTTGACGGCTTCTTCCGTACGTTCCAGGCGGTCGAGGATGGAAGCGACCCGAAGCCTAGCCGGCCACGAAAAAGCCGACTTTCGGTCGATAGACGAATAAACCGCCATCGCCTGCTCCAGGCGGTCATCGGATTCCAAGAGGTCGCCGAGCAGAATCAGCATCACCGGGAATCGCGGCTTCAAATAAAGTGCCAGCCTTCCAAGCATCAAGGCCGTTTCCCGGGCGTTCTGCCGGTCCAAGGAACTGGCAATGTCGAATAAGGCCTCCGCCGCGCCGTCCCGGGCCGAAACCACCCCGGGCCTGGGCTCGGTCCCGGACTTAAGCCTGCCAAGGGCCACATCGAGGAGCTGCGATCCCGGTTGTTCGGAAAGGTAATTTTCATAAAGCGCCCGCGCTTTATCGGGGCTCCCGGTTCGTTCGTAAAGGGCGCCCAGAAGCTGCACGACCCGGATCGAGCGGTCATTCTCGCTGTTGCTGACGGCGAGGTAGTTTTTTTCCGCCTCGTCTTTCCGGCTCAGCATTTCGTTGATCAAGGCTGCATGAAGCCGATGAAGGGCCTGGGTCCCCTTTTCCTTGGTTCCGGGATTCAGCGCCATGAGGGCATCCTCGCTTTTCTTCTCCCCCATCAGGCTCCAGGCGCTGAGAACAGGCGCCACGATGTGCATAAGACCGGTTTTCGGAAGCCCGTCGAGCCGTTTTCGGGCGGCGGCATAACGGCCGCGCTTGAAATCGTCGACGGCCAGCGCCAAATTGGCGATCGGAGCCTCGGGCTTCAAGGCAAGCAGCCGCCGGGCCAGATCGGTCGCCTCCTCCACGCGTCCCTCGACGGTCAATATGATAAAGGTCCGGCGTAAAAGATCCGGGGCCTTCGGGGACTTTCTCAAGGCGGCGCCGAGAAAATCCGCCGCCGCCGACAAATCCCCGCGGCCTTGGGCGTGACGCCCGGCGAGGTAATTTCCGCTCAGCGTCTTGCCGGACTTCGGCTGGGCCTTTTCCGCCGATACGGGCGTTGGACCCACCGTCAAACCGATACCGGTGGCCACCGCAAGCGCCATAACCCAAATCCGGCCCCGTCGGGGCGCTCGGCCGGTATTCTGGAAAACCCTCATCCGGATCGCCATCGGTTCCTTGCTCTTTTCCCGGGCGGAAGGGCGCCAACGCTCTAGTTTAGTCGACGCTGCCCGCCTGTCCTAGCGGATAGAATCCCCTATTACATATTCGGATATTTGGGCCCGCCGCCTCCTTCCGGCACCACCCAAACGATGTTCTGAGTGGGGTCCTTTATGTCGCAGGTCTTGCAGTGGACACAGTTCTGGGCATTGATTTGCAAACGCTTTTCCCCATCCTCCTCGACGAATTCATAGACGCCCGCGGGACAAAACCGTTCCTCCGGCCCATCATAATGCGCCAGATTAACATCCACGGGGACGCCTGGATCCTTGAGTGTCAGGTGGTCGGGCTGGTTTTCCTCGTGGTTGGTGTTGGAGATGAAGACCGATGTGAGTTTGTCGAAACTAACCTCACCGTCGGGTTTGGGGTAGTCGATCCTTCGGCAGCGGTTGGCTTTTTTCAACGCTTCGTGGTCCTTGTGGTGACCCAGCGTCCACGGCGCCCGACCGCGCAAAATGTAAGTGTCCAGCGCCGCATAGATAAGCCCCCCCCAGATCCCCCACCGGAACGCCGGGCGGATGTTGCGGACCTTATAAAGTTCGTCCCCAACCCATGACGTTTTTACCGCGTCGGCATAGGCTCCCAACCCCTGGGCCGGCGGGGCGTCCCCGGCCAAGGCCTCGGCGACCGCCTCGGCCGCCAGCATCCCGGATTTCATCGCGGTATGCGTCCCCTTGATCTTGGGCACGTTGATGAATCCCGCCGCGCATCCGATGAGCGCGCCGCCGGGAAAACTCAACCCAGGCACCGACTGCCAACCGCCTTCGTTGAGCGCCCGGGCCCCATAGGCGATCCTGCGCCCGCCCTCGAACGTGGGGCGGATGGCGGGATGGGTCTTGAAGCGCTGCATCTCTTCGAAGGGGTTGAGGTAGGGGTTCTGGTAATCGAGGCCGACGACAAAACCTACGGCGACTTGGTTATCCTCCTGGTGATAGATGAACGAGCCGCCATAGGTGTGCCGATCCAAAGGCCAGCCGACGGTGTGGATGACGAGGCCGAGTTTGTGTTGGGCCGGGTCGACTTCCCACAGTTCCTTGATGCCGATGCCGTAGGTTTGCGGGTCCGCGGGTCGGTCCCGAAGCCCCGTCTCGCCCAACCCGAAGCGTTCGATGACGGTTTGGGTCAGCGACCCCCGGCAGCCTTCGGCGAAGAGCGTGTATTTGGCGCGAAGCTCGACGCCGGGCTGGTAATTAGCGCCTAGCGTACCGTCGGTGCTGATGCCCAAATCCCCGGTGACGATGCCGGCGACGCACCCGTCGGTGTCATAGAGCGTCTCGGCGGCGGCGAAACCGGGGTAAACTTCGGCCCCAAGTTCTTCCGCCTTGGCGGCCAGCCAGCGGCAAAGATTGCCGAGAGAGATCACGTAGTTGCCGTGATTTTTCATCTGTGGCGGGGTGGGGAGCCGGAAGGCGTGGCGGGCCGTCAAAAACATGAACTGATCCTGGCCGGCCGGGGTCTTGAGAGGCGCGTCCAGATCCTTCCAATCGGGAATCAACTCGTCCAGTGCCCGGGTTTCGATTACCGCGCCGGACAGGATATGAGCGCCGATTTCAGAGCCCTTCTCGACGACGCAGACGGTAAAATCCCGGTCGCGCTCGGCGGCCAGTTGGCGAAGCCGGATGGCCGCCGAAAGCCCCGCCGGCCCCCCGCCGACGATGACGACGTCGAAGTCCATGGACTCACGCGCCGGCGCCGGTTGGGGTTCGGCCTCGGTTTCTGGTTCCAGGAGGTCTACCTCGGAGATCATCGCGACTCCTTCAGTTCCGTTCGGCAACGAGCGCCCCAGCCGAGGCCGCCTTATAGCATACGGGTGGCGATGAAGGCAGAGGGATGTCCGGCCGCTAAGTGTATGTTATATTCGGCCATGCGAGAGTCCATGTCTTCCCGAGAACTCCTACAGTGGTACCTTGAAGCCGGTGTCGACGAGACCATCGCCAAGGAGCCGGTGGACCGGTTTCAAAAAGCGGGAGCGGGCGCCACCGAGCCTGCGGACGACAGGCGGAGAGGCCTGGCCAAAGCCGAGCTCCCGCCCCCGCCCGCTTCCACTCCCGCCGACTCTTCCGGCAACGCCAACGGGGAAGTGACAGCGGCCGTGCACCTAACCAAAGACGCGGCTTCGGTCGAAGAACTTCGCCGGACGCTGGAAACCTTCGACGGCTGTACCCTAAAGAAGACGGCGACAAATTTGGTATTCATCGACGGTAACGCGGAAGCTCCGATCCTTTTCGTCGGCGAAGGACCGGGCGCCGAAGAAGACCGCCTGGGGCTGCCCTTCGTCGGCCCCTCGGGCAAGCTCCTGGACAAGATGCTGGCCTCCATCGGCCTCGACAGGACGGGTGCCCTGATCTCCAACACCGTATTCTGGCGGCCCCCGGGAAACCGCACGCCGACGCCCCAGGAAACGGCGGTGTGCATGCCTTTCTTGGAACGCCTCATCGAACTGGTTGACCCCCAAATCCTGGTCGCCGTCGGCGGCCCGGCGGCAAAATCCTTACTCGCCCAGACCGCCGGGGTGAGCCGGCTCCGGGGCCGCTGGTTCACCTTTTCGACGCCCCGGCTGGTGCGTCCCATCGAAGCGACGGCGCTCTTCCACCCGGCCTATCTGTTGCGCTCGCCAGGGCAGAAACGGGACACTTGGCGCGACCTCCTAGACATCAAGCGTAAACTCGACGCCTCATAGAAGCCGCCCCGAAAGCCCGCCGATTTGGTTGCCCGGTGATTTGGGATGTTTTATACAAAAGCAGCGAAGGTTTGTGGGCTTCATTCATAAATCAATCATGGTTTTGAGAATCTCCTTTTTAATTTCGTCGATGGCGGCGGCCTTGCTGGGTTTCGGCTTGGTTTTCGGGGCCTCCGGCACGCGAGCAGACGACACGCCGGGGCTGGCGGAGGCGCGTGACACGGCGTCCCTGATTGGGAGAGATGGCACCGAACTGGCGTTCCCGGAAGTCCTAACCCACTGGGAAGCCGATCTCTACCGGGAAATTTTCGACCTCCAGGAAGAGGGCGATTGGACGGCCTCTGACACGCTGATCGGCAAGCTCCAGGACCGGTTGCTCATGGGTCACGTCTTGGCCCAGCGCTTCCTGCATCCGACCAAATACCGCTCAAAGTACAAGGAGTTGAAAGCGTGGATGGCGGTCTACGCCGACCATCCCGACGCCCGAAGGCTTTACAAGCTAGCCCGGCGCCGCCAGCCAAAGAACTGGCGCGTCCCGAAACGCCCGGTAACCGTGCCGCCCCTGGCGGTGGCCGGTAACGGCGTCGGAATCAAGGTGCCCGGCCGGCGGCTAGGCCGCGCCGAACGCCGAAGGGTCCGGGACCTGAAACGCCTTATCAAAAGGAATCTCAGGAGCGGATTCACACTGGTGGTCAAGAAGCTTTTGAAAACGGCCGAGATCAAGCGCCTGTTTTCCACCGCCGAGTTTGACCAGGCGCAGGCACAGTTGGGTCATAGTTATTTTTTCGCCGGCCGCGACGAATGGGCGCTGATGTGGGCGGGCCGGGCGGCCGGGCGTTCGGGAAAGGTTTTGCCCGAGGCCCACTGGGCTGCGGGACTGGCGGCTTGGCGGCTGAAGAAGTTCGGCCTCGCCGCCGGCCATTTCGAGGCCGTCGCCAAGCAGCAAAAAACCTCGAGCTGGCTCAGGTCGGCTGGTGCCTTTTGGGCGGCGCGTGCGCACCTCGTCAACCGTCAACCGGAAAAGGTCAACGCGCTCCTGAACACCGCCGCCGACCACTCGCGCACCTTCTACGGGCTGTTGGCCCGTCACCTGCTGGGCGAGAAGATGCGTTTCCGCTGGGCGGTGCCGCCGCTTTCCGAAGCGATCATAAAAACCCTGACGGCGAAGCCCCGAGGCCGGCGTGCCATGGCGCTGTTGCAGGTCGGCGAGAACCGCCGTGCCGAACGTGAACTCCGGAACCTAAGCGCCTTCGTCGACGATGGGCTGGTCAAGGGCATCCTGGTGCTGGCCAGCCGCGGCAAAATGCCGTCCTTGGCCGTGCGGCTGAATAACCGACTGTTCCCGAATGGCGGTGGCTATGACGGCGCCGCCTATCCGCTGCCGGGGTGGACGCCTCCGGGTGGCTTCAGCGTCGATCGGGCGCTGATCTACGCCGTGGTGCGGCAGGAATCGCGCTTCAACCCCAAGGCCAAAAGCTGGGCCGGCGCCCGGGGTCTGATGCAGTTGATGCCGAGGACCGCCAGCTTTGTCGCCCGGGACCGCCGCTATCACCGTTACGGCAGCAAGCGTCGCACGCTGTTCCAGCCCGAGGTCAACCTGGCGCTGGGACAGAAGTACATCGAAATCCTACTCGCCGACAAAAAGATTAAAGGCGACCTGTTCCTGATGGCCGCCGCTTGGAACGGCGGCCCCGGGAACCTGAATAAATGGCGGCACGAGACCAACAATTTGAACGACCCCTTGTTCTTCATCGAAAGCTTGCCTTCGCGCGAGACCCGCATCTTCATCGAGAAGCTGCTGACCAACCTGTGGATCTACCGCAACCGTCTGGGCCAGTCAGCACCGTCGCTGGACGCCATTGCCGCCGGCCAATGGCCGGTGTATACCGCACTGGGTCAGAACCCCGACGAGGTTGCCGAAAGCGATGGTTCAAGCCGATAAAATAGAGTTCCTGCCGGTCAACATCGCCATCTTGACCGTTTCCGACTCCCGTACGCTCGATGACGACCGTTCCGGCGATACCCTTGTCGAGCGTCTGGAAGGCGCCGGCCACAAGCTTGCCGCCCGCGCCATCGTCAAGGACGAGATTAGCCCCATCGAAGCCCAGTTCAAGGAGTGGATCGGCGACCCCGGGATCGACATCATCATCGCCACCGGCGGCACCGGCCTGACCGGCCGCGACGTGACGCCCGAGGCGTTGGCCGCAGTTGTGGAAAAGGACATTCCCGGCTTCGGCGAACTGTTCCGCATGCTCAGCTATGATAAGATAAAGACCTCGACCATCCAGTCCCGCGCCTCCGCCGGGGTGGCGGGGGGCACCTATCTGTTCGCGGTTCCGGGCTCGCCGGGCGCGTGCAAGGACGCCTGGGACGACATCCTAGTCCACCAGCTGGACATCCGCTACAAACCCTGCAACTTCGTCGAGATGATGCCGCGGCTGAAGGAATAAAGCTGAAAGAACGATAGGCCGTTCTTAAGACCCCTTGATCCAGCGCCCATAAGCCTCGCCGCCGTCGATGTCGTCCAGAGTTTCCAGCAGCGTGTGGGTTTGGACATGGCCGAGATTGGTAACGGTGTCGGCGAGGGCCGTTTCCGTCGACCAGCGGACGCCGCTAAAAATATCCCGATTGCAAGGCCTGCGTTTCAGCCCCACCAGCCAATAGCCGCCGTCCCGGGCAGGGCCGAAGACGGCGTCATGGCGGCCGAGAGCCTTGAAAGCCGCCGCCACGTGGACGGGCCGGATTCCGGGTACGTCGGCACCGACGATGACCACCGGTCCTGGCGGCAGCGCCCGGGCGACACGGCCCATGCGGTCCCCCAGATCGCCCCCGCCCTGGCTGATCAGCCAACACCCCTCCGGCCATGTGCGGTTGAGGTGGACGGCGCCGTCGGGCGTCACCGCCAGCCAGCACCGCCAGCGACGATCACTCGCAAGCTTGCCGATAACGTGGCTGAGCGTTTGCCGGTAAAAGCCCCAGGCGGCCACGGCCCCGATGTTGGCTGCGAGGCGGGTCTTGACCCGGCCGAGGCGGGGGACCTTGGCGAAAACGACGAGGTGACGGTAAAAGCTCATTCGTAAAGGGGACCGATCAGGCGCGGCGGAAAGCCCAGGAAATAGAGGCCGACGCAAATGAGGTTGCGGGCTGGGCGCAGCCAATACCCGCTTTGCCGGTAGCGATCCGCCGAGGTCACCGCGGCGCCGGGCAGAAGGGAAAGCCGCCGGCGCCCGATTCGGCGCGCTATTTCCACATCTTCCATCAGTGGGATCGAGGCATACCCGCCCAGGAAATCGTAAAATTCGCGGCTTATCAACAGCCCTTGGTCGCCGTAAGGCAGGCCAAAAATCCGGCACCGCAACCGGACCAGGGCCTCCAGGCGCCGGGCCGCCGGCGCCGAGTCGTTGAGGGCAAAGGCGAAATAACCGGCGTGGAAACAGTTTGTCCTGTCGGCCATAAAGGCCTTGACGGCATGGTCCCAACCGGGCTGGAGTCGGGAATCGGCGTGCAAAAACATCAGCCAATCGCCAACCGCCGCCCTGGCGCCGGTAATCAGCTGCGGCCCCCGCCCGCCGCCGTCGACAACGAACACCACCACCGCCTCGGCGGCAATGACCGGTGTTGAGTCGATGGACCCGCCGTCGGAGACGATGACTTCGGAAACCAACCCGGACCCGGCGATGCTGTCCAGGGTTGCCGGCAGGTCTTTCTCGGCGTTAAGGGTGGGAATGATGATGCTTAGCACTTGGGAGGTGGCTCCGGTGATTGCGGGTTCCACCCATACATAGCACACGGGATGGCAATCCTCGCAAGCGTTGAGGACAGCGACAAAAAGAGTATCCGTATCAATATTTGTTCTTGAAATGTTCTAATTTTTGTGCATCATTAGCCATGGGCTCCATTCAACTCCCACCACCGCTAAAGGGCCGGGGCGCTGTTACCAACCCCACTGGCCGTTTCGAGGCTGAGATCCAGGAAACCGTCGACGACGGCTGGGACCTAGACGAAAGCAATTTGCCGCCACTTCGCACCCGGGTGACGGTTGAGCGGCCGAAAACCATCATTTCCCGCAACACGTCTCCGGACGTCGACTTCGACCGTTCCATCAATCCCTACCGGGGTTGCGAGCACGGCTGCGTCTATTGCTTTGCCCGCCCGGCACACGCCTATATGGGCATTTCGCCGGGGCTCGATTTCGAAAGCCGGCTGTTCGCCAAGCCCGACGCCGCCCGTCTCCTGGAACGGGAACTGATGAAACCGGCCTACGAGCCAAAAACCCTCCAGCTTGGCGCCAACACCGATCCCTACCAGCCGATCGAGAAGAAGTTCCAAATCACTCGGGGGGTGCTGGAAGTTTTAGCGCGCTACAACCATCCGGTTTCCATAACCACCAAGTCGCCCCTGGTCTGCCGCGATATCGATATCCTGGGGCCGATGGCGAAGAAGAGCCTGGCGGCGGTCTGTATCTCGGTGTGCACCCTCGACACCAAGCTGGCCCGGACCCTCGAGCCCCGGGCGCCGAGGCCCGACAAACGGCTGGATGCCATGCGGACCCTGAGCCAAGCCGGTATCCCGGTGGCAGTGATAGTGGCGCCAATGATCCCGGTACTCAACGATCAGGAGATGGAAGCGATCCTGGAAAGGGCGGCCGAGGCCGGCGCCCGGACCGCCGGCACCATCTTGCTGCGGCTGCCGTTTGAGCTGAAAGATCTTTTCTCGGAATGGCTGACGGCGCACGTGCCGGACATGGCGGCGCACGTGCTCAGTCAAGTCCGGGAGACCCGGAGAGGCGGGCTCAACGATTCGGAATTCAAGATTCGTATGAAAGGAACCGGCCCGAGGGCCGAGATGTTAGCTAAGCGGTTCAGCCTCGCCTGCAAACGGTTCGGGTTAACGGGTGGATTGAGGGGGGGCCAAGCCTCCGGGTTCGAACTGGATGCCTCCCAATTCAGCCCGCCGCCCAGGATCGGTGACCAGTTGCGGCTCTTATAGGCCGTTAGGCTCCAGATAGTCCGTCAGGCTCCTAGACCGTTAAGGTCCAGGGGCGCCGGCAAACAAAAACCCCGCCGGGTGGCGGAGCCGGAATTTCCATGAGGGGGCAAAAATAGGTTCCCAGAGATCGTCTTACGCCGTTTTTTTAGACAATTTTCCGGTCGCTTCCTTCGATCAGGACTCGCCACCGGCCTCTTCCAGGAACGCGTCGGGCCTTTTCCAGGTGTGTTCGTCGCCGCAGGAGGTGCATCTAATCGATCTTTCCCCAATCCGGATATTCTCAAACGTCGACCAGTCGAATGTCATGCCCGTGTAAACGGGTTCCCCCGTTTCCGGGCAGTTGATCATGACTCTTGCCATTTTATCCCCCGAAAGCCGTTTCCGACTTTGCGCCAATATACACCATTTGCAAGTGCTACCGGAAGGCCCCTTTGCCGGCTCCGGTAATTGCGCATTCTGTCCAACCGTTTCGCCCTAACAGGGCGGTGTGTTAGTTTAACCGGGACGTTAAGGATTCGGCCCCATGCCTGATTTCAGCCTCGAAGACGCCGCCCGCAGTGAAGGCATGGGTGTTATCGCAGGCGTCGATGAAGCCGGGCGCGGCCCCTGGGCGGGGCCGGTGGTGGCGGGCGCGGTGATCCTCGATACCGCTAACCTGTCGCCTGAATTGTTGTCGAGCCTGGATGATTCCAAAAAACTGAGTGCGAAGCGCCGGGAGTCGCTGTTTCAGGCACTGGAATCGGAAGCCCTGATTGGCATAGGCCAAGCCGATGTTGCCGAGATCCTTACCTTGAATATCCTTGGCGCGACGTTGCTGGCCATGGCTCGTGCTGTCGAGGCGCTGGGCGTCAAGCTAGACCTGGCGCTGATCGACGGCAACCGGGAACCGAGCCTTGGATGCGCCATCCGCTGCGTCGTTGGCGGCGACGGTCGAAGCCTTTCCATCGCCGCAGCGTCCATCGCCGCTAAGGTGACCCGGGACCGGATCATGGTCGATCTGGCCGCCGCCTTTCCGGGCTACGGATGGGAGCGCAACGCCGGTTACGGAACCAAAGAGCACCAGGGCGCCCTTGAACGCCTTGGCGTGACGCCCGAGCACCGGCGGGGCTACGCCCCAATCCGAAGGTTTTTGAGCCGCAAGATGTTGAGGCGAGCCGTGGGGTGACTCCCATATCTTGGGCCCCGAGTCATGCCTAAGCCTTTGAATCCATTTAATTCTTGACGGCGAGTCCCGGCCATGCCCATTCTCTAGACCATGGGCAGGGATAAAAAAGTCGAAGAGAATCAAATAATTCAGGGAGACTGCGTCGAGGTCATGGCGGGGCTGTCGGAAGCCTCCGTAAACATGGTTTTCGCGGACCCGCCCTATAACCTGCAATTGGCCGGCGAATTGCTGCGCCCCAACAACCAGACCCGGGTTGACGGCGTTGACAATTCGTGGGACCGCTTCGAGACCTTCGTCGCTTACGACAAATTCACTGAGGACTGGCTGGCTGAATCGCGGCGGCTATTGAAGCCCGATGGCACGCTTTGGGTGATTGGCAGCTACCACAACATCTACCGGGTCGGCACCATCCTCCAGGACATGGGCTATTGGATTTTGAACGACGTGATCTGGCGCAAGACCAACCCGATGCCTAATTTCCGCGGCCGGCGCTTCACCAACGCCCACGAAATCCTGATCTGGTGCGCGCGTGACAAGGAATCGCGTTATCGCTTCAATTACGAAGCAATGAAAAACCTCAACGACGATTTGCAGATGCGCTCCGACTGGCTTTTGCCGTTGTGCACGGGGCCCGAGCGACTGAAAAACAAAGGCAAGAAAGCGCATCCGACTCAGAAACCCGAGGCTCTCCTGCACCGGGCGATCCTGGCGGCCACCGAGGTCGATGACTTGATTCTGGACCCGTTTTTAGGCTCCGGCACCACCGGCGCCGTGGCCAAGAAACTGGGACGGCGCTATCTCGGCATCGAGCGTGACGCCGGATACGTCAAGCTGGCCCGGGACCGCATCGCCCAAATCCGTCCCGTCAAGGACAAAGAACTGCTGACGACGCCCGCCAAGCGGACGCAACCGCGTATCCCCTTCGGCTGGCTGGTGGAGCGCGGCATCCTCGAGCCCGGGACCGCGCTTACCGACCAGCGCCGCCGGTACACGGCGCGGGTGCGCGCCGACGGCACCCTGGTGACCGCCGATTTCCGGGGCTCCATCCATCAGGTCGGCGCCTTCCTGCAGAAAGCCCCGGCGTGCAACGGCTGGCAGTTCTGGCATAAGGAAGACAAAGGCAAGCTGGTGGTGATCGACGTTTACCGCCAGAAACTCCGCGCCAAGCTTCACTAAGGATCTTATTGTTTTGACCGAAGCGATCCAGGACGTGAACAGACCCTAAGTATATGAATGAAAGGGCTTAAACGTTTCAAATTGATGCAATTTGAAACGATCGCAAATTAAGGGGAATTAACGAGTCGGAACCGGCGTCTCGCCCGAATAGTCGTAGAAACCCCGGCCCGTCTTACGGCCGAGCCAGCCGGCTTCGACGTACTTGACCAACAATGGACACGGCCGGTATTTGGTATCGGCCAGCCCTTCGTGGAGCACGTGCATGACCGCTAGGCACACGTCCAGGCCGATGAAATCCGCCAGTTCCAGTGGTCCCATTGGATGCCGGGTGCCGAGCTTCATGGCGGTGTCGATGGCCTTCACCGAGCCGACACCTTCATAAAGCGTGTAAATGGCCTCGTTGATCATCGGCAGCAGGATGCGGTTGACGATAAAGGCCGGGAAGTCCTCGGCGTTTACCGGCGTCTTGCCTAGCTTTTCAACGAGATCGCGGACGGCCTGATAGGTTTCTTCCTCGGTGGCGATGCCGCGGATCATCTCCACCAGCTCCATCCTCGGCACCGGATTCATGAAGTGCATGCCGACGAACTTCCCGGGACGGTCGGTTCTGGCACCCAGGCGCGTGATCGAAATGGATGACGTGTTGGACGCAATCAGGGTTTCGGTCGGCAGGTCCTTGCAAAGGGTCTTCAGGATTCCTTTTTTGACCTGTTCGTCCTCGGTCGCCGCCTCGATCACCAGTTGGCAGTCCTTGAATCCTTTGTAATCCTTGCCGGTGGCAATCCGCTTGAGGGCTTTGTTTTTGTTGTCTTCGGTGATCTCATCGCGGGCCACCCGTTTGTTCATGTCCTTTTCAATGTCGCCGACAGCCTTTTTGAGGGTTTCGGGGTCGGTGTCTAGCAGGTATACGTCCAAGCCCGAAACCGCGCAAACGTGGGCGATGCCCTTGCCCATCTGTCCACTTCCGATAATGCCGATCTTTTTGATTTCAAAAGCCATGGTTCCTACCTCGGGGTTTAGGGGAGCGCTTTTATCCGTCTTTGTCCAGTTCCGATGACAATTCCGGCAGCGCCTTGAACAGGTCCTCGACCAGCCCGTAATCGGCGACCTGGAAGATGGGCGCGTCCGCGTCCTTGTTGATGGCGACGATGACCTTTGAATCCTTCATCCCAGCTAGGTGCTGGATGGCGCCGGAAATGCCAACGGCGATGTAAAGGTCAGGCGCCACCACCTTGCCGGTCTGGCCGACCTGATAGTCGTTGGGAACGAAACCGGCATCGACGGCGGCGCGGCTGGCGCCGACGGCAGCGCCCAATTTGTCAGCGATGTCTTCCAGAAGCTTGAAATTTTTACCCGACTGCATGCCGCGCCCTCCCGAGATGACGATGGAAGCGCTGGTCAGCTCGGGGCGCTCCGATTTCGTCAACTCCTGGCCGGCGAAGGCCGAAAGGCCCGAGTCCTCGCCGGCGGGTGCCTCCACGATGGCGCTGCCGCCGGCCCCGTCGCCTTTTCCCGCCGCCGCTTCGAAGGCGGTGGTGCGGACGGTGATGACCTTGACGGAATCGGTGCTTTTGACCGTCGCCATGGCGTTGCCGGCGTAGATGGGGCGGATAAAGGTATCGAGGCCATCGATGCCGGTGATCTCGGAAATCTGCTGAACGTCCAGCAATGCCGCCACGCGCGGCATCAGGTTTTTGCCGAACGTCGTCGCCGGGGCCAGCAGGTGGCCGTAATCGCCAGCCAATCCTGCAATGACGGGCGCCAGATTTTCGGCTAGGCCGTGTTCCAGATGCGCTCCCTCGGCGATCAGCACCTTGGCGACGCCGCCGATGCCTTGGGCGGCTTTTACGGCGGGGCGGCAACCCTGGCCCGCCACCAGCACTGTGACCTCGCCCAGTTCCATTGCCGCGGTGACGGTGTTAAGCGTCGCCGGGTTGATCTCGGCGTTGTCGTGTTCGGCGATGACCAAAATACCCATCAGATCACCTTCGCTTCGGTTCTGAGCTTTGCCACCAGTTCGGCGGCGTCGGCGACGATGACCCCGGCCTCGCGGGTCTCGGGTTCTTCGACCTTCAGGGTCTCAAGCCTGGGCGTCACGTCGACGCCAAGCTCATCGGGGGTCAGCGTGTCGATGGGTTTTTTCTTCGCCTTCATGATGTTGGGCAGGGACGCATAGCGAGGCTCATTGAGCCTTAGGTCCGTGGTGACGACCGCCGGAAGGGTCAGATTGACGGTCTCCATTCCGCCGTCGACTTCGCGGGTGACTTCGGTTCGTCCTTCCCCGAGCTGGATGTTCGATGCGAAAGTCCCCTGGCCCCAGCCCAGAAGCGCCGCCAGCATCTGTCCGGTCTGGTTGCAATCGTCGTCGATGGCCTGCTTGCCGAGAATCACCAGGTCCGGTTTTTCCTTCTCCGCAATCGTTTTCAGGAGCTTGGCCACGGCAAGGGGCTCGATCCCAGCCTCGGCCTCGATGTGAATACCCCTATCGGCGCCCATGGCCAACGCCGTGCGGATGGTTTCCTGGCATGGGGCGGGACCGATGGAGACGGCGATCAGCTCATCGGCCGTGCCGGCCTCGCGCAGGCGCACCCCTTCCTCGACGGCGATCTCATCGAAAGGGTTCATGGACATCTTGACGTTTGCGGTCTCGACGCCGGTTTCGTTGGATTTGACACGGATCTTGACGTTGAAATCGATAACCCGTTTGACCGCGACCAAAACCTTCATCGATGACCTGCCGGTGATTCAAAAGGTCCAAAACAACGGGCATATGGCCTGGAAACGTCAACGTTTCTGGGGCTCTTCGCCCTCTTCGCACTTGCACAATAGGGACAAGAAAACCTGAGGTCAAGCCGCCTTTCCGGGTCCCGATTCCAGGCCGGAGAGGGGGGCTTCAGCGGTTGGCGCCGGGCACCCACAGAACGTCACGCTTGCCCCGGCCGTTGAGGTGCCGGGCCATGACGAACAGGTGGTCCGACAGCCGGTTAACGTATTTGATGGCGTCAGCGTTGACGTCCTGGGTTGCTGCCAATTCGCACATCAGCCTTTCGGCGCGCCTGACCACCGTGCGGCCCAGGTGCAGCCAGGCCGAGGCCTCGGTGCCGCCGGGAAGCACGAACGACGTCAGCGGCTCCAATTCGGCGTTCATATGGTCAATTTCGTCCTCGAGGCGCGTCACCTGGGCAGTGGAGATGCGGAGCGGGGAGGCTTTTCCACCGCCGCCTTCGTCGTCCCCCTCTTGGTCCCTTGGCGGCCGGCAGAGGTCGGCGCCGAGGTCGAATAGGTCGTTCTGGATGCGTGCCAGCATGGCGTCGGCCTCGTCTTCTGTGTGCAGCCTAGCCAGCCCGATGACGGCATTGGCCTCATCCGTGGTGCCGTAGGCGGCGACCCGGAGATCGTGCTTGGCAACACGGCCGCCCGAGCCCAGCGACGTCTCCCCCTTGTCGCCGCCGCGGGTGTAGATCTTGTCGAGCTTGACCACCGCCGTTGCCTCCTTTGCCCTACGCCACCCCCAGATTGACGATGAGCGCCAAAACCGCCACCGCGAGGCCCTGCATGACAACACGTAGCCGCATCAGGTTGTTGGCGTGGCGGAGATAAAAGTCTCCGGAGACGCTGAAAATGTCGACACCGACCACCAGAACCACCAGCGTCGCCAACATGGCGAGGCCTAGCAGGTAGGGAAGGGCTGATTCCATGGGCTTGGTATAGTCTCTTGGGCCCTCAAGGTCATGGAAAAACTCCCCGAAAGGCGGCAGTATGCCCACCGGGAGGGAGCCATGGCCGATAAAACCCTGGCGACGCTGGGTAAAATCAGCGTCGCCACCGTCACCATGCAGCTTTTGAAGCGCGGCATTCGCAACATTTCCATGGCGGGCGTCAGGCCCTTAAACGATCCCCCCCGGCGCCTCGTCGGGCCCGCCTATACGTTGCGCTACGTGCCCTTGCGCGAAGATTTATCGACACCCGAAGTCCTGGGCAAGGCCGACTATCCGCCGCGCCTGGCCATCGAGCAGGCGCCCGAGGGCAGCGTGCTGGTCATCGACGGCCGCGGCCGCGGTGACCTGGCGGTCATCGGCGACTTGTTGGCCGAAAGACTGAAAATTCGCGGCGTCGCCGGCGTCGTATCCGACGGCGGCGTGCGTGATTGCGAGGAGGCCTTGGCCGTCGGCCTGCCCCTTTATGCCGCCGGCCCCGCGGCGCCGGCCAGCGTCACCGGACACGCGGCGGCGGACATCGAAACGCCGGTGGCCTGCGGCGGCGTCGCCGTCTTTCCTGGTGATATCATCTGCGGCGACGGTGATGGCGTCGCTGTCATCCCCAAGGCGCTGGCCGCCGATGTCGCGAAAGACGGCCTCGAGCAGGAGCGCTACGAACGCTTCGCCAAGCAGAAGATCAAGGAAGGCCGACCGGTACCCGGCATCTACCCGCCCAACGAAGAGGCCAAGGCCGAATACGAAGCATGGCTGAAGTCCGGCGAGCCGGAAAGGTAGGATACAGGCGCAGCTGGTGGTGTGCTTTCTGACGCCGCCGATCATGAAAAAATTGAAACCGAAGTTTGAAGCCGAACTACGGGCCGGGTCATTGGTGGTATCGAATACGTTCGCACTTAGGGGCTGGCAGCCCATCGAAACGAAGACCGTGCCCGACGTCCCTGTCAGCAAAGTCTACCTTTACCGGGTCGATTAAATCGGCGCCGTCGCCTTTTTCAGCCACGTTGTAGTCGTCTTATCGACAAGCGGCCCGATTTCATCCGCCACCTGGGCGTGGTAGGCGTCCAGCCAGGCGACCTCGTCCTCGCTCAACAGTTGCCGGTCGACAAGGGCGCGGTCGATGGGCGCCAAGGTCAGGGTCTCGAATTTCAATAGCGGTTTTTCGGCCCCCTCCGGGGCTTCGGCCGCGACAACGGTGATCAGGTTCTCGATGCGGATGCCGTAGGCGCTTTTTTTGTAGTAACCGGGTTCGTCGGAGAGCACCATGCCCGGCTCCAAGGGTACACTGTTGGAAGTCTTGGCGATGCGCTGCGGTCCTTCGTGAACGCCCAAGTATTTGCCGACGCCGTGGCCGGTCCCGTGGTCATAATCGAGCCCGGCCCCCCAAAGCGGCTGACGGGCGAGGGTGTCCAGCTGGCTGCCGCTGGTGCCTTCGGGGAAACGCGCGGTGGCGAGCGCGATGTGACCCTTCAGCACCAGGGTGAAATGGCGACGCATCTCGTCCGTGGGCTGGCCGATGGCGATGGTGCGGGTGACGTCGGTGGTGCCGTCCAGGTATTGGGCGCCGGAATCGACCAGATAGAGGGTCCCCTCCTCAAGCGTCCGATCGGTTTTTTCGCTGGCCCGGTAATGGACGATGGCGCCGTTGGGCCCGGCGCCCGAAATGGTCGGGAAACTAAGACCCTGGAAATGGTCATTGAGGCGGCGCAGGGATTCCAGGTGATCGGCGGCGGTGATTTCGGTCACCCGGCCGGAAGGGGCTTCGGCGGCCAACCAGGCCAAAAAATGGGTCAACGAGGCGCCGTCGCGCCGGTGGGCGGCGCGAATGCAGTCCAACTCGGCGTCCGTCTTACGGGCCTTGGGCAACTGGCAGGGATCGTCCCCCCGGTCGATGGCGGCGCCCGCCTTCTCAAGGCGCTCGAAGACCCAAACGGGAACGCCGTCGGGGTTAAGGCGCACGGTCTTTTTCGCCCCGCCCAGGTTGTCCAGAGCGTGCCCGAAGGCGTCAGGTTCGTGCCTTCCGACGTCGCTGTCCAGAGGGCCGCCCAGGGGGTTTCCGGTTGCGGGCGTCAGCTTGCGGCCGTCGATGAACAAATCAACGCCCCCTTCGGCATGAACGATGGCGAAGGACAATGCCAACGGCGAATACGGCACGTCCCCTCCCCGCAGGTTCAGGAGCCAGGCGATGGAATCGGACGCCGTCAGAACCGCCGCGTCGAGCTTTCCCCCGGTCAGGGTCTTGGCAATTTGCTTGATCTTGTCGGCGGCGGATGCCCCGGCGAAGGCTTCGTCATGGGGGACGGTGGGCGAAAGGGGTGGCGCCGGTTGATCGCTCCACACCGCGTCGATGGGGTTGCCCTCGACCGGGGCGAGCCTGCCTCCGGCCTTTTTGCAGGCCACCTGAAAACGGGCGGCCTGGTTCGGTGTGTGCAGCCAAGGATCGTATCCCAGCTTGGCCCCGGGGACGAGGTGCCGGGCGATCCAATCGGCTGGCGGCTCTTCGGTCAGGTGGCGGCGTTCGAAATGATCGCTGTCGATCTCCATCTCGGCCTGCAGGGTATAGCGGCCATCGATAAAAACCGCCGCCCGATCCGCCAAGATGAGGCCCAGGCCCGCCGATCCAGTGAACCCAGTGAGCCAGGCCAGGCGCTCGGAGGCGAGCGCCACGTATTCGCCCTGGTGCTCGTCGGAATGGGGGACGATGAACCCGTCCAGGTCCTGGCGCTTCAATTCTTCCCGCAAGGACCGGAGCCGGGCCGGGTCCACCGGCCCGCCGCCCAGGCCGTCCGTGGTCCAGGCGGCGATCCCGTCCTTCAGCGTAGCTAGCGCTTTTTTGAGGTCCTTTCCCGGATCGGGCGCCACCAGGCACATCCAGGCGTCGGCATCGAGCGCCGCAGGCGCAGCGATGACGCCCCGGATCAATTCCCGGACCCCGGCGGTGTCGAGGGTCGCCCCGGAGCCGGCCAACAGCCGTTCCAGTGTTTCGTCGTCGGATTTCAAGGCGTCCAGGGCCACGGGTTTTTCCTCCGTTCCGTTCAACTCTCTTTAGCAGGCCTGCCGGTCCCTGTCATACGCCATCCGCAGGGGTACCGGAATTGGCCGCCGCCGTGGATACGGGAAACGACGCCGCGGCGATACCGTAAAGACCGACCGCCACGAGTATCACCACCGTAAACCCGAACTCGATGGCGAGAAGGGATGCGAGCACGGCGCCCAATACCGATGCGCAGCCGTTGATGGCCCAGGCCCACGGAATCAGGCCGGCCCCCTCCCTGCCTAAACGGCCCAGGCCCAAAGGAAAAGGCAACCCCATGCAGAAAGCGAGCGGCGCGATCAAAAGCAGAGAGACCGTTAACTTGGCGGCCAGCGGCTGCGTTGCCAGTCCTTGGAACAGGGGCGGCAGAAGAAACAAATACACCACCGCCACGAAGGCTATACCGGCGACGGGATAGACGCTGGGATTGGCGCGGACGCCGAGGCGGTCCGAGAACAGGCTTCCCAGGCCGGCAAAGACCAGGAACCCGCACAGCACCACCGCGGCGGCATACACCGGGCTTGCCAGAAACAGGATGAACTTTTGAATGAAGGCGATCTCGATGAACAGAAAAGCGAATCCGAGGCACAGGAAATATAGGAACACCCGTTTGTTCGGACGCGGGCCGCCATCGCCCTTCCCGATCCGGCGCCCGGCCCACAAAGGCAACGGAATCAGCGCCAGCGCAATGATAAAGGCCTGCAACAGGGTTAAAGCGAGAACCGGGTAACCCCACTCCAGAAGCCCGAAGCCTCCCCGGCCGCGAAGGGAATAAAGCTCGCCGAAGAGCGGCCATTTGAAATAATTGAAGAAGTAGGGTCGGTCGTCGGTAGCCGGCCGGATGTCGTATTTGTAGCGTTTGATGAAATCGGCCCCGGCGGGGCCCAGCAGGGCCGCCGCCCCGTCGTGGAAATACGGCAGCTCGAGAAGGTTGTAGCGGTTGGCTTCCGAAGGCGCGATGCCCGGAACATAGGCGACGTCGAAAGACCGTTCCTCGCAGAACCTCCTTATGGAAGTAATCTCGGAATGGGAGAAGGCGTCGTTCTTGACCAACAGGGTGGTCGTTTTGAAGCCTCGGATCAGCGCCAGGCTACGGCCTGGACGGGCAACCCTCGAACGAGCGAGAGCCTGGGCCGCTGTAGCGAACAACTTGAGGCTGTCCCGGGGCGGCAGTTTCAGCCACCGGGTGATGGCGACAAGGCCCCCGGGGGCAAGCCGGGCGAGGAAGCCTTCCATGGCTTCGAGGGTGTAAAGGTAGTTCTCGTTCAGCGCATGGAGCCCGGCGCTGGCGGCCCCGAAGGCGTCCACCAGCGCGATCTGAATGAGATCGTATTGTTGGTCCCCCGTGGCAGTGAACCCCCGCGCCTCGGCAATGTGGACGCGGACTTTCCGGCGGTTATAGGGCCGGCCCGAGAACGGAGCAAAATCCTTTTCCAGAAGGTCCACCATCTGGGCATTGACCTCGACGGCATCGATCCGCCGGGCTTGGTGAAAGACCGCCAGCAGGACGTCGCTGCCGCCGCCTGAGCCGAGGACGAGAACGCTAGGTTTCTGCAACAGATGATACGGAAGGGCCGACGTCAGGTAGTCTAAATATTCGGGCACCGGGCCCCGGCCGTCATGGCGGTTAATGACGGATAAGGCCCCACCGTCGGTGAAAACGCCGAGCTGTTCCGGCGGTTCGAAGGGGCTACGAATGCTGAGCCCCGGCGCGTGGCGGAAGGGAATCCGGGGGCTTTCCACCACCGTCAGCAGGCCCAACGGGCCCGAACGAACGGCCTCGATGCGGGTGCCGAAAACCTGAAGCGCCTGGCTCAAACCCTTGTAGGGAGACAGCCTGAGCTCCGCCCAGGGCCCGGAGAGAAGCAAAGGAAAAACCAGGGCGGCCAGGAACAGCGATAGCCCTATCCAGCGGTGGCGGACCCCGCCGGCGACAAGCGACAAGGCGGCGGCGGCAAACCCGGCGGCGCCTAGAGCTTTCAAGGCATCCACGGGCATCAGCACGAACAACAGGGCCACCATCCCCAGGGCGCCTGCGCCGGCGCCAAAAAGGTCCGATCCGTATATCCGTCCAATCCGGCCGCGGAAGCGGCAGAACGTGAGGCCGATGCAGTTGGCGGCGCACAGGAAAGGAACCGCCAGTAAGAGGTATAGGAGGGCCAGATAAAACGGCTGCTTGGGGTTCCACAACAACTCCAGCAGATTGAACGGAACCCGCTGAGCGAGGAAAAAGCAGCTGGGAGCGGTGAGTCCGAACAGGACCGCGTTGACGGCGAACAGGGCCGTGAACCGTCGTTCGATCCAATCCCCCGCTAGGGCCAGGAAAGTGCCGCTCACTCCGTAACCGAGGAGGGCCAAACTGATGATCATGTAGGTGAAGTTGTGCCACTGGATGATTGAAAACAGCCTCAGCAGCAGGACCTCGTACCCGAGCGCCGAGGCCGAAACCAGCGCCACGGCAAGAAGGGGTGGTCGGGCACCGTCGGTCGCGGGCGGGTCTAGGGGCGCCATGGGTCGCGGGCCATGGGGAGGGGCGGCATCTTCAGTGGCCGCCGGTCAGCGGCACGAACCTGACGGGCAGAATCTGCCGGGAAATCACTCTGCCATCCATGCTTTTCTCCACCACTGTCAGGTATTGAACGAGAAAACGCTCGCCAACGGGAATCACCATCCGGCCGCCTGGCTTTAACTGGCGGACAAGCGGCGGCGGCACATGACTGGCAACGGCGGTAACGATAATAGCGTCGAAGGGGGCATTTTCCTTCCAGCCGTAATACCCGTCGCCGACGCGCACCTTTATGTTTCCGTAACCCAGCCTCTTCAAGCGCTCTTCGGCTAGCCGGCCGAGCGGCTCGACGATTTCGATGGTCAAAACCTGGGACACCAGTTGGGCCAGAACCGCCGCCTGATACCCCGACCCCGTGCCGACCTCCAGGACCTTCGCCTGCGGTGTCAACGCCAGCAGATCCGTCATCAAGGCAACGATGTAGGGCTGTGAAATGGTCTGGCCGTGGCCGATGGGCAATGGCCGGTTGCGATAGGCCATGGCCCGAACTTCCTCGGGCACGAATCGATGGCGGGGCACCTCCGCCATGGCTTCCATGACGGCGCTGCCGAACGCCTTGCGTCCGGTTTCCCGCTGCGTAACGGTGGCCAAGCTGGCGATCTTTTCGACCATCGAAAGGCGTGCCTTGGCCTGGTATTCCTCGGTGCCTGCCGCCATCGGCGGCCACGCGAAAGACAAGACCCCAAGGAGCGTTAGCATTGGCCAGAGGCCGAGGCCTCTCCGGCGGCCCCCGACAAGGCGGCTGACCGGCACCCCGGCGACGGGACAGGAAGAAGGAAAGACGGCGGCGGAAAGGTCTCGCATCGGCCGGGTTTACCCTTGGTGAGGGGCATCATTTTAAACGGCGGCGGGGCGCTACGCTAGCGGACCCGTGAACCAAAAAATGACCGCTGCCTTCCAACCGGCCCAGTCGAAATCACAGCAAGCTATGCTCCTGATGCATTGCTGCAGTGCAATAATATTGATTTTCAGGGGGGCGATTGATGCCTATTTTCAGGGGCGAGAAGGCAATCCTTGCCCCCCCTTAAGCAGATTGCACGCGGCGGGGCGCTGCCATCCGGAAATCGAAGAAGAAGACAAATGCGCAACAACAATGATAACGACTTGAAAATTTTCCAGGTCACTGGCGGCCGGGTTCGTCGGTTCGACACCCTCAGCGCCCGGGTGTTGGGCCACTATGAGCGCCAAGTGGAAATGACCCGCTTTATCCGGAGCGCCGTACAGGGGCTGATCAAATCGATCGCCGATTGGAACCGACGGAATGCCCTTCACCGCGAGCTTGCGGGTTTGTCCGATTATCTGCTCAAGGATATCGGTTTTAGTCGCGGCCAGATTCCGGCGGTGGTCAACAACGAACTCAGGCGTGAGACATATACCCTGAGCCCAACCGTCGGGAAGACGATACTCGGCGAAGGAAAAATCAAGGCCGAAATCAAAGCAGGGGCCACCGCCAACGCCGATCCGGAAACGGAAAAACCGCTGGCCGCTTAATTAACCCCATTCAGGCAACTGAAAAACGGCGGCCCCACATGGGACCGCCGTTTTTTGCACCGGCATGAATTCAATGAGGGCTAGCGCCCCCGGTGCCGTCAATTCGGTTGCGGGACGATCCGAAGGTAGGGTTTTGGAGCTTCCCAGCCGTCCGGGTATTTTTCCTTGGCATCCTCGTCCGAAACGGCGGGAACGATGATCACGTCTTCACCGTGCTTCCAGTTGACCGGCGTCGCCACCTTGTGTTTGGCCGTCAGTTGCAGCGAATCGATCACCCTCAGTATCTCGTCGAAGTTGCGGCCGGTGGCCATCGGATAGGTGATCATCAGCTTGATCGTCTTGTCCGGCCCAATGACGAAAACGGTTCGAACCGTCATGTTGTCCACCGCCGTGCGCCCCTTGGCGTTGCCGGACACGTTGGGATGGATCATGCCGTAAAGCTTCGCCACCTCAAGATCGGGATCGCCGATCATCGGGTAGTTCGGGGCCTGGCCCTGGGTCTCCTCGATGTCCTTGGACCAGGCCACGTGGTCTTCGACCGAATCGACGCTGAGTCCGATCGCCTTGCAGTTGCGTTTGTCCAAATCAGGCTTGATCTTGGCCACGTAGCCGAGTTCGGTGGTGCAAACGGGCGTGAAGTCCTTGGGGTGCGAAAACAGAATCGCCCATCCGTCACCGATCCATTCATGGAAGTTAATCGTGCCCTCCGTGGTTTCAGCGGTGAAATCCGGCGCCGTATCTCCAAGTTGCAGAATCATGTTTACCCCTCCCTGGTTCAATGATGATTGCACCGGCGCTCGTCGTCCTCGTTGGGCTCGGACGACGCCGGTACCGTTCGTCGGTTACCCCGTAATATATTCATTATGTCTTTTTTTCCAGCCTCGGTTCCGCCACGTGGCTAATCTTTACTTTTCCGGAGCGGCCTTGGCATTCCCGTAACCGAGCCGCTTCATACAGTTCCGATAAAGGTATTTTTCATTCCTGACCGCATCGAACCGGGCCATGTTCCGTTCCAGGGTGCCGCTGGTCCCGTATACGGGCGATCCGACTTGCGAGCCGCTCTCGCGGTACTGCTGTTCGGCCTCCTTCCGCGCCCAACGCCGGCAATTCTCCTGTCCCCCGCCTTGGTATCCCTCAGTGGCGCCGGCCTTTTGCCAGCCCGCCGGCACCGTGCAAGCGGCGCTGACAATTCCAGCCGTCAGCACAACCAGCACCTCGAAAACGGAGACCAAAGCGGGGCGCCCAGTCATGGTCCCAGGCAGCGGCGCAAAAACGCCACCGCTTCCTTTGACGCCCATTCGGAGATACCGGTCACTCGCCCGACTTCGAGTCCCCGGATGTCGATCAGCAGCGTCGTCGGTATGCCCCGGATTTTGGATTGTCTCAACACCTTGCCGCCACGGTCGATGAGGATATCCAGGTTCCGGATATGGTTGGTGCGGTAGAATTTCCTCACCAAGGGCGCCCCGGCCCGGTCTTCGGAAAGCGCCATGACCTCGATCCCGTCCCCGGCAAGCAGTTTCCTGAGCCTGTCCAGTTCCGGCATCTCGCGCACGCAGGGCACGCACCAGGTCGCCCAGAAGTTCAGGACCACGCCCCGGCCCCGGAAATCGGCAAGGGTTTTGGGCTCATCATTGCCGTTGACGAAGGGCTCGCCGGTGACCGGGCGGGCGGGGCTCTCAGATTCGAAACTGCCCAGAACGCCGTCCAGGGCCAAGCATTTTCCCGCTTCCGCACTTGCAAGCGGATGTGATATGGAGACAATTGCCGCCAGGAGCAGCCAAAACAGGGCTGGAGCGGCGATTCGAACGTGCGCGCCAGGGATTGTTTTCTGGCGTTTCAACATTTGTTTTGCTCCGGCTTCTCGATCAGGTTCAGAAAGATGGCAGATAAATCAAAAAAGCTCGAGCCCGTCAATGGGGCGCTGGGCGTGAAAGGCATCCGGGGCGGGCGTTTCGACGACGCGCCCGTGGATATCATGGAAGAAATCAATGCCTCCATTGATTTCGACCGGCGCCTTTATGCCCATGACATTGCCAGCTCCAAGGCCCATGCGGCGATGCTGGCCAAGACAGGCATCATATCGAATGAAGATGCCGATGCCATCATCAAGGGCCTGGACACCATAGCCGAAGAAATAGAAAGCGGCCGGTTCGAGTTCAAGAAATCCTTGGAAGACATTCACATGAATGTCGAATCACGCTTGGGTGAACTGGTCGGCGCCGCCGCCGGACGTCTTCACACGGCGCGTTCCAGGAACGATCAGGTGACGACCGACCTCAGGCTCTGGGTCAGGGATGCCATTGACGGCCTGGATGCCCAACTCAAGGCGTTGCAGGCGGCCCTGATTAACCGCGCGGACGAACACAGCCATACCGTCATGCCCGGCTTGACTCATTTGCAGTCGGCGCAGCCGGTGACCTTGGGCCATCATCTGCTGGCCCATGTGGAAATGCTGGGCCGCGACCGGTCCCGGACCCAGGACTGCCGGCGGCGGCTTAACGAATGCCCGCTGGGCGCCGCGGCACTGGCTGGAACGTCGTTTCCCATCGACCGGGAAATGACGGCGGCGGCGCTCGGCTTCGATGCGCCGATGGCGAACTCGTTGGATGCCGTCTCGGACCGAGATTTTGCGTTGGAATACTTGAGCCTGGCGGCGATCTTGGCGGTCCATTTGTCACGCTTGGCCGAAGAGATCGTCCTTTGGTGTTCGACGCAATTCTCTTATGCTCGGATGCCCGATGCGTATTCCACCGGGTCTTCGATCATGCCGCAGAAGCGCAACCCGGACGCTGCCGAGTTAATTCGCGCCAAGGCCGGCAACGTCATCGGCGCCTTGGGCGCATTTTTGGTCGTCATGAAGGGCCTGCCCTTGGCCTATGGGAAGGACATGCAGGAAGACAAGGTGCCGGTGTTCAAAACCGCCGATACGCTGGATTTGTGCCTGGCCGCGATGACCGGCATGATAACCGGAATGACCTTCGACGCAGACCGGATGAAGGGCGACGCCGCCGGCGGCCATTCCACCGCCACGGATTTGGCCGATTGGCTGGTCCGGGAACTGGAGATGCCGTTCAGGGATGCCCATAACGTTACCGGGCAACTGGTCAAGCTGGCCGAGGAAAAGGGCACGGGCCTGGACGGCCTGGACCTGGAGGAGATGCAATCTGTAGCCGAAGGGATTACCGACTCCGTTTTCGGGATCTTGGGCGTCGATGACGCCGTGGAAAGCCGGGGCAGCTTTGGCGGCACGGCGCCCCAAAGGGTGCGGGAAGCCGTCGCCGATGCCCGCAAGAGGTATTTGCAATAATGATCAATCGCCCTTGCATGCATAAAATTTTGATGGCATTGGCCGCCGTGGCGGTGGTGGGGGCGGTGACGCTGCCGCTGGGAGCTTGCGGCATTAAGTCGGTGCCGCACGCGCCGGAGGGCGCCACCTATCCGCGCCAATATCCGGCTCCGGAAGGAAAGAGCGTCAAGGGCGAACCGGGGGCGGAACGGAGGGACACCACGACGGGCCCCCTGGGCTTCCCTTACGAATATCCCAACCGGCGGTGATCCCAATAGGCGGGCCCGGGTAGTCGGCTCCGAAGACCGAAACAGAGTCTAGAGATGGACCATTTTCAATACACCGATGGCGAACTCAGCGCCGAGGCGGTGCGAATCAGCGATATCGCCGATGACGTCGGTACGCCTTTTTACTGCTATTCGACGGCGACCCTAGAACGCCATTACGGGGTTTTCGCCGACGCTTTCCGGGACTTGGACGCGACTATTTGCTACGCCGTCAAAGCGAATTCAAACGTCGCCGTGATCGCGACGCTGGCGCGCCTTGGCGCCGGCGCCGATGTGGTCTCGGGGGGAGAGATGAAAAGAGCGCTGGTGGCCGGCGTGCCGGCGTCGAAAATCATCTTCTCGGGCGTCGGCAAGACGGCGGACGAAATGGCGGCGGCGTTGAAAGCCGGGGTTTCCCAGATCAACGTCGAATCGGTGGCCGAGCTTGAGGTCCTTTCCGGCGTTGCCGCCGGGCTCGGCGTCGAGGCGGCTGTGGCCATACGCGTCAACCCGGACGTCGATGCCCTGACCCACGAAAAGATCGCCACCGGCAAGGTCGAGAACAAGTTCGGCGTCGATTGGTCCGACGCCGCCGCCGTTTACGCCCAAGCGGCGGCTTTGCCGGGGGTCAGGATCGCCGGGGTCGCCGTTCACATTGGATCGCAGATCCTAGACCTGGAGCCCTTCCGCCAGGCTTACGGGCGGATCGGCGAACTGGTGTCGGCGCTCCGCGATGACGGACATACCATCGACCATCTCGACCTCGGCGGCGGCCTCGGCATTCCCTACGAGGACGAGATACCGCCGACGCCCGAGGCCTACGGCGACATGGTCAAATCCGTCTTGGGCGATATCGGCTGTCGGATGACGTTGGAGCCCGGGCGGTTGATCGCAGGTAACGCCGGGGTCCTGGTGATGCGGGTGCTTTACATAAAGGACGGCCGGGCCAGAAACTTCGTCATCACCGACGCGGCAATGAATGATTTAGTGCGCCCAACGCTCTATAATGCCCATCACGCCATTATTCCGGTAAAGGCGCCCCTCTCGGACGCCGTCCTTAAGGAGGTGGAAGTGGTCGGTCCGGTTTGCGAAACGGGAGACACCTTCGGCAAGCCCCGGCCTTTGCCAGAAATCCGGGCCGGTAATTTGCTCGCCATCCGAACCGCCGGCGCCTATGGGGCGGTCATGGCATCCACCTACAACACCCGGCCGCTAGTGCCCGAGGTGATGGTGCGGGGCAGCGTCTATGCCGTGGTCCGCGAGCGCATCACTATCGATGACATGCTGGCCCGCGAAACTCTTCCCGATTGGCTGACCGATGAAGGATTAGTCAGGAAGGCCGGCAAATGAGCAATTCCCGGCCACACCCGTCCGCCGCCGCCCGGTATTCGGGAAAACCGGAAACCGGAAATATAAGTTGGCAAACCCGCTATCGGCTGCTTTTGGGCTTGGCCGGCGCGGTCTTGATGTGGGAGCGCCTGTGGCCGCGCCTGTGGCCGGTTCTGGGCGTTGGAGGGCTTTTCGTTGCGGTGGCGCTATTGGACCTGTTGCCGATACTGCCATTCTGGCTGCATTCCCTGGTCCTCACCGGGTTTGCCGTCGCCTTTGGGTTCATGATCCGTGGCGCCCCCGCTGGGTTCCAGGCGGTTGACGAAAAAACCGCCCGCCACCGCCTGGAACAGGACAGCGGCCTTGAACACCGGCCGCTGACGGCGCTCCATGACAGGCTGGCCACGGGAGAATCCGACCCGGACGCGCAATCGCTGTGGCGGGTACACTTAGGCCGCATGGCCGCCACCACCACCCGCCTGCGCCTGGATCTGCCGTCACCGGGACTGGCCAAGTGCGATCCGTATGGGCTGAGGGTGGTGGTGGTGCTGTTCCTGGTCATCGCCGCCGCCGCCAGCGGCGCCGATGCGGTGGCCCGGCTCGAGCGTGCCCTGGTGCCGAGGACGGATGATACCCTCGGCGGCGCCCTGGAACTGGATGTCTGGATCACGCCCCCGGCCTACACCGGCCTCGCGCCGCTGTTTATGGAGCATGCCCAGGAGGTAGCTTCCGCCGGTGACGGCCTTCCGGCGCCCGGGCCGGTCCGCGTCCCCGTCGGCTCGACGCTATTGTCTCAGGCCGCTGCCGCTTCCGCGCCGCAACTGATCGTCGGTGGCCGTAAAATCCAATTTGCCGCCATCAGCGATGCCGACGTGGTAGCAGATACCGGCAGCTATCGGGTGGAAACGATCTTGGAGGACGCCGACAGGGACGCCGATGCCTTGGAGATCCGCATCGACGGGCACGTGCTCGCCCGGTGGCCGCTGAACGTCGTCGCTGACTTGCCGCCGGAGGTGGAATTCACCCGTGCCCCAGCGCGCGCCGGGCGGGCCCAATTGCGCATCGAATACGAAGCCCGCGACGATTACGGGCTGGCCGGCCTGCAGGTGGTAATCCGTCATCCTGACGGGCGCTCCGTTCCCGGCGGCCAGCCAGCCATCCGGGCCGAACTGCCGTTGCCGGGGTTGGGTTCGAACTGGGTCGAGGGCAAAAGCCTCCAGGATTTCAGCGCCCACCCGTGGGCCGGTCTTCCGGTCCTGGTGCGGTTGCAAGCTATCGACGGGCGCGGCCAAGCGGGGCAAAGCGACGTCATCCGCATTGTCCTGCCGGAAAGGATCTTTAACCACCCGGTTGCCCGCGCCATCTCCGAGGCCCGCAAAAAACTGAACACGCCCGATGAGGACGTGATTGCCGAGGTGATAACGGAGCTCAAGGACATCGCCAGCCGGCCCAAGCACTTCTACGACGATACGGTGGTTTTCTTGGCCCTCAGCGTAGCCGCCAGCCGCCTGATCCATGACGGCAGGGAAGCCGGCGTCGGCACCGTGCAGGAATTGTTGTGGGAAATCGCACTCAGGATCGAGGACGGTGAATTCGCCATCGCCGAACACGATCTCAAGGAAATCCAGGACCGCCTGATGCGGGCGCTGCGCAACTGGGGGGACGCGCGCGAAATCGAGCTCCTGATGGATGAGTTCCAGCAGGCCCTCGATAAATACATGGCCTCGTTGGCCGAACACCTTGAAAAACAGGGGTTGACCCAGTTGCCCGTCGACCCGTCTTCACGGTACCTGGAAAGCACCGATTTGCAGCGCATGATCGAAGAGGCCCGGGAGCTTGCACGCACCGGGGCTTTTAACGCCGCTCGGCAGATGCTGGCCGACCTGAAACGGATGTTGGACGCCATCCGCAACGGCCTCGGTAAGGGTCAGCAGCGCCAAGACCTTGTTCAGGCCAAGCGCCTGATGGATGGCCTTCGCGACCTGACCCGGCGCCAGCGGAAGCACCTGGACAAGACCTTCCAACGCCAACAACAAAGCGAAGGGGCGATGCCCGGCCGTCCGGAACCCGGCGGCCAGCATCAAGGGGCGCCAAAAAGACAACGCCCCGGTGACAAGAGGGGCGAAGGCGCCGGCGTTGCCGAGCAGCAGGCGTTGCGCCGGAAATTGGGGAAATTGATGTTGCAGATGGACGAGTTGTTGGGCCAAATTCCTTCTTCCATGGGTCGCGCCGAGCGTGCCATGCGAGGTGCTGTCGAGGCCCTCAAACGGGGCCAATTCGGTAAAGCCGTGCTCCGGGAAACGGAAACCCTCGATCAGTTGCGTAGAGCCATCGAGGGCCTGGGCGAACAGATCGCCCGGCGTCTCGGCAGCACCATCGGTGTCGCCCGGGGGTGGCAAGGCACCCGGCCGGGGAACGGACGCGATCCCTTCGGCCGCGTGCCGGGGGGTTCTTTCGGGTCCGGCATCGACGACGGCGAGGTCAAAATTCCCGACCACATTGAACGCCGCCGGGCCCGCGATATCATCCAAGAGCTCCGGCGCCGCGCCGGTGAACGGCATCGCCCGGAGACGGAACGGGACTATATCGACCGCCTGTTGAAGCGTTTTTAATTGACTCTCGTCGAGGGCCGGGCGGGTTCGTCGGATTTTGCCAAAAGGCCGCCGCAACGGGCAGCGGCCCGCCATGTCCTCTGGGTCGTCCGATCCGCCAAATCATAGTGCAAGGGCATAGATGCTAAGCCGCGCCCCGAACCAAATATTCCCTGGTGGTGTGGCCCTCCCGGCGGGTTAAGGGCAGGAAAGACATCCCCCGGCCGCCCTTAAGGGACCCGGGGTAAGGCGGCGAAGTGCCGCCGATTGTCTATTTAATGGGCTCAAATATTTCTTTGCCTACTGTTTATAAATGGCTCTTTGACGGCCGTTTATGCTGTTGCGAAGTAAGGTTCGCGCCATCTAGCAGGACCCCCGGTGGGCCGTGGAGGAAAGCCTAAAACAGAAAGTAAGCGCCGGGTTTCCGGTTGTGTCCCTGGCCGTGGTTGGGGTTTAGGGAAGGGTTCGAGAGGAAAATCCTGCCTCCGGGCACCCCCGACGGGCAGGAATTGCCCTCCGCTAGGGTCTTGTCGTCCTGGATTGAAGCAATCTAGGACGTGAATAAGCCCCTAATTATATGAATTAGAGTGTGATCGTTTCAAATTGATTCAATTTGAAACGATCACACTCTTGGCATTTTAAGGAGTCGGGAGGCCGGGAACGAGAGGCAAACCCCGGAGGGGTCTCAGCCCTCGGGTTTCTTCTCCTCGGTGAAGGTCACTTCGAGGCGGCCCGCCAAGGCCGAAAATTCGCTCAGCTTGGCCTTGAAACCGATCTTGGCGCCGGGCGGGATCTGGCTTTTCAGGGGCGCGATGATAACTTGCTGAACCTCTACGCCTTCCCCGTCATATAGTGACACGCGAATCATCGGCACCTTTCGGTCCTCTTCGGCGATATTGGCAACCGTGCCGCGAATTACCAACACTTCGATGCCATTTTCAACCTCGCGCGACGATTTGACGTTGCGGATATCGAGCCCGGCCCCTAGTTCATCGCCTCCCAGCCCGACCATGGCGAAATAGTCAGACGCCTGGGGCCAGAGATCGATGATGAAGCCGCGTCCGAAAAAGGCGCTGGCGCCAAGCGCGATTAAGACCACGGCGGCGATAGCGATGATCTTCCCCTTCCCGCCCTTCGTGGTATCGGCATCGCCATCAGTATCTTCGTCGTCGCTGGCATCATCGCCGCCAAAGAAGGCGTCCGGTTCAGTATCATCGCCAAACATTTCGTCCAGTTTATCGAGAGACAAAGTATCTTCCTCGGCGACGGACTTGGCATTTTTTTCAGGGGCTTCCGCTTCCCCCTCTTCCGCCACCTCGGGCTCGGGTGCCGGCTTCGGTTTGAGTTTGGGCGCCGGTTCGGGAACCGTCTCCGGCTCTGGCGGTGGCGGTTGCACGGGTTGGGCGGGGGCTATTTGTTCAACGTAGACAGGTTGCGGGGCCATCGCCGCCGGCGTCTGAACAGGGTTCTGGTGCCAGGAATTGCCGCAAATACCACATTGAACGTTCTTGCCCCCGCTCAAGGCGTTTAAGTCGACCGAATAGTGAGTCTGACAATTCTGACAAGTTACGATCATCGGCGGCAGATTCCTGTAAGCGGTTGTCATTTATAGGCATTTTGGACATTTAACGCAACCCGGGGAGCTTCCCCGGGCGATCACCGGAGATAGCTGGACGGCGGCCCTTTTTACATGGCATTGTTCCGGGCCGAAGGGGCGATGCTCGCCGGTCGGTGAGGAGCAGTTTCAAGGTGTCCAACGACGAAAACGAACCCATGGTACGGTTCGAGAACGTGGGTCTTCGCTACGGACTTGGCCCGGAGGTGCTTCAGGACGTTACGTTTTCCCTGGCGCCGGGATCCTTTCACTTTCTTATCGGTGACAGCGGCGCCGGGAAATCGTCGCTGTTGAAGCTGATCTACTTGGCCCTGAAACCGTCACGCGGCCTGATTTCGCTTTTTGGCCGCGACATCGCGACGACGCTACGGCGCGAATTTCCTGCTATGCGCCAGCGCGTCGGCGTTGTTTTCCAGGAATTCCGGCTGTTGAAGCACCTGTCCGCCTTCGACAACGTGGCGTTGCCCCTTCGCGTCGCCGGGGCCCGCAAAAGTGAAATCCAAAAGCACGTGGTCGAGCTTTTAAGCTGGGTCGGCCTGAAGGACCACCTGGATGCGCGTCCGCCGACTCTGTCCGGCGGCCAGCAGCAGCGGGTGTCGATCGCCCGCGCGGTGATCGCGGGGCCCAAGCTCCTCTTGGCCGACGAACCGACGGGCAACATTGACGACCGCATGGGGATGCGGTTGATGTATCTGTTCGAGGAGTTGAACAAATTGGGCACGACGGTCGTCATCGCCACCCACAATAAGCACCTGGTCGAACGGATGAACTATCCCAAAATGTATCTCGACGAGGGATGGCTGGATATGGTTGACCCGGCGCCCGGGACGACGGGCACCGGAAAATTCGCATCCGCACCGTTGGACAAGGCGCCGGCCGCCGACGAAAGCGGCGAAAGCCACCCGGATCTGGAGAAGCTTTTTTGAATGTTTTCACCCCATTCCGATCTACTGCACGATAAGGATTCCCTCAACCGTTTCCTGCCGTGGTTGATTGCCTTCATGGTGTTCCTGATGATCCTAGCCATGGCCGGAATGCTGGTGTTGAATGCGATCACGGCGCGTTGGGACAGGGGAATTAGCGGCACGTTGACCGTGCAGATCATGCCGAAGGAAAATCCGGAGAAGAATGCCGAACGCCTCCAGCAGGTGCTTGCCATCCTGGCCCGGATGCCCGAGGTGGCCAGCTACGAGGCCCTCAACGACGACCAGTTGATGGTGCTTCTGGAGCCGTGGCTGGGCATTACCGCCGAGGCCCACGACCTGCCGCTGCCCGGCTTGGTGGATGTGGAGTTGAAGCCGGACGCGGACTTGGATGTGCCGGCGTTCGCCAAGCGGCTGGCGGCCCGGGTTCCCGGGGCCAGCATCGACGACCACCGGGTTTGGCTTGAACGCCTGGTGAGCTTGATTGAGACGGCGCAGGGCCTTGCCGCCCTGGTGGTGGTGTTCATCGTCCTTGCCACCATCGGGACGGTGGTCTTCACCACCCGGACCGGCCTCGTCATCCACCGGGAAGCGATCGAGGTCCTTCACCTGATCGGCGCCCAGGATTCCTATGTCGCCCGCCAGTTTGCCGGCCGCGCTCTGGCGCTCGGCCTCAAGGGCGGAGCCATCGGCCTTCTATTGGCGCTGCCGACACTTTTTGGCATCGGTATCCTGGCCCGGCAAATGGACTCGAGCCTTTTGCCTGACTTCACCCTCACGCCCAGCCACTGGGCGGTTCTGGCTGGGCTGCCCCTAGCAGTCGCCTTCATTGCCATGTTAACGGCACGCCTGACGGTCATGAAGATGCTTTCCAGGATGTTGTGAGCTATGTGGAAGAATCGCCGCGACCGCCGGCGCCGGCGCTTCCTCTTCAAATTGGGCTTGGCGGTGGGTTTTGTTGTTGTTCTGTGGATCATCGGTCTATTCAGGTTCGTGGACGGGGTTCCGGCCGAGGTTGTCGATGCCACCACCCGCACCGACGCCATCGTCGTCCTCACCGGTGGCAGCCGGCGGTTGGGAGAAAGCCTCGAACTGCTGTCCCGGGGGTTGGCCAAAAAACTATTTGTGTCGGGGGTTTACCAAAACGTGGAGGTGCGTGAGCTTTTGAAGGTCATGCAGCGCAGCCCCGGGGATTTGGAAAGCCGGATCGGCATTGGCAACGCCACCAACACCGCCGGCAACGCCATCGAAACGACCGTCTGGATGAAGAAGCACGAATACCGGTCGCTGCGTCTTGTTACCGCCGCTTACCACATGCCGAGAAGTTTGCTTGAATTCGGCCATACTATGCCCGGCGTTACCTTGATCCCGCATCCGGTATTTCCTGAAAAGGTCAAACAGGACTACTGGTGGGTCTGGCCGGGCACGGCTAGCCTGATGGTCGGCGAATACGACAAATACCTACTGGCCTGGTTACGCCATTGGGTTGGGAGGCTCCTCGAAAAAGTCGGCATAGCGGCCGGGGCCGGAAAAGGGACGGCCAAAACCGGGATTTAGCATGTTTTTTTTCCGTTCCGTTCTGTTCAACGTCTTCTTCTTTGTTCTTCACTCCGCCTTGGTGGTCGGAATGTTAGCGCTCCTGCCATTCCCCCGGCGCTCGATGCAGGTGACGGTCCGCCTGTGGACCAACGTTTTGCGTGCGGGCTTGAAGTTGATCGTCGGTCTCGATCTCGAGGTCCGCGGCCGCGGCAACCTACCCCAGGGCGCCTGCATTATCGCTAGCAAACATCAATCGGCCTTAGACACTTTTGTCTTTTACCTGCTCCTGAACGACCCCAACTACGTCATGAAAAAAGAACTGATACAGATACCCGTTTGGGGGTGGCATGCGCGCAAATGCGGCGCTATTTCCGTCGACCGGGACGGCGGTGCCGGGGCGCTCAAGCAGATGTTGCGTGACACCGAGGACCGGATGACGGGGGACCGCCAGGTGATCCTCTTCCCGGAAGGCACCCGCACGGCGCCGGGAACCCGTCATCCTTACAATCCGGGGATCGCCGCTGTCTACGCCCGAATAAAGGTGCCGGTAGTGCCGGTGGCGCTGAATTCCGGCCTGTTCTGGGGGCGGCGAAGCTTCAACAAGAAACCTGGCGTCATCACCATCGAGTTCCTGCCCCCCATGCCGCCCGAACTGGACCGCGGCCAATTCATGAGCGAACTGGAAAACCGCATCGAAACGGCGACGGAAAAACTTGTCGCCGAGGCCCGGGAACGGTTCCCGCATGTGTGAGGTCGGCCAGGGGCCCTCCCCGGTCCTCCATGCCTCTTGATACCGATCCCCCCGTCGGACCTCCGATCCCCCATGCCTCTTGACAAACGCCTCCCTTAGGCCTACGTTCTTTTTTTGTTCCGAAATTTACCGGTGCTTCCTCAGTCGGGGGAAATGCGGACAAATGTATACATTTGCGTACCTTTGCGTAAATTTCTGTGGGAATTTCCATAAAGTCACGGGACCCGATTACCGCCTGCCTGTCGGCAAGCCCGAGGAAGGCGTTGAGGATAACCGGCATAAAGCCGCCGAATTCATGGCCTGCAAGGGTCTAAAATGACAAATTTTCGGGACGAATCGGTGGAAACATAACAGGAACATTTTCGTTGACCCGGTGCCTCCTGGTTCCTAGATTGAAGCTAAGGAAGCCCCTGCAAACCATGCGGAATCCGGGGGACACACGGAAACATGCAGTCCTATCGGCGGCCCGGCTACGGCCGGGCGGCAAAGGTGGGGTTGCTGGCGAGACCCGAAATGCCTAAGCCCGAACCAATATCCCAGCAAATCTGGGACATGAAATACCGGTTGAAGACGGCCGCCGGCCACCCTGTGGACAAAACCATGGCCGATAGCTGGCGGCGAATCGCCCGCGCCCTGGCGGCGCCGGAACAGGACCCTGGACCCTGGGAAAAGCAATTCTTCAAGGCGATGGAGGATTTCCGCTTTTTGCCTGCCGGGCGGATTTTCGTCGGCGCCGGCTCGGAACGGCGGGTGACCCTGTTCAACTGTTTCGTAATGGGCGATATCCCCGACGACATGACCGGCATCTTCGAACACCTGAAAGAAGCGGCGCTGACCATGCAGCAGGGCGGCGGCATCGGTTACGACTTTTCGTCGCTCAGGCCGAAGGGGACCGAGGTCCAGGGAGTCGGCGCAGATGCCTCGGGGCCGAGGAGCTTCATGGACGTTTGGGACTCCATGTGCCGCAGCATCATGAGGGCGGGGTGGGGGAGGGGCGCGAGGGTCGCCGCCAAGCGGACGCCCGGGCGGCTGCGCATGTTCAATCTGTCGGTGCTGATCACCGACGCCTTCATGCTGGCGGTCAAGGAAGACGCCGCCTGGGAGCTGAAATTCGAAGGCGTCGCCTACAAGAGCCTGCCTGCCCGGGAGCTGTGGGACGGAATCATGCGGGCGACCTATGCCTATGCCGAGCCCGGCGTTGTCTTCATCGACCGCATCAACGCCAAGAACAACCTCCATTACTGCGAAACCATCCACGCCACTAATCCTTGCGGCGAACAGCCACTGCCGCCCTATGGCGCGTGCCTTCTGGGGTCGGTTAACCTGGCGCGACTGATCACCGAGCCCTTCACCGAGGACTCAGGCCTCGACACCGGGGTCCTGGAAAACCTGGTGGCAACGGCGGTCAGGATGCTGGACAACGCCATCGAGATTTCCAATTTTCCGCTGCCCCAACAAAGCCACGAGGCCCGGGATAAGCGTCGCCTCGGCCTCGGCGTCACCGGGCTGGCGGACGCACTGATCATGTCGGGCGCGCGCTATGGCGGCGGCAAGGCGGTTGCCCTCGCCGAAAACTGGATGCGGACGATCGAACGCGCCGCCTATCTTACGTCGGTGGGGTTGGCCCGCGAGAAGGGCGCCTTCCCGCTCTACGACCGGGACAAATACCTCTCCGGCGAGACGGTGGCGGGGCTGGACACCGACGTCCGCGAAGCCATCGCCGAATATGGGATTCGCAATGCGCTGCTGACCTCGATCGCGCCGACGGGGACCATTTCGCTGCTCGCCGGCAACGTGTCGTCCGGGTTGGAGCCAGTGTTCAGCTTTAAATATTCCCGCCACATGCTGTTGCCCGACGGGCAGCGCCGGGAAGAGGAAGTCACCGACTACGCCTACCGGCTTTACCGGCGGACGTTTGGCTCGGTCGCGCCCTTGACCGACGCATTCGTCGACGCCCAGGATCTCAGTCCCAATGACCACCTAGTGATGCAGGCGGCGGTGCAGAAATACGTCGATAGTTCGATCTCGAAGACCATCAACTGCCCCGAAGGCATCACGTTCGAGGCCTTCAAGGACATCTACCAACAGGCCTTCGATATCGGCTGCAAGGGCTGCACCACGTATAGGCCGAACGAAATCACCGGCGCCGTGTTGGAGGTGAAAGGCGACGATAAGGGCCGGCCCCCGGTCCAGGCCGAACTGCCGCTAGAGAAACCCGTTGTCACTGCCAAGCCCCGGGACTTGGGCGACGCCGGGCCGGTCACCCGGCTGTTCCAGCCCTTGGACCGGCCGGGCGACTTGGAGGGCAGGACCTATAAGTTGCGGTGGCCGGAAACCGACCACGCCCTCTACATTACGCTTAACGACATCATCGACGACCAGGGACGCATTCGTCCGTTCGAGGTCTTCATTAACTCCAAAAACACTGAGCACTATGCCTGGACGGTAGCCTTGACGCGGATGATATCGGCCGTGTTCCGCCGTGGCGGCGACGTCTCGTTCGTCGTAGAGGAACTGAAGGCTGTGTTCGACCCCCGCGGCGGCCAGTGGATGGCCGGGCGCTACGTGCCGTCGCTGTTGGCGGCTATCGGCGAGATCATCGAACAGCACATGATTGCCACCGGGTTCTTGAAGGGGCAGGGCGAATCGGCCGCTGTGGACGAGGCCAAGCGGCCCGCCGTCGCCGTTATGGGCGGCAACGGTAGTCCGGGGGGCCGGGCGGCACCATTCCGCCAGTGCCCGAAATGCGGCCAGGCCAGCTTGGTGCACGAGGAAGGCTGCGACAACTGCCGGTCGTGCGGGTATTCGAAGTGTAGTTGAGTGGGGGGTAGAAAATACGGGCCCGGTGCGTCGGCAGGCCTTTCCTATCGGGATTTGCCCGTTTCCTCTGCCATCTTGAACAGCCGGTGCAGAGGACCGTCGGGGATGCCGAGTTCGTCCAAGTGGCGGACGGTGTTTTGCAGGTAATCCAGGCACGCACCGCCTTTGCCCGTGCCCTGGTAAATAAGCTTCAGAGCTTCGGCGTCGGCAAGCCGGCCGGTGTATTGTTCGTGGCCGCGGTCGACGACGAAGGCATAGGCCATAACCCTTCCCTTGGGTAGCGTCACCGGTAGCCATTTCGGGCGATAGACGTGGTTGGCCATTTCGCGTTCGTTCAGATAGAAGATCACGTCCTTGGCGTTATTTTCGGCTACCTTCAAGGCCCGGCCCCGGCATGACCCACCGCGGTCAAGCCCCAGCACCAAGCCCGGGCGCTCGCGGGTGCCCCGGTAGGAGACGGAATAGATGCAGAGCGACCGGTGATAGCCCCTGAGCAGCGCCGGTTGAAAATCGATGTGCGGAAAATCTGGCCGCCACATCAGCGACCCGTAGCCGAAGATCCAGATATCCCCCTGGGGAAGGTCCATACACAAGCCTCCACCTGAAAGGAAAACGCGTGGCCATAAAAAATCAACAACATAATCCGATCAAGGCTGTCATTCCGCGGCTAGGGAAATGGTCAAAACGGGGCCTGATCGCGTTGGTTGCCATTGCCTCCGTGGCCGCGGCCTATGGGCTCTATTGGAGCGTCCTCGCCGATCGGGTCCGCGTCGGCATCGAACAGTGGGCTGACGACCGCCGGGTCGAGGGCTACGAAGTCGCCTATTCGGGGCTCGACGTCGGCGGTTTTCCGTTCCGGCTCGAGGCGACGATGGCAGTTCCTGCGCTGTCACAGCCCGAGGCCGCCCGGCCCTGGTCGTGGCGTGGGCCGAGGTTGGTCATGAGCGCCCGGCCGTGGCGCTTGTCGCGGGTGCGGCTTTCAGCGCCTGGACAACACCGAATCACGGGTGCTCCCCCCGGACGTGCCGTGGCGATTGCCTTGGACGCAGGCGAGTTGGGGCTTGAACTCAGGTTCCGTGACGGGAAGCCCGCCGAGGCCATTCTCAAGGCGCGGGACGTTGTGATGATAGATAAGGCCGGAGGCGAAGTCGCCACGCTCGCCGTCGCCGACATTACTGTTGACCGACCCCATGGGAAGACGGTGGCGGCCGTCGATCTGTCGGCGAACGTGGAGACAATTCAATATCGGCGGGAACCGGCTCCGGGGCTCGGGCGGACAACGGAGCGGATGGACCTTGAGGCGGCGGTCACTGGGGGCCTTCCCGAGAGTCTCGATGCCGAGGCCTTGACTCAATGGCGGGATCGGGGAGGGACGGTCAAAATCCGGCGTCTCGACGTTCGCCATGGGCCGCTGGTCGTGGAGGGCGACGGCACCCTGGCCCTCGATGGCGACATGCAGCCGATGGGCGCTTTCACCTTCCTGGTCCGGGGCTTCCTCGGGGCCCTGGACCGGCTCAGGGAAGCGGGCGTCATCGAAAAACGGTCGGCGCGGCTGGCCAAGACGGTGTTGGGGGCGCTGGCGCGGAATCGCAGCGGCGACGGCGGTGAACTGAAGGTTCCCCTCAGCATCCAGGAGCGATGGCTCTATGTCGGACCGGTGGCGCTCGGGAGAATACCGGTCCTCCGTTGGGATTGACGCTGTCAGGCCGGCGCTTTCAAGGGGGTGCTGCGCAAGAGATGAATCTGCTATCATCGGTGCCATGTCGGTACGTTTTATCACCGGGCCGGTATGTGCCTCTTTGGCGTGCCTGGTTGTTTTCCTGATTCTGCCCTCGTCTCCGGGCCTGGCCGTTGAAACCCCCGAGGCCGAGTCCTGGAATACGTTGTTCCTGGGCGGGCAGCTGTTGGTGGCGTCGCCCAAGATGGGGGACCCGCGTTTCGCCAAGACGGTGATCTACATGGTGCACCATGATCAAACCGGGGCGCTGGGCCTAATCGTCAACAAGGCCTTCGGCTCGGGACCCATGGACAAATTCCTGAAGGGCTTCGATATCCATGCCGACGACATCAACGGAGATATTCGCATCCATTACGGCGGTCCAGTGGCGCCGGGTTCCGCCTTCGTTCTCCATACCGCCGATTACAACGGTCCCGGCACCCGCGTCGTCGACCGGCGGATGGCCATGACCACGGAATTGAGCATACTTAAGGCGATCGCCGAGGGCAATGGCCCTCGCCGCAGCCTGTTCGCCCTCGGTTATTCGGGCTGGGGGGCGGGACAGCTTGAAGGCGAGATTGCACGCGGCGACTGGTTCAGCGCACCTGCCGACAAGGAACTGATCTTCGATGAAGACCTGGATACCAAATGGAAACAGGCGTCGGGAAAGGCGGGGCTGAAGCTTTAAGGACAACCCAAGGGCAAACCATCCGGTTCAATCCTGCTTGGCGTCGATGACGCCGCGGCGGATGTCGCGGGTGCAGGTGAAGTGGTCCTCGAGTGCCTTGCCCTCGCCCCGGCGGATGGCACGCTGAAGGGCCGCCAGGTCCTCGGTGAACCGGCCGAGGATTTCCAATACCGCATCGCGATTTTTCAGAAAGATGTCCCGCCACATCACCGGGTCCGAGGCCGCAATGCGCGTGAAATCGCGGAACCCGCCAGCCGAGAACTTGAACACCTCCTTCTTGAGGTCGTCCTCGAGATCGTTGGCGGTGCCGACGATGGTATAGGATATCAGGTGCGGCAAGTGGGACGTGATGGCCATGACGTGGTCGTGATGGGCCGCATCCATGACCTCGACCGACATTTTGCATTGCCGCCAAAGCTCGGCGACGCGCCTAACGACACCGGCGTCAGCGTCGTCCGCTGGGGTCAAGACACACCAGCGTCCCTCGAACAATTTGGAGAAACCCGCTTCGGGTCCTGATTGCTCGGTCCCGGCGACGGGGTGGGCCGGGACCATATGGACGCCGTCCGGAAGATGGGGCCAAACATCGCGGAACATGGTTTCCTTGCACGATCCGACGTCGCTGACGATAACCCCGGGTTTCAATCCCGGCGCCATGGATTTGGTAATCTCGCCGTAAACTCCGAGCGGCGTGCACAAGACCACCAGGTCGGCCTCCCTTACCGCCTCCGCCGGGTCCAGGCTGACGCTGTCGGCAAACCCGAATTCAAGGGCCTTATCAAGAGTTTCATGGGTGCGGGCACAAACGGCAATGTGGCGGACGAGGTGATCACGCTTGGCGACGCGGGCCAAGGACGATCCGATCAGCCCGGCGCCGATGAGCGCCATCCTTTCGAACAGGGGGTTTTTGGCGGCATCGTTCATGGGTCACTCCAGAAACGCTGTCAGGGCATCGACGACAGCGTGCATTTCACCTTCTAGCCCGATGGTGATGCGCAGGCAGTCATCGAGCCCATAAGCGGTCATGCGGCGTACGATGATGCTCCGGTCCTTGAGAAAGGCGTCGGCGGCTTCCGCGCCACGGCCGGTGCCGGCCGGGAAGCGCACCAGCACGAAATTGCCGGCGCTTGGCGGCACCTCGAGGCCAATCGCGATAAGCTGTTCGCGGGTCCAGGCGAGCCAGGTTTCGTTGTGGGCACGGGCCTTGTCGGTAAATTCGACGTCGCCCAACGCCGCTAGCCCGGCCGCCATGGCCGGGGTGCTGACGTTAAAAGGCCCGCGCATCCGGTTCAGCGCGTCGGCGACGGCCGCCGGGCAGTAAGCCCAGCCGAGGCGTGTCCCCCCAAGCCCGTAAATCTTCGAGAACGTGCGCGTCATCACAACGTTGTCGTCACCGTTCACGAGGTCCATGCCGGGGTTATAGTCTTCGCGGGTAACGTATTCCGCATAGGCGGCGTCGATCACCAGGATTACGTCTTGGTTCAGGCCGCGGCGCAACCGCCACAATTCATCTGCGGGAAGATAGGTGCCCGTGGGGTTATTGGGGTTAGCCAAGAATAGGAGACGGGTGTTGCCATTAACCCGCGCCAACAGGGCGTCCACGTCCGCCGTCAGGTCCTTTTCTGGCGCCCATACCGGGGTCGCGCCCGCCGCCTTGGCGGCGATGGGATACATCAGAAACCCGTGTTCGCTGTATAGGACCTCGTCGCCCGGTCCCGCGTAAGCCTGGCACAGGAGCCCGATTAGCTCGTCCGAGCCGGCGCCACAGACAATCCGCGCCGCCTCCAGGCCGTGGAGTGACCCGATCGCCTGACGGAGCGCCCCGTAACCGCCGTCGGGATAGCGGTGGAGTTCCGCCGCCATTTTGTTGTAGGCGGCAACGGCCTTGGGGCTGGGGCCAAAGGCGCTTTCGTTGCTCGAAAGCTTGACGAAATCCTCTTGCTCCTGGCCGGCGACCGAAGACTCGCCCCCCATGTAGGGAACAATCCCCATGATGCCGGGCCTTGGGTTGGGACCGCTCATGAGTCCGCCCCCCGATCCGTGTTTGATTTGGTGTCCGATGCCAGTTCAGCCTCGCTGAGCGGCGTCGCGTAACCCCCGAGATGCAACACCTGTTTGGTCCGCTTTCCTAGGCTATCCGTCAGGCGTGGAATCTGCCACCCGCTGTTATCGATGAATTCGAAGACTTCGACCAAGTAGGTCCAAGAAGCGGGCCGGTCGGATACGTGCCTTAGTTGGGTCAAAGCGGCCGAACACCCGGCCTGGGCGAGGGCACTCTCAATGCTGGCGAAGCCGATGTCCTCTTCGGCCTCGATGGCCAGAAACGAACAGTCGCGGCCGGTTTCTTCCTGACCGACAGGGCAAATCGCTAGGGCTTCGAGGCCCTCTCCCGGGCCGTTGCCAGATGGAATGAACGGAAGGCGGGCGATGATTCGGGGCGTTTCCGGGTCCTGGGAAACCAATAACTGCCACCACGGGTCAACGTCATCGCGTCGCGGCAGGGGCAAAATCCCCACCGTCGCTTCCTGTTTACGCACCGCCTCGACGACGCTGCGGGAAGAAACGTGCCCGGTCATCGGCGTAAAGGCGCCGTATTGATTGCGGGCCACATTCCAGTATCCCAATTCACCCTCGGGAACCGAGACGGCGACGGAGAAAGGTCCCTCGAAACGAAGCGTCGCGATAATTAGCTCGCGCCAAATGCGGGCCAGTTCCTTCTTCGGGAAGGGGCCGGTGTGGTGATCCATCAGGCGGTAGAGGATTTGGGCCTCCCGGGTCGGCTTGATCTTGATCTTTTGATCCCGTTTAGCGTTGCGGACGATTTTCACCACCTTGGTCCGCTGGGTGATCAGGTCCTGTATGGAATCGTCAATGCCGTCGATTTCCCGGCGCAAAGCCTCAAGCTTGTCTTTGTCGGTTGTCATAGCGTGTGCCTGATAAATTCAAAGAGGGTCCCATTCGTTAGCCACGGAGTCCGCCGGGCCCCCAGTCCATAAGCTGACTGGGAAACAGTCGGGGCCGGGAAAAGCGGGGCTAGTGATAATGGTATGGCCCTGTAAAATCAAAGAAAACATTGACACTCCGTGGCCTGACTCCTAGCTATGAAGCCCTTCTCGGAACCTTGAATCCAGCGCTTTTGAATAACGCGGATTTAGTGGAATCGTTTATGACCGCGCGAAAAAGTCATGCCAACAGCCAACCCAGCGTGGAAACGCCCCCCGATGCCTTGCCGGGCTATCGGGTGCGCCTGGGCGCGGACAAGCCCCTGAACCTGGATTGCGGACTGGAACTTTCCGATTTCACTGTCGCTTATCAGACCTACGGAGAACTGAACGCCGACAAATCCAACACGATTTTGGTTTGCCATGCGCTCACTGGCGACCAGTTTCTGGCCGAGCAGCATCCGATCACCAGCAAGGAAGGTTGGTGGGATATGGTGGTCGGTCCCGGCATGACCATCGATACCGGGCGCTATTTCGTCATTTGCTGCAATATCCTCGGCGGCTGCATGGGGACCAGCGGCCCCAAGGAGATCAACCCGGAGACGGGAAAACTCTGGGGCCTGGATTTTCCGGTTATCACCATAGCCGACATGGTTCGCTGCCAAGCCCTGTTATTGGATCATCTCGGCATCGACAGGCTTTTCGCGGTCACCGGCGGTTCCATGGGCGGCATGCAGGTGCTGGAATGGGCCTCCTTGTACCCGGAGCGCGTATTCAAGGCCATTCCCATCGCCGCCGCCGCCCACCATACGGCTCAGAACATCGCCTTTCACGAAGTCGGGCGACAGGCCATCATGGGTGATCCCGACTGGTGCAGCGGCGATTACCTGAACCAGGGCAAGCGGCCGACGCGAGGGTTGGCGGTAGCGCGCATGGCCGCCCACATTACCTATCTTTCAAATGAGGCGTTGCATCGCAAATTCGGGCGCCGATTGCAGGATAGGGACGGCGTTGACTATGGCTTCGAGGCTGAGTTCCAGGTCGAGAGCTATCTCCGCCACCAGGGCATTACCTTCGTCGACCGGTTCGATGCCAATTCGTACCTCTATATCACCCGGGCCATGGATTACTTCGACTTGGCGGCGAAGCACGGCGGCATATTGGCCGACGCCTTCGCTAACACGCCGGTCCGTTTTTGCGTAATTTCGTTCACCGGCGATTGGTTATTTCCGACGTCGGAAAACCAGAAGATCGTCCACGCGCTCAACGCCGTCGCCGCCAATGTCAGCTTCGCGGAAGTTGAATCCGATAAAGGCCATGACGCGTTCCTCCTGGATGAGCCAGATTTCCAAAAGGTGCTGAAGGGGTTTCTAGACGGTGCCGATGAAAACCGGTTTGGTGTCTCCGGAAAAAACTGATGGCCCCGGACCCCAAATCCATTCGCGTCGATCTGAAATTGGTCGCCGATATGATCAAGCCTTATTCGCGAGTGCTCGACGTCGGCTGCGGGGACGGAACGCTCCTGGATTATTTGGTGCATTTCCGTTACGTCGATGGGCGCGGCATCGAACTTAGCACCGAGGGTGTCAAGGATTCGATCAGCGCCGGGTTGTCGATAATCCAGGGCGACGCCGACACCGATCTCAAGGATTACCCGGATAACGCCTTTGATTACGTTGTGTTAAGTCAGACCTTGCAGGCCATGGTGCAGCCCAAGGCGGTAATTTTCCACCTCTTGCGAATTGGCAAGAGAGCTATCGTGTCGTTTCCAAACTTTGCCCACTGGCGGGTGCGCCTGTCGCTGGGGGTTCTTGGGAAAATGCCGGTCAGTAGGACGCTGCCATATGAGTGGTACGATACCCCCAATATCCATCTGTGTACGATCCGGGACTTCCAGGCCTTGTGCCGGGAACTGGACATCGTCGTCGAGTCCCAGAAAATCCTCGACGCCAATGGCAGCGTCCGGCATGTCAGCCCGGCCCTTTTTTCGGCCAACCTGTTCGGGGAACAGGCGGTGTTCCTGCTCATGAAAAAATAGCCGGAGACACCTAAAGCAAATTCCATTCAAATGTAATCGCTCTAGGTTTTGCCTCTGGTCGCTCAAGCGCAGCGCGAGCTTATCGCATGTTTCCAATTACGTGAAAAATGCTCTAATTAAACTCGGGGCGTCTGCTCGGGAATCGGCAGGTAGCGCTGCCGCTTGGCCGCCGGCTCGGCGCCGGTGGCATAAATTTGTTTCACGGCTTCCATCATGACGACCCCGGAAAAGGTTATGAAGGCGCGCTGTCCGATCTGTTCCCAGGCCGGCGCCGAGGACAGGATCATCCGCGAGTACACCGGCGGCACGAAAAGAGCACGGTGGGATTCGATGGGCGTGAAAAGGTTGTCCCTTAGCACCCGTGACAACTGCCCCGGCGTATAGGGAAGGCCGTGGCCGAAGGGCGTGCGTTCTACACGGGCCCAGATGCCGCGCCGGTTGGGCACCACCACGAGAAGCCGGCCGCTGCCCGCCAGCACCCGCCAGACCTCGCGCATCATCGGCCGTACCTGTTCGGCGCATTCGAGAGCATGGATTAATAACACCCGGTCCATGCTGAGATCGGGAAACGGCATTTCTATCTGGTCTAAGAGGGTTGTCAGGCCGGCGTCTTCCGATGGCCAATGCAGGACCCCCTGGGCCGCGGGCATGGCGGCCAGAACCCTCCCGGCCTCGCCGAGGAAGCTGTTAAGATAGGGTGTCGCGTAGCCAATGCCGAGGATGCTTTCGCCCGTGACGTTGGGCCACAATTGACGCAGCCGCCGCCGGATCATCCGCCGGGCGACCTGGCCCAAGGTGGAAGCGTAAAAATCGCGGAGATCGACGGCATCGGTCCACATGGTGGGAACCAGCTTATATCAGATGCCGGATTTTTGGCACCGTCCCGGGGTTTTTCCCCTCCCCGGGGGGTGGTCCTGGCGGTCCTGCCGGGCAGGGTGCTATCCTTCGGTCGAGGCCACGAAATTTACAAGGAAACGCCATGAAGCTTCGTTATTCCCCGCTTTCGCCTTTTGTGAGGAAGGTTACGGTCACGCTCATCGAAACCGGCCTCGAGGACAAGGTTGAACGCATCACCACCGACGTCTGGGACCCGGAAACGGACATCGCCAAGGACAATCCGCTCGGCAAGATCCCAGCGCTTGTTACCGACGACGGCAAAGTGCTGTATGACAGCCCGGTGATTTGTGAGTACCTGGACGGTCTTCACGATGGCGATAAGTTATTCCCGGCTTCAGGTAAGACCCGATGGCATGCACTCGGATTACAGGCCCTCGGTGACGGCATGAGCGAAGCCGGTGTTCTGAAGCTCCTCGAAACCCGCCGCCCCGAGGAAGTGCAGTATGAAAAATGGATGGCACGGCAAACCGTCACCATCCTTCGCGCCATGGACGCTTTGGAGAGCGAAACCGACGGGCTCGAAGGCCCACTGACCATCGGCCAAGTGGCCGTCGGATGTTCGGTCGGCTGGCTGGATTTCCGGTTTCCCGATCTTGGGTGGCGTCAAGACCACCCCGGCCTCGCCGAATGGTTCGAGGGCTTCTCCGAACGCCCGTCGATGACGGCAACGGTGCCGAAAGGGCCTTGAAGCGGGATCGGGCGGGTCACCGCCCCGGTCTTTGCTTCAGGCCATGTAATGGCCGCCGTTGGCGGTCAGGGTCGAGCCGGTAACGAACCCGGCCTCGTCGGAGGCCAGAAACACCACGCAACGCCCGATTTCCTCGGGTTCACCCAGGCGACCAATCGGGATCAACGGCAGAATTTTGTTGTTCAGCACCTCTTCGGGCACCGACATCACCATCTCGGTTGCGATGTAGCCGGGCGCCACGGCATTGACGGTGATGCCCTTGGCCGCTGTCTCCAGGGCGATTGCTTTGGTGAAGCCGATCAATCCGGCCTTGGCAGCGGAATAATTGGATTGGCCGAACTGCCCTTTCTGGCCGTTGATGGAACTGATTGAGATAATCCGCCCGAAGCCCCTTTCCCGCATGCCGTCGATTACGTTGCGGGCGGTGTTGAAGACGCTTGAAAGGTTGGTCGTAATTACCGCCTCCCAATGTTCAGAGTCCATCTTGTGCAAGGGCTTGTCGCGAGTGATGCCGGCGTTATTGACGAGAACGTCGATGGGTTCGAGGTCTGCCTCGATGGTGGCGATGCCGTCCTTGCAGGCGTCGAAATTGCCGACGTCGAATTTATAGACGGGGATGCCTGTCTCATTCTTGAAGGCCTCCGCCGACTCATCGTTGCCGCCGTAATTAGCTGCGACCTTATAACCAACGTCGTTCAAGGAGATGGAGATCGCCCGGCCGATGCCGCGCGTTCCGCCGGTGACAAGTGCGATGCGTGCCATTTTCTCCCCCCAGTTTTGAACCGCGACTAAGCGTTTAGTCACGGACCACGCACATGGCGATCCCCATGCCTCCGCCGATGCAAAGCGTCGCCAGGCCCTTCTTGGCGTCCCGCCTCTGCATTTCGTAGAGCAGGGTCATCAGTATGCGGGTGCCGGACGCCCCGATAGGATGACCAAGCGCGATGGCACCGCCGTTGACGTTGACTTTATCGGTATCCCAACCCAGGTTCTTGTTGACCGCGCAGGCTTGGGCGGCGAAAGCTTCGTTAGCTTCGATGAGGTCTAATTCGTCGACCGACCATCCCGCCTTGTCCAACGCCAAGCGGCTGGCGGGGATGGGGCCGGTCCCCATGATCGCCGGATCGACCCCCGCCGTCGCCCACGACACGATACGCGCCAGAGGTTGAATTTTGCGTTTTTCGGCTTCTTCGGCCGTCATCAGGACGACGGCAGCGGCGCCGTCGTTGATGCCCGATGCGTTGCCGGCGGTCACCGTACCATCTTTGTCGAACGCCGGGCGCAGCTTGCTTAGGGTTTTCATTGTGGTGCCGTGCTTCGGGTATTCGTCGGTGTCGATCACGGTTTCGCCCTTGCGGGTCTTGATGGTCACGGGGACGATCTCGTCGGTGAACTTGCCGGTTTTCTGCGCTTCTTCGGCCTTGTTCTGCGAGTTGACGGCAAAGGCGTCCTGTTCGTTCCGGGTCAACTGCCATTTCTCGGCCACGTTCTCGGCGGTGTTGCCCATGTGGTAGCCGTTAAACGCGTCCCAGAGCCCATCCTTGATCATGATGTCAACCAGTTCGGTGGCGCCCATCTTGGTGCCTTCACGAAGATGTACGCAGTGTGGCGCCTGGCTCATGCTTTCCTGGCCGCCAGCGACGACAATGGTACTGTCGCCGAGCTTGATGGCTTGGGAACCCAAGGCCACCGAGCGTAACCCCGATCCGCAAAGCTGGTTGATGCCGTAAGCCGTCTTTTCGAACGGAATCCCGGCCCCGACGGCGGCCTGGCGGGCCGGATTTTGACCGGCGCCGGTGGCCAGAATTTGACCCATGATGACTTCAGTGACATCCGCCGGATCGACTCCGGCGCGGCTTAACGCCTCTATGATTGCAGCTTCGCCTAGGGTATGGGCCGGAACCGAACTCAGGCCGCCACCAAAGGCGCCGACAGGCGTGCGCGCCCCGGCGGCGATGATAACTTCAGACATTATGGTTTTCCTCCATCAAGAGAGGCGGCGTTCGGGCCGCCTGGGAAACGTATGAATTGTTAGAGCTGGCTTAGGCGGGTCGATCGCCCCGGGTAATTAGGTCTGCAATGGTTGGGTGTCAAGGTAGCCGGGTTTTTCTCTTCCATTAATTGATTTCCGTCAAGGCCCGTTTCAACCATCGGCTCAACGGCTCGTAGAGCATGCTCTGCGCCCGGCTGCTGGCGACCATACCGATGTGCCCCGCCCCAAGCGATTTCGAGACTGCCCCTGGAATAGCCTCGGCAAGGGCTGCCGCCGAGCCTGGAGGGACAATATGGTCCTTTTCCGGGATCACCACCAGAGTGGGCGCCCGGACGTCTGTGGCCAGAACCAATTGCCCGCCGACCCGCCAGGTTCCTTCCGCCGGTGCGTTTTCACCATACCAGTGGACCAGACATTCACGGGCCGCCGGGCCGACCAGGGGTACTCCGTCGTTGAGCCAGTCCTCGAGCGCCACGAATTGGCGAGCTTTCCGGGAGCCGGTTTTGAAAGTGGCGAAACGGCGGAATTTTTCCGCCGTCAAATAAGGATCCAGGCTCGTAAATATGGCCTGGATGACGTCCACCGGAAGTCCCCCCAATTGGTCGATCATGGCGGTCAGCACAGGCGCCATCGCCTTCATTTGCTGGATTTCTCCGGCGGGACCGGCATGAAAGTTCCAGGGCGTCGCCAAGAGCGCCAGGGCGTCCACACGTTCTGGCCGCCGGGTTGCCAGGGCCAGGGCCAAAAGCCCGCCCATGCAGTAACCCACCACCAATGGTGCCTGGCCGGTGGCGGCGAAGATTTGATCGACGGCCGGTTCAAGCCGCCCGCAAATATAGTCCGTAAGGCCGAACCCGCGCTCGGCGGCACCCGGCGCGCCCCAATCGAGGAGAAAAGGCCTCAATCCGTTGGCCGCTAGATGCCTCAAGAGGCTCCGTTTCTCGGTCAAATCCAGGATGTAGCCGCGGTTGATCAGCGACGGCACCACCAGAACGCCGGGCCGCTCATCCGCCGCCGGCCGGGATTTCGTTCCGGTTCCAGACGCGGCGCCGTAATCCAACACCCGCGTCGCGCCGTCACGCCAAAACACCGGTGGTTCGGCGGGCCTGGGGATGCGGGGGTGGTGGCGGTAGCGGGTGATACCTTCGGTAAACGCCTGGAGCCGTCGGCGGGCCTCAGCGTCGACGGCGGCGGCAAAGGCGAGGCCGTCAGAATCCGCCGCCTCAAGGCTTTTTTGAAGTTTTGCGGCGGCTTTTCTTAGACCCGGCCTCCAGGGCAGTGAGCCGTTCTTCAAGCCGCTCAAGGCGGCGAGCGAACTCAGCCAGGTCAGGCTTTGAACCGCCATGTGCAGCGGCAGCGGACGGGGGCCCGCCCTGGGGCCCGCCTCGGTTCCTGGCGGCGGGTCGCTGGTTGCTGTGACGGTTTCCGGTGGCGTTGTCATGATCCTCCCCGTTCTCTTGGCCCCGTGCGGCGGTCGCCATTGCCGCGAAGGTCGCCGCGCCGGCGTTCATCAATTCTATGGTTTGGGCCATGATCTCGGCGGCTTTTTCGTCCTTGGCGATACCGCCCAACTGGTCCTGCCAGAGGTCCAGGTACCGCTTGGCCAGGGCGTCTAAATCAATTGGCTCCGACATGGAATCTCCGTTATTCTTCCCGATTCGCTTCCCGGCTCGGCAGCGCCTTCGTCAACGCCGCTATTATAGCCACGGACCAAAGGACGGGGAACATTTTATTGCAGCGCAGCATTTTTCACGTTAGGTTTAGCTCCCGATTGGAAAGAGCCCTTGGCAATGAGTGAAGAAAACAACGCCGAAACACCTCCGGTTACGATCAAGAAATACGCGAACCGGCGTCTCTACAACACCGCTACCAGCAGTTACGTCACCCTTAACCATCTGGCGACGATGGTCAAAGAGGGGACGGACTTCGTGGTTTACGACGCCAAAACCGGCGAAGACATCACCCGCCAAGTCTTGACTCACATCATCGTCGAAGAGGAAGGCAAGGGGCAAAACCTTCTGCCCATTGATTTCCTGCGCCACCTCATCAGCTTTTACGGCGACAGCCTGGAATCCATCGTTCCCAACTATCTCGATTATTCTATGCAGGCGTTTGCGCAAAATCAGAAACAGATGCGCGATTACGTGGAAAACGCTATCGGCGGCCTCAGTCCGTTCGGCCAGTTCGAAGAGATGAGCCAAAAGAACATGGCTATGTTCGAAGAGGCGATGAAGATGTTCACGCCTTTCTATTCCGGCGGCGGAAGCGCAACAAAGCCGGCCGGTAAAAAAAAGGAACCTGCCGACAGCCAGGAAACCGATGACGATCAGTTGGATGATCTGCGAAGTCAACTGCAGCAGATGCAACGGCAGTTGGACAAGCTCACCCGCGGCCGCAAGGGCTGAACCGAACGCGGCGCTCCGGGGTCTCATTCTCCGGCGCCGATCCCAAACAAATATACCTTCCCCGGTTTATCGCCCCCGCTGAGACAGCCGCCGTCGTCCACACAGGCCTGCCACTCGGCCCACGTCACTTCGAAGCGTCCCATGGCGAAGGGCTTGGCAACGTTGACCCGGCGCGCGGGTTTCAGACTTGGTGGCCGGCTTGTGGTAAAAACCGTTAGCTAGCGTCCCTTAACCGGCCATAAGGGCGGTGGGCACAAACGCGGCAACAACGGCCACGGTTATTTTCGTTCTCGTCAAATTCCGGTCCATGCCCGTAGAAAATAAAATTCCTTCAAAAAGAAAAAAAGAAACGGTCAAGTGGCGCCCGGCCCCCCGGCATCCCCCCCGCTACCCCCGAGCCGCACCGCGGCCCAACGGGCCGCTTTGGCAACCAGCGGTGAAGCATCACCGGTGAGCGCCTGGGCGACGGAGAGTAGCTCCGGCTCGCCCGAGTTGCCGATGGCGACCAGTACGTTGCGCACAAAGCGGTCACGCCCGGTGCGCTTGATGGGCGAACCAGCGAATAATTCACGGAAGGAGGCGTCGTCCAGCGCCGCCAGGTCGGCGAGCCGGGGACGGGTGAGTTCGGCCCGGGGCCAGAACGCTTGTTCGGTTGTGGGACGCTGGTATTTATTCCATGGACAGACGCTTAGGCAATCGTCGCAGCCGTAGATGCGGTTGCCCATCTTAGCCATCAACTCGGGCGCGATTTCCCCCTTGTGTTCGATGGTGAGGTAGGACACGCAACGCCGGGGCTCGATCCGGTAGGGCTCGGGGAGCGCTCCCGTGGGGCACGCGCTCCGGCAGCGATCGCAACTCCCACAGTGGTCCACCGCCGGGGTGTCCGGGTCCAACGCCAGCGTCGTGAAAACCTCGGCCAGGAACAGCCAGGAGCCGAATTGGCGGCTGAGCAAGTTAGTGTGCTTGCCCTGCCAGCCGATCCCGGCACGGGCGGCAAGTGGCTTTTCCATTACCGGTGCGGTATCGACGAAGACTTTGATCCCGGCACCATGCTCATCAGCGAGCCAGCGGCCCAATTGCTTGAGTTTTTTCTTCAGCACGTCGTGATAATCACGGCCCTGGGCATAGACGCTGATGGTGCCTCTGTCCCGACGGGAAAGCGCCGATAAGGGGTCCTGGCTAGGCCCGTAATTGGTGCCGAGCACGATGACGGTCCTGGCGTCGGACATCACGGCCTTCGGGTCTCCGCGCCGGCCTTGCTGATCGGCCAGCCAAGCCATATCGCCCTGGCGCCCCTGGGCGAGGAATCCCGCAAGAGCTCGGGCATCCCCGGGCTCGGCTTCGGCCGAGGCGAAACCGACGGCATCGAATCCGAGGCCATAGGCCCGTTCGCGGATGATTTTCTTGAGATCGTCGGCCATAATCCCATCAGCGGTCCTCTGGCCGCTCCGTTTTGTCAAGGGTGCCACGGAATGACGCTTCATGACACCACCGAACTCGATTCCGGCAAGCCGAAGGCCGTGGTCTTGTTGAGCGGCGGCCTCGATTCCGCCACCTGCCTGGCGATTGCCAAGGCCGAGGGATTCGAGACATTCGCGCTGACGCTCCGATACGGCCAGCGCCATGAGGCCGAAATCGCTTCCGCCCAACGAGTCGCCGAAGCCGGAGGTGCAGCCGGCCACGACATCATGGATATCGATCTTGCGGCTTTCGGGGGTTCGGCCTTGACCGGGGGAATTGAGGTGCCCAAGGACCGGGACTCGGCGGAAATCGGCGACGGCATCCCCGTCACCTACGTGCCCGCCCGCAACACCGTGTTCCTGGCCCTGGCGTTGGCGCGGGCGGAAACGCTCGGCGCTTTCGACATCTTCATCGGTGTCAACGCGCTGGATTACTCGGGTTATCCCGATTGCCGGCCCGAATACATCGACGCCTTCGAAGCGCTGGCTAATTTGGCTACCCGGACCGGCGTCGAGGCCGCCGACAAAGGCAACCCTAGGATGACACTTCATGTGCCTTTGATCGATCAATCCAAATCCGAAATCGTGCGGCGGGGGGTCGAACTTGGCATCAATTTCGCCCCGACGATGAGTTGTTACGACCCGGTCCCGGGTTCTTCGGGCGCCGGGGCCCCGGACGCGGTTCACCACTGCGGGCGCTGCGACGCCTGCCTACTGAGGAAGAAAGGCTTCACCGAAGCCGGCATCGCCGACCCGACGGCTTACGCGGCCTTAATCCGGCCCCGGCCCGGAAATGAACGGTAAGCATTGGTGAGCATGGGTCGGCATCCGGTGGACATTGGGTAGGTATTTCAACGTGTTGCCTGGGGAGTTGCTCAGGCGAAGCCACCCGCCCGCCTTTGTGTCCACTGGGCGGCAACAGGATGCTCCCGCCTTCCAGCCGCCGGCGGTGCGGTTTCACCATATTCACAATGTCCAAGAATAATAGAACAAAAGAAGAACATAGTCTTTCGCGGGTCGATGTCAATGGGTGGCGACAAAACGCGATACCCTGATATGAAGTCCCTTACCGAAACGTCCCGTTGAGCGCGCCCGGAGCCTAAGTGCATGAATTAGAGGGCGATTCACGTTTTAAATTAATTCAATTTGTAACGATCGTACTCTAGACAATCGGTCAGGAAATAACGGTTAACCCCGGCCTCGGTAGGGTTTGACCCCTTGATCGGGAATCCATAGGCCTGCCGGCGGTTTGCCCGTCTGATGGAAGACGTCGATGGGGATGCCGCCCCTCGGATTCCAATAGCCGCCGATGCGGAGCCACTTGGGCTTGGCCGCCTCGACGATGCGGTTGGCGACGGCCACCGTGCAATCCTCGTGGAAGGCGCCATGGTTTCGGAACGACCCCAGAAAGAGTTTCAACGACTTGCTTTCGACGATCAGCGCCTTGGGAACGTAATCGATGTTCAGATGGGCGAAGTCGGGCTGGCCGGTGACCGGGCACAGCGACGTGAACTCCGGACACGTGAAACGGACCAAATAATCGGCGCCGGGATGCGGGTTGGCTACGGTTTCCAGCACCGCTTCTTCGGGGCTCCCGGGAATTGGTGCTTGGCCGCCGAGTTGCGTCAGGGTTTCGTTGTCGACTCCACTTCCTCCGGGTGATTTCCCCGCGGCTTTGGGGCCAACGCCTTCGCGCAGCCACAAACCGCTGACGCCTAAGGATTCTGCAAGCCGGGGAAGACTATCGCCCCGGGGCTGTTCGACCTTGCCGGCGAGATACTTGTTTAGGCTGTCGTAGTTGACCCCCGAACGGCGCGCCAATTCGGTCTTGGTCCAGCCGGATTGCCTTAACCCCTCTTTTAGCCGCTTCGCCCACTGGCGCATGAAAATTCCTATTTTATTGAAAATTATATCAAAACTGTAATTTAACTAGTATTAACTAGAATTTATATCAATAGAAATTCTAATTCGCGTCTCTTGTTGCTCTTCATTAAAGGCCGCCTCGAAGGCGTCCAAGGCGCACTCGCTAATGGCCTTGCGTATTTCTGCCATCAGGTCCTGATAGTAATGCAGGTTGTGCCACGTAAGCAGCATGGCGCCCAGGATCTCCTTCGCCATCACCAAGTGGTGTAGATAGGCGCGGCTGTAATTTTTGCACGCCGGACACGCACATGCCTCATCCAGCGGCCTGGGGTCGTCCTTGTGTCGGGCGTTGCGCATATTCAACGCGCCCGTCCGGGTGAAGGCCTGGTCGGTGCGTCCCGAGCGTGTCGGCAGCACGCAGTCGAGCATATCGATGCCGCGCCGGACCGCGCCGACGATGTCGGCCGGCTTGCCAACCCCCATCAGGTAACGCGGGCGGTCCTCGGGTAGTAACGGAACCGAATCGTCAAGTATCCGAAACATGGTTTCCCGGCTCTCGCCGACGGAAAGGCCGCCCACCGCATAGCCGTCGAAGCCGATGCCGGTCAGGGTTTCCGCCGATTCGGCCCTGAGATTCCCATGCATGCCGCCCTGGACGATGCCGAAAAGCCCATGCCCGTCCGTTCCCGTGTAGGCTCTTTTGCAGCGCTCGGCCCAGCGCAAGGAAAGCCGCATGGATTTTGCCACTTCGTCCTTGGAGGCGTCTAGCGGCGTGCATTCGTCCAGCACCATGGCGATGTCGGTACCCAGGAGGCGCTGGATTTCGATCGCGCTTTCAGGCGTCAGCCTATGGACCGAGCCGTCCAAGTGGGAGCGGAACTCGACCCCGTCCTCGTCCATCTCCCTGAGATTGGCCAGGGACATCACCTGATAGCCGCCCGAATCGGTCAGGATCGGCCCCGGCCAGTTCATGAACGTGTGCAGACCGCCCAGACCTTCGATGCGTTCTGGCCCGGGCCTTAGCATCAGGTGGTAGGTATTGGCCAGGATGCACTGGGCACCGGTTTTGGCCACCGCTTCGGGGGTCATCGCCTTGACCGTCGCGGCGGTTCCGACGGGCATAAAGGCCGGCGTGTCGATGGCGCCGTGGGCGGTCAGCAGGCTGCCGGTCCTGGCGTCGCCGTCGGTGTTCAACGCCTCGAAGGTCAGGCCGCTCATTCGTCCATCCCCACTTCTTGGTGGCGCTCAAGCCAGCAGGCATCGCCGTAGGAGTAAAACCGATACCCAACGGCCTTGGCGTGTTCGTAGGCTGCTTTCATTCGGCTCAATCCCGAAAACGCGGACACCAGCATGAACAAAGTCGATCGCGGCAAGTGAAAATTCGTCAACATTGCATCGACGATCCTAAACCGGTAACCGGGAGTGATGAAAATATCCGTTTCGCCGGAGAACGTCCCGAGACGTCCGTCGTCGCCGGCCGCCGCCTCCAGGAGCCGAAGCACCGTCGAACCGACGGCAATGACGCGTCCGTCCCCGATTTTAGCGGCGTTGACGGCATCCGCCGTGGCGGCGGTGATTTCGCCCCATTCGGCGTGCATCTGGTGGTCCTTGGTGTCGGCGGTCCTCACCGGCAGGAAGGTGCCGGCGCCAACGTGCAGCGTCACGGGCACTAGTTGGACGCCGGCTTTTTCGACCGCGTCCCGGAGCGCCGGCGTAAAATGCAGCCCCGCCGTCGGCGCCGCCACGGCGCCCGGCCTTGCGGCGAAAAGCGTCTGGTAATCGCCCAGGTCCCTGGCGTCGCTCCCGGGTTGGCGCTTAATATAAGGTGGCAACGGCATGATGCCGTGAGTTTCGAGCGCCGCCATCAACTCTTGGTCGGTTAGGGGGAAGCGGAGCGTCACCTCACCGCCCTCGCCTTTGGCCACGACTTCGGCAGCCAAATCAGGCCCAAAGGTAATAACGTCCCCCGGTTTGAGCCTGCGGGCCGGATGCGCCAACGCCTGCCAGCAGCTCCCGCCCCCGGACTTGATCAGTGTCGTTTCGACAAGGCCGCCGGCCGGTTCCCTGCGGCCCTTTAGGCGCGCCGGGATGACCCGGGTGTCGTTGAAGACCATGACGTCGCCGGGCCCGATCAACCCCGGCAAATCGCCGATGCCCAAGTCCCGGCATCGGCGGGCGACTGCCAACAGGCGTGCCTGGTCCCTGGGCGCCACCGGTCTTTGGGCGATGAAACGGGGTGGCAGGTCGAAATCGAAGTTGGATACTTGCATGATGATCTTACCTTACCTCGGGCTAATCCCGGGCCAGGCTGCCTCCCGGCCCGGACGGCCCGGCGGATGCCCTCTCAACCGCCGAACAAAAGTTCGAGGCGAGCCTTTTCGGCCACGGCGATATGAGCCCGCGCAGCCTTTTCAGCTGCTTTCCGGTTGCGCCTTTTGATGGCTTCGGCGATCGAGACGTGTTCCCGACGCGCCGCCTCTGCCCGGCCCGGCACCTCGTAGGTGGTTGATCGAAGCAGCACCAGCGAGTCGGCGAGCGCGTTCAATGTGGCGAGCAGGTACCGGTTGTGGCCGGCCCCGTAGAGGGCTTCATGGAATAGTCGGTTGTTCTCGGCCAGGCGCGCCGGGTTCGGCCCGGCGGTCCGCTCCCTTTTCAACAGTTCGAAAAGAAAACCGATTTCCGATTTCGACGCGTTTTCGGCGGCAAGCCCGGCGGCAGTTCCTTCCAGCACCCGGCGCATGGCGTAAAGCTCGACCACCTGGGCCCGGTCCAACTCGGCGACTTGGGCGCCGCGCCAGGGCGTCAATTGCAAAAGCCCGTCCGCCTGCAGCCGCTGGAAAGCCTCGCGGACCGGCGTCCGGCTAACCCCTAACCACCCGGCGACTTCGACCTCGCGGATGCGCTGGCCCGGTTGATACCGCCTTTCGCGGATGGCGCTCCGGAGCTTTCCGAGCACGAATTCGCCAAGAGAGGCATCGAGACCCTTCTTGCGGGCGGCGGCCTTGGGGGCGCTTGTCGGCACGGAAAACCCCGTTGCTATTTCGTAATGGCGGGGCCTGTCGTAAAATACCCGCCCCCGGCCGCAGGGAAGTCTCGCCGCCGGCAAGGCGTAATTGTATACAATATATAAATAGTGAAATAAAATAGTGAAATAAAGGAGTACCAGCCAATTACAGTACCCGAACCCCAACTCAGGGCGCTCAGCGCCACCGCCGCCGGCGCCGCCATGGCCGCCGGGGAATTCACGGCCGAAGATATGACGCAGACGTGCCTGGAGCGCATTTCCGAACGCGAAGATGGTGTCGGAGCCTGGGCCTTCCTGGATAAGAAAATGGCGCTGGCCCAAGCGCGGGCGCTAGACGCTAAAAAGGCCGCCGGCGAGGCCTTGGGCCCGCTGCACGGCGTTTCAGTCGGCATCAAGGACATTTTCGATACCGCCGACATGCCGACCGAATGCGGCTCGGCCCTTTACGCAGGCCGCCAACCGCTGGACGATTCGACGGTAGTGACGCTGTTGCGCCAGGCAGGCGCGGTAATCCTGGGTAAGACGGTGACCACGGAGTGGGCCCTCTCGGCGCCGGGCAAGACCGCCAACCCGCACGATCTGACGCGCACCCCCGGGGGCTCTTCGTCGGGCTCGGCGGCGGCGGTCGCCGATGGCATGGTGCCGTTGGCCGTCGGTACCCAGACCGGCGGCTCGATGATCCGTCCGGCGTCTTTTTGCGGCATCTTTGCATACAAGCCGACCTACGGCTCGATCCCGCGCACCGGCATGAGCCTGTTGGCGCGCCGCCTCGATACCGTCGGCGTTTTTGCGCGCCATGTGGAAGATTTAGGCTTAATCGCCGATGCGTTGATGGTCCATGACCCCGGCGATTGGGACATGCTAGCCTCGCCGGGCCTCGACTTGACTGCAGTGCTGGCTGGTGGCGGACCTGAAAATTGCCGCTTTGCCTTCGTCCGGGGTCCGGCCTGGGGGGAAGCGGAGGACGATATGGCGGCCGTCTTCGAGGATTTCATCAAAAGACTCGACGACTGGGGCCAGGAAGTTGAACTGGAAGGCATATTCGCTGACGTGATCTCGTGCCACTCAACCGTCATGCACGCTAACATCGCTGCTAACTTGGGCGAGGCGGCAAAAAAGACGCCCGACAAGATGCGTACTGAAACCCTGAAACGGGTGGCAAAGGGGAATGCCATTCCTTCCGCCGATTATATCCGCGCCCTTGGCTTGGCCGAGGCCCAGGCCCAAGCGCTGGACAGGCTTTTCGACCATTACGACGCTATCCTGACCCCGTCCTCCGCCGGCGAGGCGCTCCAAGGCCTGGACTCCACCGGCAACAACATTTTCAACGGCCTGTGGACCCTGATGGGGGTACCGTCGGTCTCGGTGCCGTTGCTGAAAGGCGCCAACGGCATGCCCATAGGCGTCCAGGTGATCGGCCGCCGTGGCGCCGACGCCCAGGTGCTGGGATGTGCCCGTTGGCTCTACGAGTGGGCCGGGGAGGGGACGTGAACAAGGCCGCCGAGGTCCGCGTCAACGCAGACAGGCTCTGGCAAGGTCTGATGGAGATGGCCGAGATCGGCGCTACCCCTGGGGGCGGCTCAAGCCGTATAGCCCTGACGGCGCTCGACAAAGAGGCCCGCGATCTTTTTGTTTCCTGGTGCCGGGATGTCGGTTTCGCGTCCCGTATCGACGCCATGGGCAATATCTTCGCCCGCCGCCCCGGCACCGACGCCGAGGCGCCGCCGGTGCTCGCCGGCAGCCACCTGGACACCCAGCCTTTGGGCGGGCGCTTCGACGGCGTATTCGGGGTGCTGGCGGCGCTGGAGGTTCTTCGTACCCTAGACGACCTCGGCATCGAGACCGTGGCCCCCTTGGAGGTCGTCGTCTGGACCGACGAAGAAGGCTGCCGCTTCGAGACTGGCATGGTGGCGTCGGGCGTCTTTGGCGGCAAGTACAAGCAGGACTGGGCGCTTGGCGTCAGCGACCCGGACGGCGTCACCATCGGCGAGGCGCTGGAGACGATAGGCTACGCCGGTCCTGAACCGGCGCACAACCGCCCGGTGGCAGCTTATTTCGAGGCCCACATCGAACAAGGCCCGGTTTTGGAGGCCTCGGGGACGGCCATCGGGGTCGTGCTGGGCGCCCAGGCCAGGCGATGCTTTCGGGTCTCGGTCAAGGGCGAAGAAGGCCACGCGGGCACGCTGCCCATGGAGCGCCGCCGCGACGCGCTGTTGGGAGCGGCCAGGATGGTGGACGGGTTGAACGCCGTCACCCACCGCTTCCAACCGCGGCCGGTGATTACCGTCGGCGATTTAACCGTCAGCCCCAATTCCAGGAACACCGTCCCCGGCGGCTGCGTCTTTATCATCGACTCCCGCCATCCCGATGACAGGACGCTGGACTCGATCGAAGGAGAGATGCGGGGCGCCTGTGAGGACGTTGCGGGCAACGACGGTTTGGGGTTGGAAATTGAGGTCATCGACAAATCTGCGGCGGTGGTGTTCGATAAGGACTGTGTCGGGGCGGTCCGCGACGCCGCCGAAGGGTTAGGGCTTTCGCACCGCGACATCCATTCCGGCGCCGGCCACGACGCCTGCAACATTGCTCTTCTGGCGCCGACGGGGATGATTTTCATTCCCTGTGAAAACGGCATCAGCCACAATGAGAAAGAAAATGCTAAACCCGAGGACCTGGCCAACGGCGCCGACGTTTTGCTCCAGGCCATGGTGAACTGGGCGGGTTGAAGGCACGCCCGTTAGCGTCTATAGACATAGGAGCCCCTGTTCGGGGCGTCGGGCAGGGGCCAAGCAAACACAAATGAACAAAGAAAAAAGCGCTGGATGGTCTCCGTAAGCGAAAACAAGGTCGAGACTGGATTCGAGGAACCGATTGCCAGGAAACCATGGCTATCGGTCATGGGCGGGCTTATCCGCCGCCAGCCGCTGGGGGCCGCTGGCGCCGGCATCGTCATTTCCATGGTTCTGATGACTATCTTCGCCGATTTCATTACCGTCTTCGACCCGGAACTGAACGACTTCGAAAACATGCTGCTGCCTCCCGGGGACCCCTTCTATCTGGGCACCGACCAATTCGGCCGTGACATTTTGACCCGCATCATCTACGGGGCGCGGACGGCATTGTTCGTCGGTTTGGTTGCGGCGTTCACTGGGGCCATTCTTGGTTTAGTTCTGGGTGTCGCCAGCGCCTATTTCGGGGGCCGTTTCGATTTGCTGATGCAGAGGGTCATGGACGTTTTCATGGCCTTTCCGTTGATCATCATGGCGCTCGTCATCGTTTCCACCCTGGGTACCGGCATCCAGAACGTCGTCATCGCCATCACCATCCCGTTCATCCCGCAATGCGCCCGGGTGGTGCGGTCCAACGCCCTCGCCATTCGCGAAATTCCCTATGTCGACGCGGCCCGCGCGCTGGGATTCACCCATGTACGGATCATCCTCCGCCACATGGTGCCCAACGTCATGGCGCCGTTCCTGATCATGTTATCCACTTTCGTCGGGCACGCGATCCTGCTTGAAGCGTCGTTGAGCTACTTAGGCTTGGGCGTCCAGGAGCCGACGGCGGCCTGGGGCCTGATGCTACAGGGCGGGGCCGAAGAATACGCCGAAAGCGCGCCCTGGGTGGCGATCTGGCCCGGCGTCGCCATCAGCCTCGCCGTGTTCGGCTTCAACCTGTTCGGCGACGGTCTCAGGGACGTCCTCGATCCCAAGCTGCGATCACGGTAGGGGGAAGGTGGCGGCAGGGCCCCCTCACTGACGGGAATGAGCAGCAAAGCTTTGGGCTTCGATGAAAACTCGCGTGACCTGGCCGTGGGTGTCCTTGATTTTTTTCTCCAGTTCGCCGACCAAAACCTCCACGTCGGCTGCGGACAATCCGTCGTCAAAATCTAGGCTCATGTTGACGAGCACATCATCCGGCCCGAGATGCATGGTCAGAAGTTCATTAATGGAGACCTTTCCTGCGTGCTCGCCGACCAGGGCCCGAATGCTTTCAACCACTGGCCGGCTCGCGCTTTCTCCGATCAGGAGCCCCTTGCACTCGTAGGCCAGAAAGGCGGAGACCAGGGCGAGGATGACGCCGATCAACACCGAAGCGGCGCCATCCATCCACTCCAGTTCCATCGCTTGGCCGAGCGCGATTCCGATAAAGGCGACGATAATCCCCAACAACGCCGCGGAATCCTCGAACAGCACAGTGAAGACCGCCGGGTCCTTGCTGATCCGTGCCGCCTCGAAATAGCCGCCCGGTCCTTTCAATCGCTGAAACTCGCGAAAAGCTACCCACCAGGCCCCGGCCTCGAACACGAAGGCGATGCCGAGGACGATGTAGTTCACAAAGGCATGCTCGATGGGGCTGGGGTGCATGATCCTCTTGACGCCTTCGTAAAGAGAGACGCCGGCACCGATAGAGAAAATCAAGACGGCGACAACGAAGGTCCAGAAATAGATTTCGCGGCTGTACCCGAAAGGATGGTCTTCATCAGCAGGTCTTGCGGCGCGTTTCATGCCATAGAGCAAAAGGCCCTGATTTCCGGAATCAACGAGGGAGTGAATGGCCTCGCTGAACATCGCCGAACTGCCGGTAACCGTGGCCGCGGCGAACTTGGTTATGGCAATAAGGGAGTTGCCGACGAACGCGGCGATCACCACCTTTTTTGAGCCCGATGCGGCCATTTCCCCCAGATCCAACCCGACACCTTAATGAAGGAATTTTAGACCTTAAACTCTCACACACCATAACCGGTCTTCGGAACATCTTTCTCGCTTACCGGCGCCGTAACAAATTTTTTGAGGGCCCTAATGTGGCATAAGAAACCGTAAAATTAGAGTCCGTCGGAGAAAGGGAGGACATCATGGACGTACGCGCCGCCGTCGCCTTTGAGGCCGGCAAGCCGCTTGCCATCGAAACCGTGAATCTGGAAGGCCCCAAGGAAGGCGAGTGCCTGGTCGAGATCAAGGCGACGGGCATCTGCCACACCGACGAGTTCACCCGTTCCGGCGAGGACCCGGAAAGCCTGTTCCCGGCCATCTTGGGCCACGAGGGCGCCGGCGTCGTGGTCGATGTGGGTAAGGGGGTCGAGACGTTGAAAAAGGGCGACCACGTCATCCCCCTCTACACGCCCGAATGCGGTGAGTGCGAATATTGCCTTTCGGGCAAGACCAACCTGTGCCAGGCGATCCGCGGCACCCAGGGCCAGGGGCTGATGCCCGACGGCACGTCGAGGTTTTCCTTAGGCCAAGAGAAGATTTTCCACTACATGGGCACGTCGACGTTCGCTAATTTCACCGTGGTGCCCGAAATCGCGCTGGCCAAGATCAGGGACGACGCGCCGTTCGACAAGGTCTGCTACATCGGATGCGGCGTGACGACAGGCATCGGCGCCGTTATCAACACGGCCAAGGTTCAGTCCGGTGATAACGTCATCGTCTTTGGCCTCGGCGGCATCGGCCTCAACGTCGTCCAGGGCGCCAGGATGGTCGGCGCCGATATGATCGTCGGCATTGACATCAATCCGGACCGCAAGGCCATAGCCGAGAAATTCGGCATGACCCACTTCGTCAACCCGGCGGAAGTGGAAAATGATCTGGTGCCGTACCTGGTCGACCTGACCAAAGGTGGCGCCGATCATTCGTTCGAGTGCATCGGCAACGTCGACATCATGCGCCAGGCATTGGAATGCTGCCACAAGGGTTGGGGGGAAAGCACCATCATCGGCGTCGCCGGCGCCGGCCAAGAAATCTCGACCCGGCCCTTCCAGCTGGTCACCGGGCGGGTGTGGCGGGGAACGGCCTTCGGCGGCGCCCATGGTCGCACGGACGTGCCCGGGATCGTCGATTGGTACATGGACGGAAAGATCAATATCGACGACCTGATCACCCACCAAATGCCCATGGACGACATTAATAAGGCCTTTGATCTAATGCACAGCGGAGAAAGCATTCGCAGCGTCGTCGTCTTCTAGGCGGTCTCCGAATATTCACCAAAGAGGCCCCCAATAACCGGAAGTTGCTCCCCAAGGGGAACTCGCCGCCCAGCGTTTTCCCGTTTCAGGTTTCTAACCCTCACTTGCTAGACAACGGGGATAATGCTTTCGTAAAGAAATGGCGTTTGTCGTTGAAATTGGGTGGCTAACGGTTAGGGACATTGGGGATGACAAAAGTATCGGGGCGGTTCGGAAATTCGGACGCCGAAGCCGTCATCGAGCAGATGATCGCGTGGCAAGACGACGGTTTCCAAACCGCCTTGGCGACCGTCGTGTCCACGTGGGGTTCGTCCCCGCGTCCCGTCGGCAGCCACCTGGGGATCAATTCAAAAGGCGAGATGGTCGGCTCCGTTTCCGGCGGATGTGTCGAAGGCGCGGTCATCAACGAAGGCCAAGAAGTGATGGCCGCTGGAAAATCCAAGCTTGTCGAGTTCGGCGTAACGAACGAAATGGCTTGGGAAGTGGGGCTCGCCTGCGGCGGGAAGGTTCGGGTGTTCGTGGAACCTTTCAATCCCTGGCGCCAGGTTTGGGCGGATGCCTGCGACGCGGTATCAAGGCGGCAAGCCTGTGTCGTCGCGACCCGCCTTGAAGATGGCGACAAGGCGCTTTTCCTGGACGGTGAAGTCAAAGGCGATATGCCGGTCTCCGAAAATCTACGGTGCCATATTCTGGATGCCGCCACCAATGATCGGATCGCTACTGTCGAGGACAAGGGCGGCGATTATTTTCTTCGCGTCTATTCGCCTTCCTGGCGTCTGGTTGTGATCGGGGCCGTCCATATTGCCCAATTCCTCGTGCCCATGGCGGAACTGGCAGGTTTTTCCGTCACCGTGATCGATCCCCGCCAGGCCTTTTCCGCGAATTACCGGTTTCCGGACGTCGACATCAAAACCGAGTGGCCGGAAGAAGCCTTGAGGGATCAGGGGCTGGATTCGCGGTCAGCCGTCGTTACCCTGGCCCATGATCCCAAACTCGACGATCCGGCCCTCAAGGCAGCGCTTCAATCGGGGGCATTCTATGTTGGTGCCCTGGGAAGCCGTAAAACCCATGCCGGGCGCCTAGCGAGGCTGGAGAAGGACGGCATCCCCCCGGCGTCTCTGGAAGGCATACGCGGGCCCATCGGGCTCGACATCGGCGCCCGGTCCCCGGCCGAGATCGCCATCTCGATCTTGGCTGAGATCGTCTCAGTCATGCGAAAGAAGGACGGGGAATGAAGTTCGGGCCCGTATCACTGGTGGATGCCGAGGGCGGAATACTGGCCCATTCCCTCAATCTCGGCGGCCTGCGTGCGAAAAACGGGGCCGGGAACGCGGTGGCCGGTTCGGCGGAAAAGGAACGTGTCGCATGAGCAAACAACAAGATAAAATGCGCGTTACCGACCAAGCGTTCTTACCGGCGGTCTCCGCCGTCTTGCTTGCAGCCGGCATGTCCCAACGCATGGGGACTGCTAACAAGCTGCTCCTGGAAATCGACGGTTCACCCATGGTCCAGAGAACCGCCAAGAACATTCTCGATAGCGGTGTCGGGGAACTGGTTGCCGTCCTCGGACACCATCGCCAAGCGGTTGCGGACGCGCTTTCCCCCCTGCCGTGCCGGACCGTTGATAATCCCCAATACCAGGACGGACAAATGACATCGGTTCATGTCGGTCTCACCGCCGTTTCCCCTGATGCAAAAGCGGTGATGATCTGTCTCGCCGATCAGCCGCTGCTGGCGGCGGAGGACTACCGCGCTTTTCTCCTGGCCGCCATTGCGATTTCGGCGGGCAAGATCGCCGTTCCGACGGTAAACGGGGAACGGGGGAACCCGATCCTTTTGCCGGCGAACCTTAAAGGCGAAGTGCTTGAACAGGATATGAAATTCGGGCCCCGCAACCTGATTCGAGACAATCCCGATCTTGTTGCTTGGGTGGCCATGCAAAGTCCTTATTTTGTCCGCGACATCGATACGCCCGAGGCCTATCAAACGCTGATCGCCTAAATTTTCAGGCACGGTCCCACTAGGCACGCGCTTACAACCCCAGCCCTTGAAACCCAAAAAACAATGACCAGGAAACCTCGACCATGAAACTGAAGGGCGAAATACGAATCAATGCGCTGCGCGAAACCGTGTTTGCCGCGCTCAACGACCCGGAGGTCCTCAAGCAGGCAATTCCCGGCTGCCAGGACCTGGAAAAAACTTCGGATACCAAATTCACGGCTACGGTCGTCGCCAAGGTGGGGCCCATCAAGGCGACCTTCAAGGGGGGGGTGACCCTGCACGATCTCAATCCGCCCGAGAGCTATTCCATTACCGGCCAGGGTCAGGGGGGAACCGCCGGGTTCGCCAAGGGTGGCGCCAAGGTCCAACTTACCGAGGATGGCACCGCGACGGTCATGAGCTACCAGGTGAACGCCGATGTGGGCGGCAAGCTGGCACAATTGGGCAGCCGGTTGATCGAGGGGACCTCGAAGAGGCTGGCCGGGCAGTTCTTCGAAAGTTTTAAGGAAATCGTCGATCAAACGCCCGCCGATGAAAAAATAGCCACCGCCGGAGCCGCCGAACCCAAAAGCGCCTTGCATCCACTCATTGGGATCGTCTGCTGCGGGCTGATTGCGGCCGCCGTGATCTATTTTCTCGTCACCGGAATGTAACGATCCCGCCTTTTTGAATTTCCCTTGTTCTTGGGCAAAACCTAAAGCGAATCCAATTTAATGGAATTCGCTCTAGTGATGGTGGCATCGACGGCCGCCAACGGGTCGAGTTCGGCTTTGGCAACCATCGTGTCGGCACTGCCGTCGTCAGTGAAGGCGTAAATGCCGGTGGATGTGCCGGAGATCGTCATGTCACCCCGTGAGCCCTGCGCAGGTCTCCGAACCGAAGGAAAAGCCGTTTAGAGCGAATTCCATGCAAATGAAATCGCTCTAACGTAAACAAACCGGGCGATATCGCTCGGATGGCTTTTCCGGTCCCGGTTTTGCCAAAGAGAAACCTGATTATCGGCCCCCATGCCCCGAACCTCTGTTTCGACCGTTTTTTTGCGGACCCGGGCGTATTTCTCAACTTCGGAAACCGGTACCATGGTGCGGTCGATCAGGCCTTTTCCGTTGTCGCCTTTTCTTCGATGAAGTTCTTGAACTCCATATCCGCGGTGATGACGTCATCCATCAGGAAAAAGACCAATTCCTTACGCAGGCTATCACGGGCCATCTGGTTTTCCCCGGCCATTTCCGCGAATTCGATCATGTGATCCAACTGGGTGTTCAGACTCTTGTGATGGTCCTGGTGTTTTTTGACGTTGGGATAGCCGACTTTGACCAGCAACGCTTCCTCGTTAGCGAAATGTTCCTTGGCCGATTTTACGAAATCGCCGACCAGACCTTCGCATTTCTCCGCCTCGTCATCGTCGATCGCTTTGGTGATCTGGTTGACGATGTCGGCGAGGTGCTGATGATCCTTATCCAGGGACTCGTATTCCAACATGAATGAAGGGGTCAACTCTACCATTTCAATTTTCTCCAATGGGACGAGGCGGAAAAGGAAGTCCCTCTATCCGTGCTCGAACCAGGCGTAGAGACACTAGTCGGGAGCACCTGATATCGGGTGTCGATCTTTCGAAGCCGATGCAAGATGACAACGAATCCCTTGATACCCTATTTACGGCGAATCCGCTACCTCACAGGAAGGCCGCTTATTCCGCCGCCTCGGGTTGGGGCGACGCCGTGTATCCGGCTCCGGCCACGCCACCCAAATAGTCCATAGGGAAAATAAAAGCGTATTCAGGATCAACACCGGCTGCAATCCGTTTGCTCAATTCGGGCTCGAAGGTGTGGTGGATGCGAACGTAAAGTTCTTTCCCGTTTTCATCTCCGGCTTCTTCCGTCAGCCGCACGCGAACGATATTATCGTGCCCCAGCAGGTGGGTGGAAATTACATCGACGGGGGTGCCGTTGTCGCTGTCGCTTTCCAGCGTCACGCCTTCGGGACGGACCAGAACCTCCACCGGCTGGCCTTCGCCAAGGCCCTTGGCGTGGATCTTTCCCAAGGGGGTTTCGACGCACTCGCCTTTGACAACGCCTTCGAACCGGTTCATCAGGCCAAACAGCTTGGCGACGAATTCGTGCCTCGGATGGTAATAGATTTCATGGGGCCGGCCGGACTGGAGAATACTGCCGCCTAAGCCCAAAATCTTGATCCGGTCGGCCATGAACATCGCTTCTTCGGGGTCGTGGGTGATCATCAAGGTGGCGACGCCACTGCTTTTGAGGACGGTGAGCGTCTCTTCGCGGATTTGTCCGCGCATGTTGGTGTCGAGACCCGAGAACGGCTCATCCAGCAGCAAGACCTTCGGTTTCGGGGCGAGCGCGCGGGCTAGGGCGATGCGCTGTTGCTGACCACCCGACAACATATGGGGATGGTTTGTGGCGTACTGCGCCATGCCCACCTGTTCCAACATGTCCATGGCCCGGCGGCGAGCCTGGTCCTGGGGTTGGCCGAACAGGCCGAAGGTCACGTTGTCGATGATGGAAAGGTGAGGGAACAGGGCATAATCCTGGAACATCAGCCCGATCCCCCGGTGTTCGGGCGGCACGTGCCTTGTGGGGTCGGCGACGACCTCGTCGCCGATGAGGATCTTTCCCTGCTGCAACCGTTCCAGCCCGGCGGAAAGACGCATTAGCGTGGTCTTGCCGGACCCTGATGGCCCCAGCAGGCAAACCAACTCGCCAGCCGGGATCATCAGCGACGCGTTTTTGAGAACCTGATTGTCCTCGTAGGCGTGAAAAACGCCGATGACATGCAGCCCCTTCACGGCGCTTGATCCCCCTCTGTATGTCCCGGACGGGACCGGGTTATGGCGAAGCTAAGCATAATCACCGGCAAAATGCCAAAACCGACGATGGCCAGCGCCGCTAGGGACGCTTCGCCAAGTTGTTCGTCGGAAGCGAATTGGTGCACATAGGTCGCTAGGGTGTGAAAATTGAATGGTCGCAGGATCACCGTCATCGGCAGTTCCTTCATGCAATCGACAAAGACCAACATGGCCGCCATCAGCACGCTGCCCCGGATCAGTGGAATATGGATGCGCCTAAGTGTGCCGAACGGGCCGTGGCCCAGGCTGGCCGCGGCGCCGTCCATGCTTGGCGTGATCTTGGCAAGGCTGGCCTCGACGCTGCCAAAGGACAAGGCCAGGAACCGGACCAGGTAACCGAAGGTCACGGCGGCGATGGTGCCGCTGAACAGAAGCCCCGTCGAAACCCCGAAATTTTGGAGCATGAACCCGTCGATGCCGTTGTCCAAGCCGCCTAGGCTGACCAGCACGCCGACGGCCAGGACCGAACCGGGAACGGCGTAGCCCAGGCTGGCAAAACGGGCCATGAAGGTTACGAATTTTTCCTTCCGAAGCCGCACGCCGTAGGCCATGAAAATACCGATGGCGACGGCAAGAAACGCGGCCAAGGCCGACAGCAGGACGCTGTTTCCGGCGTAGCGAAGCACTTCGGCTTTGGCGGCGTCTTCGAAATGGATCACCGCAAAACTGCCCAGCACCGCCGCCGGCATGACGAAACCGAACACAACCGGCACCGCGCAGCCGATGGTCGCCAGGCGGCGCGCCCAGCCTTCCAGTTCATATCCGGGTAAGGCCTTGTATTTAGATGAGGTGTGGTGGAAGCGTTGCCTGCGCCGGGCGAACCGTTCCGCCAGCACCAGGAATACCACGAAAAAAAGCAGCAGCCCGGCCAGCTGTGCCGCGCCGGCGACGTTGTTCATGTTCAACCATACGTCATAAATGCCGAGTGTGAAGGTGCTGACGGCAAAGAAATCCACCGTCCCGAAATCGTTCAGCGTTTCCATCAGCACCAGCGAAACGCCGACGACGATAGCCGGCCTGGCCAGCGGCAGGGCAACGGAGAAAAAGCTCCGCCATGGGCCGCGGCCCAGGACCCGGCTGGCATCCAGCACGCAAACTGACTGTTCCATGAAGGCGGCGCGCGACAGCAGATAGACATAAGGGTACAGAACCAGGGTCATCATCGAAACGGCGCCACCGATCGAACGGATTTCCGGGAACCAGTATTCCCGTTTGGTGGTCCATCCAAACATGTCGCGCAACAGACCCTGCACCGGGCCGGCGTATTCCAGAATATCGGTATAGACATACGCGATTACATAGGCCGGCATGGCCATCGGCAGCAACAGCGCCCATTCGAAGAGACGTTTACCCGGGAACCGGCAGGTGCTGACCACCCAGGCGGTGCCGACCCCGATGGTCAAGGTGCCGACGCCGACGCCGATCATCAACTGCAAAGTGGTGCTTATATATAAGGGTAAAACGGTGGAGGCCAGATGCGACCAGATATCATCTCTAGGCGTCAGGCCGATGAAGATGACCGCTACAATCGGTACCATCACCGCAGCTGCGATTATAACGGTTCCGATGCTCCACACGTTGACCCATGACCACAATTCCTTCTTGGCCCTAGTGGCCCTGGGGGGGGGCATGCCAACAGTTGTTGCTTCACTCGTCACGATCAGTTCAACCCTTCGTCCCAGGACACCGGGGAATCCCTAAATAAGACGCCGGCCCGGGAAAGCGCAAGATAACCCGCGCCCCCACCGGACCTGCCCGTACTTTAGTTATCGAAACGGACCTTGTCCATGATCCGGGTCGCCGTAACACGATGCTCGGCGATCTTGGACAGGAACGTTTCGTCGGCCTTGAACTTTCCCCAGCCGGCGACGATGGGGTGCAGCTTGACCCCCGCCTTGATGGGGTATTCAAAGTTGTCCTCGGCGTAGATCTTCTGCGCCGCGTCGCCGCTCAGGAACTCGATCAGCTTGATGGCGTTGACCTTGTTCTTGGCGCTCTTGGCCACGCCGGCGCCGCTGATGTTGACATGGGTGCCGCGGTCGCCTTGGTTGGGGAAGATGACATTGACGGCGGCGGCCCATTTTTTTTGCTCGGGCTTCTTCTCGTTGGTTGCCATCTTTCCCATGTAATAGGTATTGCCCAGGGACACGTCGCATTCGCCTTGGTACACGGCCTTCACCTGGGAGCGATCGTTGCCTTGGGGTTTGCGGGCGAGGTTGGCCTTGAAGCCTCTGGCCCAGGCTTCGGCGACGGCTTCGCCTTTTACCGCGATGATCGACGCCAGCAGGGAGACGTTGTAGACGTGCTTTCCCGACCGGGTGCAGACGCGGCCCTTTATGTGGGGCTTGGCGAAATCTTCGTAGGTGGTCACCTCGCCCGGCTTGACCCGTTTTTTATGAGCAAAAATGATCCGGGCGCGCGTCGTCAACCCGTACCATAGACCTTTTGGATGACGGAACTGGGCCGGCACATTGATTTCGAGGATGCTTGACTTGCTGGACTGAAGAAGTCCGGCCTCGACTAGGTTATGGAGGTTGCCGATGTCGGCCGTCAGGACCAGGTCGGCGGGGCTGTTGGGGCCTTCGGCCTTGAGCCTTTCCAGCATGCCTTTCTTCAAATACACCATGTTAACCTTGATCCCGGTCTCCTTGGTGAAGGCGTTAAGCAGTGGGTCCATCAGGAACGGCTGGCGATAAGAATAAAGGTTGACCTCGGCAGCCGATGAGCCGGTTGCCATGGCAGCCATTCCCGATGCGGCGCCGAGTATCATTGCCGCCAAAGTGATTCTGGGCTTCATTATGGTTATTCCCCTGGCGTTCGGTTGCTCGTTCGGCTTTTCGTCTGTCAATTTCGTTCGCTGTTTATGCATTGTTGATATTGCGACGCATTCTCAATAAAAGATTGGAGCTATTCGGCTATTCAGTCAAGAATTTTTTGATGACGGACAGGTAAAGGAGTCGGACACTGTCCCCGAATGATGTTACAATTCGACGACAGTTCCGTGAAAAGAAGCCTGTCCGTGGCCCCAGGGATGTTCCGGCCGAACCCAGTTTTTCGGGCGCCGTTCACAGGCCTTAAGTAATCAAACGGACATCAACCATGGAGGACTAAAATCAATGATATTCACGAAGCAATGCTGTGTTCAAGTTGTCGCTGGCGTGGTCCTGGCCGTTGCCGTCATGGCGGGGCCGGTGCAGTTGCTGGCGGCGGAGAAGCTGGTCATCGTCACGTCTTATCCGCCCGACACCACCGTCACCGTCGGCAAGGCGTTCACCAAGGCGACCGGAATCAAGGTCGAAATGCTGAAGAAAAAGACCACCGCCGGCATCAAATACCTGCAGGCGACGGCCGCCAACAACACCTCGGACATGTTCTGGGCCTCGGCCCCGGACGCCTTCGAGGTGCTGAAGGGCGACGATCTGCTGGTCAAATATACCGTCAAGGTCAAAGGCATCCCGGAAAAGGTTGGCTCCTTCCCGATCCACGATCCGGAAGGCTACTACAAGGGTTTCGCCGCGTCGGGGTACGGCTTCATGTGGAACACGCGCTACCTCAAGGCCAAGAAACTGCCGGTGCCCAATTCTTGGGCCGATCTGACCAAGACCGTTTACCAAGGCCACGTCGGCATGAGCGCGCCGTCGCGCTCCG